>CAZESP010000021.1:0-97788 GCA_964515185.1 uncultured Alcaligenaceae bacterium
GCCGCGGGCTTTAGCCCGCGTGTATTCGGGCAAATGGTAGCCGCGGGCTTTAGCCCGCGTGTTGATATTCAAACGCAGGCTAAAGCCTGCGGCTACCGTGACTGGCGTCGGTATTCGGGCAAATGGTAGCCGCGGGCTTTAGCCCGCGTGTATTCGGGCAAATGGTAGCCGCGGGCTTTAGCCTGCGTGTTGATATTCAAACGCAGGCTAAAGCCTGCGGCTACCGTGACTAGCGTCAGACCATTCGCTCGACGACCATCGCTACGGCGTTCCCGCCTCCGAGGCAGAGCGACGCAAGCCCGCGCCGCAGCCCGCGCTGCTGGAGCGCATGCACTAGCGTCACCAGCACCCGCGCCCCGCTCGCTCCAATCGGATGGCCCAATGCGATCGCGCCGCCGTTGACGTTGATCCTCGACTCGTCAATTTTCAACTCGCCGTTGCACGCCAACATCTGAGCCGCGAAGGCCTCGTTCAATTCGAATAGGTCGATGTCGTTGAGCGACAGATTCGCCTTTTCGGCGGCCGTTCGCACCGCCGTTACGGGCGCGATGAATATGTCCTTGGGGTTCACACCGCTCGTCGCGTAGCTGACGATGCGTGCCATAGGAACGGCGTTCAGCCGACGAACGGCGGCGCCCGATGCAACAACGACGGCTGCGGCGCCGTCGCTCAGTTGCGACGCATTGCCGGCCGTCACGGTGCCATCGGAACGAAACGCCGGCCGGAGTTTCGCGAGCCCATCCGCCGTACTCTCCGGCCGAATCCCCTCGTCGCGGCTGATCGTCTTCGCTTTGGGTCCGCTGCCGACGGTCACTGGCACGACCTCGGCGGCGAAGACGCCGCTCTCCCATGCCGCCGCCGCGCGACGATGACTCTGCGCGGCGAATCGATCCTGGTCGCCGCGACCGACCCCGCATTTCGTCGCGATGTGATCGGCCGCCTCGCCCATCGCCCAATTCTCAAACGCGCACCATAGCCCGTCGCGAACGAGCGCATCGACAACCTTCTGATCGCCATACTTCCAACCGGCGCGGGTTCCCATGAGCAGGTGCGGCGCTCGGCTCATGCTCTCGAAGCCGCCTGCAACCACGATCTCGGCATCTCCGGCGCGAATCGCTTGCGCTGCCAGCATGACCGCTTTCAACCCGGAGCCGCAAACCTTGTTGATCGTGACCGCCGCGATGGTGTCGGGCAACCCAGCGGCGAGGGCCGATTGTCTCGCCGGATTTTGTCCAACACCCGCTTGAACGACGTTGCCGGCGATGACTTCATCAACGTCGGCTGGAGTGACGTTCGCCCGTCGCAGCGCCTCGCGAATCGCGATCGCTCCGAGAGCCGGCGCGGCTAATTCAGCCATGTCGCCCAGAAACTTGCCGATCGGTGTGCGAGCGGCCGAGAGGATAAAGGCGTCGGTCATGGTTGGCCCTTGTGTGAATACTTACCAACATTCTACGCACTCAGTATCGTTCAGCGACGCTTCGCAGATGCGTGCAAGTTCTGATCGCATCATCGAATCGTCACTAAACCCGCTTACAATACCCAAACCCAGACGATCGGAATCGCACCATGCTTGCACCGTTGCTTGAAACCGCCGGATTGACCAAGGACTATGGCGCTCATCGTGCGTTGGCCGACCTTTCCCTGACGGTGGCGCCCGGCGAAATCGTTGGCCTGTTGGGGCCGAATGGCTCGGGGAAAACCACGGCATTGCGCGTGATTCTCGGCATGCTCCGGCCGACGTCGGGAACGGCCTCCGTCGCAGGGTTCGATAGCTGGAAACAGAGTGTCGAAGTGCGCCGGCGCGTGGCTTACCTGCCCGGCGAGTTGCGGCTCTACGAACGCATGACGGGACGGCAACTCGTTCGCTTTCTCGAATCGCTTCGCGGCGGAACGTTCACGACCGACCCCGACTCGTTGGCACGACGCCTCGACATCGATCTTGATCGACCGTTGATTCATCTCTCGTCAGGCATGAAACGCAAAGTCGCGCTGATGACCGTGCTGCTGCCCCGCGTCGAACTGCTGATCCTCGATGAGCCGACGAACGCCCTCGATCCGACGATGCGCGACAGCCTGTTACAGCAACTTCTCGAAGCCAAGCACCGCGGTCAGGCAGTGCTGTTCTCCTCGCACGTTCTAACGGAGGTCGAACAAATCTGCGACCGTATCGCGATCCTGAAGAACGGCCGGCTCGTGCATCTGCAACGGGCCAGTGACACACAGACCGCGCGTCGTGTCGTCGCTCGATTCGCCGCGCCGCCGGATGGTTGGCCCGAGGGGACGGCCCCCACCGTCATGGTTGATGGCAGTTATCGCTTCGACTTCCGCGGGCCGCTGCCGGCGTTGCTCGATTGGCTCACCCGATACGACGTCACGGACCTACGCGTTGAACCGATCGGCCTCGGGGCCGTCTACTCGATGTTTCACGGGAACGACGAATGACCCAGACGCTCGTCCGAAAACTCTTGCGTGATATGGCGACGTTTTTCCTTCTCGTTTGGTTGCTGTTGATGGCTTTTGAAACCGTCTGGGTGCGAGCTGCCCAACGCATCACGACGCAACTCGTACCGGTCTTCTATGGCCTCGCCAACGCTCAGAAGCTCGGCCCACGTTGGATCGAAAAACAGCTCTTTCGCGGGCCGGCTCAGGTCGCTCAGACGATCATCGGCGGCGAAGGGCTGCGATTCGAGCGGGCGATGGACGTTCTCTCGGTCGGGTTCGTTCATCCCGTGGTGCAGATTCTGCTCTGCATCTGGGCGGTCGGTCGAGCAACTGGCGCGATTGCCGGCGAGTTAGATCGCGGCACGATGGAACTGCTGCTGGCCCAACCGGTCCCCAGGGGACGCGTGATTATCGCTCACCTGCTCGTCGATCTGATGTTGATCCCTCTAATGAGCATGAGTCTATGGGCAGGAGTCGCGGCCGGATATGAAATGACCGGGCCATTCACGCTCAATCCCGATGATCTCAAACAACTGCCGTTCGCCATTCGCGACATCGACCCCGATTGGTTGGCCGTCCATGTGCGGCCGTTCGGAGCCGCATGCATCAACGTCGCGGCACTGCTGTTTGCCATGAGCGGGCTGTCGATGGCCCTGTCGGCGCACGGCCGTTTCCGCGGTCGTGTCAACGGCCAGGCCGCGGGCCTGTTCATCGGCATGTTTGCGGTCAATGTCATCGGTCAGATATGGGAGTCGGCGTCGTTCCTGCGACCGTTCACGCTCTTCTACTATTTCCAGCCGCAGCAGGTGATATTGCGAGGCAACTGGTGGGTGTCGCTTAGTCCGATCGGCCTCGGCATCGAAGTGCCGTTGGTTTTGGTGCTTGGCCTTGCAGGTGCCGCGGGCTATTTCGAGGCATGGCGTTGCTTCACCAGGCGCGATTTACCGGCGCCGCTGTAACCAGCGAGCCATTTGAGTGAAGCGCCAGCCGTCAGCGAATGCCGTGTTAACTACTGCCACCAGTAGTCTCATGTCCCCAACAATTGGCGCAACACAAACTGCAATATCCCGCCGTGCTGGTAATAGCGCACCTCTTGCGGCGTGTCGATCCGGGCGAGGGCCTTGAAGGTCTTCACCGAGCCGTCGGCGCTGCGGGCCGTGACGGTCAGCAGCCGGCCATTGGCAAAACTCGTTGCAATCGCCTCGGCTAGGCCGTCCAGGTCGAAGACCTCTTCGCCGGTCAATCCCAGCGACGCGACATTCTCACCGGATTGAAACTGTAGCGGAAGGACGCCCATGCCGACGAGGTTGCTTCGATGGATACGCTCATAGCTCTCTGCAATCGCCATGCGGACGCCAAGCAGCATCGGCCCCTTGGCCGCCCAGTCTCGCGATGACCCCGAGCCATATTCCTTGCCCGCCAGCACAACCAACAGGACGCCGGCGGCCTGATACTTCATCGCGGCGTCGAAGATCGACATTTGCTCGCCGCTCGGGAGGTATCGCGTCACGGCGCCCTCGACGCCGGGCACCAGCAGATTCTTCAGCCGCACGTTGGCGAAGGTGCCGCGCATCATCACTTCATGATTGCCGCGACGCGCGCCGTAGGAGTTGAAGTCGGCCTTCGTCACGCCGCGCTCAATGAGGTAACGGCCCGCGGCGCTGGTGTCTTTGATCGATCCTGCCGGCGAGATGTGGTCGGTCGTGATGCTGTCGCCCAAGACCGCCAGTACGCGGGCGCCGCGAATGTCCGTCACCGGAGCGGGCTGCCGTTTCATGCCTTCGAAATACGGCGGATGCTTGACATAGGTCGAAGCGGCGTCCCACTGGAACCGGTCGCCGGTCGCCACAGGGATGCTTCGCCAATTGTCGTCGCCGCGGAACACGTCGGCATAGACCCGCTGGAACATCGGCTGTTGGACATGGCGCGCCACGAGTTGTTGGACTTCGGCCTGACTCGGCCAGAGGTCGCGGAGAAAGACCGGCTTACCGGCGCCGTCGGTGCCGATCGGTTCGGATTCCCAGTCGATGTCAACGCGGCCGGCAAGAGCGTAGGCGACCACCAACGGCGGCGAGGCGAGATAGTTGGCACGGACCTCGGCATGGACGCGGCCCTCGAAGTTGCGATTGCCGCTCAACACGGCGGCCACGACGAGTGACTGATCGGCAATGGCTTTCGACACCGGCGCCGGCAACGGGCCGCTGTTGCCGATACAGGTTGTGCAACCGTAACCGACGAGATGGAAGTTGAGCTTATCCAGGTATGGCGTGAGGCCGGCTTCGGCGAGGTACGCGGTCACGACTTGCGAACCCGGCGCGAGGCTGGTCTTCACCCACGGCTTGACGCTAAGTCCGCGCTCGACGGCCTTTTTCGCCAGCAAACCTGCGGCGATCAGCACCGAGGGGTTCGACGTATTCGTGCAACTGGTGATGGCGGCGATGACGACCGAGCCGTGCTTCAAATCGACGGCCCCATTCAACTTTGCCGGAACATTGGCAACCATCGGAAGGGCGCCGGGCTTCGGCTTTGCCGTTGCTTGCAATTTCACCAGAGCATCGCTGAACGACTTCTTCATCTCGCGCAGCGGCACGCGATCCTGTGGCCGCGACGGGCCGGCGAGGCATGGCTCGACGGTCGCCAGATTCAATTCCAGCGTGTCGCTGTAGACCGCCGCCGGCGTCGTCGCCGTGTGGAACAGGCCCTGTTCCTTGTAATAGGCTTCGACGAGTTGCACCAGCGATTCGGGGCGACCCGTGCCGCGAAGGAACCTCAGCGTCTCGGCATCGACGGGGAAAATGCCGCAAGTGGCGCCATATTCCGGGGCCATGTTCGCGATGGTCGCCCGATCAGCCAGCGACAATTCCGCCAATCCCTCGCCGAAGAACTCGACGAACTTTCCGACGACGCCTTTCTTGCGCAACATTTGCGTGACGGTCAGAACGAGATCGGTCGCGGTTGCCCCTTCCCGGAGCTTGCCGATGAGCCGGAAGCCGACGACCTGCGGAATGAGCATCGACACCGGTTGGCCGAGCATCGCCGCCTCGGCCTCGATGCCGCCGACGCCCCAGCCGAGGACGCCCAGCCCGTTAATCATCGTCGTGTGGGAGTCGGTGCCGACGACGGTATCCGGATACGCCGCGCCTTGCTCGTTGACGAAGACAACGCGGGCGAGGTATTCGAGATTTACCTGATGAACGATACCCGTTTCCGGAGGCACGACCTTGAAGTTGCGGAACGCGGTCTGACCCCAACGCAGAAAGGCATAGCGTTCCTGGTTCCGCTGAAACTCCAGGGCGGAATTCTTCTCAAAGGCGTCGGGCGTGCCGAATTCGTCAACCTGAACCGAGTGATCGATGACCAGCTCGACCGGCTGAAGCGGATTGATCTTCGCCGGGTCGCCGCCCATGCGGGCCATGGCGTCACGCATCGCCGCGAGATCGACGATACACGGCACGCCGGTGAAGTCTTGCAGGAGCACACGACTCGGCGTGAAAGCGATTTCCTTGTCCGGCTCGGCAGTCGGATTCCAACGCGCGAGGGCAGCGATGTCGTCCTTCATGACGCTGACGCCGTCTTCGGTACGAAGCAGGTTTTCGAGCAGAATCTTCAAGGCATACGGCAGCCGTGCCGCTGACGGGAAAGCCTGCTCGACGGCTCGAAGTCGATGAATGACGTAGGCACGCCCGCTTACGGTGAGGGTTCCGCGACTGCCAAAGCTATCGGACATGGGTGAGGTTCCTCGTCGTGGGCGACGAGGCTATTTTGCGGGAACGGTGAGAAAGGTAAACCCCGATGGCGTCACTTGCTGGCGCCGCGTGCTCGTGGCATGGGTTACTGGCGCCGCGTGCTCGTGGCATGGGTTACTGGCGCCGCGTGTTTTGATTGTGACGTTTCGGAGAAACGTCATGGCACACGTGTCTCCGAAACGCCCCGTCGAAACGAAACTATTTCTTTGGAGCTGGGATCTTGGGATCGGGATTCTGCCCGCCGAGATTGCGGAAGTAGCCCTTGGCGGCGTCCTTGTAGCCCCTGGGGATTCTCTGAATCTCGACCGCTTCGGCGGCCTCTTGGGCCGATTCCTTTACTTCGCCCTCGACCAGAGCGCCGGCCTCGCCCTTAATCGACTTTCCATCGGCTTCGCCAACCTGGATTTTCTGACCCTTGGGGTTGAACGGGGTGCGTTGCCGAGCGTCGAAGGTGTTCGACCCACCGCTCTTGTTTTCCGGTCGAGAGCCTTTGCCGATTCCGCCTTTTTTGCCGCGACCGCGGCTGATGCCACCGTTCGGTCAAAGCCCGTCACACTCGCCGTTCTTGCGTGTCAAGATGTCGGCGTCTCCTTCCTGCCCCTCGCGGCTACCTTTGCACATGGCGTCACGGAGACTTTGGAGTTTCTCCAGCTCGGCTTCGCGCTCGTCGAGTTCCGCCTCGCGTTCTTCGAGCTTGTTCATCTCTTCGGCGACATCGCTCAGGGCTTCGGCGGCGGCGTCCTTGTCGCCTTTCTCGAGCGCCTTTTGCACGCGATCGAGTTTGTCGGAGAGTTGCTTCAACTCCGACTGGTTGTTTTTTCGCTCATCGTCGAGCTTCTTCTTTTCGCGATCCAGCTCGTTCTTGTCGATTTTTCCTTCGCGAAACTGCTCTTCGAGTTTCTGTTCGCGTTCGAGGCGCTTTTGTTCGTCCTTCGCCTCAAGTTCTTTGCCGAGATGTTCCAAGTCCTTCTTGAGGTTGTCCATCTCCCGTTGGAGCTGGGCCTGTTCGTCGGGCTTCAGCTCGTTGTTTTTCAATTTCTTGCTGAGGCGTTCGACCTCGTTCTTGGCTTCCTTGAAATCGTTGTCCGCGAGGGCTTCGCGGAACTTCTTCGACAGACCTTGTTCCTTGTCGCCTTTGTCTTTGTCCCGTTTGTCGAGCTTGGCGAGTTGATCTTCAAGGCTCTGAGCTTTTTCAGCCAAGTCGCGATATTTCTTGCGGAGCTGCTCTTCCAGAGGCGTCAGTTCGGCGAGCCGTTCCTTGATATCCTTCTTGGTGTCGAGCGGCCGTTTGAGGATCTCCTCGAGTTTGGCGTCAAGGCGCTGGAGGTCTTCTGGCTTGGGTGGGGAGTCGGGTTTGGGCGGAGCCTTCGGCCGATTCAGGAACTCGTTCTTCTTCTGTTCGAGTTCCTTGGCGATCTGCGGATCGACGGGCGTCACCGAGGCATCCCCGCCATGAGCCATGTTGACGACCGGCTGATAGAACATGGCGATGGCCACGACCATCGCAGCCGCCACAGGCACCAACGCCGAAATCCAGCCCATCTTTACAGGGAATTTTTCGCGGACGTTGAGGCCGGCGGCTCGGGTGGAAGCGTCGGCGAGTAGGGCTTGTCCGGCGGGTGTCGCGATCATTGACGGCGCCAACGTGAGCGAGGTCGTGACCCGTTCCCGTAATCCGAAGCGTTCATCAAGATGAAGGGCGGCCTGCGTGGCATTGGGCGTCAGCCGGACAGCTCGCCAAATCCCCCAAGCTGTTGCCGCAACCAGGAACGTGCCGCCGACGGCCCAATCCATCCACGGTGCCGCGCCGGCAAAGACATACGGCCGCGCCAGCAACCAGACCGCGAAACCGGCCAGAGCGACCGTCCAAGCCACCGCCAGCCGATTCAGGCAGGCTTGGATGAACAGCCGCCGGCGCACGCGGTAAACCTGGCGTTCAAGAATCACATGGGGAGGCCCGCTCATCGGCATTCTCCGAGGCGTTTCCGGTCAATCCACGCCCAACGACGGGTTGAATAACCCTTACCTATTATTCCGTAATATCGTCGCCCGCACAATCGCCAACCGATCATTTTTGAATCCGTTCGATCGCTTCCGTGGCCGCCTGCCTCACTTCTTCCAACGGATCGAATTTGAGCTTCTTCAACGTCGCCAATTGGTCCTTGGCGTTTGGGCCGAGTTTGCCGAGCGATCGAATGGCGACGGCTCGAAGCCGGGTGTCGGCCAGCGCGGCGACCAGCGACTGCTTGATCTGCCTTTGGTGGCCGGCGTTGTCCTCGGCGAGATCGCCCAAGGCTTCGATTGCCAGGGCGCGGTTGGCCTGAGCTTTGTTGGTTACCGACGAGGCCGCCAACATAATCTTGACGTAATCGGCGTTTTTAGGATCGAGCTTTTTCATGGCCTCGATGGTCGCGACGATTGAGGGCGTCGGATAGCCGCCGTATTTCCGGAAAGTCTCGGAATTCATGAATTCCGTACGCGGGCGATCCTCACCAAACGTCGACCAACGTACCGCCGCCTGTCGCTTGAGGTTGTCCAGCATGACCGGGACCGCTGCGATGCCATCATCGCCGTAGGTCTGAACGGTCTTGATCGCCTCGGCTTTGGCGATCTCCGATTTGTCGCGGAGAATCGTAACCACCAGCTTGTAGAGTTCGGGCCAGACCTTTTCCAGGGCTTCAAGACAGGCGGTATGGAGCTTCGACGTGGACGATTCGGTGATTCCCTCACAGAGCGCGCGAGCGGCGGGTTTGGCGCCTTCGCCGAGTTTGCCGAGTTCTTCGGCAATTCGGGGACGATCCGCGGTCGCCCGATTTCGAAGTTGCTTGATGAGCTGTTCGAGGTTTTTTTCCTGACCGTTCGCCGCCGAAGCTCCCAAGAACCCAAAGGCTGCCGCGACGAGAGTCAGCGAGAGGATCGTTCGGGTCATAACTCCCTCCGCGAGATGAGTAATCGCCTCAGAGAATCAACGACTGGATGCGCTCAATCCAACCGCTTATTTCTTTTGGATTCTCTCAATCGCCTCGCCGGCAGCTTGCCGAACTTTCTCGTCCGGATCGAACTTGAGTTTCTTGAGTAGGCTGAGCGAATCCTTGGCGGCTGGTCCGAGTTTGCCCAAGGTTCGCACGCCGGCGACCCGAACCTGAGACTGCGAATCCGCTAAGGCCGCCGTGGCCGATTGTCTGACTTGTTTTTGAATCTTCGCGTTCGTTTCGGCCAAGTCGCCGAGCGTCTCCAAAACATAGCCCCGATTGTAATAATGTTTGTTCACAGGGCCAGCCGCCAGGAGCATCAGTTTCGTGAAATCGGCGTTCGTTGGAGCGAGTTGCTTAATCGTCTCGACCGCGGCCGACACCGCCGGGTTCACCTCGTACCAGTATTCGTCGTCGTTGGCCACGCATCGCTTCAGTGACTCAATGAGGACCGGAACCGCGATGGCGCCGTCATCACCCAATAGACCGATGGTCCGGCAGGCTTCGGCCCGTTTGCGAGGGTCCTTTTCCGTGATGGCTGCCACGACCGGGGTGTAAAGTGCGGGCCAAACCTTCTCCAGCGCTTCGAGGCAAGCGGCTGCCAGTTTCGGCTGACCAGAAACAGCGGCTTCGCACAGCAACTTCGCTGCCGGCTTCGCTTCCTCGCCGAGTTTCGCGAATCCTTCCGCGGCCTTGATCCTATCGGGAGTCGACCCGCCTTTGAACTGTTTGATGAGGGCGTCAACTTCCTTGGATCCTTGGGCGTCGGCGATCGCCGTTCCAGCAACCAGGACGCCCAGCCCCAACAACAATCGAGCCAAGTAACGCATATCACCCCCCGCCAGAGTATCCGTGGAAGCTGCGTGCTGGGCATTGTAACGTTGAGAGCACGACGCGCCAGCGAGTTATTGTATCACTTGCTGGCGCGTCGTGCTCGGAAGCGCGTCGTGCTCGGTTACTGCTTGCCACCCGGACGCGAGCCGGGAAGCGCCCGAATCGGATAGGCCGGTCGCGTGTGCGTTGTCTTCGGGTTCTTTTCAAGTTCCTTCAGAGCAATCGCGATGGCTTTTTCCAATTGCGGATCTCGGCCGGCGATGAGGTCGGCCGGCGTCTGTTCGACTTCAATGTCCGGCGGCACGCCTTCATTCTCGACAATCCAGCCATCCTCAGGGGTCCAAATCGCCATGCTCGGCGCGGTAATCGAGCCACCGTCCATCAATGGAGGATAGCCGCTAACGCCGACCAATCCGCCCCAAGTCCGCGTGCCGACGATCGTCCCGAGCTTGCTCTTGCGGAACAGCCACGGGAAGAAGTCTCCACCGGAGCCGGCGTTCTCGTCGATGATGAGCACCTTCGGACCGTAGATGGCCGCCGATGGTGTCCGCCAATCGTCGCCGTGTCGCGGTGCCCAGTAGCAGATGAAATTCCGCTTCAGGATGTCGATGTAGTAGTCGGCAAGTTGCCCGCCGCCGTTGTAACGCTCGTCGATGATGACGGCTTCCTTGTCGATCTGCGGGAAGAAGTATCGTTTGAAGTACATCATGCCCTGGCCGGCCGTGTCGGGGACATAGACATATGCCACGCGGCCGTTGGTTGCCTGATGCACCTTTTTCAGATTCCCTTCGACCCAATCACGATTGCGCAGGGCGCCCTCGTCGGCGATCGGTTCCACGGTGACGGTCCGGCTGTTCTTGCCATCGGGGCTTGGGCCGACGGTCAATTCGACGAGCTTACCCGAGGTGTTTTCGAAGAACTGATAGATGTTATCCGTGCCCTTCAATTGCTTGCCGGCGACGGCGAGGAGATAATCGCCGGCCTTGACATTGACGCCCGGGGCAGTGAGCGGTGCTCGCAATTCGGGACTCCAGTTGAGTCCGCCAAAGACTTTCTTGAAGCGATAGTGCCCGTTAGCGATCTCGTAGTCAGCACCGAGCAGGCCTCCCGGCACGGTCTTCTTATCGTGCAACCGGTCACCACCGCCGCCACGATGATGGCCGACCGCGAGTTCGCTGCACATCCATTGGATGATGCGATTCACGTCGGATCGCGTCGCGCAATGGTCGATGAACGGGCGATACTTTTGCTTCATGCCTTCCCAGTCGGCGCCGTGCATGTTCGACGCGTAGAAGAAGTCACGATTGATGCGCCAAGCTTCGTTGAAGATCTGAGGCCATTCGATTTCGGGGACGATCTTGATCTCAATGGCATCGAGATTCAGTCGCTTGTTGGGGGAGCTACTGTCGGCTTCAGCTGGGGGCGCGGAGCCACCCGAGCCTCGACCGGGTCGCCCGCCACCGCCGCTGCCGCCACCCAGAAGAGACGCCAAACCGCTCATCGCGGCGCCGCTTCCACTCGTTGGGCCGATGAACCACGAATCGGGGCTGGTCGCGTAGAGCATCTTGCGGCCGTCGGGCGTGAGCTGGTAGCTCATGACGGCCGGCTGAACAACCTCATTGCGCCGGCGTTCGATGTCGTAGTGATTCAACGCGGCGCCGAAGCCCATGCCCAAACCGCGCGGGGCGCCGCCCCCTCGGCCGGACTCGCTGCGGGCCAGATAATAGATCTGGTTCGCGGTGCCGGCTTGAAGGTTGGCGTAATTGCCCGGCGACAAGGGCAGGGCCAGAATGCGTTGATCGAGACCTTCGAAGTCGATCTTCAGAGGCTCCTTGGCCAATCGCCGAGCCTCGGCGGCCGCACGCATCCGCTCGCGCATTTCGTCGGACATTTCCCCGCCCGGAACTCCCGGGACTCCACCCGTTGCTCCGCCTGGAGGCGCTGCCCCAGCGTCGGCGCTGCGGCCCTTTTCCTCATCGCTTTCACGCAGGAACGGCGAGGGCAATTCCTTGCGCAACACGGCCATGTAGATCGACCACTGCGGCTGGCGGCTATCGGCGGCTGACATGTGGAAGCTGTGCTTGCTCATGCCCGTGTCCGTCGAGCCGAGGAAGTAAAGGTATTTGCCGGCCGCATCAAACGCCGGGTCGGCCGCTTCGCTCAACCCGTCGGTGATGGGGAAGACCTTGTTCTGGTCCAGCGAATAGACATAGACGACGGAAATCTGCGCCTTGTTGTCCATGGCGTAGGTCAGCCACTTCGAGTCGTGCGACCAACTCGACGTCTTCAGGCCGCGCCCGCGACCGGAACGGGAATCGGCGACCTTCGTCACCTTACCGCTTTCAGCGTCGGCCCAATAGAGAGTGCCCGCGTTGTCCATGAAGCCGAGTTTTTTCGAGTCACGCGACCAAACCAGCCCCATGTAGTAGCCCGAGCCGGGCAATGGATATCGCTTCGTCGCGCCCTTGCCGTCTTGAGGTGTCAGACAAAGTTCATAGTTACCGGAAGCGTCCGAGAAATAGGCGATGGTCTTGCCGTCGGGAGACCAATCCGGGTCGCGTTCATGGACGCCCGGGCTACTGGTGAGGTTCCGGGGGTCGCCCTTCTCGGCCGGCACCGTAACAATCTCACCGCGAACCTCGAGGACGGCCCGAAAGCCGGACGGCGAGACCGAAGCGCCGCGAATGTACCCGGTGCCCTTGACGTAGCGGGCACGCGTTTCGGGTAGGTCGGTAGCCACGCCGATCTTCAATCGCTCGGCCGGCGACAGGACCGCGTTGGCCCCGATCCGCATTCGATGAAGGTATCCGGCCTGTTCATACACCACGTTGCCGCCGCCGGTGGACACGTCGAGAACCGGGAAGTCGGTGACCTTCGTCACTTGGTTGACTTCCTTACTGGCGAGGTTGTAGGTGAACAGATTGAACTCACCATTTCGATCCGACCGGAAAATGATGGTGCCGCCGTCGAGCCATTGCGGATCGGTGTCGTTGCACCGGGTCGCCGGCTGCGGGACCTGGACGACGGAATTATCCTTGCATTCGAAGATCCAGATACGGGCGTTGGTTCCACCTCGATAGTTCTTCCACTGCTCGAAGACTTCGCGATTCGGTGTGTAGGCAATGCGGCTGCCATCGGGCGAGTAAGCCGCGCGATTGCCCCAGGGGATCGGCAATTGTGTGGGGAAGCCGCCGTCGATCGAGACCGTGAACAATTGCGTGTAACGCCGAGTGTGGACGCTCCGCGCCGACGCGAACAAAACGGACTTGCTATCCGGCGCCCACCCGCGAACGAGATCGGAGCCAGGGTGATAGGTGAGGCGCTTCGGCGAGCCGCCTTCGACGGGGATGATGTAGACGTCGGTGTTGCCGTCGTATTGGCCGCTAAACGCTACCCACTTGCCGTCCGGCGACAGAAACGGCTGCGTTTCCAGGCCAACATCTGACGTGAGCCGGCGAACCGATTGGCCATCTAGCGCCGAAACCCAGATATCATCCGCGTACACAAACGCGACATGGGTCGAGCTGATGGTTGGCTGACTGAGCAGCTTGGTGTCGTGGATGTCGGGCTTGGCGGCGGCAACGCTCGGCAGGAGCGCCGCGGCCACGAGGCCGACAATCCGGAGCCAACGTGACATGAATCTATCCTCGATGGTTGATGCGGATCGCATACATTTCGCGAACCCCGACACAGGCGCAAGGTCGCGGCGGCGTTTTTCGATTGCAGTGAGTCTATTCCGGGGCGTCACGAAAGACGAGGCGACACGGCGGCTTATCGTCGGGCCGGCGACAGCGAACGCCCAACGACAAACCGCCGCCAGGTGTTTGCAGCTACTTCTTTTCCAACTCCGCCTTGATGGCGTCGCGGACCTCCGCGGAGTCCGGCGCGATTCGGGGCGCGAATCGGGCCACCACTTCACCCTTGCGGTTGACCAGGAACTTCTCAAAGTTCCAGGTTATCTCGCCGGCGAACGTGCCGTTAGTCTCCTTCGAGGTCAGGAATTTGTACAAGGGGCAGATGCCGGTGCCTTTCACGACGACTTTCGACAGCATCGGAAACGAGACACTGTACTTAGTCTGGCAGAACTTTTGAATCTCGTCGTCGGTGCCAGGCTCCTGTTCGCCGAATTCGTTAGCCGGCACGCCGACGATCACCAAGCCGTCTTTGGAATACTGATCGTGAAGAGCCTGCAATCCCTTGTATTGAGGGGTGAGCCCGCATTGGCTGGCGACATTGACGAACAGGACAACCTTGCCCTGATATTGCGACAAATCGACTTCCTTGCCGTCGATGCCTTTCATCTTGAAATTGAGAACGGGTGACACTTTCTTCGCTCCTTTGTCCTCGGCGTTGGTGGCACCGGCCAGGACGAGACCGGCGACAAGAGCCAATGTCAATCGCATGATTGATGCCTCCACGGATGTCAGTTCGATCAGGGCGACCCGATCGCCCCCATTTCACGCATGCAGATTGTTGTAGCGGTTTGCCGCTACCCGCCCACAAGGGATGCCGGGGAAGTCATCCGAGAACCCGACCCGACTGCCAGCCGGCGCGAGTCACCCCGCCTCGGCAGAGGTGGCGACTCCACCCAGGATTGCAACAAAACTCCACTCACTACAACATCAATGATTGTCATCAAGGGCAGGATTGGCTGTATAGCGGCAGTTTCTTGCTGATTCCATTACACGGGTGTTAATGACCGTTTCAAACCCGCAGTTTGGCGCCCGAAATCCGTGATATTCAAGGATGAACATGTGTTGTGAAATCTCTCGAAGAACTCCTGCCGCAAAAGGTGGCACGGATTTCCTAATTCGTGCTTGCTGGTCACGCATTGCACGGATTAGGAAATCCGTGCCACGAATCGAGGAACACGTTTTTCCGAGTCGGGTGCTCTCTTGGCGCAACGGGTAGTGGCCGTTGCAAGACCAAAGTTTGGTGCCCTAAACTCCCGGCAATTGGTAATGAACATGTGTTGTGAAACCGTCTCTACAAATTGGCTGGAACCAATTCCAGCGTCCATGGCAGTTTTCTATCGAGGGAAGCTGGCCAGTTGCGTTGCGATGTGATTGATTGTCTCACTCGCGATCGTCCATTCCAATTCCGCATAGGCGGGTCGCGATCGGAGTGGTTCCAAATCGGGGTCGGCCGTCATCATTCGGCGGACGGCGGCATCGCGGAATAGGCCGGATGTTCGTGCATGATCCATCAAACAGAGTGCCCGATCAATGTACTGTGCGGAATCACTTTTCGAGGCGCTTTGCGAGCTAATGACAAGAATGCGCGCGGCTTGGTAGAGTCCATAAGGGCCAGCTGCGGTCAGCTTCGGTAATAACGCTTCAATTTCATCGGAGGCGGCTCGGGGCGAAGCGCTACGGGCCCGGGATTCGGCCTGTCCGATTTCAAACTCCCACCGGCGTTGCTCGTCATCAAGATCGGCGGCCCGTTCCCATTCCATGATGGCCTCTTCGATGCGTCCCGTTTTAGTGAGAGCGACGGCTCGAACGGCATAGGCGTCGCGAAGGTAGCGTCTCGCGTCGCTCTGTTTTCCAAGCATGGGTTTCAATGTGGTGATGGCCCGATCGACGGCTTCGAGAGCCTTGTTGTTATCGTCCCGCGTGAGCATCATCGCTGCTTGGTTGACGCGAACTAATGCAAATTCGGCGCGAAACTCGGGTGAATCAACGTTGCGCGTGAGCAAGTTCTCCCAGGTTGTTCTGGCCAATAAGTACTGGTTTTCGGCATCGTCATAGCGATGTTGGAGGTGATAAATCAGCCCGAGATAATTGCGTGCCTTAGCCAGTTGGGTTCGATGAAGAGTTACTTTCGGCTGTGATTCGATGAGACGAGACCGCTGTTCGATAACTCGATTGAACATTGCTTCGGCATCTGACCATCTTTGAAGTCGGAACAATACTATCGCCTGATTGTATTCGGCACCGGACACTGCTGATTGAAACCACACAACCCGAGGTTGGGCCGATGCCAAGGAGCGAAGTATCGCGATGGCACCATTGTAATTCTCGTTCGCCTTGTCAAATTGACCGCCATCGAAATAGACATTGCCCATGGCCAGCATGCCCTTGGCCTGCTCGGTGCGATATTCCACAACGGCGGGATGTTCCATCGCCAGACGCCGGCGAATCGTGTCGGCATGATCGAGGTGAGCCAATCCCATCATGCGGAGCGTGACGGCAATGGCGGGTTGGCCGTTTGCCATCGAGTTACGCTGCATTCGCAATAACAGATTACCAAGATTGGAATGAAGTCTTGCCAGGTCACAGAGGTAGGCCGGCGACGTGGGGAACTCGCGGGCAAGCCGATCGCGTATGATGATTCCCTTTCGTAACAGGTTGGCCGCGTCAAATTGCCGTTGTGGGATGTCGCCGTAGAGAAGGCCAAGATTGTTATAGCTGCGAGCCAGGCTGTTCGCGAAGTCGCGATCAGTTGGATGAGAGCGAACCAACGACTCGCGAATGTCACGAGCGCGTTCCCATTCGGCGGCCGCGAGCTCGCGGTTGTCCTCACTGAATGCTAGATTCCCGGATTCATGCCATGCTTCCGCCACCACGACTTGAAACTCGGGATCATTTGGGATCGTTCGCGCCCATGCCTCCATCCGATTCTTGACGGCCACGAACATATTGGCCGATTCCGCGATCTGATTGGTGTGGGCGTAAACTCTGCCCAAGCAAATCTCGCAGCGGGATAACTCAAGATCCAACAGAGGCTCGTTCGGCTGCTGAGCGATTAACGCGAGCAGGATTTGCCGCGCTTCCTCGAAAAGCGACGTTGCTCGCTCCCGTGAATCAACGCGATCGGTGATCGTACCCAATCGGATGAGGGCCTGTGCACGCTCCAACTGAAAGCGCGGATCCTCCGCTCGCTGGCGGACGAAATCGGAATAGAAGGCAACTTCAATTTGGTGGAGCGTCTTGCGAATATCTTCGTTGGGACCCTTCTGGAACCTCGGGTCGTCCTGGATCTTCATGACTTTTTCGAGCGCGTCGCGTGCGATGCGGAAGCTGGCCTCGGCTCGTTGCGACTGCATCGTCGCGGCACGTCCTCGTTCCTCGGCAAGTCGCCAGTTGTTCGTCGCCCGTGCCAAGAGCGCCGCCATGCTGCAGAGACTGCCTACGATGGTGAGGAGCAAGGCGATCGTGAGTGAAGCGATGATCGGGTTGCGCCGGCAACTGCGCACGAAACGTCCGATCGGCCCGATCGGTCGGGCCTTGATAGGGCGCCCGCTCACTAAACGACCCAAGTCTTCGGCAAGTGCGCCCGCGGATTGGTATCGTTGACTTCGGTCCTTTTGCAGGCATTTGAGGCAAATAGTCTCCAAGTCAATCGGCACCGCGGGATTCAATCGGCGAACGGGAAGCACCTCGCTTCGCCGCACTTGTTCGATCACGTCGAGTGCTTCGGCGGCGACGAACGGCGGGCGCCCGGTGAGCATTTCATAAAGGGTGGCCCCAAGCCCCCAAACATCGGTGGCAGGCCCTACCGAATCCGGATCGGCCACTTGTTCGGGAGCCATGTATTCGGGAGTCCCGATAATGATGCCTGGGTTCGTCACTCGATTGCCATCGAGTCGCTTGGCGACTCCAAAATCCGTGACCTTGGGAACGAATTCCAACTCCATCGCCGGCGACGCACCATCGATGGTACGCCGATTTGTCGAGCGTGGAAGCAGGATATTCGCCGGCTTCAAGTCGCGATGGATAACTCCATGTTCATGGGCATGTTGCACAGCATCCGCGACCTGAATGAGAAGCAATGCCGCTGCCTTTGGGGGCATCGGTTTACCGCCGAGCCGCGAGAATAGCGTCCCACCTTCGATGTACTCAAAGGCCAAATACGGTCGGCCGTTGGTCTCGCCGATTTCGTAAATCTGCACAACATGCGGGTGACGCAATCGGGCGACGGCCTCGGCCTCCTCAAGGAATCGCTCGCGTGTTTCGGTCGTTGCGAGCGAGCGATCCGAGAGCAGTTTGATCGCCACCTCTCGCTTTAGTCGCGTGTCAAACGCCCGATAAACGACACCCATGCCGCCGCGACCCAACACTTCCCGCAAGGCGTAGCCGGCGATTGTTGGGAGACGCTCGTTATCCGGCGGCAATGTTCGGGCCGAGTCGCACTGATCGTGGGCGAACGCGCTGAGCTGAAACCAATCCGGCAAGTCTGCCAGTGGCGGAACGATTTCTTCCGGGGGGACGAGTTCTGTTGCCGGCCCGCCTGGAGCTAGTGGAAGCTCGCTCATGGTGTCTCAATTGACCCCCGCCGACGATCGGCAGGGGCGGCGCGTTTCCATTTTTTTTAGGGGTCTTACAGGCGATTGCCTAAGCATAGCTCAGAATATCACGTGACGTTGGAAGGATTCACGCGAGGCAAGATGGCATTTAGGGATTCGTTGGCTCGTGATTCTTGGCGGAGCGGAATATCCAATAGAGGATTGTCTTCAACTCGAAAGGTTTGAGGTCCGGGCGCAATGACAGAATCCTCGCAGCGATACCGGCTAGGTGCGGTGTGGCCCAACTCGTAGCCGGCTCCCGAGAGAACGGTCCCAGATACCCCCGGCTGTGAGCCTGGAATTCGACTTGTTCCCGCAATCGATAGGCGAAAACGAGGGGGTCGTCGAACAAACCTTTGTCCACGGAGATCAACGGCGGCGCGAACCCGGCGGGATAACTTCGCGTGAGTGGATGCTCGTTGTGAGCGGCCGCGAACACCAGGACGTCGCGAAAATAGGCCTCCTCAACCGCTCGCTGAAATGCGGCACGCTGCACCGGCTGAAGGCGATGCTCCGGCACACCCAGCGAGAGGTTGACGACCTTGCACTGCCACACGTCAATCGAATGCCGCAACGCGCGAATGACGGTTTCAACCTCACAAACCCCCGTCGTGCCGAATAGATCCGCCGAATAAAGTCGCACCCGCGGAGCCAGCGTCAGGATGATGTCGGCCACCGTCGTGCCGTGAGGAGCCGATTGATGGCCTTCGTAAGGTAAGGGTTGGGCGAACCCCGAGCGGAAAATGGCTCCCTCGATGGGGTGGATGGCTTGACCCGCGTTGCGGAATTTCTCTTCCAAAATCGCCCTCTCGACGCCGCTGTCCAGGACGCCAACCACGACCCCCTCGCCGGTGGCACGCGGATCGCGCAGCACCCGCTCGGGGGTCAGCAGTGAGAAGACGTCGTCGAAGATCGTGTGTTCGGGCATGATGATCGCCCCACCGTGGGACCGCGACGGAATTCCTCACGCGGTCGCTGGTGGATCATGAGGAGCCGGTGATGGTATCCAGCATTTCTCGGGTCTGGCGGATGAGGGCGGCACAATATCGAACCGCCGCGGGGCCATGCCGCTTGGCCAGCACCCGCAGCGACTCGGCGAACTCGAGCGTCGCCTCCGGATCGATCACGGGATCGAGCGCCGTATTCAATCCCTGGCGAATTCGATCCATGATCGCGGCTGGCGGGGGATCCTCGGGAGAAGCCACGGTCGTCAAGTTCGAGGTCGCATCAAGGGCGGATGCGACGGCGCTCAACATCAACTGACGACCTTGGCGATCCGCGATGGCCTGCCGCAGTATTTCCGCGCCGAATTCCGCTGCCGCTTGCGCTAAGGTTCGGTCCGCACCGACAAACCCGCCCGGTTTGTCGAACAATTCCATCACGCCCACGATGCTCGGCCCAATCGGCAACGGGGCGAGCAATACGCTGGAGCGCCCCTGCTCGAATGCCTGAAGCTCGACGCCCACGCCCGCTTCCGGCGTCGCCGTGGATACAGGTTCTTGCAAACTCACGGCACTGGCCGCCAATGATCGCGAGAAAGGGGCCAGCGTCACGGGCAACGCCGTGCCGTCGATGCCATAGGCTTCATAGAATTCCGCGTCGCCGATTTGTCGCAGAATCAGAACGCCGTCAGCCGCGCCGGTTGCCCGCAACAAGAATCGAAACAGCGCTCCAATCGCCGCCGGCAACGGCACGGGGTCGTTCAGGGCCGACGCCGATTCCGCCAACGGGACGATCTTCGATACGGCCTCACGAAACGCAGCCAGGCTTTGATGAAACGCTCGCTGCCGTTTGGCCGGGATGATCTTTTCCAGCTGCCGCCGAACCGCTCGAAGAAACGACTCCCGACTCAGGTCTTGGTTCTTATCGAGATAATCCCGAACGCCCATCCGCAAGGCGTCAAGCGGAGTCGCTTGATGGGCGAAGCCCGTCACGAGAATGGCAACAACGTCGGGGCAAAACTCCGACAAATCTTCGAGCAGTTGCAACCCATGAGATCCACTGCCCAGATGCCAATCGAGGATGGCCAGGTCAATGGGGGTCTGGCTGGCATGCCGTAGAGCGGCTTCGGCATCAGCGGCCGCCAGAACGCGCACGTCCATGCCGCTGCCGGCGAGCCATTCTTGAAATGTCCGCCGCACCGGTTCTTCGTCATCAACGACGAGAATTGTCTCGCTCATGCTTTCAGTCTAACCCATTCCTGCCGTCAGGGCGCCGCCGAAATCTCCCGCAAGCAGCAACAGAGCTGCCTTGAGATGTGACACATCCGGCCCCCGGCGAAGGTCCTCGGCTTGGCCGATCAACTCCAACGCGTCGCCGAACCTCCCGTCGCGAGCCGCGCCACGGGCTGACGCGATGGCGGTCGCGCGTTGCGATTCCACCGCTGCAAGCATGCTCAGATCCGCCCGGCAACGACGGCACGTCGTTACCGCTTCGTTTAATACCCGACAAACCGGACACGTCAGCGTCATTATGATCCTCGTCCGATTGAAACGCGGCTCGCCAATCGACTGCGTCGAAGCGCCATTCTGAATCCTCGCCTTGGCAATGGCGGTATTTTCCTGAATCGCCTGCGATGTGTCAAATCGGCGGCGGTTTGGGCAACGACGATTGCTCGAACCGCGATGTCACGGCAAATGGGTTGCCGGCCTTCGAGCCTCCACAACGCGCCGCCCATCGCCAAGCGTCATCCCGCCGATGACGGGCCACACCGGATGGCCTTGACGAGTCATCGTAATTCCGTATATTCGCATTTTCGCATATATCGCGTCGGTGATCGGTTGAGGGTGAGCGATGCTAGAAACCATGCGGCGATACAAAGCTGGAGTCTTTCAGGCGTTGGCGCATCCCACGCGAATTGCCCTTGTCGAGTACCTCGCGCACGGTGAGTTGTCCGTCGGCCAACTCTGTGCCAAAGTTGGCATCGAGCAGACCAACGCCTCCCAACATCTCGCCATTTTGCGTCACAAGCACATCGTCCAGACACGCAAAGCCGGCAATCAGATTTTCTACAGCGTGCGAGACCCGGCTTTCTGCCGAGTGCTCGAAGCGCTGCGAGAGTTCTTCCTGTCCCACATGTCCGAAGCCCTGGAAATGCTGCGTCAGGAACAGAATGAAGCTGGAAAACGCACAGTGCGGAAGTCGAACGTGAAGCACGGAGCCAAGCGATGAAGAAGCCCAGGGTACGCCGCCTCTTGCCGAAACTGTTCGAGGTGTTGCCGTCGTATCGTCGTCCGGATCTGATACGAGACATCATCGCGGGGCTGACCGTGGGCCTTGTCGCGTTGCCGTTGGCGATGGCTTTTGCGATATCCTCCGGCGTGAAGCCCGAAGCCGGCATCTACACGGCCATCGTCGCGGGTTTCGTCGTTTCCGCGATTGGCGGCTCCCGATGTCAAATCGCTGGCCCCACCGGTGCATTCGTCGTGATTGTCGCCGGCATCGTCGTGAAATTCGGTGTCTCGGGCCTGTTGATGTGTACGCTCATGGCCGGTGTCATGCTCGTGATCATGGGTCTGACCGGACTTGGCGCGACCGTGCGTTTTATCCCGCGATCGGTCACCATCGGTTTCACCAACGGTATCGCCGTCTTGATCGCATCGACTCAAATCAAGGACTTTTTCGGGCTGACCATTGAGAGTGTCCCCAGCGAGTTTTTTGATCGTATGCGCGTGTTAGCGGCCAATATGGGTTCGGCGAATCCGACAGCCGTCGCCGTCGCTATGGTCTCGCTCTTCACCATCCTTGTCTGGCCGCGCGTCACGAAACGGGTGCCCGGGTCGATTATCGCCTTGCTGCTGGCTACGGCGGCTGCGACCGCGCTCGCCCTTCCCATCGAGACGATTCAGAGCAAGTTCGGGGGGATTCCGACGGGACTTCCTGAAGTGAACATACCGACGTTTCGGACGGACTTGATCCTTCCGCTGTTGCCGTCGGCCCTCACGGTGGCGCTCCTGGCGGCTATCGAGAGCTTGCTCTCCGCCGTGGTGGCTGACAATATGAGCGGCGATCATCACAAGCCCGACATTGAGTTGGTGGCTCAGGGGGCGGCGAATATCCTGACGCCGCTCGTCGGCGGTATCCCGGCAACGGGAGCTATCGCTCGAACTGCGACCAATATCCGCTCCGGCGCGACGTCGCCGGTCTCGGGTATTGTTCACGCGGCCACGCTACTGGCCATCCTCATGGTGGCCGCGCCGCTGGCACGGTTCATTCCGTTGGCGACCCTGGCCGCTGTCCTGTTCGTAGTGGCCTACAACATGAGCGAATGGAGGGAGATTGGTACGATCTGGCGTTCATCGAATGCCGATCGAATCGTCTGGGCCTGCACATTCGCTTTGACCGTTTTCGCCGATCTGACCTTGGCTGTCCAAGTCGGGATGATCTTGGCCGCCATTCTATACATTCATCAGGTCACTGAAACGACATCCGTTGAACCCGTGACGGATGAGTATGTCCACAGCAATCGACATCATGTTTTGCAAGATAAGCACATACCCTCATATGTGACGATCCTTCGAATCCATGGCCCGTTTTTGTTCGGTGCGACCGCTAAGCTCAGCGACGCAACGGCCGACTTGGGGCGTTTCGGTTCAATCATCGTTTTGAGGCTTCGCAACATGACCGCCATCGACGGCACCGGCGTTCACGCCTTGGAATCATTTGCGAAACGAGTGCAGGCATCGGGTCGGCGCCTCGTCATCTGCGGCTGCCGCCGGCAGCCCGCCAAGCTCGTACGCCATTCCGAATTGCCTCACCTCATCGGCAACGAGAATATCGTTCCCCACGTTGACGCCGCTCTGCAACGCGCCAAGGCTCTTCATGACTCTGACACGGCGTCACCACCACCACAAGCAAGCGCGGGCCAGATGCAACACCATTAGATTTAGGACGGTTCAATCACCGCCGACCATCCAACCCAGAGCGATCAAGATCATGCTCAAAAGGTAGAACCAAATCTCGCGACTACGAACGATCGGCGTGGGGTTGGCCGCGTCGATTCTCGCAGGCTTGGTGGCGATGCGAGCATCAAACCACTCGACCAGCCGAGGCGCCGTCCGATGGGTCGGTAGATAGTCCCCGCCGGTTTGTCGAGCGATTTCGCGAAGCGGTCGTTCGTGAAGTCGCGTTGTTGCCGCCGGTCGCCCCGGCACAGTCACCGGGCTGTCTTGTTCAGGGTCGCCGATTCCGACCATGTGAAACGGAATCCCGGCGGTGCGAACCATCCGCAGACCCGCCTCCCATTCGCCATCGTCGACAGGATCATCGCCATCGGAAATGACCAGAACGTCGCGATACTCCCCGGCTGAGGGATCGTGGGCGGCGACGGCTGCGAGCAGCCCCGCACCGAGTCGGGTTCCCGAAGCGGTCCCCGGTCGGGGTCGAAGCCCTGGCGGCGGGCGCTCGATGTCGAGGACCATCAGCTTGGACCGAAAATGATCGTAGTCATGGGTCAGTGGGACGATAACTTGAGCGTCAGGCCCAAAGACGACGAGGGCGACCCGATGCCCGCCCCGCCTTTTTAATGCGCCCGCCAATTCAAAGAGCGACAATCGGGCACGCTCCAGACGTGAAGGCGGAGCGTCCGTGGCGTTCATGCTTCGGCTCAGATCGAGAAGCACGACCAGATCGCGGCCCGCGACGGTCTCCGGGAATGGGTCGCTTCCCCAGCGAGGGCCGGCCGCGGCGATGATCACCAACGCCAGCCCCGCTCCTGTTAGCAGGATCCCGGCTCGTCCGAATCGCGGAATTTCCGGCATCAACTCGGCGACGGCTGACGGATGCCCAAGCAAGGCAAGGTCGCGGCGTTTCCGGCGCCGCCCGAGCCGGGTGATGATCGCCAAGATCGGTATCACCGCCAGGAGCCACAGAATCCAAGCGTGCGAAAAGTAACTCATCACGGTAACGTTCGTCCAATCGTCAGATTAACTCCCTGAGCGATAAAGATCATCGCCACAGCCGTCAACCCGAACAAGTGGTGCAGCTCTTGATATCGCCGGTAGCGACTTCCCGAAACGGGCCGCCGTTCGAGCGTATCGATCGCCTGACACGCTTCGAGCAAGCGTCGGCCGTCACGTGCCGTGAAGTACATGCCACCCGTCATGGTCGCGACTTCTTGCAACGTCTCGCGCCCCGCCTTACGAATCGACGCATCGGCGTTTCCGGTGTTGTCGCCGGCGTCGATGCAGTAGATCGGCACGCCGACGTCGGCAGCACGACGGGCAGCGAGCATCGGCGTCCAAGTCTTTGAACCGTCACGGCCCGGGAAATTGTGTTCGCCGTCGCTCAGCAACACGAGGGCGCTGCGACGTTGAGTCGCCAATCCCGCGACGTTTAGACCCAGAGCGATCGCGTCACCAATATTGGTTTGGGCTTCTTCCAACGGTCGTGGTTGTTCGAGTTCGAGGAGCCGGAGCAAGGCGTCGTGGCTGGGCGTCAGCGGCGCCGCGGTGTCGGGGTACGTGGCGAACGTCACGAGTCCGATGAGATCGTTCGGTCGGCCCGCAAGCGTCTGCCCGTCTGTGCCGGAACCGCCCCGAATGAAAAGGCCGAAGGCGCGCTTCGCGGCATCGAGCCGGCTGATTCGCCTGTCGTCCCATTCGACATCGACCTCACGCATGCTTCCGCTGACGTCAACGACAAACACCATCGCGATGCCTTCGGTGGTGATGGGCGCCGGTAACGGCCATCGCGGACCCGCCAAGGCCAGCAGCATCGCCATCAGCGAAAACGTGGGAAGCAGTGTATCGAGAATGCGAACCAGACCAGCGTTACCGTTGCGGATGTTGTCTAGGAGTCGCAGATCCGAGTAACGGATCGCCAATCGCTTGCGACGCCAGCGCCACCGCCCAAATAGGGGCACGGCGAGGAGCAACAACAACAACCAGGGATACGCGAAGCTAAGCATAGCGATATCGTCGTCGGGCGATTCAACGGGGTGCCGGCTCTCTCTTGGCTTGCCACTCCCATTGTTCGCCGAAGAATCCGGCTTCGACGACCTTGCCTGGCGTCCTTGATGATGGCGGAGTCGAGACATCGACGATCGCCCAATCGGGCAGCTTCGCCACCTGCCGCGCGTTGTTCAAATGATCGTATTCGCGAAAGGTGAAGCCGCTGTTGAGGACAACGTATTTCTTCGGGTTCAACGGATTGGGGTAGATCATGATCGGTACATGCGCCGGCGATGGGCCGCGCGCCTCACCGATTCGAACACCGTCGTTATTCCATTCGATCGGAAGCTTCGGGGCAATCCGCGCCAGTATCTGATTGCTCTGCGGGTCGCCCCACAGCACCAAGTTGCTCGTCGCGATGTCGGCGTCGGTGATGGCGCTGTCGTCCTTGACGATGGCGTCGCCGCGGAAATGGCGTCGCCAATGTTCGATGGCATGGGCCATCTCGGCAGCGGCCCATTTACCTATGGTCTCGTTGAGCGGCTTACCGGTCGGCCGCACCATGACGAATCGGCTCATGAAGGCATCGTCGATGGGACCTTGCAACCCGTGCCGTTTCGCCAATTCGTCAATTGCCGGATGCACGACTTCTCTCCATCGAACGCGCCCGTTTTCGACACTCTTTCTCCAATGGGTCGTCCAGGATCGATCCGATGCCGGGATTGATTCGACGACCGTGCCGTTCTTGTCTTCGGGCGAATGATAGATGATCGGCGCGGATACCGGATCCAATGGGCAGGCTCCTGGCGGCATCGAGATGGTGTAGGCCGCGACGTTGCTCAGTTTCAGCTTGATCGAATGCCGATCCGTGATTTCGGCTTCGACTCGTGCCGGTTGCCAGTGATGGTCGAGGGCATCGATCGTAAACCAGAAACAACGATGGTAACGCAACGTGTAGGTCGTGAACCGAATCGATCGTGGTACGGCGTCACGGTCGCGGGCTGCAATGGCGTCGATCCGGCGGTTAATCTCAATCTTCGAATCTGGATGATAGCGATGCTCGGTCTTCGGGCCGATGATGTGAACGAGATTCAGCCCTTCTTTGGCCATGGCGGAGGCCATCACGTCGGCGGCTTGCTTCTGCCGGTCATTTTCTCCGCTATAGGCCACGGTCGGCAGATTGAACAGATTCAAAGCATAGTCGGTACAGTCGTACCAATGCCAGAGCGTCTGCTCGTAGTCGGTGGGTTTGACCAGTTCCTTCTGAAAGACTTTGAGGAAGTCGGGCGTCTCACTAAAGCCGGCTCCCGGCGCCGCGGCGCACCAGAAATCCGGGTAATGGGTCGCGAATTGCCAACAGGCGGCGCCCCCCATCGAAAAACCACGGGCCACGATTCGATTGCGATTGATCGGATAGTGTCGTTGAGCATGTTCGATCGCTTCAAAGGTGTCAATCTCGCCGGCGAATTTGTTCGCGTTGCAATATCGGCCATAGGGATGAAGCACAAAGGCGTTGGGCGGGGCGAACTCGCCGGGGTTGCGTTGTCGTTGATCGATGAAGTTCAACTCGCTGAGCGTCTCGCCGCGGCCGTGCCACCAAAGATCCAGGCGGTGACGCTGAACGCTATTGGGTTGGTAGGACGCCGGCACGACTAAGCCGTAAGGCTGTACCGAATCGTCAATGCGCGAGCGGTAACCGCGAACGACGAGGCCCGTCGCTGTCGTCCAAGGGGCCTTGCCGGCCGCCAACTGATTGGCTCGTTCAAGTCCTTGTTTGAGCAACATCCGTGCGGTCGGCACCTCCTTGACGTTGAAAATCTCGTCGTATCGCAAGGCCCAATCGACCGCCTTGTGATAGATCTCGACGTCAGGCAGCAATTCGAGTTGCGAGGGCTTCCCTCTTAATGAACCTCGCAACGAATCGATGGCCTTGCCCAAAACCGCGACGCCAGCCTCGAGTTCCTCGCGGTCGCCCTTGGGAATCTTGGCACCGGGGGGCGGGATGCGGCGGACTTTTTCCGGAATGTTGTCGGCCGGCCCGTCACCGCGAGCGGTAGAGGCGACAATCAACACGGCGGGAAGGAGGTATTTGCGCACCGGTCGATTCCTCGTTGGTTTGCACCGAATGGACTCTTGATCTACGGTTGGGGTGAACTCTGACGGTTATACCGATTCTGTTGGGAGACGCAAATGATCGCGCGGATACGCCTCCATGGGTTGCTGGCCGCCACGCTGGTGACGTTGTTCGTCGGCGAGAGACCGTCAATCGCGTCCGAGCCGATCTACCGATTTCGCCAGGGCGACGTTTTTGGGTATCACGTCTCGCTCACCATTGACGCACCCGACGGCACGACCGAACGATACGTTGGACCCGTGATTTTCACCGTGCGGTCGAGCGACAGCCGATCGACGATCATGGACACCTGGGGCATTCTCGAATGCTCGTCGTGGCCCATCGGATCGAAGATGCATCGGGTTTCCATCGGCAAATCAGTCGCGGTGGACGAATTGGGGCGGAGGGTATCGATGAAGGAGGCTTGGCACAAGGACTATGGTCATCGACTCCCTTGGCTACTGGGTTCGCCGCTGCAACTCATCTTTGGACCGTTACCTGGAAAGTCCGGTCGCCTCGACGAATCGAGCGCGGTGGTGGTTCAGAAAATCGATCATCCCTTCATGCCGTTTCCCAAAGAATATGAGGCGAGGCAACGAGTCGTGCTCGGGACCGAATCGGTCAACGCGACCGTGACGCGAATCACGACGGAGTACAGCGTTTGGACGACCAAGGCCCAGACACGCGGCAAGCCTTGGGTCGAGATGAATCTGAAATCAGCGACGGAGATGGACACGCAGCTCGGCCGCCCGTCGGCGATACGGGCGATCGCGACGTTCTTCCGGCGAGAGGAGAACGACACCACGAAGGTGCCCATTACCTATGCCGTCCGCATGCTGACCACTGCGGAGTTGGAATCGGCGAAGAAGAAAGCCGAAGTTCATGCCCAAGAAAAAGTAAAAGCCGAGGCAGCGGCTGGCGAAACCTACAAGGACTTGAGGACGCCGGTGACTCCCACGGGGCGATACCTTTCCGAAGACGTCGTGGTGAAGGCAGGCATGGTTGTCTTGGCCCAGGACGGAGCCAACCGAAAATGGTATCTGGCGGAGGTCAAGGAGGTCTTCGCCGACAAACGAGTCCAAATCGCGTTCCGTGACTCGAAGCGAGAATGGGATCAGATTTCCGATCGCCGACAGTTGCAATATCCGCCGGAACACCTTGCCGCTGGAAAGTCGCCGCGACCGGATCAAACGGAACGCTTCGATAGCGAACGCCGGTCCAAGATACTCCAGACGCTCCGCTCAGGTCGCGACGAAGACATCAAGAAGGAAGCGGAGTGGCTTCGCGCGACGCGGCCGAAGCAGCCCGACGAAGTGATAGCAGCGGCATTGGCGGGACGATTGGCTCGCTGCGACGACGGCACGACGGCGACTGCGATCGCCGGCGCCTTGCGATATTGGTACACGCCGGCTGTCATCCCAACGATTGTCAAATATGTCCGTAGTGATGAATACAACGTCTTCTCGCCGGCGATCCAATGCCTCGAATACATCGGCCCCGCGGTCGAGCGTGAGGTGCAACCGCTATTGAGGAGTCGAGACGAAACGGTCAGACAAAAAGCGTGTCAACTCATGCGAAAGGTCGGCACGACACAGAGCCTGCCGGAGCTGGACCGGATCGCAAACGCCGACGCCGATCCTAATGTGAAACGATCGGCCGCGTCCGCGGCGGCGATGATTCGCGGCCGTGGTCGATAAGGGAGACTCGGGCGCTTTCATGAAGTGAACTGCATCTGCCGAGCGCGTCCAAAACCAGCCGCTTGCCCTTGATCCGGCACGAGTCCATGGCTTTGGCCTCGCGAATGACTCACGCCCCGCAATCGTGGGTCTGTCTTGTGGCGATTCCAACACATCTCGTATAATCGGCAGAGTGGCGGCTTGTTGCTTTTGTTTCCTCATTTGGTCAACCCCGTGGCTGATCGACCGCGTATCTTAGTTCTCGATGGGCCGGGGTTGGATGCCCCACCGTTGCATGCGTGCTTGAGCGGCTGTGATGTCGTTCGCGCGTCGGATTTCAGCGATCTGATTGCCCATTTGCGGACTGACCAGTTCGTGGCAGTGTTGGCCGACCCAGTGCGGCCGGGACTCAGGGAGCAAGTCGGTCGACTGGCGCAATCGGAAATGATCCTAGATGCTCTGGGCACGGGGGTCGTTCTGATAGACGACATGAGGCGCATCATTTGGGCGAATTCGACGTTTCGTGCTTGGTGCGATGGCTCCACCGCGGGCCGTGACCTTTTTGAGGCCCTGGGTAATCCGCATCGATCGCCGTCTGACCTTGATCCCTTCGATGCCGCCTTGTTGCCGATACCCACACCCGTCCGACTTCAGACCGACCGCAATACCTTCCTCGAATTGCATCTGACGCCGCTTCCCTATGGGCCAGACCGCCCGGCGGCGTTCGTAGCCCGTTTCCGCGACGTAACGGCGGAAGTGGAGCGGCAACAGAAACTCGACGCCCTTCATCAGGCAGGGTATGCCTTGGCGACGCTCGGCGAGGATCAGCTCGCGGTCATGACCGTCGAGCAACGCGTCGAGTGGATTAAGCAGAACCTGCGCCGGACCTTCCACGACTTACTGCATTATGATGTAATCGAGGTTCGACTGCTCGATCGCCAGACGGGGCGCCTCGATCCGCTGCTGTCCGACGGCATGACCGAGGCTGCGGCTGGGCGCGAGTTGTACGCCAAGACCGAAGGCAATGGTGTCACCGGATTCGTGGCTGCCACCGGGAAGAGTTACCTTTGCCCTGATACGCTCAACGATCCGCACTTTCTTCCCGGGGCGATCGGCACGAAGAGTTCGATGACGGTACCGTTGTTGATTCTCGGCAAGGTTATCGGCACATTCAATGTCGAAAGCCCCTTGCCCAACGCATTCGACGCGGATGATCTGCAATTCACGGAACTCTTTGCTCGTGAGGTGGCGCGTGCCTTGCGGGCGCTGGAGTTGTTGTCGGCGCAGAAATACAGCGCGGCAAGCCAATCGGTCGAAGCGATCAGTGGTGAGATTGCATTGCCCGTCGACGATATCCTTGCGGCGACGACTGAGTTGATGTCGCGTTACATCGGTCACGATTCGGAAATGTGTGCCGGGTTGCTTCGCATCATTGACGCGGCCCGTCAGATTCGCCAGCGAATTCGCAAAGTCGGCGAAGACCTGGGCCCGGCTCCGACGTGTGCGGTGGCTGCTGGGCCGCCCGACCCGCGCCTTAAGGGCAAACGCGTTCTGGTCATGGATGCCGATGAAACCGTCCGCCGAGCCGCTCACGAACTGCTCGACCGTCATGGCATGGCCGTCGATACGACGGGCACCGCCAAACAGGCGCTGGTCATGGCGTCCGTCACCCCTTATGACGCTGTCTTGTTCGAAATCAAGCCTCCGGACATGCGCGGCCTGGAGACATTCCGGCGACTCAAGGAAGCGTTGCCGAATTCTCGGTTGATCCTCATGAAGGGGTTTGATTATGACGCCGACCATTCTTACCTCGACATGAGGGCCGAAGGTCTGAAGCACGCCTTGTTCAAACCGTTCAACGTCAATCAACTCATTGACGCTCTCGGAAAGCCCGACGCCCCGCCGAAAATCGTTCCCCCACCTCCGGCTGAAATTATTCAAGCGTCGTGAACACACTTGCCGGCATGATGCTGTTCCTCGCCGCTTGGGTCGGTCACGCCGCATGGTTGCTGGTCGCGATCAATGTCCTTTACAGCCGGCCATATCCCAAGACGCTTTTGAAACTCGCGCGGCTGATCGACGGCGTTTTGGTCTTTGCGTTCCCGTTTGCGTTAGCGGCCTTGGCCGGCTTCGATCTCGGCGAGGTCCTGGCTGACCCGCGACGGCATCCGCTGTTATTCGGATATTTGTGCATCTGTTGGACGATGTTCTTTGTGGCGATTCCGGTGGCCACCCTTCGCCGCTGGCTGCGACGCCCTCCGCCTCATTCAATCGGGCATCAGTCGCGCGTCGTGGACGTGGCCAAGGCCTTGGGCCACAAACCCGCGGGTGACGGCAAATATCGCCGGGTCGCGGTGCTGCCGGGCAATCAGGTGTTTCAGGTTGAACTCACGGAGCGAACGCTTCAGTTTCCGCATCTACCGCCGGTGTGGGACGGCCTGACGATCCTGCACCTAACCGACCTGCATTTTTGCGGCACGCCGGATCGGGTCTACTATGAGCATGTTCTCGCGGAAAGTCTCGTAGGAGGGACGCCAGACCTTGTTGCCCTTACCGGCGACTTGGTCGATTCGGACTCGCACTATCGCTGGTTGCTTCGTCTTTTCGGCCGCCTGAAATGGAACGAATCGGCGCTGGCGATTCTGGGCAATCACGACTTCTGGCATGAGCCGGACCGCCTCCGGCGTCGGCTACGTAAATGCGGTTTCGAGGTCCTGGGCAACGGATGGGCGACGGTGATGATCCGCGGCGAGCCGTTGTTGGCGATCGGCCACGAAGGGCCGTGGTTTCGCCCGGAGCCGGACCTGACCGGCTGTCCCGAGGGCGTGTTTCGTTTGTGCTTAAGCCATACGCCGGACAATATCGGCTGGGCGCGACGCCACCGCATCGACCTGATGCTAAGCGGTCACAATCACGGCGGGCAGATTCGGTTGCCGGTGTTCGGCCCGCTCTTCGTGCCGAGTTGGTACAGTCGTCGTTATGACGGCGGCCTGTATTTCGAGCCGCCGACGTTGCTTCACGTCTGTCGCGGGCTGTCCGGCAAGCAACCGCTGCGCTACAATTGCCGCCCGGAAGTGACGCGATTGACTCTTCGGCGAACACCGAGATAGGCGACGCTTCGGAGAAGCGTTAATTCGCTTCTGCGAAGTGTCGCTTTACGGTCGTTTCATACAACAATACCCGTCGTCCCGAACCTCGAACCACACGTCATCGCATGTACCGATTTCGACATTCTCTCATTGTCGCCGTGATGTCCCTCGTGCCCGCTCAGGCCGCGCCGCCGCCCCTGAAGCTGCTGTTCCTCGGCGACAATGGCCACCACCGGCCAGCCGAACGATACCGGCAACTGGCGCCCGTTATGGCCGAGCGCGGCATCGAGATTCTCTACTCCGACAATGCCGACAGTCTCAATTCGCAAACCTTAGCCCGATACGACGGCCTTATCGTTTTCGCCAATATCGATGACATTTCCCCGGGTCAGGAATCGGCCCTGCTGGACTTCGTCGGCAAGGGCAAAGGCTTCATCCCGCTGCATTGCGCGTCATACTGCTTCCGCAACTCGTCGAAGTATGTCGAGTTGGTCGGCGCTCAGTTCCAGCGGCACGAGACCGGCGTGTTTCGTGTCACAAACGCTCAGCCGAATCACCCGATCATGAAGGGCTTCGAGAGCTTTGCCAGTTGGGACGAGACCTACGTTCACACCAAACACAATGAGAAGGATCGCATCGTTCTGGAGTATCGAGACGAGACCGGCCGGCGCGAGCCGTGGACTTGGGTCCGTACCCACGGCAGGGGTCGAGTCTTTTACACCGCCTGGGGTCACGATCACCGCACTTGGAGCCATGCAGGGTTTCACAATCTGGTGGAGCGAGGCATCCGTTGGGCCTGCGGCCAGGATCCCGCGACCGTCGCTCGTTACACCGACCGGCCGGCGATGACAGCGATTCCGAAGGATATCGCGCCCTTTGAATATGTCCCGGCGAAGATTCCCTTCTACCCGGCCAGCAAGAAATGGGGCACGATGGCCGAGCCGATCTCGAAAATGCAAAAGCCGCTGCCACCCGATGAATCGATGAAACACTTCGTGACGCCTGTCGGCTTTGAGGTGCGGCGATTCGTCGATGAGTCGAAGCTCGGCGGCAAGCCGATCTGCATGGCCTGGGACGAACAGGGCCGGCTTTGGGTTGCGATCACCTATGACTATCCAAATGAGTTGCAACCCAAAGGCATGGGCCGCGACCGCATCGTTGTTTGCAAAGACATTGACGGCGACGGCCAGTGCGACACGGTCACCGTCTTCGCCGACAAGCTCAGCATCCCTACGAGCATCCTCCCGAGTCATGGCGGCATCATTGTCCATCAGGCCCCGGATACGCTGTTCCTCAAGGACACCGACGGCGATGGCAAGGCCGATCTGCGTCAGGTGCTGTTCACCGGCTGGGGCACGGGCGACACTCACGCCGGCCCGAGCAACATGCGATATGGCTTCGACAATTGGGTCTATGGCATCGTTGGCTATTCGGCGTTTCAAGGCACCGTGGCGGGCGAGCGCGTGTCGTTTCGGCAGGGGCTGTATCGCTTCAAAGTCGAGCGGGCCGGCGATGACCCGCACCAGTTGAAGGTGTCCAAGCTGGAGTTTCTGCGAAGCACCAGCAACAACTCTTGGGGCGTCGGCATCAGTGAGGACGGGCTACTGTTCGGCTCGACGGCCAATGGCTGCGTCAGCGTCTTCTTGCCGATCCCGAATCGTTACTACGAGAAGGTAAGCGGAATGTCGGCGTCGGTGCTGGCGCCGATCATCCTCGACAATCATTTTGAGCCGATCACCGAGAAGGTGCGGCAAGTCGATTGGCATCATGGATTCACCGCCGCCGCCGGCCATGCGCTCTACACGGCGCGAACCTACCCGCCGGAGTATTGGAATCGGACGGCCTTTGTCTGCGAGCCGACAGGGCACTTGGCATCCGCGCTTGTGCTCCAACCCAACGGTGCCGATTTCGTCGCCCGTTATGGTTGGAACATTCTGGCGAGCGACGATGAATGGAGCGCCCCCATCATGGCCGAGGTCGGCCCCGACGGGCACGTCTGGGTCATCGACTGGTACAACTTCATCGTCCAGCACAATCCGACGCCGCCGGGATTCCGAACGGGCAAGGGCAACGCCTACGAGATTGACCTGCGCGATAAGAAACACGGCAGAGTTTATCGCGTCGTCTACACCGGCGCGCCCGCCGAAAAGCCGTTTTCGTTGAAGGACGCTTCGCCGGCGAAACTCGTCGAAACCCTGAAACACCCAAACATGACCTGGCGGCTTCATGCGCAACGGTTGTTGGTGGAGCGTGGCCAGCGCGATGTTGTCGAACGCCTGATCGCGATGGTCACGGAGTCGAAGCAGGACGCAGCCGGCGTCAACCCCGGCGCGATTCACGCGTTGGAGACCTTGCACGGATTGGGCGTCCTCGATGGAACGAATCGCGCCGCGACTATGGCCGCCTTGCAAGCGACGCGGCAACCCGGCGCTCAGCGAATCGCCTTGCAAGTGGTGCCGCGACGGCCAGACGTGTTCGCCGCGATTGACCAAAACCTTATCGAGCATCGCGACCCACAGGTACGGCTGGCGCTGTTGTTGGCGTTGGCGGAATTGCCGGCAGACACGGTGGGCGGCGTCAACTGCCATTGTGCTTTGCTCGATGAACGGAATGTCGCGGACCCGGTGCTTCTCGATGCCTTGACGATCGCGGCCGCGGTTCACGATGTGGCGTTCCTGAAGCGAATCGCCCAAGTCAATCTGCCGTTGACGCCGAACCGGCAGCGAGTCGTCGAAACCGTGGCTCGCCATATGGCACGGCGGGGCGCCGGTGACGCGGTCGCCGATTTGCTTGAAGCGCTGAACAAGGTGACAGCGCCGGGGATTGTCGCGCCGATCCTCAACGGGTTGGCGTCGTGGCGAAGTGCGTCATCGGTGAAGTTGACGGCGGGGGCTGAAAAGGCAGTCGCCGAGTTGCTTGCCAAATTGCCGGCCTCGGATCGGGTGCCGCTGTTGAAACTGGCCCGGGCATGGGGTGTGAAGGGGCTCGATGCGTCGATCGCGGAATTGGCGAAATCGCTGCTGGCCGCGACCCTGAGCGACACGACGGGCGACACAGCCCGTGTCGAGGCTGCGAAGCAGTACGTCGAGATGGCGGAGCTGAGCGCCCAGACCATCGACCAGATTCTGGGGTCAATCACGCCGCGTAGTTCGCCGCAACTGACCAGCGGCTTGCTTGAAGCCGTGGCCTCGAAGCCGTCGCTCGTTGTTGGACCGGAAATCGTGAAGCGTCTGTCGACGTGGCCGCCGTCGGCCCGTGCCGCCGCGATCCGCACACTGTTGTCGCGGGTCGATGCCACTCGCGCCCTCGTCGATGCCCTCGACAAGGGCCAGGTGCCGTTTGGCGATTTGTCGCTCGATCAGCGTCAGGCGTTGGCGGCCCATTCTGATGCGACCATTTCGGCCAAGGCCAAGGCCATTTTGGCAAGGGGCGGCGGGCTACCCGACCCAGACCGTCAGAAAGTCATCGAACAATTGAAGTCGCTGGCCATCCGCAGCGGCGACGCAGCATTGGGCAAAGCGGTCTTCAAGAATCATTGCGCCAAATGCCATCGCCACTCCGGTGAGGGCGAGTTGATCGGCCCCGACCTAACCGGCATGGCCGTGCATCCGAAGGAGCATCTGCTCAACGAGATCTTGGACCCAAGCCGCAACGTCGAGGGGAACTTCCGCATCTACCGCGTCGAGATGAAGGACGGCCGCACCTTCAACGGGCTGTTGGCTTCCGAGACGCGAAATACCATCGAGTTGATCGACGCCGAGGCGAAGCGCCATCCGTTGCAACGCGCCGACATCGAGGAACTGGTCGCCTCGAACAAGTCGCTCATGCCCGAAGGGTTCGAGAAGACTCTGAAACCCGACGAACTGACGAATCTTCTAGAGTTCCTCACGCAGAAGGGCAAATACCTTCCGATCCCACTCGACAAGGTCGCGACGGTCGTCAGCACCAAGGGGATGTTTTTCGCCGAAGAGTCGGAGATCGAACGCATGATCTTCCCCGATTGGAAGCCAAAGACGTTCGAGGGTGTGCCGTTCGTGTTGGTCGATCCGCAGGGCGACAAAGTGCCGAATGTGGTACTACTCCACGGTCCCAACGGAAGGACGCCACCGAAGATGCCCAAGTCGGTAAGCGTGCCCTTGAACGCTCCCGCAACGGTTATCCATTTGCTGAGCGGCGTCAGCGGCTGGGGTTACCCGTCGAGCCGAAACAAGTCGGTGTCGATGATCGTGAGGCTTCACTACGCCGGCGGAGCGTCCGAGGATCATCCGCTTCGCAACGCTGTCCACTTCGCCGATTACATCAGTCGCCAAGAGGTGCCGGAGTCGAAATTCGCTTTCGCCCTTCGAGGCCAACAGATTCGCTATTTGGCGATCGAACCGAAGCGCCGCGACGTTATCGAGCGCATCGAGTTCGTGAAGGGCCAAGACGCCTCGTCGCCCATCATCATGGCGGTCACCGCCGAATTGGCGAAGTGACGTTCGGCGCCGTAAAGCGACGCTTCGAAGATGCGTCTGCTAACGCAAACGAGTGGGTGTGCCATGTCGCGATGCCGCCGTTATCTCGTGGGGGCCTTCGTCATTGTTGGCGTTGCGTTTGGGTGTACGCGCGGCGGAGTTCCTGTCGCGGCGCCGGCCGAGGCGACTCCCGAGACCGCGCCGGATGCCTTCGACGAATCAAAGGCCGGCGACCAACGCGAAATCGCCGGCGTCAAACTCTGTTGGTGTCCACCCGGAAAATTCGTCATGGGAAGTCCGCGCGGCGAACCGGAGCGGCGACCCGGAGAGGATCAAGTTAAAGTGACGCTGACCAAAGGATTCTGGATGGCCAAATTCGAGGCCACCCAAGGACAGTGGAAACGCGTCTCTGGAAAGCTGCCCGGCGAGTTGACGGCGGAATTACCCGAGGATGACGACTACCCGGTCGGCAACGTCAATTTCGCCGAGGCCGAAGCGTATTGCCAACGGCTCACGGAGTCCGCCCGACGTTTCGCCGATCTGCCCGCGACTTGGGAGTTTCGTCTGCCGACCGAGGCTCAATGGGAATACGCTTGCCGCGCCGGCACGACGACAGCAACCGCCTTCGGCGACAAACTCAGCAGCAAACAGGCGAACTTCAGGGGCAAGCCTTATAACGGCGCCGAGCGAGGTCCGTCGTTGGGACAGGCCGCGAAGGTCGGCAGCTATCCCGCCAACGACTGGGGTCTGCACGACATGCACGGCAACACCTACGAATGGTGTCGCGACTGGTATCACGCGAAGTTGCCCGGCGGCGTCGATCCCGATTTACACGACGCGAAGGCGACGGCACAAAGGAATCGAACCGGCGACGTGTCACGAGTGCGTCGCGGCGGCTGTTGGGCCGATGACGGCTGGCCGTGTCGTTCCGCGTTTCGGCTGCGATTCGAGCCGGAACGGCGTTACGACCACATCGGCTTCCGCGTCGCCATCGTGCGCCCATGATGGAGTGCAAACGCTTCATCGACGCGGCGCTAAACGATTGCGGCTACAACAACTCCCCGATGATGCGACCGTTGTTGACGACGGCGACGGGGCGGCCTTCGGGGGTCAGGAACTCATCTTTCGGGTCGATGCCCATTTGATGGCAGATCGTGGCACAGAGGTCTTCGGGGCCGAAGGGTGTCGTGGCGGGGCGTTCGGCGCGGGCATCGCTGCGGCCCACGACTCGGCCGCCCTGGATGCCGCCGCCGCCAATCGCCACCGTGAAGGCTGGCCCCCAATGGTCGCGGCCCGCTCGTGGATTGATCCGCGGCGTGCGACCGAATTCGCCCGTTACCAATACCAGCGTCGATTGCAACAATCCACGATCTTCTAAATCTCGAAAGAGCGTCGAGAGGGCGGCGTCGAGGTTCGGCAGCAGGCCACCGCGTAGGGTCTTGAAATTGTCGTCATGCGTATCGTAATTGCTATGGTCGATCGTCACGCAACGGACGCCGGCTTCCACGAGTCGGCGGGCCATCAGACAGCATTGACCGATCGACGTTCGGCCATATTCGTCGCGCAACTTGGCAGTTTCGGAGTGAATGTCGAAGGCTCGCTTGGCGTCGGCCGAGGTCATCAGGACGAAGGCCTTCTGGCGAAAGACGCCGACGGCGCCGGCGGCGGCATTCGCCCGTGACTCGTTCGCCTTCTGATATCGGTCTAACCGTTGGAGCAGCCCGCGGCGGTCATCGAGACGATCGGCCGGCACCACGGCGGGCGGTAACACATCGGGCACGACGAAATCCGGGGCGTTCGGGTCGGCGTCGATGACGAACGGCGCCGCGGAAGCGCCGAGATAGGCCGGCCCGGTGCTCGGGTGTTGTTTCGGCAAACACACAAAGGGCGGCACGGCGCCGCGCGGACCGAGCTTGCGCGAGATGATCGACCCGAGGGCCGGTCGCTGATTGTTCGGGTTCAGCCCCGGGTTGAAGCCGGCGGCCGGAAAGTAGCCCGTAAGCATGTAATGGTCGGCGGGGCCATGATCGGAATTATGATGCCGGAACGAGCGCACCAACGAAAAGCGGGGCATCTGTTTGGCGGTGCGCGGCATCAACTCGCAAATCTGAATGCCCGGCACGGCGGTCGCCATCGGCTTGAACTCGCCGCGAAATTCGGCTGGAGCATCGGGCTTGAGGTCCCAGGTGTCGATCGTGCTCAGACCGCCCTTGAGATAGAGGTAGATCAGCGACACATCGCTTGCCGAGCGGTTTGAGGCGGCAGCGAGCATGCGTGGCAACGCGAACGACGCCCCAAAAAGGCTTGCGGCTCCGATGCGGAGGAAGTCGCGGCGAATCGAGCCATCGCAAAATCGGCGAGAACGGCGCATAAGGCCCCCCTTAAGTGTGCCGTCGGTGGGTAGGATGGAAGAAGTATACCAGATGCGGCCGGAAAATCCGCGCGTGTTTTTGACAAATCGTTAGGCGACGCTTCGAAGAAGCGCGAAACGCTTCTTCGAAGCGTCGCCTAACGATGCGTTCATGCCGCGGCGCGGTCGCCGATGGTAAACGTCGGCAGATCGGCGAGGCCACCGCCCATGTAAGTGTGATGCCACAGTTGCGTGGAAAAGACCGCGACGAGACCCATCTCGGCGGCGGTTCGGCGCAACGAATTGGGCCGCATTTCGAGGATTCGCCGGCGCCAATTTGCAACGGCCTCTCCATCGAAATATTCGGTTCGCTTGAGCGATTCCGCTGACAAGAGCTGATCGACGAACGCCGGCACCTTTCCCCGGAAAAAGCTGTCGAATGGCGCTCGGAACATGGCCTTTCGCCGCCAAGCAATTTCCTTGGGGAGGTAACGTTCGGCCATCATTCGTAGGATGTATTTGTCGCCGAACAGCCCGCGATACTTGAAGCGTGGGTGGACAGCGGCGGCAAATCGGTAGACGTCTTCATCGAGGAATGGGTATCGTGTCTCGACCGACGAGTTCATGGCGACGCGGTCGCCTTTCATGCCGAGCAGCATTCCGGACAGATGGACGCGAGTTCCCCAATAGAGGCCCTTGTTGAGCGTGTGCCATTTTCGGACACGATCCAGGTCGGGGCTCAGGTCGGCGTAGGGAACGTGGTCAGTCATTTGGTCGAGCATGCGAGCGCCGAAGAATCGCAGCCGCGACGTACTCATCATCCCGTAGAAGTCCATGAAAGCGTTGTAGCCCCCAGCGGCCGCGATCGTACGATTCAGTATCTTCATCGGATATCGCGGTGTTCCAGTCAAAGCCAGGAACAGTCTTCGCATTCGCAGGCTCAATCCAGGGATGACGTCCATGAGACCCAGGAGTCGATGCACTTTGAACCATGGATACCCGGCAAACCACTCGTCGGCTCCTTCTCCGGTCAGGGCGACCTTATAGCCTTTGGCGTGAACCTCGCGGGCCAACAACAAAAGGGCGGCGCACGACGTGTCGACAACCGGCGATTCTGCGGCTCGAATCAACTCAGGGTACGTGTTCATCACTTCGGAGTCGCCGACCTTTACAACGACCGGATGAGCGCCGATGTGCGTCGAGACCTTGGCGGCCTCCACGGTTTCGTCAAGCCCCGGATGCGTGATCTGAATCGTGAACGTCGGGATCGGCCGGCCAAGGGCTTTGCTGGCCATCGCGACGATCACGCTCGAATCGACTCCGCCCGACAGGTATGACACGACCGGAACGTCGGCGCGCAATCGCTTTTCGACCGCCCGCATGACGACTTTTTCGAAACGATCGGTGAGGCTTTTTGGGTCACGGTCGGGGTCTTCGTGCCCCGGTTCGGGATAGTCGAGCGTCCAGAACGCCTTGGGCGATAACTGCGGCCGGTTGAGGTCGATGACCATGCGATGGCCCGGGAGCAACAATTGGACGCCGTCGAAGCACGTCAGAGGCCCCGGAACCGCAAGAAAGGTGAAGATGTTATCTAGCCCGCGAGGATCGGGCATCGCTCGAACCCACCCGGATGACAGCAAGGCCTTGATCTCGGAAGCGAACAGCAGCCAATCGCCTCCATCGCGTGTGATGCGAGTCCAAAACAGCGGGCAGATGCCAAACGGGTCGCGACCGAGGACTAGTTTCCGATTCGGTTCGTCGTAAAGGCCGAACGCGAACTGCCCTCGCAAATGGTCGAAGATGCCCTCGCCGAATTCCTCCCAGAGATGGGGAATAAGCTCGGTATCGGCGTGCGTGCGAAAGGTGTGACCTCGCGCCTCAAGCTTCGCCTTTTGTTCGGGATACTCGAAGAGCTCGCCGTTAAAAACGACGCCGATGGTGTTCGTTTCGTTGAAGATCGGCTGGCGACCATCGAGGAGGCCCACGATGCTAAGACGTCGCGAAGCCAAGGCGATGCCCGGGCGTTCGAGAAAACCGTCTTCATCGGGTCCTCGATGAACAATGGCTTGGGCCATCGCGCGAATCACGGTGGGCGGTACCGGTCGCCGGCCACTGAGATCTACCACCCCCGCGATTCCACACATGCGGATTCCCTCACTCCTGTATCTGCTTCGTTATATGATGGCTCGACGATTCGTGCGAGGCCGTCGCGAGATGTCCGTCTTGGCACCCGCTGCCGCGAGTGTGTAAAATCGTCCCTATGACGACGACCGTGACCCCTGAACACGATTTGCCCGAGTTGCGAGACCCCGCATTCTTGCGGCGTGTCAATGCGCTGCGCACGGTCGATAATTACCGCAGCTGGTTCTACCTCCTTCGCGAATATCTGTTCTTGGCCGCGGTTATCGTGTCAGCGATCGTATTCATGGAACGCCGCGCCGATTGGGGCCTGCCGTGGTTGGCGAATTTGCCGGTGATCGTGGTGGCGATTACCCTCGTCGGCGCGGGCCAGCATCGCCTTACCGGTCTGACGCATGAGGCCAGCCACTATCTGCTCTTCAAGAATCGTTACCTCAACGAGATTGTCTCCGACGTGTTCTGCATGTTCCCTCTGTGGAGCAGCACAAACTTTTATCGCCTGCAACACTTGGCCCATCACCAATATGTCAACGACCCCGTCCGCGACCCCGACGTGGCTCAGCTCGAATCGAGCGGACACCGGTTTCGATTCCCCATGACGCGGCGTCAATTCGTCTGGGAGTGCATCGTCAAACAACTCCTATGGCCGCCGGGGTTGTTTCGCTATCTGCGTGCCCGAGCGAAGTATGCCACGACAGCCAGCGGCAGCGGCCCCTATGTCCCGCGAGGCCAACGATCCAAGGTGATGGTAACGGGCGGCATCCTCTATCTTCTTGCTCAGCTTGTCACGCTTATCTTGCTGGTACGTCATGGCGACCCGTTTCGGCTGGCGGTGGTTCCCGGCGTGATGTGGATTGGCATCGTGAGCTTCTATCTTGCAGCGCCGATGCGATGGTTCAACGTTTGGCTGATCCGCTCGCCGATTCCACGACGGGTCGAAGCAATCCTGCGAATCAGTTACCTGACAGGTGTCCTCGTTGGTTTGGCGTGGCTGACGCATCTGACGGATCGGCCTTACTGGCTCTACTACGGGTTGTTCTGGCTGGTGCCGTTGGCGACGTCGTTTTCGTTCTACATGATGCTTCGGCAGGTGGTGTCTCACGGGAACGCTGACAGCGGGCGGTTGACCAACACGCGGATATTCTTCATGTCGCCGTTTTTCCGGTTCGCGGTATTCCCTTATGGGCAGGAGTATCATTTGCCGCACCACTTGTTCCAACTCGTGCCGCATCATCGATTGGCCCGCCTCCATATGTTGCTGCTCGAATTGCCCGGGTATCGTGACAACGCCATCATCGTCGAAGGATACCTGTTTCCACGTCATCGACCGCCCACCCGGCCGACTGTCCTTGATGTAATGACCCAATGACCCTGCTTCATGTCATCACCGGCGCGACCGGCCTCCTGGGCAGTCACATCGCGGAACAACTGGCGGCCAACGGTTCGCGAGTCCGAGCCATCGTTCGGTCCAGCAGTGACCGATCGTTCTTGCAATCTCTCGGTATCGAGTTGATCGAGGCCGACCTTGGCGATCCCGAATCGCTGCGCGGGGCGTTGGCCGGAGCCGATGTTGTCTATCACTGCGCCGCGAAAGTCGGCGAGTGGGGGCCGTGGGAGACGTTTGATCGCGAAATCATCCAAGCGTCGCGGAATGTCGCGATGGCGTGCCGCGATGCCGGCGTGCCGCGGCTGATTCACACCAGTACCATCGCCGTCTACGGTCGGCGCGGCCCCAATGCTCCGGCCATCGACGAGACCGCGCCACTGGTGTCTCGCTTCGGCCTCTGGGAATATTACCGGCGGGCCAAGGTGGAGACGGAGCGAATTGTCGGCGAGGTCTTTCCCGAGGTCACGATTTTGCGCCCCAGTTGGCTCTACGGACCCCGCGACCGTAGCGCCTTGCCGCGGCTGTTGCGGGAGTTGAAACGACGGCGCGTGATGATGGCCGGTCGTGGGCAGAACAAGGTGAATCTGCTTTACGCCGGTGACGCGGGCCGAGCGGCGATACTGGCCGGCGAAAACCCCGTCGCCATGGGGCGAGCCTACAACGTCAGCAGCCCCGGGGAAATCACGCAACGTGAGTTGCTCGACGCCTTGTGCGCCGAGCTTGGCCGGCCGCCAGTCAAGGTGCGCATTCCGTTGCGACTCTCCTATCGCGGCGCGTTGGTGATCGAGGCGATTGGCCGGCTCATCCGCAAACCGACGCCGCCCCGAGCGACCCGCTACGCCGCCGACGTGATGACGCGGGCGACGAGTTATTCCATCGCTCGCGCCAAGGCTGACCTTGGCTGGGAGCCAACGACTCCCTTCCGAACCGGGCTGCAATTGGCCCTGGCCGAAATGCGTTCCTCCGGCCGGTTCCCGGCGTAGTCCATGGGTCACCGTCGATCGCGTTGACATGTCGCTGTCACTCTCAAGCTGATTTTTGTCGATTTCGCGGGGGTGTGTCCGTTACGATGGGCGGACACGAGGACCCGTATCGTCACAGACGGCGCAATTCATTTTCACCATCGAGATCCGCTATGAGTTCCTTGAGAAAAGCGCACGTTGAAGAGCATCTGGCCGCCTATCGCGAGCGCGACCCGGAGTTATACGCCGAGTTGAAGCGCAAGCTCGCAAGGCCGCTGGAGCCTGCCGTTACCGAAGCGACTCGACGGATGCGATTTGGCGAGGGGGTTCCGTTAGTCGCCGATAGCGGAGAGATGACCGCTCGCGGCCGAATGATTGCCGAATCCATTGTGCGTCCGGAAGCAAGGCCGGTGTTGGTGATTCGCGACAACCGCGCCACGACAGAGTTTCTCGGACCCGATAGCCAAGTCTGGGCGGGCCGAATTCAAGAGGCTCAAGCCATCCTGGATCGGGCTATTCCCTCCGTGGGTCGAGTGGAAGTCAGCAACAACCCGAGTTACTCATGGGTCGGCACCGGTTGGTTGGTGGCTGACGACATTATCGTTACGAATCGTCATGTCGCGCGGGAGTTTGGCCGACGAGGATCGTCGGGGTTTGTTTTTCGACTTGGAATCAATGGTGGCCCGCAATCGGCGCGAGTTGATTTCCTTGAAGAATTCCAACGTGCGACGAGTCTTGAGTTCGGCGTCGTTGCCATCCTGTGGATCGCGTCCCCAAGTGACCCGGATGTCGCGTTCATGCGAGTTCGGCGGCAAACCGGCGGGCGCTCGCTGCCGTCACCTATTTCTCTTGCGGTCAGTGTTGATGTGGATACGTTTGTGGCAACCATCGGCTATCCGGCGCGCGATGATCGGGTGCCCGATCAAGCATTAGTTCAAAAGGTATTTGGCGATGTTTACGACAAGAAACGCCTGGCGCCGGGACAGGTGACATCGGCCGGCGACGAAGAGATTGAACACGATTGCTCGACGCTTGGAGGGAATTCGGGTTCGGTCGTCTTGAACCTGCGAACCGGAGAGGCGGTGGGTCTTCATTTCGCGGGGCTGTTTCTCCAGGCGAACTATGCGGTCGCGGCGCCCAAGGTCCGCGAGTTGCTTCGGAAAGTTCAGTTGGGCGAACTACCCGCGGCAATCCCCGCGATCGCGCCGGCGTTGACGGCTCCCGCCGGGCCGGCGCATCCCGTGGGGCCGGTGACTTACACAATTCAGATGCAAATACCGGTGGAAATCACGATCCGGGTCGGCACCTCAACGATGACGTTAGGGCCAGGCATGGCACTGCCCGGCGTTGCAACTCCGCCGGCGGCGGGTGACCCATTCGCCGGCGCTCTTGCGGCTGCCCGCGACGCATTGGCGGGCAACCCCGATGTTGTCGAGATTCGTCTCGGCTACCGGTTCAAGCGCGGCTGGATCACCGACGAACGAGTCATCGTGGTCGAGGTCAAGGAGAAGCTGTCCGTGACGGCGCTCCGCTCCGCCGGCAAGTCGCCGATACCCAGTCATTTTCTCGGGGTGGGCGTCGATGTTCGAACGGCCGGCCTTCGCGACCAACTCGAGCATCTTGGGGTCGATCTGGCTGCCCTCGAAGCGCCGCCGCGACCCGGCGCCTATCGCGAACCGCCCGACCTTTCGCTTGATCTCGTCCGAGAGCGGATGCAAGCGATCTTTCACGCCAGCCCCGATTCGGGGTTTCCCAATCTGAAGGCGTTTCTGAATCGGGTCAGGAATCACCTCACGGCGACCATGTACGAGTGGGAGCCAAACCATATCAGCGATGTCATCGCGTCCGCGATGGCCCCCGATGGCCGATCACTGAAGATGGTGACACAGTTTCGAGGCACCAACGATGCAGTCAATGACATGCGTCAGCGGATCGGGAGCAAGTTCACGCACGTCTGGTCGTCGGTGAATTCCGGCAAGCTCTTTCCGTCGTCGTACCACATCAAGGTCGCCAGCCGTGACGGAGAGGAGTTCTGGCTATCCAGCGGCAACTGGAAGGACTCGAACCAGGCAGACATCGACCCAGCCGGTGAGAACGCAACGTCGATCATTCCGTTGAGGCAACACAATCGGGAATGGCACGCGATTATTGCCAATGCCAAGCTCGCGACACTGTTTCAGAAGTACATCGACTGGGATTTCAGCGAGGCGCAGCGAGTTCCCTTCGAGGAAGGTCCCGAGGTGCCGTTGACCGAACTGTTCGTGCCGGAGGCCGTGTTTGCCGAGGACCTGGAACGGCGGGCTGCGGCCCGTTATTTCGACCCGTTGGAACTCGACGAAGAATTGGAAGTTCAGCCGTTGCTGACCCCCGACCGAGATACACGCGGCCGGCGCGTCTACATGGACTTCGCGACCCAGATGGTTCAAAAAGGGACTCGCAAGATCTACGTCGAGAATCAATCGTTCAACCTCCTTGAGGAGAACGTCGATGAATTCGAGCAGTTCTTCGGTGCCCTTCGCGACAAGCAGCGCGCCGGCGTCGATGTACGGATCATCTTTCGAGATGCTCGCGAATTCGGCGCATCGAACGGCCCGAAGCAACAGAAACTCCTGGAGCGCCTGAAAGATTTTGGCATGGATACCGACTTCATCAAGGTTCAACGGCGATGCCACACCAAAGGGATCATCGTCGATGGAGCGGAGGTGATGATCGGCAGCCACAATCTGACCAACACCGGTAGCCTTTACAATCGCGATGCCAGCCTTCTCGTTCGCCATCCTGCCGTGGCGAAATACTTCGAGGAGATATTCCTCTTCGATTGGGAAGTTCTTGCGGTGCAGAGCGTGGATGAGATGGTAGGGGGCGTGCGAATCGCGCAACCGGGCGAGCCAACGCCGACGGGTTTCCGTCGCGTTTCGTTGGCGGAATTCTTAGGCGAGAGCTGACCGGCGACTTTGGCAGACGCTCCGGGTGAGATTGCCAACTTTGGTCCGGGCGTCTTGATTGTCGGGCCTCGACGATGCGCGGTTGCCGGTGAAACGACCGCGGCTATTCCAGCCGAAAGAGCTTGCGCATCGCTTCGAGAAGCGAATGCCCCTCCTTGGCGGCTTCGTCGAGGGCGCTGATCGGTCCGTGCAGAAACTGGTTTTGCAGCAGGCGAAAGGCGCCCTCGATGTAGCGTTGGTCTTCCGGCGTCATGCGTCCATTGAGCTTGGCGAGCAACTGTTGAACGACGGCCATTCGCTTGCGGTCAAGGTCTTGCGTCAGTAGCGCAATGACGGGTCCGTGTCGCCGGCGCGTCCAGTCACGCCGGAATCGTTGAACCTCATGCTCGACGATCGACTCGGCCGGTGCGATATGCTCGCGCCGTTCTTCAAGCGTCTTCTCGCGAATGCGATTCAAGTCGTCGATGTTGAATAAGCAGGTGCGGTCACCATCGTGGATTTGCGGATCAAAGTCACGTGGCACGGCAATATCGAGGATGACAACGGGGCCGGCGCTGCGGCGTGATTGAATTGCGTTCCATCGTCGCTTCGGGACAATCGGCTCCGGGGCGCCCGTGGTGCTGAGGACGATGTCGGCGATGGCGAGCGCCTCGTCGAGTTGCTCCCAAGGGACGGGTTGCCCGCCGCACTCGGCTGCCACCGTGGCCGCCTTGTCGGGGCTGCGATTCGTGACCAAGATTCGTTGGGGTTTAAGGCTTCGCAAATGCCTCAGAGTCAAGGCCCCCATTTTTCCCGCGCCGATGACAAGAACGGCCTTGTCGTCGAATCGCTCGAAAACTTGCCGCACATAATCCACCGCGACGCTCGACACCGAGACATGACCTTGGGAGATTCCGGTCTCGGTTCGAACTCGCTTCGAGACCTGAAACGCCTGCTGAAAGAGCGTATTGAGCATCGGCCCAACGGCGGATCGAGCCTTGGCACGCTCATAGGCTCGCTTCACCTGCCCCGCGATTTGCGCCTCGCCTACGACCAGGCTGTCGAGGCTGGCGGCGACCCGAAACAGATGCCGTACCGCGTCCGCGTCGGGGTATTCGACTAAATGGGCGGCGACATCACTTGCGGCCAGGCCGTGGAACTCCGCGAGAAAGGTCGCCATCGTCGCGATTCCAATAACGGTGGCGTCGTCGGCGCGCGAAAGATAAATCTCGACACGATTGCAGGTGCTGAGAATGACAACCTCGCAATCGTAACGGGCCTCGATCTCGTCCAAGGCGCGATCGAGCTTGGCATCATCGAATGCGAGGCGTTCACGCCATTCGATCGGAGCCGACCGGAAGTTGCAACCGATCATTCGGAGATTCACGGCCCGCCCCCTGGTACCACCGGGTGAGAGGCGGCCAACGTGAAAAGAAGCAAAACGAAGACGGCAATGGTGAGCAGTGCCAACGATCGGCCGGGCCAGTGGACCGCGTAACGCATGACCAGAAGCATCAAGCATGACATCCACAGCCCCACGGTGCCGATGACTCGCGGAGCTGTCCAGCCAAGCGATGGCCCGTTGTACTGGGCCATCAGGATGACGCCGACCAATAACCCCGCACTGAGAAGCGGAAATGCCCAATTGACGGCGCGGCGATTCATCGTCGCGAGCCGCTCCAAGCTCAGCAGCCGAAGCCCGTGGCCCGGATGTGTCTTCGCTCGCAACCGTCGGGCTTGGACGAGGTACATGATGGCGGACACAAACCCGACGCAAACGCCAACGGCGGCTAATAACAAGAGCGTGCCATGCACCGCGCCCCAAAACCGATCGCCCGTGAACAGGCCGATGCCGCTCATCGTCGAGTTGGACGGGAACGCGTTGGAAAGTCCGATGAGAATCAGAACGATTGGCAGCACAAAAACGGCCCAGGCCAGTCCGCGATAATGGAGCGACCCATAAAGGTAGAAAATCCCCACGACCCATGCGAGCAACAAAAGCGAGCCATACGGTGAGGCAACCGTGGGTCGATGGTACAGGAGAAAGAGCGTATGAGCGAAGATTCCGGCTCCGCCGAAAAACGCCGCGCCCCAGCGGAGCGCCTTGCGGGGCAGGCGGGTTTGCGCCAATTCCAGGATCAGGGCTACGACGTAGCTGGCGCCGAAACAGAATCGGGTGATTCCCTCTAGTCCCATGCCATGCCTCGTTGGTGCCGCTGCCGGGCTCGCCATGTCTGCTCTATTTTTCTTACACCTAATCGTTGCCTTGAACCAGCCGAGTCATTTCGGCGGCTACGGTCGCTTCGTCGGTGAGACGTAGGCGCTCGAGCCACTTCCAATCGGCAAGCATGGCGAGTCGATCGTGTCGAGTAACGGGATCTTTGATTATTTCTCGGGCAAGAAATCGCATTTGGCCCAACAGCCGGACCCAGGTTGCGAAGGTCTCGTCGAACTGCTCGGCAAGGCGGTCACGCACGCGACGTGAAAGTATCGGCGCGGCGCCGGCGGTGCCGATGCCTATGAGCAGTTCGCCGCATCGGAGAACCGCCGGCAGGTGAAAGTCGCTTCCCACGGGGTCGTCGGCGATGTTGACCCAGATGCCTCGCTGACGTGCCTCGCGTGCCACAGTCTGATTCACCTCGGCCGTGGCAGCCGCAAAAACGAGCGATGCCCCCGCAAGATGGATCGATTGGAAATCAGCGGTGACCCACTCCAAGCGATCGTCACCCGGCATGTCATCGGGCTGCGGCTCGCGACAGACAAGCCGGACGCGACTTCCGGAGGCCAGAACCGACTTGGCCTTCCTTTTGCCGACTTTACCGCCGCCGATGACGGCTGCCAGTCGATCCTTCAGATTCACGGTGATGGGTAGCATCAAGGGCAGTCTCTGAAAGGCGTGGCGGTCTCAGAACGCGGCGATCGGCGATGAGGTTTGTGGCCGGATAGGGACGACAAACCAGGCATCCTTCCCCCATTCTGTGGAATTTCGCCAGGTTTCACGGGATGCATGCGCGTTTTCCCTGGACATCGTGACGTGTAAATGCTAATCATGCCATCGGAAATCGTTGCTCGCTCCCATGTTTCGTGCGGGGCGGGGCGACCGGAAATATTCAAGAGGATTCGTTCATCATGACTCATGTCGTTTGCCAGCCGTGCTACGACTGCAAGTACACCGATTGCGTTGTCGTTTGTCCCGTCGAGTGCTTCTATCAAGACGAGAAGATGCTTTATATCGACCCGCAGGATTGCATCGACTGCGAGGCGTGCGTGCCCGAATGCCCTGTCGAAGCCATTTTCGTCGAGGCGAACGTGCCGGCGCAATGGACCAGCTTCACGCAGTTGAATGCCGATCGAGCCGGCGCCCTGAAGGGTGCGGGCGAAGGCCACATCACCGAAAAGGCCGATCCGCAAGAAGGCCCCGAGTGCCAAAAGAAGGCGTGATCGACCGTCGGGCCGTTGTCATTTGTCCACTGTTTCCCGGCGCCGGTGGCCCCGATGGTCGCCGGTTGTCTATTGATGGTGAATAGGGACAAATGACAACGGAATCGCTCTTATGACCGGCGTCCTATTAATTCAGCTCGGAACCCCGGACGCGCCGACGCCCGCGGCTCTTCGGCCGTACCTCAAACAGTTTCTATCGGATCCGCGGGTGATCGAGGCGCCTCGACTCCTCTGGTGGTTCATTCTTCGACTGCGAATCTTGCCCACTCGGCCGCGTGAATCCGCAGCCAAATATGCCCGCATCTGGCATCCGAAAACCGGATCGCCCCTGTTGCACTACACCCGGCGTCAAACGGAACTTCTGCAACAAGCATTGCCGAACGTCCCGGTGCGATTCGGCATGCAAATCGGAAACCCGCCCTTAGAGGCTACCGTCAAGGAGATGATTGGTTCCGGCGTCGATCGCATCATCGTCGTCCCCATGTATCCGCAATATTCGGCGACCACGTGGGCGTCCGCGACAGACAGCCTTTTCAAGATCCTGCTTCACGAACGCCGGGTGCCTGCCTTGCGAATCGTCCCGCCTTACTATGAACATCCGGCGTACCTCGACGCGATGGCGTGCGTGATTCGGGAAGAGCAATCGAAGTTGGCGTGGGAGCCTGACCATTTCCTCATGAGCTTCCACGGTATTCCCATTGCGTATTGCCAGCGCGGGGACCCGTATGCGACCCAGGTGAAGCGGACGACACGCGGATTGCTTGAACGACTGAGTTGGCCGAAGGGGCGATGGACGCAAACGTTTCAGTCGCGATTTGGCCGGTCCGAATGGCTCAAACCGTACACCGATGATGTCCTCGTCAAATTGGCAAAGCAGGGGGCGAGAAGGGTCTTCGTCGCATTACCGGGGTTCACCGCCGACTGCTTAGAAACCGTTGACGAAATCGGGCACGAATCGCGGGAGGTTTTTTGCCATGCCGGTGGACAGGATTTGCACGTCTGCCCCTGTCTGAATGAGCATCCGGCATGGATTGAGGCGCTACGGCAACTGGTGATCGAAGAAGGAAAAGGCTGGATTGATGCTTAGGGGGGATTGGACAATCCCCTCGCCGGCACTTCGTAATAGTCACAAGCCCGCGGCGCAAGCAAGGGTGTACGATGTTTCCCTCGTTGGCGCTACGGGCTTGTTGAAAACCGACCCAATCATTGTCAGGCACGAAACGCGTCGGATCATCCGCCGGCGCGCTTCAGAGCTTCTTCGACCAATTCCGCGTCAACGGTGACTTTGAGTGTTACATTGGTCCCGTTCGTGTTGTTCTTGATCGACTGCAACAGCTTGGTGATTTTCGGGTCACCGCCGAAGGCAGCGAACAATTTCAAGAAGCCGTCGATGGTCTGATGCAGTTCCTTAGCGGCGGCTTCGTCCTTAGTTGCCAGCGTCAATTCGAGGCTGACCGAGTCCGTGACATTGACGTTTCCCGAGACGGCATCGATTTTCTCAATCGTCTCTTTCTGCTTGTCCTCCAGGGGCAATGGCAGATTGTTGACGAGCTTACCCAGACGGGCGACGACCCACGCCGTCTGCTTGGAGTCGGCCTTCTTGATTAGCTCGGCAACCTCTTTCTTGACCTCGCTGGTGCCGCCGTTTCGCTTGCGAGCATCGCTGAGGGCCTTCTTTTCGGATGCCAGGAGGATGGTGTTTTCGCTGGCGAAGGTGGCGAACATCGGCTTGCCGTCGCTGTTGGAAACCTCCACGACAAGGTCGTTGCCGTCGGCGTGAATCTTGACTTTGTCCTTTTCGGTCTCGGCAGCTTTCTTAACGTGCATCTCGATCTTGGCGCGATCGAACTTGCCGTTGACGATGACGAAAGCGTTCTCCGGGTTGGTCGGGTCGCCCGCGATGGTGACGCGGTGGAAGTCGCGCAACGGGTCGAGGCCAATCTCCTTCAACACTTTTTGGGCCTCAGCGTTTCCGCCGATCGCCTCTTTTACCATTTCGACCAGATGTTTCTTGCCCAGGGCCGACCCGGTCAGTTGTTCGACGTTAAGCGACACGATTAACTGGGCATCCGGTGGGAGGTGGGAATCCACATCGGCGGCGCTTGCCGGGATGGCCAAGGTGAGGCCGGCCAACGCAGCGAGCAATCGGTTCATTCGCATGACTCTTTTGTCCTTTCGATTGACAATGGGGTGCGACCGGCATGCGGTCGCCATGACCCCTTTTTCATACCCATTTCCGATTGGCGAAGTTTCACTCGTCCCGTCTCTATGGTATTAGACGGCGCGAGCGATGAGACATTTTAGGTAGCCGGTTTCCGGACAGAAGACCGAGACCGGGTGATCCGGCGAGGCCCCGCGATGGGCCAGCAATTGGACCTCTCGCTTTTCACTCACGGCAACCTGGGCGAGGACTTCGTCTAATTGATCCGCCGTCACCAAGCCCGAGCAACAGCACATCACGAAGATGCCGTCGCGATCGAGAAGACGCAGCGCGATCGTCATCAGTCGCCGATAACCGCGAAGGGCTTCGGGCACCGCATGCCGAGCGCGGGCAAACTTCGGAGGGTCGAGCACGATCAGGTCGAATCGACGACCCGCGGCGTGAAGGCGCGTGAGTTCATCGAATACATCGGCGGCGGCAAATTGCACATTTGCCAAGCCGTTCAACTCGGCATTGACCCTTGCCAGTGCCAAGGCTGGTTCGGACGCATCGATCCCCAGAACTTCCGTGGCTCCTGACCGCGCCGCGTGAAGCCCGAAGCCGCCGGTGTAGCAGAACCCGTCCAGCATACGGCGACCCGCGGCCAGTTCGGCCACGGCGCGGCGATTGTCACATTGATCGAGGTAGAAGCCGGTCTTTTGCCCTTCGGTAAGGTTAACTCGAAACTGCAAACCATGCTCCTCGATGGTCAGGTCCATCGGCGGCGGCTCACCCCAAAGAAGCTCGTCGGAAACCTGCAACCCTTCGAGCTTGCCGATTCCTCGTTCGGTACGCAGGAAAATTCCCTTGGGTTGAATCAACTCAGCGAGCAACTCGGCGATTTCCTGGCGCCGGCGACCGACGCCCAGGGCCGTAAATTGAACCGCGAGCCAATCACCGTATCGATCGACTGTCAGCCCCGAAAGGCCATCGGCTTCGCTGAACACGAGCCTGCACGATCCGGTTCGCTTGAGAACATCGCGCCGTAACCGAATGGCGTTACTTAACCGAGCACGAAAGAACTCGCAGTCGATGGCCTGACCTGGCTCCCAGGAATAAAGTCGAGCTAGGATCTTGCTCTGCGAATTGTACAAGCCGCGTGCGACGAAGCTGCCCGTGTGACTGTAGAGGTCGATTTCGTCGCCGTCGTTCGGGTTTCCCGCCGCAGCGGCGACGGCTCCGGCAAAAACCCAGGGATGTCTTCCGAAGAACGGCTGAGCACGCTTCGGTTTCAGTATTAGTCGCGGAGTGGTCATTGGCCTTGTCGGGATCGAGAATCGTTCGACCCGTTGCTAATCGCCAGCCTGACGGGTTATGCTGGCATAGGTGCGACGGCATCGGGTGTCAACGGCTAGAGGCAATCGGGATGGCCAAAGAGCAACGGCTGAATTCCCTCAATCGATTCCGGAAACAGCCCGAAGGTCTCGTGCTTGAGGAGCATGGACATTGCGAGGCGCCCGCGGGATGTGCCGGAATCGTAATGCGATGGCGAAACCCCCACGCCCTGGTCCCGGTTACGATTCTGATATACGCACCTGTTCAGGTGGAATGCACCATCGATGGCGCGAACGTCTCGTCGTCGCGCGTCGACTTGACGCCCGGCCCGCACGTTTTGGCCATTCGCATGGATCATGTGAAGCCGCGCGCGCCCTTGTTGATGTTGGTGTTTGAACATCGGCCCGGCGAATTTCAGACCCGACCGCCAACGGGTGTCGCCGAGCCGCATTTCTCGTTGACGACCGCGGCTGATAACACCTGGAAGGCGACGACAACGACTCCGGCGAACAGCGAATGGCAACGCGCCGGCTTCGACGATCGACTTTGGCACTCGATGATCGCGATAGCGCCGCCCAAATTGAAGTGGGAAGATTTCGGAGCTTATGCCTGTAGCCGGTGCATCGAAAAGAAGGCCGAATGTCTCGGATTGCCGAAGCAATCAAAAGCGCCGTCGCGTTGTTCGGTGTGGATTCGCAAGGTCGTCATTGTACCGGGACCGACGTCATGAGCTCCGTTGATCGCAGACCGCTGGTGCTGATTCCTCAGTATTTTGGATGCCTGATTTTCGATCGACGAACGTCGCGATACCTGCCGTTCGACGCCGAGGCGACCGCGTTATTGACTCGGCTCGTGGGTCACCCCATTGATGCAGTTGTCGCCGATGTCGCTGGAGGGGACGAGCGAGACGCAATCGAGCGGTTCATCGATTGCTACTACTCGCGGGGCTTCTTTGATCTGCGCGGCCGACTCGATGCGGAGGTTCGCGGCCTTGTGCCGCCGGCGGATCATCTGGCGGGGCCCCTCGCCGTGCATTTGGAGATAATCGGCGCCTGCAACCTGACGTGTTCTCATTGTTTCGCCGGCGAGTTGCCGCGAAACCACGACCCGTTGACCCTCGTGGAAATGGACACGCTCTTCGGCGACCTTTCTCAATTGGGTTCGATGAGGCTGGGTCTTACGGGCGGCGAGCCATTACTTCGCCGCGATCTCTTCGACGTACTCGATGCGGCGGTGGCTCATGGGCTTCACCCGTGTCTCACGACCAATGGCCTGATGATCGATGACCGGATCGCACGCGAACTGGGTCGCCGAGACTTGGTTTGGCTCAACGTTAGCCTCGACGGACCCGACGAGTCCAGCAATGATGCGATTCGCGGTGCCGGGACCTTTGCCCAGGTGGTTGCCAATTTGAAGGTGCTGGCTCGCCATGCACGCTTCACCCTGGCGTTCACCATCATGAAGACCAACGCCCATTTGGTCGAGCAGTGTGCCGAGTTGGCCTATCAGGTCGGGGCGCACACCGCGGTCTTCCGGCCGTTGTATCCAGCCGGCGTGGCTCTCGATCACCTTGAACTAATGCCGAGTTTTGAGGAATACAGCGGCGCGCTGCGGATGTTGGCTTCCATGGACTCGCCGGGCGCCGACCTTCGCGCGTTGGACCCATTTGGTCCCGAAACCCGTGCGGGTTATCGGCCGGAGATTCACACGAGCCATTCCTGCGGCGCCGGCCAGCACGTTTGCTCAATTTCCGTGCAAGGCGACGTGAATCCGTGTAGTTTTCTCGGGCCGAACTTCAACTCTGGTAATATCCGCTCGACGCCGTTTGCGCAGATTTGGAACCAAAGCCAAGTGATGCATCGCATGCGCCGGCCTTTGGGACGCGACGGTTTCCAAGATGGGTGTCGCGCTCGGTCCCAGGCCTTCGCGGGATCGGTCGACGCCCCCGACCCGTGGTTCGACGAATTCCGTGGTCAAAGACCGCATCGACGAGTGCCATTGCCGTTGCATCCCTCCTCGAACGTTTACCTCGAACGCCATCGAACGTCGCCCATGGAGTCCGGCTGATGCTCCCGGATCGGTATCTTTGGATTCTGCGCGAATTTGAACCGGAAGGCGACCCGTGGCAGTTGCAGGAGATAGCTGCGGCTCTTGAAGCCGATGGCAATCTTGAGGGAGCCGCCACCGTTTATGATCGCGCCTTTGGCCTGGCGCCGTTTGCCGAGGAAATCGTCACCGCGAGGCAACGGGTCCTTGATTGCCTCGCGGTTCGCGAGTTGGGGCTGACCTTTCGATATGTCCCAGGCGGGGTTTTTCTCATGGGCAGCGACGACGGGCCGATCGATGAACGCCCCCGCCATCCGGTTTGGCTGTCGCCGTATTGGATGACGACGACGCCGATCAGTTGGGCCGACTATTGCCGGCTCATGGATTGGTCTCCGCCTCCGCAAGGAATGCCGCGAGTTCCCGATGAACCACCCGGGACCTTCAGTCGGTCGTTTTTCAACCTTCGGGAGATGACGAAGATCCGCTTGCAGTATTGCGAAGATCAAACGACGCATGCCGTCGATTGGCATGGACATTTCCAGCAAGAGGCGAACGCTGCGCGAAGTCCCTTTCAGGGACCGCCACGGCTGGATCCCGCGGCGCCATGGGCCTATGAACGCAAGCCCATCGTCGCCGTTTCGTGGCAAGACGTCGAGGTCCTGGCCCAACGGCACAGCTCGCCCGCTATCATCTATGGACTTCCCACAGAGGCTCAATGGGAGAAGGCCGCACGGGGCGGGCGGATCGGAGCACGCCATGCCTGGGGGGATGAGCCGCCCACGACGCAACGTTGTGATTTCGGTCGATTCGATCAGTTTTCGATTATGCCCTCGGATACCTTTCCCCCGAACGGTTACGGCTTGTATGCCATTAATGGTGGCGTCTGGGAATGGACACGCGATTGGTACGATCGTGACTATTATCGGGAATCGTCTCATGACGATCCTACCGGCCCAAGCACCGGGCACGAGAAGGTTTTGCGAGGGGGATCGTGGTCCGATTGTGCCGAGGTTTGTACGGTGACGTTTCGGATGTCGCGAGCTGCGTCGGCATGGACCGACGAAAACTGGCAAGCGTCCCCGACGCCCAATATCGGCTTCCGCCTTTGCCGCATGGTGTCTGCGGTCGGCGGAAAGAAATAGAATGATTGTATTGCCCCCGACGTGAGAGGAGTCGTTCGTGACCCGATGTATCGTGCGAGCGTTGACGCTGTTATTGCTTGTTGTTCCGATGGCCTTGGCTCAAGACAAGAGCGTGAAACCGGGCATCAATGACCCGTTCAAAAAACCCAACGTTAAGGAGTACCTCGGCAAATTCGAGGTCGAAAGCCGCGAGATTTACTCGCATCGGGACAAGGTTGTCGCCGCGGTCGGGTTGAAGCCGGGAATGTCAGTCGCCGACGTCGGCGCGGGCACGGGCCTTTACACTCGCCTGTTCGCCCCCAAGGTCACCCCCGGCGGCACCGTCTATGCCGTGGACATTTCCCGAGAGTTTCTCGATCACATCGCTCAATCGTGCAAGGATGCGAAGATCGACAACGTGAGGACAATCCGTTGCACGCAAATGTCGGCGGAGTTACCAGAGGCGTCGGTGGATTTAGTATTTGTGTGTGATACCTATCATCATTTCGAGTTTCCATTCCGCACGATGGCATCGATATACAAGGCATTGAAACCGGGCGGAAAGCTGGTCATCATCGACTTTCACCGCATCCCCGGCAAGACACGAGAATGGGTTTTGAACCACGTCCGTGCCGGCCAGGATGTTGTGACCAAGGAGATTACAACATCGGGTTTCAAATTCGTCCGCGAAGAGAAGTTCTTGGAGGAGAACTACTTCATGGTATTCGAGCGCGTGGAGAAGTAGTCTGGCGACGGGCCGCAGAGGAGTAGGATTTCACCTGCCTTAATGTCTTCGGACTAATCAGGCATTAGCGACGGTGGCAAATGCATATCCATGCGGCCGAGGGCGTTACGCCCCAGGATGCCGTACCGACCACCGATCTGTCCCGCCGGCACCCGCACCATTGACACTCGGCTCGATTGCGTCGTTCCGTACGGAAGAAACTCTCGTTCGGGCACGCTGGTTACCGAGAACTCAAGAATGAGATCCGAGAGCGGCCGAGTATCTTGTGAGCTTCCGGAGCGATCTTCGGTGGTAATCACCACCGAGCAGACTTTGAAACATCGGAACAAGGAGATGAGCGCCGGGACGAATACTCGCTCATTGCCGCAAAGCGGGAACTTCACGTCTAGTTGGTCCAGTCCGTTCAGCACGACAATCTCGGCGGTGTCGCGTTTGGGAGAGAGCGTTTCACCGGGATCCGCACTGCCCCGTTTCCGTGCCAGGGCAACATAGATTCGATGAAAGAACTCATTCGGTGTCACACATCCCGGCCAGTTGTAGAGAATCTCAAGTCGGTCCCATTTGAGCAAGTCCGAGAGGACGTCTGCCGGATTGCGTGAACCCTCTGCAAATCCCTGCTGCTCGATCAAGCGGGTCAGCGTGATTCTCGCAGCATCAAAATCATCACGCATTGATATTAGCAAGATATTCTTAGGTTTACCCGGCTCGGCGACACCCAACGCATTCCCGAGCATGAAGCTATAGGCCAGATGACTCTTCATGCCGCCGCGCCGGCCGACAAGCGCCGTTGTGTGTTGGGCGGGGTAGCCGCCCTTCTCGGCTTTGGTGACTTACCAATCGATCGACGAAGCTAAGGATCGATTTGAGGACCAGGGGTGCCCGGCACCGGCTCTGGTTCCATACCAAGAGTTGTCGGCGGTGCATCAGCCGGTGTGGCGATAGATGTACCAGTACGCAACGCAATGATCAGTTGGAAGAGAGCATTTTCCAGACGGCGAAAGGAGCGAAGCCCTCGGTTGCGAACGATTTGAAGATCGACAGCCTGTGTGAGACGGAGTTGGTCGCTGATCTTCTTGTAGCCGCCCTGAAGATTGGAGTTGAGCCAACCAGCCGCATTACGCGGGGCTTCTTCAATCGCCGGTGGGACAGAGATTTCGGGGTTCTGACCGGGCAGTGATTCCCAACCAGCGATAAACCATGATTCGTATTCCTGGCGTGCAAACACAACGGCAACTGAAAAGATTTTTCCACCGCCGACTGATTCCGACGATTGAGCGAAAAACTTGGCTGCCGTCCGAGCGCAGAAGTCCTGGTCTCCGAATTTCTTTAGGTCACCGTCGAGCAACAAGAGAACCGCGCCGAGATTCCCGCGCCTGGCGGCAACACTGAGCTGATTTGTCCAGCGGGAGCGATTATTCGGTCCGTCGGCAGCGAGGTGATTTGCATTACCTACCCGAAAGACGTCACAATTGAGGTCGAGTTGTGCGATCGACCAAAAATCCGGATGCGACTCGGTGATAAGACGCTTGACCAGAACGGGAACCGCGGCTGCGTCGCCTTCACCCTCCACAAACAAGACGAGCCGCTTCCTCATGGCGGCACCGGTTCGGCGGCTGGTGGCGCCTCCGCCAACCGCGGATGGTTAACCGTGAAAATCTCGCCCGGGAGTATCAGTTTCTCCCGGATGGAATCCAACTGGTCGGTGGCGAGCCTGCCAATCTTGGTGCGATAGTCTTCAATCTCCACGACTCGGAATTGCTCAGGCTTGAAGTAGTTGAGCATTTCTGGACTGTGAGTCGTCAACAGGACGTGCCCACGTCGTTGTCGCGGACAGATTTCGAACTCGCCCGCGAGATGGGCCAATGCGGCAGGGTAGATGCCCTTTTCCGGCTCCTCGAAGACCAGCAGTTGCTTCGGCGGTGACTGATAAAGGGCCAGCAAGTGAGCAAGGAACCGCCGCAATCCTTCTGATTCTTGGCCTAGTAGAAACGACAATCGCTGGCCGTTAACGTCGTGGCCTACGGAGATGGTTGTCTGTTGTGGTCGGTTCAGCGTCAGACTCTTTACCGAACGATTCAACGCTCCAAGTGATTCTTCAATCGCGCGCCGGCTCTTCATGGCATGGAGATTATTCTCGATCGCCGTGAAGACTTGGAGGAAATTGGCACCATTATCGGCGAGGCCGGGACTCTTTGATGAATCGCCGACCTTTTTAAGGACGTCATTGGGAAAATCGTAACATCCGATCCCTTCGGTCAGCGCGACGTATGCGACAGAGATTTCCGTGACTCCGGAGATGCGATTGATGGCGAGGCTGCCAGGTTCCGGGAGCGGAAGCACGGTGGGTGGCGTCGTCCATTTTCGATTCTCCTGCGCGAATAGACACTGGCTCCCGAGGAACAGACCTTCCCCGAAGAATGAGGCGGCGCCGGCAGGTTCGCCCCATTTCAGTTTCAAGTGATACTCGAAGTCACCTTCAATCTGATCGATGGCAAACCGAACATGAAACAAGAGCGAACCGGGCTGTATTGCCGCGGGCCGGATCATTTGCCACCCGCCGCGAGTATGGTCGACCGTCTGGCTATCACGCAGATAATCCCGCAAAAACCGAATCGCGTCCACGAAGTTGCTCTTGCCAGTGCCGCTCTTACCGATGAGAACCGTGACGGGATCGAGATCGACGGCAACGTCGCCGAGGCTCTTGTAGTTTTGTATGCGGATATGTTTAATCATTTGATGGCCCCTTCTTGGCGATCTCGTTTGATTCTACCTCATATCGCTCGGTCTCAGCAGATTCACCTTTCGTTCCGCGATGCCGATTCGGGCCGTCGTGCCGCTGTCGAAGCGCAGGAAGTCGGATTCGACGCCGTCGCTGAAAATCACGCCGTCTTGCGGCATCTGTGATACTAACTCCAACGTCTCACCCGCACCGATCGAGCCGTAAATCATCTCGGCCGACGATGTGCGACTGACGAACGGCTCGCGCACGCTGAAACGCAATTCCTGAGCCGTGGCGTCGAAACGATACCGCTCCCGCATGTCTCCGATGTGTTTCGGCTTGATAAAACCCTCGGCCACGCCGGCGGCGCCCGTGACCACTGAGCGAAACCATCCCGTCGAACCCGCGCCCGTTGAAACGATCACCCCGCTCGACGATTGATTCTCCTCGGCGCCGCGAAATCGCATCTGATATCGTGCCGAAACATGGGTGCGGCGTCCGATGAACAAGTCGTTGACTGCGTGCAATTCCTGGCCGTCGTCAAGTCGAGCGACCGCCATTGTAATGGAGTCGTGATGGCAAGCGCCGTGAAGCGCCAGGTCGATTTCATCGCATGCATCATTCACCGAGAATGGCAACAACACGCCGTCGATTCGTTGAAGGTCCGGATTCACCGCCAGAATCGGCTGCGATTCCAAATACTTGGCGGTGTTGACCACCAGCCCATCCGGGCCGAGTGTGACGATCAAGTCATTACGTCCGAATAGAAACGAAGGCAAAAACCCGCGGTCGATCAGTTGCAATCGCACGTCGCGAGGAACGGCGGCCCGGAGACGTGACAGCGACTCGTAATAAACATGGTGTGCCGCCTCAATGTCGTCGGTCGAAGAACCACGATTCTTCAACATGAACCGCGCGTGGTCACGGCTATTGAATCGCTCTACGAGTTCATCGAGAGCGGTCTTGCGTGTGACCAGCACGATCTTATCGTGAATGCGGCCGATGCCCATCGCGATCACCCCGAATGGCGTGCATCGGTGGATAACAGCCCGGCGAGGATGTCGGGCGTGATGGTCAGATGGCCGATCTTGTCGGCATTCAGGCCGAGTTCGTGCATCGCATAAGCCAACAGGCCACGCGGGTCGAGGCTTCGGAAAACGGCCAATTGCATCTCGGCGGCCTTTGCCCGCGCCTTGGCATCTTCTTCCATGACCCGAGCGCGAAACTCCGCTTCTTGAAGCGAGTTGGCACCCTGCAACGCGATGAGGCCCTTGCGTTGATCCTCAAGGGCGACGTCGGCGTTAAGCTCTTTTTCCTTGATGCGACGCTCTTCATCGACGGCGGCGCCGCGGCGAGCGTAGACGGCTTCGTCAGCCTTGCGAAGGAGCGCTTCTCGATAATCGGCTTCGAGTGCCTTGGCTACTTCCGGTGTTGGCCTGACTGCCAGAAACTGAACGCCGAGCAATTCAACACCCAATGCGGAAAGCTCGGTGCCGTTGCGCAATCGTTCCGCGACCGGCACGGCCAGGGCCGACCCTTCGCGGAGCACTTCTTCGAGCGGCCGTCGGGCAATCTCAGCGCGAGTCTCGATCTGCACTAAACCGCTGACGCGTTTCCCGAGCCGGTCGGGGTCGTCGGAGGCGTAGGCGAGGGTCTTCGGGTCGATGCGAAAATTGAGCAACTCGGCCGCCCGCTTCGGGTCGCGAACGCGGAAAGTGATTTGCCCCTGTATCGTCACCTCTTGAAAATCGCGGCTAATCTCGACGAAGACGAAGCCGGCGTCCTGGCTCTGTGTTGGGACCGCGACAATCTGAGTGTTGTGCCGCAGGTAGAAGAACGCCAGCCCCTGCCCCTCGGCGCTCACGTGACCGCCGGAATAGCGGATGATGAAGTCGGTCGGTTGCCCCTTGAAGTATCCGATATTGAACATGGCGACTCTCACAAGACGGAAATGACAGACCCTGAGGGCATTGTCGGATGAGAGTAAGAATGGTCAAGCGCCGCGACTCTTTCCGAGCCTGATCACCTGCGAAGGTTCACCTCGGTGGCGCTCGAGTTCGGCAGCCCGCTCATCGCCGCAGGCGGAAATCGAGTTGGCGGCGAGGGATATCCACGCGGGCGACCACAACCTCGACGCGATCGCCTAATCGGAAGCGGCGCTTCGTTCGGCGTCCGGTCAAGGAATGGGTCGCGTCGTCATAGTAGTAGTAATCGTCGGTCAGTGAACTAATGTGGACCAACCCCTCCGCGGGGAATCGCTCGGCTTGGGCGAAGAATCCGTAGTCGGCGACGCCGGTGATGACGGCGGGCAATTCCAGGCCCATTTGCGATTCGAGGAACGTGAGCAGCTTCAGTTTCACGAGTTCGCGCTCAGCCGATTCCGCGCGTCGTTCGGTCTTACTGCAATGGTCCCCGAGCGCTACCAACTCCGTGAGGTCGCTGCCGGCGCGGCCCGATTTGAGCCATTGACCCAGAAGCCGATGTACGGTCAGGTCGGGGTAGCGCCGAATCGGCGACGTGAAATGGCAATAGTCATTGCTAGCCAGGGCGTAATGGCTTTCGGCCACGGGGCTGTAGACAGCCTGCTTGAGGCTTCGCAAGAGGGCATAGTGGACGGCCGGCTGATCGGGCCTGCCGGCGCTTTTCTCAAGTACGCGTTGCAGGCTGAAACGGTCGCATTCCAAATCGATCTTGTACCCGAGGGATCGGGCGAACTCGGCGAAATGCCGGAGCTTTTTCGGCTCCGGGGCGGGGTGAACCCGGCGCAGGAACGGGACATCCATGCGGGCAAAATGTTCCGCGACGGCCTCGTTGGCCGCCAGCATGAACGCCTCGATCAACTGATGGCTGATATCGTAGGGGACGAAATGAGCGCCGGTCACGCGTCCCTGGTCGTCGTATTCGAGTTCGGTTTCGGGCATGCACAATTCGAGCGATCCGCGTTGGCGGCGTCGCTTTCGCAAGATCAGCGCTAACTCGCGGGCGCGCATTAGCAAGTCGACGATCTCCGGCGGGTCGGTGGCCGCGGCGCGGTCGTCGAAGATTGCCATGACCTGTTCGTAGCTGAAGCGCCGGCGATTGCGAATCGCGCCGTTCGCGAAACGCGCGCTCACCGGTTGCCCCTCTTCGGTGAATTCCATTCGCACGGTCTTGACGTATCGCACCTTGCCTTGCTGAAGGCTCGCCAGCCCGTTGGAGATGATCTCGGGGAACATTGGCAACACGAGTTGCGGCAGATAGACGCTGGTGCCTCGTTTGCGGGCTTCCTTGTCGAGTGGTCCGCCGGGCGGCACGAAATAGCTCACGTCGGCGATGTGAACCGTCAGGATCCAATGGCCCGTCACCACGTCGCGCTCAACTCCGATGGCGTCGTCGAAATCACGCGCCGTCACCGGATCGATCGTGATGACGGTATCACCGGTGAAATCCTCGCGCCCTTGCAGGTCATCCTCGCGGAAGATATCCGCCTGCTGGCGAGCTTCGTTGAGGACATCGGCGGAGAATGTGTCGGGCAATCCCAGGGCGCGAATAATGGAAAGCGTATCGACGCCCGGTTTCCCATGCGGGCCGAGAATCTCAGTAATGACGCCCTCGCCGCGATCCTCTGGCCCGGGGAATCGCAACATCTCGAAGACGACCTTGTCGTGCGGCTTCGCCCCCTTGGCGCCGGGGTCGCCGACGAAAATGCTATGCGAGAAGACCGTGCCATCGACGCGCACATAACCGTTGCCGTCACGCTCGAAGTAGGTGCCGACGAATTGGTGCGTCGCCCGATGGAGGATTCGCAAGACCTCACCGACGGGGCCGGCGTCGGTCCGAGTCGGTTTGGAACGTATTTTCACCAGAACTTCGTCGCCCGTGGCGGCATCGAGGGCATCGCCGGCGCGGATGAAGACTTCCGGGCCGAGCTTGCCATCAACGGCGTGCGGGCGCACATAACCACCGCTGGAGGTCGCGCGATAGATTCCGGTGATGGTGCCGTGCGGGCTTGCGGGTCGAATCAGGTGATTGCGACCCACTTCGAGCCGGCCTTGTTTGCGAAGCTCGCGTAACGCCTGGCGAAAGGCTCCGACATCGTTCTTGGTGAGACCAAGCCGATGGGCCAGCGCCTTCGGTTTGAGAGGCTTATAGCCTTTGGCCGACAATATGGCGAGGATTTGAGCTTGCAGGTCGGCCATGAGGATCCTACTCCACGGATTCCAAAACCCCCGATTCCCTGGCGTCCGGGCCGTCGGTGCCGCCTTTGTACAAACGCCGTTGTGTCGCAGGATTGTAGGGTGTCCATGCTGCCGACGAGTTGCGGTCGTCACGAATCTCGCGGGTAAAACTGTGGATCTTCGCGTCGAGATTATCGAGGTGATGCAACGCGATCGCCTCGGGCGTCATTGGCACGACAGGGCTGCCGAATTCCAAGGTGCCGTGATGGCTCACGATCAAGTGCTTGAGCCGCAACGTCAGCTCCAACGGAAACGCCTCACCGGACAACTCGCTGACGTGGGCCAACTTCTCATTCAGCATTTCGACGCCGATCATGATGTGCCCGACCAGTTGCCCTTCGTCGGTGTAGTTGAACGCCCGGCCCGTGCCCAATTCACGAATCTTACCGATGTCGTGGAGGAACACTCCCATGATCAGAAGATCGCGGTCAATGTCGGGGTAGAGGGGCATGATACGATCGGCTGCGTCCATCATCGTGACGACGTGTTCAAGCAGCCCGCCAACATAGGCATGATGATTGCGCACACCCGCCGGCACTTGGCAGTAGCCGCGCATCAGGTCCTGATCCATCAGGAAACACTCGGCCAAGGCGCGAAGGTGCGGGTTCGACTGCTTCCGAAGAAACGTCCGCAGGCGATCGAGCAACTTGTTGATGTCATGTTCGGTGTGCGGCAGAAACTCGGTCAGCTCGACCTTTTGCGGTTCGATCTTTTCGAAGTTCGTCAGAATGATCTGCAAGGCACCTTGAAAGAGTTGGACCTTGCCGCGGACCAACAGGAAGTCGCCCGGGTCGATGTACCGCGTCTGGTGTTCGCTGACATTCCAGAGTCGCCCGCTGATGCCGCCGGTGCGATCGCGAAGATCGAGCTGCAGATAAAGGTTGCCGTTACGATTCGCCCGCAACTGTTTATCGCCGACTAGATAGACTTCCTCGATTTGCTCGCCGTCGGTTAACTGCTGCACAAAGCGCCGGCTCATGCGGAATCCTTCTTCTGAGAACCTATCCGAATGATGGAACTATTTTCGTGGTGGAAGCGTACAAACCCCGTCATGGCATGGCACCAGGTGATAGCGATGCCTTGCGATCCAAAGGTATATTTTCTGCCCGATCCATGGCACGCCCGGAACATAAAGGAACGGTGCCAAGGGCCAAAGTAACGGCAACCGCCACGCCATCCAGCGAAAGGCGCCGAAACCATGATACACGCGGCGTCGATCCGGTGTGACCAGGTGCATCTCTTCAAGCAATCGGGCTGGGTTGAGCGGCTCGGGCGTCGAGGGTAACTGATCGGTCTCACGGCAATTCTGATACACCAGTCGTTGACGCCAATCGAGACGCTTCAGATGACCTACGGACTTCAGGCACAACGGGCATTGGCCGTCATACAAGACGACAGCCTTCGGCGTCAGTGCGGGTTCAACAGTCGTGGTCATGGGGTCTCCGTTCGGCAACCGAGCCGATTTCTTCCATCATACACGAACACCGGTTAGGGCCGAGGTCAAATCGCTTTCCTTGCTAAATTCTGGTGGGTTGCGCCGTTGGATCGCAGCCATGGAGCGAGGCCGTCCCGGCCGCAATCTCGAAGCGGGCGGGACGCCCGCGCTCCGTGAATGCGTTGTCGTTTCTCCAAACGCGAACCATGATTGCTCCTCGACTCGTAGCATCCAAAAGAGTCAAGCGTTTCATTGGTAAACCGCAGTCTCGGGCCGTAGCATAACTCCCGAGCCCTGATCCCAACGACCCCCGAACCCGTTAAATCCGCCATGACCGCTACCCGAAAACTGCTTGCGTTCGATCTTGGCGCCGAGAGTGGACGCGGCGTGCTCGGCTCCTTCGATGGCGGCCGCGTTGAGCTTCAAGAGATCCATCGTTTCCCGAATCAGCCGGTCTCGCTGCTCGATTCCTTCCATTGGGACGTGCTCAGCCTTTATCGCGAGATCATCGCCGGTATGCGCAAGGCCGCGGGCGACCATGGCGGCGTCGATTGCGTCGGCATCGACACCTGGGGCGTCGATTTCGCCTTCCTAGGCCGCAACAACACCCTGCTCGGTAACCCGCGGCACTATCGCGACCCGCATACCGAAGGCATCATGGAAGAAGCCTTCAAGGTCATGCCGCGGGAGCAACTATTTCGCCGAACCGGCATTCAGTTCATGCGCTTCAACTCGCTATTTCAGCTACTCGCCCTGAAGCGTGATCGGTCGCCGCTACTCGACATCGCCGAGTCGATGCTGCTGATTCCCGATCTGCTGCACTTCTTCCTGACAGGCATTAAGGCGAACGAGTACACCAACGCCAGCACGACGCAGATGCTCGACCCCGCCGCCCGCAATTGGGATTACGAACTCATGGGGCAATTCGGCCTGCCGTCGCGGATGCTCGGGACAATCGTGCCTCCGGGCACGGTTCTCGGGCCTCTGCGACCCAATGCGGCTCGAGACACGGGTTTGGCGCCGATTCCCGTGGTAGTGCCGGCCACGCATGATACCGGCGCCGCCGTTGCCGCCGTTCCCGCACGTGGGAGCGATTGGGCGTTCATCAGTTCCGGTACCTGGTCGCTCATGGGCGCCGAGATCGATGCGCCGATGGTTAACGAAGCGGTGCGAGCGGCCAATTTCACCAACGAGGGCGGCGTTGGAAATACCATTCGTTTCCTGAAGAACATCGCGGGGCTTTGGCTCGTCCAGGAATGTCGCCGGGCGTGGGATCGTGCCGGGCGCGGCTTCACCTATGCCGAATTGGCGCGACGGGCCGATGCGGCGGCGCCGTTTGTCAGCCTCATCGATCCCGATGACGCGAGCTTCATGCTGCCCGCCAACATGCCGGCAGCCATCGGTGACTTCTGTCGCAAGACGAACCAACCAATCCCAACCGATCCGGGCCCGGTTATTCGCTGCGCGCTCGAGAGCCTCGCCATGCGGTATCGTTGGGTGTTGCAGAAGCTCGAATTACTCTTAGGCAAGCGATTGAATGTCATTCATGTCGTTGGCGGTGGGTGTCAGAATGAGTTGCTATGCCAATTGACCGCCGACGCCTGCAATCGGCAGGTCTTGGCCGGTCCCGTTGAAGCCACGGCGCTCGGAAATGTGATGGTGCAGGCTATCGGCATGAAGCTCGTAGGCTCGCTTGCCGACGCTCGCGAAGTAGTCCGGCAATCGTTCGAGGTGAAGACCTTCGAGCCTCGCAATCCGGAAGACTGGGAGGCGCCCTATCAGCGATTCTTGGGGTTGCTTCCCAAGTAGTCGTTTATCGCTTGGTGCGGTTCTCATGGGGCTTACGCCCCCGGCTCGAGCCGACGATGTAAATGTCATAGGCCCCCGATCGCGATGACACGAAGGCGATCCGCCTACCATCGGGGTGCCACGCCGCGAAGGTGTCCACGCCGACATGCCGCGTCAGGTTTCGCGGGTTCGATCCGTCGGCGTCCATCAAATAGATTTCTTGGTTACCGTCGCGGTTGGAGGTGAACGCGATTGTCTTGCCATCGGGCGACCACATGGGCCAACAATCGATGGCGGGGTGATTCGTCAACTTCTTCAAATGGGTGCCGGTCGCGGACATCATCCAGATTTCAAGGTTACCGCTACGCCCGCTGGTGAACGCAACTGTCTTGCCGTCGGGCGACCACGACGGGTTGTTGTCGGCGGCGATCTCGTTGGTCAACCGGCGAATGTTCGAGCCATCCGCATCGGCCCGATATATCTCCTGGTTGCCGTCGCGCGTACTGACGAACAGAAAGCTATTGCCGTCCGGCGCCCATCGCGGGGATTCCTCAAATGCCTTGTGCGGGATCACGAGTTTCGGGTCACTGCCATCGGACGTGGTGCGGTAAATGTGGAGCTTGCCGTCGGTGCCCTGCAGAATGTCATGGACGTAAAGGATCGACTTGCCGTCGGGCGACCAATGGCCGTCGAAGTGGGGCGTATCGAGGTTTGGCAACAAACGCCGCATCGCCGACCCGTCGGCAGCCATGAGCCAGAGCGCCATTTTCCCTTGATGAATGCGCGTGAACATCAGCTGGCGACCATCGGGCGACCATTGCAGGTGCTGCTTGAAGCTGCCGTCGTTGGTCAGTCGCACCGGGTCGACGGCAGGGGCCGTGGTCAGCAAGATCAGGGCCAGTGTGGACATGAAAGAACACCGAAATGGCACCGCTTCGAAGCAATTCGGACGTTGCTTCGAAGCGGCGAGGAGCCATTTACGCCCGCAGAATCGACACGGGCTTGAACGCGGTGCCCAAGACCTCGCGGCTCGGGACGCCAAGCCATTGATCGAGGATCGTGGCGTAAATCCCGCGGAAATCCGTATGGAACTTCAGATTGCCGAACTGATGATCGGTCAGGCTTGGATGCGACCCGACGGCGCCGGGAACGACCTTGCCGCCGACCAGGAATACCGGCGCGGCAGCTCCGTGATCCGTGCCTTTGCTGCCATTCTCATAGGGGCGCCGGCCGAACTCGGAGAAGGTTAGGATCAACACCCGGTCTTTGTGTCCGCGTGCCGCAAGGTCCTGATAGAACGCGGTGACGGCTCCGGATAGCTCGGCCAGAAGAGTCGCATGGGCACCGGCGACCCCGCCTTGGCTGGCGTGCGTGTCGTAGCCATCTTGCGAAACGTAGAAGATGCGAGCGCCGAGATCCGCGTCGATGAGCTGCGCCGCCAGCTTCAACCGATTCGCCAAGCCGGTTTGCGGGTAGTTGGCCTTCGGTTGATAATTGGCCGCGACCTCGCGCAGTCGCTGGCTGCTCGAATAGGTGTTGAGCGCCGTCTTGCGGACAAAGTCCAGCAAGCCGGGATCGTTGGCGCCTTTGGCGGCCCCTTCGATGACGGCCTTCTGATTGCGGGAATCGGTTGGTGATGCGCCGGCGGTGCGAAGCTGAAAATCCTCCAGCGACGTAATCGACGGCACCCGCGCCGGCGCTCCGCTCAGGGCCAGAGGCGCTGATTCATTTCCGCCCGCGACGTGGAAGGCGCCGCATGCCTTCGACTTCAGCGCCTTTCCGATCCAGCCTTCGGTGAGGGTCTCGGCCGTGCTCGCCGCTTGCCAAATATCCATGGAACGAAAGTGCGACTGCGTCGGGTTCGGATAACCGACGCCTTGCACCACGCAGAACGCTTGTTCCTCGAGGAGCTTCGAGAAGCCATCCATCGCAGGGTGTAAGCCAACTTGATCGTTGATCTTTTTTACCTGAGCCTTGGGAATGCCGATGGTCGGACGCAACTTGGCGTATTGCGGGTCCGCGAAGGGAATGACGGTGTTCATGCCGTCGTTGCCGCCGGTCAGTTGTACGACGACCAGAATGGTATCCTTGGCCCCGGGCTTGTCGCCGTTTGGAGCCGCTGCAGCCGTTCGGGCCAGAAACGTGGGGACCGAAAGTCCGCACGCCAACAATGACGACGAACGCAGGAAATCGCGACGATGCATAATCGGCTCCTTGAACCGGACCGTTTTCGGGGAATGAGTGACTTAATCCAACTGAAATTCGGGCAGCGTCAACACCAGATGGCACACAGCACGAGCCGGGTGACGGGCGGTGTCATCGGCGGTCCAATAGACCGGCGGTTTTTGGGTTCGGGCGCCCTTGAAGTAGTTTACCAACCGAGAACGGGTTTCGCCCGCGACATCGCCTTGCAGAAACAGCGACACCAAAAATTCGACGGCGGCTGCGTCGCCGGACACGCCGTGTTTTCTCAGCAAGTCAGCGGGATCCGCCACCGAATCGGGCGTCGGCCGGCGGATGTAGCGAGCGTCTTGCGTGCAAAGGGCCAGAGCCAAATTCTGGCGATAGAGCAACGTCTGACCGTTCAGCCAGGTTTCGCCACCATCCCAGCCTTTGACCGATGGCGGATGAAGCAGGTTCTGGCCCATGGTTTCCAGCGCCGTCGCCAAGGCCGTCATACTCACACGTAATTCCAATCCGCGAACGATGCCCAGCGCGAAATCGATCGGCGATTTCACGCGACTACGATAGGCTTGCGGCGAAAAGAACAGGTTCGATCGCAGGATCGTTTCGACGAGTTTTCCCGTGTCGAAATTGCTCTCGCGATAGATAACCGCGAGCGGCTCGATCAACTCGGGCGTCGCCGGGATCGTCTCACTGACAAGGTACCGGAACATCTTTCGACTGATGAACCGTGGGCAGGCCGGGTGATTTAGGCAAATCTCGACGATGTCCTCGCCCTTGAGGTTCCCGCTCTTGCCGATGACTTTCTTCTCGCCCGTGTCGAACTCACCGGAATTGAAATGATACTTGCCATCCCGAATCTCCCACCCGGTGAAGGCGCGGGCAGCCTCGCGGATGTCGGCCTCCGTGTAGTTGCCGATGCCGAGGCTAAACAATTCCATCAACTCGCGCGCGTAATTCTCGTTGGGAGTCCCTTTCTTGCTCTGGATGGTGTCGAGCCAGACCATCATTGCCGGGTCTTTCGAGATGCCCTGAAGCATGGCCCGGAAGTCGCCGAGAGCGTAACGGGTGAGCAGATCGTATTGCCCTACCATGTAGCTGGCGCTTTGGACCTTGGCGAAGCTTGTGGCGAAATGATTGTGCCAGAACAAGGTGATCTTGTCGCGCAACGGATGCGGGCCATCGGCCATGCGATTCAGGTAAGCGGCCCGTGCGAGAGCGATGTTCTTCCTGGCGGCGACCGCGACGAGTTCATTGGCAGCGGCGGACGCGGGGGTTTCTGGCCCGCCTTCCAGCAAGCTGCCGACGCTCTTGATCGGTCCATCGGCGACGGCAGTTTGTAGCTCGGTCCATGTCGCCCCGAAAGCAGCGCGGCGATAGAGATGCCCCGCTTTTTTCAAGTTCCACGGATTGTCAGCACTGGGTTGATACGGAGCCCAAGCCCATTTTGGGTCAATCACGGCCATGACGGGTCCTCAATGATTCAATAATGGCGGTGTCACTTCTTGAATCGCCAATCGAAATCGAAGCGATATTCCTTCTCGTGATGCTCGATTCGCAACTCCAAAGCGCCGAGTTGCTTGATCCAATCCATCAGGGAGGCCGCTTGCTTCTTGGCCTCGGCGGGGGCGATGGCCTGATCCAGCACGAGTTGGGCGAGCAACTGATCCTCAAAGGCCTTGGCAAGGTCGGCGACTCCGGCAGCGATGACCCGCGCTCGCCAATTCACGGGGGCCGTGGCTGGGGCGGCCTTCTCGTTTTTCAACACGCCGATCATCTCGCGCCCAAACTCCAGTGTCGATGCCGCCAGGAACTGGTCACCCACGACGGCGAAACACGGCGAGAAATTGAACCGGAGGTTGTCGGGGTCATTCGGGAACTTGCCGCTCACGGGGAAGCGATATCCCACGAGCTTGATGCCGTTCACGTCTTCTTCGACGAGTTTGAGGTTTACCTGGGCACCAGCGAAAAGGGCCACGGCACGCAGAACACCGTCCATCGACTTGCCAAACGCCGGGTCGCGGATCGAATTGACGATGGCGATCGCCGGGATTCGTTGGGCAGGCGTCACGTCCTTATAGGGCAGTTCGTCGCGCTGCGCCACGACGATCCGGTGGTGAGGGCCGGCCTGTGTCAGCATCTTGCTCAGGCTCGTTCCCGGCAGGAACCGCGAGCCTTTGTTTCCTTCCTCGAATTGCTTGACCAGAGTTTCATTCAGCAGCTCTTTCCGTTTCTCCCAAAGGGCGCCTTGATCGAGATAGAAACTCTGTGAGAAGATCGCGCCGGGCACATTGATCAGGGGCAGGGCGCCATCGTCCTTGGCTGGCGGAACGTGCAGCGAAAGCCCCTCGGGCAGACCGGTCCGGCCGCCACCTGGGAGACGAATCGTCGCGGTGAGACCGGTCGGCGACGGGTGAATGGCAGCGGCCAGGAACGGGGCACGCTTGATGGCGTTGAGGGAACTTCCGGCCAGGAGCAGTTGCAGGATGTCATTGGCGGGCAGGGCATAGATTTCCTTGGCGTTCGGCGCCGAACGGGCGATTTCGAGGTCGAACCATCCCCAGGCCATCGAATCCGCTGGCACTGCCTTTCGGGCATTCATCGGCCCAGGCTTGCCTACCATGCTCTCGCGCTTCTCGCCGGTGTATTGAGCCAGAACGAATTCGAGTGCCTTCGACTTGTTGCTGATGGCGATCATTGCGCCGGCCCGCAACGCCACCAGATCCTTGGTGAACTGCACGGCATCGCAACCCTTGATGGTCTTCTTCTGTATTTTCTCGTTCGACTCGGCTCGTGCCAGCTCTTGTTCGATCACACTGACAGCCCGCGTGAAGAACGTCTTGACGGCGGTTTCGTCGCGTCCGTGGAAAATCAGGACGACTCCCGTTGGCTCGTTCACCTTGGCGGCGAACGTGATCCCACCGCCGGCGACCTTATCGAGCATTTCCGGCCAGGGCATGCCGAGTTCTTGTTCGTAGTAACTCACCAGCTGAAAAAACCGTTGAAAGGTCGGCGACTCGAATTGGTCGCGCAGCAGTGGGAGCTTCGTTAGCTGTTGGTAGGCATCGAGGCCACGAATCGTTTCGGCGAGCTTCCGCGGGTTCTCGACACGGAAGAGAAGGTTCGCCACATCGGGCACATAGGCTAACGGGTCGGTTGGCTCGGCGGATATTACGGGAATCGGAACGAGCAACGGGAGAAGGAGAGCGGCGGCGCGGAATGACTTCATGACGGCTCCCGGTGGCGGACAGGGGCGAGCAATTCAGTGGCGCAATTTATACCGGCCAAGGGGACGGGAAGTTTCAAAAAAGGGCGGCATGACGACGTGCCATCATGCCGCCAAGCGCCTTAGTCCTTCTGATCGGCGACCTTCTTCCAGATGGAGGCCGCGGGGCTGCCAACACCCGACGTTAGCAATCCATTCTTGATCCTGAATTGTTGAACCAGCGTCACTCGATCGTGCTTGGCCGTCGCGTTGATCGTGCCATCCGACTCGACCCGATAGGTTCCTTGCGCCAGCCGCCAATGTTGTTTTTGGGCATCCCAATAGTAGCCGTAATAGAAGGCGCCTTCTTTGCTGAAGATCACCGGACGAAGCTCCGCGTCGCTGGAGAGCCACCATCCGGCCAAGAACCGAATCGTTTCGGCGTTGGTGGAAATGGCAAAGACCAGCTTGCGATTGGCGCTGCCCATGCCCAACCGCAGCCCCGACGATTTCGGCTCGTCGGCTCTCAAACCAGTCGCCAGCAACAAGAGCGTCGCCATGCCGACAAACAGACGCATACGCATCTGACTCCCCAAGTCTTCACGGCTACGAGGTCGTCGTCGCCTTAGCCGTGCGCGAGAAAGCGACGATGGTGGGTGCGAGCAAGACAGACCACCCATCTTCGCTCGACCGCCTAAATCAACGGTTATCATATTATCGCCCAACAAACCGAAACGCGACCGAAAACCGGTTCCCAACGACGTTGAATCTTGATCGGATCCGCAAAATGTTTTCCGACATAGAGTTATCGTCGCATTCGTGAGTCGAGAGTCGCTCCGAGGCATCACCGAAGTCGAGATGACGATTCGCCTTGCACGCGACGTTGAAAGTTGGCACTATCCGCGCTCCGAGCGAAAGCCGAGTAAATGCCGGGAGGGTGCGCGCATGTCAGGGCGGCTTCGATGGGTGTTGGGTCTCGTCGTTCTCGTTTTCTGCGTCGCGTCGCCGCTACTGTATTACCGCTATTCGTATACCTTTGGAAAACGGTTCCGGGAGGTGGTTCCGGGGCAAGTCTATCGCAGCGGGCAACTCTCGGCTGATGGCTTTGACGATGTCATTCGACGTTATCGCATTCGTACGATCGTCAATCTACAGAACGAGTATCCCGACCCGGCGCTGCGCCGGGGTTTCCTCAACCGCGACACGATTCGGGAGAGCGAAATCTGCCGTCAACACGGCGTTCGATATCTCGTGTTGGCGCCGGACCTATTGCCACCGCCCGAAGTGGAAAAGCAGCGGCCCAAAGTCATCGGCGATTTCTTGAAGGTCATGGACGACCCGAGCAACTATCCGATTCTGTTCCATTGTAAGGCCGGCTTGCATCGCACGGGGTTGCTGGCCGCGATCTTTCGGATGGAGTATCAAGGGTGGAGTCGTGGGGCAGCCCTTCGGGAAATGAAGGCTCATGGCTTTGGCGAGTTCGCCTGTTCGCCTTCGAATGACTACGTCAATCAGTACATCTTGCACTACACGCCGCGAAAGCTTCAATCGATCGAGGGCGTTCAGCCATGAAACTGCTCGATCGGCTGATTTTCTTCTCATATGTGCGATCCTACTTGCTTTGCTTAATCAGCTTGCTGGGGCTGTATATTATCATCGACTTGTTCAACAATTTGAAAGACTTCATGAAGGACCCCGTTGGCCTGTTTCAAATGCTGGCGAATATTGCCGAGTATTATTTGTATCAGTCGGCGCAGATTTTCGATCGATTGTGTGAACCCATCGTCATGATGGCGGCTATGTTCACTCTCGGGTTGATGCAGCGAAACAACGAATTGATGCCGTTACTCTCGTCAGGCGTACCGACGCGCCGTGTCCTTCGACCGGTGATGCTCGGTGTGATGGCGCTTCTGGCCCTGGGCATCGTCAACCAAGAACTCATTATCCCGCGAATCGCCAATGCCCTGCTGCGGGATCGCGACAACTTGGATGGAGCGAATGACGTCGGAGTGCAGGGCCGTTTCAATCGCGACGGGATTCACATTGAAGGCGGCGCCGCGAACCCGCAACGGCAGATTATCAAGAAATTCCATTGCACGATTCCCGAGCATCTTTCCACGGGACTGGTTCATTTGAGTGCCCGCGAGGCACGCTACGTTCCGCCGGGAAAGGGCCGCCTCAGCGATGGGTGGCTGCTGATTGACACTTATCCGGCTCGGCTCGATGATTGGAACAACCCGCGAATCCTCGAGATGATCGACGAAGGGCGCTGGTTTCTCCATGTCAGCGATATTCCATTCGATACAGTCATTCAGAATCAGAATGGCTACATGTATTTTTCGACAGCCCAACTTCGCCAGATTCTGTTGACATCCGAGTCGCGACGGCTGTCGCCGATGGCCGTCCTGTTTCACAAACGGCTCACGCGGCCTTTGATGGCAATCTTGTTAGTGCTGGCGGGGTTATCAATAGTATTACAGGACCCGAATCGTCAAATGTATATCAGTGCCGGGTTGTGCATGTTGCTAAATGGTTTTCAATTCGGCCTGTCGATGTTATGCAAACAACTCGGAGATGCCGACCTGATATCGCCGGCGTTGGCGGCGTGGCTGCCCGTCTTTGTCTTTGGTCCCATCACGTTTGTTTTGTTCGACAGTATCCATACTTGATGCCATCGCTACGGATCATCATCTTTTTTCGGATCACCTTTCTTGGGAGCCGCCTTGATCGGCTCTGTCGCCAATTCGCCGACGGTGTGCAGTGGATAGATCTTGAAACCCGCGGGCACGGTGCCCAATAGTCCTTCCAAGGTTGCGGGCTTTCCGTCGATGGTCATTGCTGGCACCAGCGTCAGCGATTGCTGTGACCCGTCGGCCATCGTCGCGTCAAACACGACATCCTTGCCGTTGCCGTCGACGGCTTTAAGGTGCTTCACGGTCGCCAGATCCAGCTTGAACGTTTTTCGGAACATCAGTGTGGAATGGAGCTGCTCACTGCCGTCGGCGAAACGATAGAGGGCCTTCAAATTCGTGACGGTGTCAACGGTTTGTTGATTGCCGTCGGCGATGACGATATTGCGAACGTCACCTTTGGCGGGGTCAGCGGCTTTGGCGCCCGAAAATCGAATCCCGCGAATCGTTCCGCCGGGACCGCCGCGGTACTTCACTTCGAGAATGCCCGCGGCTCCCTTGTCGATTTCGGCTTCGATTACGATCGCATTGATCTCCTTAAAACGAATCGACCCTTCTAACGGCGCTGCCACTCCGGCGACCTTCACCGCAACCGATTTCTTGGTGTAGTCGAAGCTGATCTCATCAATCTGGTGGATCGGAATGAGGGTGACGACTCCATCGCGATACGAAGTGGAGTTCGTTTCGCGAAAGGCCAAGGCCTCGGTGGTCGCGCCTTGGGCGGATAGCCAGCCGAGTTTGCGAAGGCCGGCAGCGAATCGCCACCCCTTGAGGGTGATTTCCTTGCCATTGCCGTCGATCACGACAACGGAATTTGCCGGCGACGGGTCGCCGGCGAGGGCGACTGAGGGCAGAACCAACAGCAGGAGCCAGAAGAAGCGCGGCATGGCGCCATCTCCGTGTTAGTAATTTCGATCTAGGGCATGGTGCGGAGTGACCCGGGCCGGGTCAAGGGCCAGAGTCGCGGAATCGGTCGAGAATGGCCAGTTTCGGACTGGGTCGAAAAAGAGCCGCGTTTCGGCATAAAAGCCGAGTTCGGGCCGCTCGACTCGCTGTTGCTTTCCGCGTTGAGGGAACCTATGATGCATTTCGGAAAAGCCAAGAGTTAGGCAAAGACCTCGCCGGCCGGCAAGTGCCCGCGGCGACGAGGGTTTTTTGGCATGGGCACCGCGTATTCCCGGCCAACGGCGTTTCATCGGCTGTTCCCGGAAGGCTGTGGGAAACTTCTTGCCACTTAGCTTTGGGTCGGCCATAATCCAGTGTTCCGCCACATGCCGTTAGCCACCAAGGATCCGCGTCATGGCCACACCTGACCAGTCGGCGGACGATATTTTCCTCCCCGGCGGCAAGCTTCGCCCGGACTTGTTGCAAGATTCAACCGCCAACGTCTTGCGGGAGGCCATTCGGTACGCGCGCTCAACGTGCTGGGACAGTGTCCGTAGCCCGCATGTGTTCATGGGACTTCTCGCCGCACCCGACCCTGGGGTCCATTATTGGGGTGACCGCTTGGGTGCCGATTTGCCGCGACTCTTGGAGCAATTCGCAGAGTTGTTCCATCAAGAAGAAGAAGAAGAGCCGGTCTTGTCACTGCATCGGGAGTTCCTTTCCGACAACGTCATCAAGCTCCTTCGCGAGGCATTGGGTAGGGCCAAAGACCATCAACGCACGCGGATCACGCCGATGGATCTCCTCGTCAGTCTGTTCACAACGCCCAATAGTATCGTCGCGGAGTGCTTCGAGCGAATCGGAGTGACTGCGGCCAAACTGACCGAACTTGCAGTAATCGCTGAGCAACAGATGTCAAAACGAGGCCCAGCCCCCGCATAATCGCCCTAACCGTCACGGCTATCGGTCCCAACGAGTCAGCCCGCGAATCTTTCACCGCCTGGTCTGTGTTTGACCTCACCTGAATGCTTAGAATCGAGGCATGCACCGATCGCTCCGGCGGAGTTACATCATGTCTCGCCATTACATTCGCGGAATCATCGTTGGGGTGCTTCTCATTCCGACGACTGGCTGCCACCTGCTCGAACGAATTCGCGAGCGCTGGCATCGCCCGGCTCAACCTCAGCGTCCTTGGAATCCGGGTCCGACGTACCCTGCGTATCCGGGTTATCCGACGAATCCGGTGCCCCCAGGACAACCGGGAGCCATCTATCCGCCACCTCCGGGAACCCAGCCGGGTGGCGAGTTCTTGCTTCCGGGGAACCAACCGGGAGCGCCTCAACCCGGCGTACCCCAACTTGGGCCGGTGCAGCCCCCAGGCTCGTCGCAGTCAGGCTTCACGCCGTTCGTTCCCCCCGCATTTGAATCGCCAAAACCCGTGGCGCCCGCGACGGCTCGTGACACTCCGGCGCCTCCGGTTGCCGATCCCAAGGCCGTCGCCCCACGGTTGCTGCCGCCGGATCTTCGTGAGCCGGTCGGCACCAGTGAACCGGCGCCCTCGCCGGCTACTTCCCCTAAGTTGCCGGTCGGCATTCCCGGATTCACCGAAGTGACGACGGGTATCTCGAACGGATTGCGACCTGACCTTGAGGGACTCGACTGGCTCAAGTCGAACGGATATCGAAGTGTCTTGAACCTTCGGAAACCCGGCGCATCGGAAACAGCCGATCGAGCCCAAGTTCAGGCTCGCGGAATGAGCTACCTCAGCCTCGAAGTTTCGCCGGAACGACTCAACCAAAACCTGCTGGATGAATTCGCGCGGATCGTGGGCGATGCTCCGGGCCGGCCGTTATTCGTCTACGACAATGGCGGGGGACTCTCCGGCGCCTTGTGGTATCTTTATCTCCGCACGGTCATTCGGATGAGCGATGACGCCGCCAGAGCGCGCGCCGCTTCGATCGGATTGAAAGAATCGGGGCCTGACGGACAAACCGAGTTGTGGCTGGCCATTCGCAAACTCGTCGCCGAGCGTGGTGACCTGAAATAGCGCCGCAATTGCGAAAAGTCCACCTCGACGCGATGCCGATGCGGGCGTTTAATGCTGAGGTAGCCCTTGGCTTCCCTCCGCCTCGAGTCGCGCTATGCCCCATCCAAGTTTGGGTTCGACGAACCCGTTGGTCCCGCCGCTGTATCAGTCGTCGGTCTACACGTTTGCCGATCTGGACGCCCTCGATCGCGTCTACAACGCCGAGGAAGCCGGCTTCATCTATGCCCGCGACAGCCATCCCAACGCGAAACAGCTCGCCGACGCGGTCGCGGAGCTTGAAGGCGCGGCGTGGGGACTGATCTGCGGCTCCGGCATGGCTGCTATTTCCGCGTGCGTCTTGGCACTGGTCAAATCTGGCGATCGCATCACGGCGGCCAATCGGCTCTATGGCCGCACAAACCAGCTACTTCGTCAGGAACTGACTCGTTTTGGCGTTGCCGCGACGTTTGTCGATGCCGGTGACCTTGATGCCGTTCGCGCCGCGATTCAGCCACCGACCAGACTACTGCTCGTTGAGACCATGTCGAACCCGATGCTGCGCATGGTGGATGTTGCGGCTTTGGCGGAACTCTGTCGTGAGGCGCGATGCCGGCTCGTCGTCGATAACACCTTTCCGACGCCCGTGCTGATGCGGCCGATCGAACTGGGCGCCGATCTGGTCGTCGAAAGTCTGACGAAGATGATGGGCGGGCATGGCGACATCACCTTGGGTTCGGTCGCCGGCCGTGACCCAGACTTGTTGCCTCAATTCGCCCAGGTTTCAAGTATCTGGGGCCTTTCGTCTAACCCGTTCGATTGTTGGCTGGCATTGCGTGGACTGGCGACACTCGACCTTCGCATTCAGGCAGCCTCGTCGAACGCGGCCGCCTTGGCCGATTGGCTCGCGCTTCAACCAAGCGTCGCTCGCGTAATCTATCCCGGTCACGCCGACCATCCCGAACACGCCCTCGCGATGCGGATGTTCCCCAAGGGTATGGGCAACATGCTTTGCTTCGAGTTGGCCGGCGGTCGCGAGGCCGTCAATCGGTTCATGCGACTGGCGCCCGGCATCGCATTCAGCCCGTCGTTGGGCAGTTTTCAGACGACGTGCAGCCATCCGGCAACGACGTCGCATCGCTACGAAAGCCCTGCGGAGCGAGTGCGTCAAGGAATCACCGACGGCCTAATCCGGCTCTCGGTTGGGATCGAACCGCTCGACGCGATACGGCAAGAGTTGGCCAAGGGACTCGTTTGAGGTTTCACGATGACTCGACGCTTCGGCCTTGTAATCACGTTGGCCTTGTTCGTTGGGACGATTGTCAGAGCGTCCGACAAACCCTTGCCGGCGTCCGAAGCTCCTCGGCGCATGACCCTGCCGCCGGGATTCCAAGCCACGCTTTTCGCCGGCGAACCCGATGTCGTCCAGCCCATTGCATTCACCTTCGACGAGCGCGGCCGGCTCTGGGTCGTCGAGTGCCTGTCGTATCCGAATTGGACCGCGGATAAAAAGGGTCGCGACCGTGTGGTGATATTCGAGGATCGCGACGGCGACGGGCGATTCGATGCCAAGACCGTTTTCTATGACAAAGGCGCCAACGTGTCGGGCATCGAGGTTGGCTTCGGCGGCGTTTGGCTGACCGCGACGCCGTACTTGCTCTTCATCCCTGACCGCGATCGCGACGACAAACCCGACGGCCCGCCTCAAATTCTCCTCGATGGTTGGGACATCAAGGCTCGCCACAACGTCGTCAACAGCCTCGCATGGGGACCGGACGGCTGGCTCTATGGGTTGCACGGCATCCTTTCGACGGTCAACCTCGGCAAGCCCGGCACTCCTGCGGACAAGCGTGCGACAATGAATTGCGGCGTCTGGCGGTTTCACCCCACGCGGCAGACCGTCGAGGTCGTCGCGCACGGCACGACCAACCCCTGGGGCATCGACTTCGACGAATACGGCCAGATGTTCATCACCAATTGTGTCATTCATCATCTCTGGCACGTCGTGCCGGGCGCCCATTTCGAGCGAATGTTCGGTCAAGATCTGAATCCCCATTGTTACGGCTTGCTCCGGAGTTGTGCCGATCACCTTCATTGGGCCGGCGGACACTGGACGAGTTCTCGCGGCGGGATCGGCGCTCACGATCAAGCCGGCGGCGGCCATGCCCATTCCGGAGCGATGGTTTATCTCGGCGACAATTGGCCGCAAAAATATCGCAACGGCGTATTCACTTGCAACATCCACGGCAATCGCGTCAACCATGATCGGCTTGAACGAAGCGGCAGCGGTTACGTCGCCAAACATGAGCCGGACGTGATACTTGCCAATGACCCGTGGTTCCGCGGCCTTGTCGTGAAATACGGACCCGACGGCGGCGTCTTTGTCGCCGATTGGTGTGACACCGGCGAATGCCACAATTATGTCGTTGCCGATCGGACCAATGGCCGCATTCACAAAATCACCTTCGGCAAACCCGAACATAAACCGGTCTCGCTGGGCCGTCTCAGCGACCGCGATCTGACAAAGCTACATCGTCACGCGAATGAATGGCACGTTCGGCAGGCTCGCCGATTGCTGCAAGAGCGCGCCGCGGCGGGGTCCATTGACCCGGCGGCCCGCGACGAATTGCGCCAAATGCTGGCCACAGACAAGGGCATTGCACGATTGCGAGCGATGTGGACGCTGTATGCAACGGGCAACCTCGACGAATCGGCGTTGCGGCAACTGACGAACGATTCTCAAACGATTGTGCGAGCATGGGCCGTGCGCCTTTTGGTTGATACTCGTTCCGCTTCCGAGGAAATCGCGAACCGGCTCGCGTTACTGGCGCGGGCAGATGACACGGCCCCAGTTCGCTTGGAGCTTGCGTCGGCGCTCCAGCGATTGCCAGTCAATCAACGATGGTTATTGGCAGAGGCCATGGTCACGCGGGCCGACGATGCCGCCGACCCGTATTTGCCTCTGATGGTCTGGTATGGCGTCGAGTCGCTGGTGCCCGAGCATCCGTCGCGGGCCGCCGCACTCTTGGAGAAAGCTCGGATCCCGATTGTGCGCGAATACCTTGCCCGGCGGTTGGCGTCGATGAATGGCGGCGCGGAAATCGCACGGCTGACGAGGTTGCTTAGCAAGTGCGAGGACGCCGCTATTGTTCGCGATGTGCTTCGGGGACTGCACGAAGCCTTGGCGGGCGCTCGTCAAGCCGCGCCGCCAGATGGTTGGGGCGCCGCTTACACGAAACTGTCGGCCTCCGCAGATGCCGGCATTCGCACTCGTGCCACGGAACTTGCCGTGACCTTTGGCGATGCCAAGGCGCTCGAAACCCTCAAACGACTGGCTGCAGATACGGCGACGCCGGCTGAGTCGCGACGACAGGCGATCGAGGTGCTCTTGCGGCGGCCGTCGCCGGATCTTTTGCCGTTGGTGTTTGATGTACTCAATGTGCCGGCCCTTCGTGGTACCGCGATTCGGGGACTGGCTGCCTTCGACGACCCCGCGATACCCAAACGGATATTGGAACATTTCCCGAAGCTATCGGATTCGGAGAAGACCGACGCCGTGCAGACGCTGGCGTCACGACCGTCCTATGCGTTGGAGTTGCTCGCCGCCGTCGAACGCGGATCGTTGAAGCGAACGGACATCCCTGCCGTGACAGCTCGCCAACTGGCCGCCCAAAAGGATCGCCGAGTTGCGGAGGCCCTAGCCCGAGTGTGGGGATCGATTCGGACCGAGAGCAAGGACCGAGCGGCGCGAATGGCCAAATACCGCGACATTCTGACACCGGAGCGATTGAAGTCGGCCAATTTAGCGAACGGTCGGCTGTTGTTCGGCAAGACGTGTGCCGCATGTCACAAGCTATTTGGCGTTGGCGGCGACCTTGGCCCCGACATCACCGGCGCCCAGCGATCCAACCTCGACTATGTCTTGGAAAACGTACTCGAACCAAATGCCATCGTTCCCGGCGACTATCAAATGACCGTCATTGAGACGAAGGCCGGACGAACCATCACCGGGATCGTGAAACAGGAAACCGATCGTGCCGTCACGATTCAAACGCCGAACGAGACGATCGTAATGGCAAAGGACGACATCGAAACACGATCCAAGTCGTCGGTGTCGATGATGCCGGAAGGCCTCTTCGACGCGCTGCCGACGGACGACCTGCGCGACTTGGTGGGGTACCTCATCAGCGCCACGCCGCCGAAGTGAGGCCCGAACAAAGTCACCTGTGTATGTCGAGGTTCGAGCAAAAACCAGGAATTCACCTATTGTTGGTTGCCCAAGGGCTCAAATCGATGATTGAACGCGAGCCAGTAACGAGGTCGCAAGACTTCGTAGGGCAAGTTCCGGTGAGACCTGACGATAGTCTCCGGTGGCTCCCTCGCTCCGCTTCGAAGCTAACAAACACGCGGAATCGTACAAGCCATCTCGCACCAGCTTCGTCATGAGAATTCGATATCGATCGATATAAGATGCGTCCTTAAACTCTGAAAAGACGGAGAAATGCGGTTGGCGAACGCTGACCGGCGTAGTTGATCCATCTGTATCTTCTACCAGCATCAAATATCCAATCCACGGTTTCGGAGCCGGACAAAACGCGCCTTGCCGATACGCCGCCCTCAAGTCTGTGGCGCTCCCCAGTGCCTCTTCACAGCGATTGTTGTAATTGTTTCCGAAAGACGGACCGATGTGTGACTTGAATTCGATACAAGCGACCAATTCGACGTTGGGTTTCTCGCCGCGAACCACAAGAAGGTCCCACTTCTTTTCTGGTCGAAACCATCCGGGCAATTCGACCTTCTGTTTCGCGAAAAGGGCCGAGTTCGGCACTCCGAACCCGATTAGTAGGCCTCGGAATAGTTCAACAAATCCATTCATCTGAGCGCCGCCTGTGACGGCACTGCGCTCGCCAGCATCTTTCTTTCTGGTCCGTCGCCCCTGGTCGCGCGACTGCTTGACTCGCGTCTGCCAAAACGCGCGGACGGCCTCGCGGATCTGATCGTCGAAAACAGCGGGCAAAGAGATCATTCAGAATTTGGAAGCCCCTTCACGCGAATCGTCGTTGTTCGGAAGAGCGAATTGGTCTCGGCTTGTATGCGCCGCGCCGCTACCTTCAGATAGATGGGGTCAATCTCGATGCCAAAGCTGTTGCGTCCTGCCCGAGCAGCAGCAACGGTTGTCGTTCCAGTGCCAAGGAACGGATCAAGAACGGTGTCCCCAACGAAACTGAACATGCGTATGAGACGATCCGCAACCTCGATCGGAAAAGGTGCAGGATGACTGCGCGTGGATGCTCCAGGAATCCCCGACCAGATTTGTTGGAACCACCGCTTATGTTCCTCATCAGAAATAACGCTGAGGATTCGAGCCGATGTATCAGGAGTCCGATACCCACCCGGTTTTCGCTGCATTAAGATGAACTCAATATCGTTCTTGATAACAGCGTTCGGTTCGTATGGCTTGCCCAACAATCCGCCACCACCGTCAACCTCGTATGCGGCATTGGCGATTTTGTGCCAGATAATCGGCGCCAGATTGTCGTACCCGATCAACCTACATCGCTCTTGAATGGCGGCATGCAATGGAACAACAGTATGTCGCCCGCCATTTCGCCGTCTTGACAAACACACATCACCGACAACGCATACAAGACGACCACCTGGGACTAGCGCTTCGTAGCATTTTTTCCAAACGCGATCGAGCTCATTGAGAAACTCTTCGTAATCCGCAATATGCCCCATTTGTCCTGAGTGAGAGTTGTATTCCTTCAGCGTCCAATACGGTGGTGAGGTCAACACGAGGTGCAATGATTCAGGTGCAACCTCCGTTTCGCGAGCATCACCGAGTTCGAGGTCGTGCTCGGTCGGAACATGCGGGATAGCAGCCCGAATCGCGGCACACGCGGCGGGATCCTTGGCGTAGCTCGGGATCGCCGTTTGAACATCGGCAGGATCGCGAAGATGGTCCGGAACGAATCGAGAAAGCTTCGATTCGGACCGAGAACGAATTCGATGAACCGCATTCTTCATGGAACACATTGACCGGTAACTGAGCTGATTTCAACCTAATGTCGACCTTCTCGACTTTCTTCTACATATTACCGTGCACGCAGGTTATTTGCCAAAAGTGAATCGTCAACTTACTCTCGCTTCTTTGCACCGTAGGCAACCTGTAGCTGGCGCGTCAGGTCGTCGAGACGATCCATCAATCGGCGCGGCGGTCGCGGGGCGTGGCGAGCCAGCGAATAGGCCGTCAGCAGCGGGAGCGCGACCGTCGAATCCAAATAACACGTCACCGTATCGGGTAACTGATCCGGGTCGACCTTGCCCCAAGTCATCGCCTCGGATGGTGTCGCGCCGCTCAGGCCGCCGGTATCGGGGCGGGCGTCGGTGAATTGCAAGAAATAATCGTGCCCGCTCTCCTCCAACCCCAGCACTTCCTGAATCTGCGGCTCGGTTTGCAACAGGAAATTCTTCGGGCTGCCGCCGCCCAGGATCAATGCCCCGCTGGCGCCTCCGGAGCGTTTGGCGTCCCACACAATGGCCGCCGATTGATTGACGTCCTTCAGAATGTCGATTTGCAGCTTCGATCCTTCCAACTGAAGCGCCGCAAGGTTCATGCCGATCGAGCTATCGCCAGGGCTTGACGTGAAAATTGGTACGCCGGCTCGATAGGCAGCGGCGACGAAACTCCGGCCGGGCCGCCCCAATTGGGTTTCGCGCTCGGCTAGGTATTTCCCGACGAGGTAATGAAACTCTGCCGTGCCGAAGGTCCGTTGAAACGGCTCGCTGCGGCAAATCTGGCGATAAAAGCGATCCGTGCCGAGCAGATTCTGATAGTCGAACACGATGTCGTAGATGCGAATGACGGAGTGTTCGCGTAACTGGCGATCGTCGAGGCCGGGGCGCGACTGATGCAGGTCCATGCCCAGGGCGAAGTGCGTGTCGTGGTACAGATTCGCGCCGGTGCTGATGATCCAATCGATGAAACCGGCTTCGATGAGCGGCACCAAACACGACATGCCCAGACCCGCCGGCGTCAGAGCGCCGCTGAGGGCCAGGCCGATCGTCGTGTCGGGCGACAACATCTTCTGCGTGAAAATGGCGCAGGCTTCGCGTAGTCGGCCGGCGTTGTACGACAAGAACGCTTGGTCGATCAAACCGGCGACGTCGAACGCGGGCGTCACCGCCGGCGGATCGATGCGCCGATGGCTGATGCGTTGCAACAGATGCGGGCAGTCTTTTGACGGTTCCATCGACGTTTCCCTCTTGTGATCGCGTTCAAGATACGCCCGCTACGGATCAGGTCAACCGGCGCCCGCGGCATGATCGCGCAATGCGGCGTCGTATTCGGCAAGCGTGTTGATGTTTCGCAGTGACATCATCGCCGGGTCGACGTCTCGAAGTTCATTTTCGCGAACGATGCGTGTCGATACCTCATCGAAAAGAAACGCGGGACGAGGTCGATTGTCGCGGAGCAGCCGTTCAACGATCGGAGCGACTCGAACCCGAATGACCGACGCCAGAGGCTGTAGATAATCATCGATTCGCGGCACGCACGCGTCGTGGCCGCCGAGAAGGTCAAGCATGCGTCGCACAAACGCCGATTTGAGGAAAGGGACATCGCACGAGGAGAAATAGACGGCGTCACACACCCCGTTAAGGGCCGTGAGCCCCGCAGCCAATCCTTGCAACGGGCCACGGCCCTCCTCTGGGTCGCGAGCCACCATAACGTTGCTCGGCAGCGGCGGAACGTCTTGACCAGGGGCCGCCACGACGACGATGGGCGAAACGACGTCGCCGAGGATACGGGCAATGCGCGGCAACAACAGCTCATCGCCGAACGGAAGCCATGCCTTGGGACGCCCCATTCGGCTGCTCCGCCCGCCGCACAACACGATCCCGCCGACCCGCATTGTTTTTCGCCTTTCAGAACAGGATGGCCGTATCAAGTCGCTCGATCTCGGCTCGCGGTATCAAACCGTCACTGGTCCAACCGCGGGCTATATAATAGGTGCCGACCATCGTGCGAAGGCGTTCGGCGGGAAGGCTACCGCCGGGGGCCAAGCCTGCGGGTAACCCTTCCGCGAGAAATCGGCGAGGGAGGGTATCTTCGGCGCGAGTCCAGCCTTCGCGAATGTTAAACATCTTCTTGACCGTCACGATGCGCTGAGCCGTCACCTGCAACTCGTCGCCCGTGACGTTCCAACCCGTGACCTTGTGCAAGAGATCGGCGGATTCGTCAAACAGATTCTCGAAAACCCCGCGCAGGAACTTGCACAGAATCAGCGAATCGATCAAGGCGGCCCGATCCTCGGTTTCGACGGCAAGCCAGGCGGCGTCCTCCGTTCCTTCGAGTCGATTGGCGAGTGCGGAGAAATCGACTTCGTAGGCCCCACTGCGGTTGTGGTCGGCGCCTCGCGTGCCGACGGCGAACCCCAGCGCCATGGTTTGCAGCGTTCGCGGCTCGTAGCCGGGAATTTCAAGCCCCTTGACGTGCGGGGCAAACTCCGGCGCGTCGCCCCCGATCGTCGCCGCCGCCAGTCGGCTGCCCTCGGCCAATAGATCGCCAAGCCCCTGGCGGAACGCAATTTGCCGAAGCAGTGTCGCTTGCCGTTCATGGTTGCCGAACCGCAGGTCGGAGTCGGCGAGTAAACCCCGTTGGCAACATTCCATGGCAAACGCAATCGTCGCTCCGGCGGAAATCGTGTCGAGCCCCAGGTCATCGCACAGCCGCGCCGCCCGCAGCACGGCGTCGCGGTCGCCGATTCCGCATAACGGCCCGAGCGCGAACAGGCTTTCGTATTCGAGCCTTACCGGCGCCCCGTCGGGCGCCGCATAGATGTGCTCACAGCCGATGGTGCATGCAGCGCACGACTCACGGGCCATCTTTCGAGTTGCGGTCAGATCGGCGAGATTCGGGGCATCGTCAAATGTCCCTTGCCGAAAGTTCCGAGTCGGAAGCACGTTCAATCGGTTGAACGTTAGAAGATTGCCAAGGGTGCCGAGTTCCCGATATTTGGCGGTCGCTGGGCCAAACGATCGCCGTGAAAGGTCACGGGCGGCGGCAACGACCGCGTCGGAGTCGGCGACGTCGACTAGCTGGTTGCCGGCGACGGCGATGGCCTTGAGATTCTTGGCGCCCATGACGGCGCCCATTCCGCCGCGCCCGGCATGGCGACGATGATGGCGGATCGTGGCGAATCGCACGCGGTTCTCGCCGGCCGGACCGATGACCGCCGACTGAAACGCCGGCCCAAGCCTCGTCGTCAGCCGATCGGACGTGACCGAGGCCGACAATCCCCAAAGGTCACTCGCCGGCTCGATCCGAGGAACGCCGTCCTCAACGACGAGTATCGACGGTTCGGTGCAGGCGCCGACGATGACAATGGCGTCCGCGCCGGTCTTTTTGCCGGCGATGGCAAAGTGAGACGAGGAGAGTGCATCGTTACAGCGATTCGTCAGCGGCGACTTGGCAACGACGGCGAATTTCGCGGAGGTGGTCAGTGGCGTACCGACCAACGGGCTGAAACAGAAGATAAGCGGCGCCGCGGGTTCGAGCGGGTCGACGCCCGTTGGCGCTTCGTGATGGAGAATCCAGGCCGCAAGCCCGACGCCGCCAATGTATCGCCGCAGAATCTCCGGCGGCAACTCGATCCAGTTCGAGCGGCCCGTTGTCACGTCGATCCGCAGATATCGCCCGTGGTAGCCGTGCATCGTTCCCCGTGGAAAAACCGAGAGCCTTGAGGGACCGAGTGTCAATCTAACGTAAATCAGAATCAGCCGCCGGCGTCGCGTGAGAAAATGAGGAGCCGATCGCCCGCGGCCAATGGGTCGCCTAGGTTATTGACGAATCGTTGGGCGTTGATGGAAACCAGATACGGTGCCGCGAGAAAGGCGTTGTCGGTTAACATATCACTCAATCCCGGACACAGTCGGGCAACCTCCCGAAGGGCGTCGGCGACGGTCAGCGCGACGACGTCGATGCTGGCTTGCTTGGCGCGACTTCGGGGGATGCCGAAAAACTCGACCGTAATGGTAGGGGGTTCCGCCACGCCGGTATTGTAGCGTTCGGCGGGTTATTCGGGCGTCATCCCGTACCAGCGGCGAATATCCAAGCGGCTATGCAAAGGGAATTGCTGCATCAACAGATGATCGTAGGCACGCCGCGCCTTGGAACCCGTTTGCGGAATCCCTTGGAGTGGGACCCATGTTCTCTCGCGATAGACGACCGTGGCTTCGCGACATTCGGTGACGATGCAGTCGATTCCGGGCAAGGTTTCCGGAGCGAGATTCCGAATCAGATTGCCGGCAGCGCCGGGCGGGACGGCGAGAATCGTGAATGAACGATCGGCGCCCGTGGTCGATTCGAGCAAAGGTTCGGCCTCGGCAAACGACTGCAAGAGCCAGTGATGAGCCTCGTTGGGATCGCCGCCTCCCGGCAAGAAAAGCGATGCGGCTTCCGGTCGATTAGCGAGGTAAGATCGACAGCCTTCCAAGAGGGCCGCCATCAAGGCATTGAGGTCGCCGCGCGGCGGGCGGCACGAGGCCCTGACACCGCCTACCTGTTGATTAATGACCGACTGAACGTGGCGATCGATGTGGCCCATGTCGTCGGGCATGATCGACTCGAGCAGTTGATTGGCTCCCTCTCGAATATCGAGCTGGCCGGTCGCGTGGGCGGGGACGTGCGCCGGTGTTTCAAGCATGAATGTGGTCACCAACTCATTCAGCCGTACCCGGTCGGCGGCGAGGTCGCGGGTCAATTCCGTGAGATGATCGCGAAGCTCGCCATAAACTCTTGCAAGTCTGCGAGTGAGCATGTATCGCAGGCGCGTGGTCGGGTAGGTTTGCAATGCCGTCGACGCCCGAGCGGTGGCACCCCACCAGCGAGCGCCATCGAGGAATTTCTGCAAGTCGTGGTAGGCCGCGGCGGCCTGTATCGCCGCTTGCTCGGCTGTCGTCTTGCAGTAATCCAGCGACTGATCGATCTTCTTGGTGATCCACTGAATCGCCGCGGCCGCGCCGGCGAACCGGTACTCGGGTTGCTCGACGAGTCCGTGAACGAGTTGTGTGACGCGATCGCGGACACTGATAATGATCGACATCGCCGAGGAAAGCTGGGAGTCGAGTTCGCCCTTGGAACCATTCGGGATGCCGACAAGGTGTTCCAGTTTACTCAACGCTTGGCGGGCAAAATGGACATCGACTCCGCGGGCCGAGCGACCGTTGGCTCCCGTAATGGTTGCAAAGTACGCATCAAGGTTCTGTCCCTCGGCAAAGTCGCATTGCTTGAGGAGCCGCGAGACGATCGCATCCGGGGTGAAACCTTGTGACGTCCATTGCTCCTCCAACCAGGGGTCGAGCGCGCCCTGCACCGATTCGGCGTCGTCGTTCAGCCACCGAGAGAGTAACCGTTGGCCGAGCATAGCGGCCGCGTGATCGAGCAATGGATGGTCGCGAGATGAAAGCAAAGAAAGCCCAAAACTCTGGCCACCCACAGCGCCGGGTGGCGGTAACGGGCGCGAGTCGTCGGCGGTCCGACCTAGAGTGGTTGTCATCTCGAGCAACAGGTAATCCGACGCGAGCAGCAATTGCTCAGCCGACTTCTTCCCCGCAGATGGAGCGTAGGGTACTAAGCAGAACCGGCGAAATGGCGACGCCGATTCGAGAATCTGGCCATCCGGACCGTCGAAGTTGCCGACGTACGAGACCCCCGGTTGGCTGAAGTGATTAAGCTCGGTTAGAGCGGCGTAAGTGTTAGCCAGCGGTAGCGGATTGGCGTGGTGGCTGTTCGCGGCGTTGGGCAACATGAAGATGCCAACAAGGTCCGGTTCTTCATATCCGAGCAACTGCAACCGATGACGAACCGCAAAAGCGAGATCAAGGAATATCCCACTGCCGGTTCCACCCCCCAAGTGTGTCACCAGATAGACACGCGGGCGATTGGTTCGCATCGCCACACCCGTGTGCATGCTCGCCATGGTGAGGTTTTCGGGTTGCGTGATTGCATTAAGGTCGACGTTCAGCTTGTCGGACACACTTCGATAATGATCGGACAACGCCAATCGCCCCAAAGCTCGGCACCCGCTCACCTGGGGATTAGCCGCTCGGATTCGATAAGGAAGGTTTGGGTCATGCCACGACGCTACATTGCCGCGGCCGCCGCGAGGATTCAGGTAGTAACCGGGGCGGTTCAATCGCAATGGCAACACTTCCGCGGAATCGAGTGCTGGCGCGACGGAAGAATCCGCTGCCGAGCTAAGGGTGTCTGGATCGGTGTCGATGTACAATAGCCGGAAACATGGCAAGTTTTTTAGATCGCCATAGCGTCGCGTCAGGGCACCGCGCATGGCCCTCAGAACTGCCAGACCGGTCCCACCCAGCCCAATGACCAGCGTGGGCATTAGCGACCCATCGCCGGTGATTTCGACCGGCGCGGTTTGAACGGGCGTCCGCGCACTGGGCAGATCATCTTGCAGTGTTGGTGCGAAAGCGGTCACCGACATGTCGGCCTCGGGTTCCAGCGGTATCCCCGTCTGGGCCGCGAACGTATTGGCAAGAAGAGCTTCCGGTTGATTGGCGGCGACGAGGGCGCGGATCAACGTCTGGCAATCGGGGAAACGATCCTCCGGGCGCTTTGACAGTGCGCGAGAAACGATCGGGCGATCGTGGGCCGACAACGCCGAAAGGTCAGGCGCGGCGAAAGTATGTTGGGCCTGCCATTCTTCCAACGTGCCGCCATGAAATGGCCGATGGCCGGTGAGCAATTCCATGTAAACGATCGCCAGGCTGTATTGATCGCAATGCGGTGTCACGCGCCGCTCAAAGGTCTCCGGCGAGGCATAGATCGGCGTCAGGTCGCATTCGGTGCGAGTGGCCAAATCCGACAGGTTGGCGACAAGCCCAAAATCGGCGACCTTGACATGATCGTGGAGGAGAAACAGGTTTTGAGGCTTGACGTCCAAGTGTTGCAATTGGTGCTTGTGGCTGAGCAGGTCGAGAACCTCAGCGGCCTCGGCCAAGTAACGGAGCAAGTCGGGCCGGGGAATTCCGGGGAGCCTTCGAGCCGCACATGCCTTGAACTCCATTTCCAAGTTGCTGTCGGCCAACTCCGTGACGATAACCAAGCGCCCATCGACAATATCCACGCGGTCGATCGTGAGCAAATATGGATGGCGAATCGCCATGATCTGGCGCAGCGACTGCAGTTCCTGACGGTTACGGCGCACCGAGTCATCATCGGTGTCGCGGCCGTGGAGAATCTTGATGGCCTTGAGTAGGCCGCCGGGAGCCTCTGCCGTCCAGACCTCGCCAAAACCGCCACGACCCAGCGGCGCTATCAGGCGATAGCCCGGAATCGGTTCAGCAGAAGGTCGAAGTTGAATCGGCATAGTCCTCAGCCTAGCAGGCGTACCTCCGGATCAGTTGTTCGATTGCCCGGGCAGGGGCAACCATTGGACATCGTTCCTCGCATGCGGGCTTGATTGATCCAGGTTGCACACATGGATGAACACGTCGCGCGCCCCCGAACCGATTTGCGGTATATCGTCCGGCACGACGGGATAATACTCACGATGAAATACGATTTCATCGCCGCCTGCCGCCGGAGTGAAACGCAACTCGGGTAGAAGCTCGCGAACCACTTGATCAAACTGCTCACCGGATGGATCACCGGGAACCAGCAACACACAGCGATGGTGCTCGGGCGTCAATCGTTTTCCGGCAAATTCCGGCAGAGCGTCGTCGAATGCGCCGTGAATGTCGCGGCTGACCATTTGGTCGTTTTGCCGCGAGCGGAAGAACGCCTCGGCGGCGTTGGCACGACCCAGCCTGGCATCCACGATATGTCGCGAATACTCCAAAACAAGGTCCGTGAGGTCATTCGATCGATCGTTGGTTTCAAGGCAAACGCGAGAGAGTCCCTTGAACCGCAGTTGAATCTGCTCTTGAAGACCGGTCTCCCAGTCAACGGCGTTTGAATCGAGTTCGGTATTGTGGCGATCCGCCTCCTCGTCCAGGGTCTTGCAGCCGGCTGACAGCGGAATCAGGCACGGGCCGATGTCCGCCTCGCCGATGTACGAAACCGCTCGCTCCAACCAGTCGCGGATGCCTTCGAGTCGAGACCGGCAGAAGTTCAGGTCTCGCATCAGGTCCGGGTGTTGATTAATGATCGACCGGTACAGGTTCGCGACCGCGTTGAGCTGAATGCCTTCGATCCTCAATTCCGCGAATCGCCGGATGTTCGCGATGACGTCGGCATACGGTCCCCCGCGACGGCCGCCCGTTGCGGCTTCGGGCAGCGAGCGGATCAGTTGGTACAGTCGAATGTGCGTGATCGCCGTTTCCCTACGGATTTGCTGTATCCGAGACTCGGCCTGGTGGATGACCGCTCGGACCCGATCGGTGAGGAGTCGAAGGAACTCCTCGGCAGCGGCCAATCGAAGGGCCGGCTTCTCGATAAACGACATCGTTCGACTGGCGATTTTCTCTTCAAGGCTCTTGGTCAGTTTCTTCAGTGCGTCATTCACACGGTCAACCAGACTGCCTTCGATATCCGGTTCGTTTTCGCGTGCGGGCTTGCCAACGAGGCCCACGATACACTCCAGAGCATCACAAGCCGCGTCCACGTTGAACTGCGGCGGGTTGCCCGTGGCTGCCAGAGGTTCGAGTAGCTGCTCAACCAAGTCGCGAGGATCCGTCTTGAATGCCCCGCGAATCTGTTCGGCAACCTGCAATTCCAGGTTGTCGATATCAAAGCCCTGTGTTGCCCAAAGATCATCGAGAGACTGACCGACCGCATCGCGAATGGTCGAGGCATCTTTGTTCAACCATCGCTGAAGAGCCGTGGCGGCCAACCGTCGGGCGACACGCTCGGCCAATCGGGTTCGCGGCCAGCGGATAAAGTAGCTCCCGACGGTTCGGAAAATGCTCCCCGAGGCTCGTCCCGCGGTCGGGCCGTCCGCTTGATCCGTGGCGCGACCCAGTGAAGAGAACAATTGCCCATAGAGGTAACCGGCCGCCTGTCCAGCCGTTGCCTTTGGACCGCGAGAACTCCCCAGCTTGGGCATCATAAAGAGCAAAGTTCGCTGAAACGGCTTCTCGGGGTCGAGAATCGGTGCCTCGCGCGTGTCGAACTGCGTCTCATAGGTCGTCTGAGGCGATGAGAAATGGAGCAGTTCCGTCAGGGCGGCGTAACAACTGGCGATCCCCGCCGACGCATTACCGTTGCGGCTCATCGGCGGAACATACAGCAGACCGTTCACGTCGGGTTGAAGATAGCCGAGTTGTCGAAGGTACTGTCGCACAATGTACGCTAAGTCGAGGATCATCCCGCTGCCAGTACCTCCCGTCAGGCTGCCGACGAGGTAGACGCGGGGTCGATTTGTGCGCAACCCAAGCCGGCAGCGTTGATCCGACTCGGCGATCGCCTCGGGTTTAAGGATGTTGTCGATTTCAGCTCGTAGCTTGGCACTGATCGGCCGGTAATGATCGATCAATGCCAACCGGCCGAACGCGCGGATTCCCGTGGTCGAAGGGTTTCTCGGAATCCGGAAAAGCAACTGCGGGCTGATCCAGTCATCGATTTCCGGCATCGAGTCGCGGTCGCGCGAATAATGACCGGGTCGATTCAACTTCGCGAGAATCACGTCGTTTGACGTCAACGGCACGCCCGGATGCGATAGGGCAGCCTGGATGGCGTCCGGGTCCGTGTCGATGAAGATGGAGCGGCAATGAGGCAAGCGAGCCGGCTGATCGACACGCTCGCACAGAGCCTGGTGGAATCGTTGCAATACATAAAGACCGGTCTGACCGACGCCCACGACAAGAGTGGGCATCAGGACCCCGTCACCGGTTCTTTCCGGTGGTGCGGTTCGGGTTGATCCAAGGAGCGCCGGTCGGGAGCTGCCGCGTAGATTGCCGGCCGGTCCTTTCAAGCGAGGCAGTGGAGCGGCGGGCGATCTTTCCAGTGTCGGATGAGGGCCAGCCGTTCCGCCGCGAACGCCGGTTCGCTGGAATTGGACGGAGTTCGTCGACATGGCCGCCGGCGCTACCGTGGCTGACAGCGAACCAGGCGGAGGCGTCTCGTCAATCGGTTTCGTTGAAGGACCGTGGGGCGCGGAAGTAGCGGCACGCAACGCATCGACCATGGCCATACAGCTCGGGAATCGTTCCTGCGGCGCTTTGGCCAGGGCGCGTTCGATGATCGGGCGATCGTGCGGCGGCAGCGGATCCACGACCGGCTTGCCCGTCACATGCTGCATTATTAGTTGCCGCGCATTGGTGCCGGTGAACGGTCGCTGGCCCGTGAGCAATTCCTGAAACACGATGGCGAGACTGTATTGGTCGCAGAATCGGCTCACCCATCCGTCGAACGTCTCGGGGGCTGCATACAGTGGCGTCACGCCGCCCGTCACCGTCGCCCGCATTCCATCAAGGTCCTTGGCCAGGCCGAAATCCGCGACCTTGATGTGATTGAATACCAGAAACAGGTTCTGCGGCTTAATATCCAGGTGTTGCAATTGAAACTGCGTGTTCATTAAGTCGAGGGCTTCGGCTGTTTCCCTCATGTAATCGAGCAGCTCGATGCGAGGGATACCGGGCAGGCCGAGTCTCTGGCAATCGCGAAAACGATCGAATAGATTCCGGTCGGCCAATTCCATGACAATCAGGAGTTGGCCTTCAATGACCTCGAAGCGTTCGAGAGACAGGATATATGGGTGGCGAATCGACTTGACGCGATTGAGCGCCTTGAGTTCCTGCAGCGCCGGCTTTCCGTTCTCGGTGGCCTCTTCAAGGTCCCCGTAAACGAATTTGATGGCCTTGAGCAGTCCGCCCGGTGCTTCCGCCTTCCAAACCTCGCCGAATCCGCCACGGCCAAGGCGCTCAATGAGGCGATAGCCGGGAATCGGTTCCGTGTCGGTGGCGATGGCAACTGGCATGGTCTTCGCCGGCGTTTAACAGCCACTCGGTCGATGCATAACGGTCCCGCGGTCTTTGCGGGTGGTTACACATCTCTAGAACGCCCTTGGGGTGAATGCAACCCGCACGCACGGATTATTGATTGGGCGATAATCGACATGAGGCAGATTCGCGCTCTCTCCATTCGTCAACCTTGGGCCGCTCTACTGGTTGCAGGCCTCAAAACGATCGAGGTTCGCAGTTGGTGGACGGGGCACCGCGGCCTAGTCTTGATACACGCATCGAAGATTCCCGATCCGCGTCCGGAGATTTGGGCAAAACTTCCCGGGTCGTTCCAGGATCTCGCACGGCTTCGGGGTGGGATCATTGGACAGGCCACATTGACCAACTGTCGCGTTTATGCCTTCGCCTCAGATTTCGCGGCTGACGTGAAATGGCATCTCAACGACGCTGATTGGTTCGAGCCGCCGAGGCTCTACGGGTTTGAGTTTGCCCATCCCGAGGTGTTGCCGTTTCGGGAGTGCCGCGGCCAGACGCGGTTTTTTACAGTGAGTGAGGGTCAGGCGTGACGGCGCAAGGTTCACAGTTACTAATCAGCGTGCGCTCTGCCGCGGAAGCCGCGTCGATCCTCGGCGAACCCGTCGGTCTGATCGACATCAAAGACCCGTTTCGAGGGCCATTGGGGCGCGCGTCGGATGCGACGATTAACGCCGTTCTCGACGTTGTGAATCATCGAGTCCCCGTTAGCGCTGCTCTGGGAGAGTTGATCGATTTTACGAATATCGACGGCTTGCCCTTGGATCGTTTGGCCTACGTGAAACTAGGGCTTTCGCGGCTTGGCGATCACGAAGATTGGCGCGATCGTCTACTCGCCGTTCGCAATGACATCGAACGCCATGGCACATGCCGATTGGTTGCGGTCGCCTATGCCGATTGGCGAAGAGCCGGCGCGCCGTCGCCCGCCAACGTCGCCGCGTTGGCCACGTCGCGACATTTTGGAGCATTTTTGATCGACACCTGGGGCAAGGATGGCTCGACGTTGCGCGATTGGATGCGCCTCGAAGAGATTGAAGGCTGGTGCCGCCATTTCCGAGCCGCGGGCATTCCGCTCGCTCTCAGCGGGGCACTCACGGTTGAGGACATAAGGGACATGGTTGGGTTGCAGCCGGCGTGGTTCGCCGTTCGCGGAGGGGCTTGCGGCGACGGAGACCGAAAACACGACATCGAGCCGGCACGGGTTCGGACACTCGTGGCCGCATTGCACAGCCCATAAACTGACTTTGCCGGCAGCTTGCTTTTCCAGGAGTTTCCCATGAGACATGCCGTTGTTCTTGCCGCAATGCGGACACCGATCGCCCGCGCTCACGCCGAAAAAGGGGCCTATCGCGATGTGCGTGCCGACGATCTTTCCGCAGATCTAATGTCGGCGTTGCTCGAACGAACTGGCCTCCCGGCGGCCGAGGTTGAGGACATTCACTGGGGTTGCGTTAAACAACAAGACGAGCAGGGGTTCGACATCGCGCGCACGGCGTCCCTTATCGCAGGCCTGCCCGTGGAAGTGGGCGGCGTGACGGTAAATCGGCTCTGTGGATCGAGCCTGCAAGCGATCAATCAGGCAGCCATGAGTATCGCGGCGGGGTGCGAGGACATTCAAATTGCCGGCGGCGTCGAGCATATGCACCACATTCCCATGGAGGCCGGCATCAACCCCAGTCCGCGCATGATGCGGCTTCATAGTCCGGCCGTGTTGAACATGGGTTTGACGGCGGAAAACTTGGCTCGACGTTATCGAGTCGGCCGCTCTGAGCAGGATGAGTTTGCACTACGCAGTCACCGTCGAGCTGCAGAGGCCACGGCTTCGGGAAAGTTCCGCGAGGAAATCGTTCCGACTTGGGGACGCGACGATGACGGCCGGCGGGCCATGCTCGATACCGACCAAGGTATCCGTGCGGATACCACGATCGAGGCTCTCAGCGCCTTGCGACCCGCCTTCATGCCCGAGGGAGGCTCCGTCACCGCGGGCAATTCGAGTCAAATTAGTGTCGGAGCGGCTGCGATGGTGGTGATGTCCGAGGATCGCGCCAACGAACTGGGTATGAAGCCGCTCGCCCGAATCCGCGCCATGGCGATTGCCGGCGTCGATCCGTCGATCATGGGCATTGGCCCGGTACCCGCCACACACAAAGCCCTCGAGCGCGCCGGCCTGAAACTTGAGCAAATGGACTTGATCGAACTCAACGAAGCGTTCGCAGCCCAGGCGTTGTCGGTAATGAAGGCCTTGAAAGCCGATCCGGAAAAGACAAACGTCAACGGCGGTGCCATCGCACTGGGGCATCCCTTGGGGGCGAGCGGCGCCCGAATCGCAACGACGCTAATCCATGAAATGCGTCGTCGCGGCGCCCGCTACGGCTTGGCGACCATGTGCATCGGCGCGGGGCAGGGGATTGCAACGATCTTTGAAGCGACATGATTTGCATCAGTCGTGAGGCTGGATGGATCCAGCCGATGGAGAAAAATGGTCGAAGACGCTTGGCAAAACGCCCGTTCGCGGTATGATACCAACACGATCGCGGCGTGGAGCAGTGGCAGCTCGCCAGGCTCATAACCTGGAGGTCGCAGGTTCAAATCC
>CAZESP010000022.1:0-97545 GCA_964515185.1 uncultured Alcaligenaceae bacterium
GATGCAAGGCCGATTCTTCCCATTGCTGTACGACCCCTCAGCGGCGTCAGGGTGAATTCATGCCCCGGAATCCGCGGAGTACGCCGGCGGGGGGACACCTTCCCGTCATGCTCGCCGAGGTGTTGGCGGCCATTGAACCGAAGCCGGGCGAGGTGGCCGTCGATGCCACTCTTGGCGGCGCGGGGCACGCTCGCGAACTATTGCGTCGGGTCACGCCGGGCGGGCGTCTTTTCGGTCTCGATCTCGATCCAGCAAACTTGGAGCCGGCACGGGCGCTGCTCTCGGAGATCGGCGGCGCGTTCTCGTTGCATCATGCCAATTTCGCGGGATTGCAAGCCATCCTCGGAGCCGAGGGTGTTCGCGCCGATGCCGTCATCGTGGATCTCGGCATGTCCAGCATGCAGGTCGATGATGCGAATCGGGGCTTCTCGTTCGTGCGCGATGGCCCGTTGGATATGCGAATGGATTCGACCCGCGGTCGCACGGCTGCGCAGTTATTGGCGAGCCTCTCCGAGTCCGAGTTGGCGTCGGCTTTTCGCGACTTGGGCGACGAGCCGCACGCAGAGAAAATCGCGGCAGCCATCGTCGCGTACCGTAGTAACGGGTCGATTTCACGCACCGTCGAGTTGGCGAGGCTCATCCAAGAGGCAGCGCCAGTAACGGTTATTCGCGGCCCGGGACAGGCCACGCCGCGGCAGCAGCAAATCCGGCCGACGGCACGCGTCTTCCAGGCGCTTCGGATTCTCGTAAATCGCGAACTGGCAAATTTGCAGGCGTTTTTGCGGTTTTTGCCGGACATCCTGGCGCCGAGTGGGCGAGCGGCGATCATCAGCTTTCACAGCGGCGAGGATCGACTCGTAAAAAATGCTTTCCGAGAGGGTATGCGATCGGGTATCTTCATCTCTGGTAGCGACGAACCGATCCGGGCCAGTGCAGGCGAGCGATATGCGAACCCACGTTCGCGATCCGCGAAGCTGCGTTGGATCCGGCGGGCATGAGTTTCTTTTGACACCCTGGGAGGACGAGATTCCATGAAATGGTTTTTCGCGGGGGCCGGGCTGGCGTTGCTGATGGCGACGCCTGGCTTTGCCCGAGCGCCCGACGGCGAGAAAAAGCCGGCGGATCAGCTCGAAGCACTCAAGAAAGAGTACACCGAGTACATGCAGAAAGGCCTCCAGGCCTACCAAGCGGCGGCCAAGGAAGCCAAAACCAACGACGAACGCCGCAAGGCATTCGAAGAACACTACCCAAAGCCCACGGCGTTCCTGGCGAAGTTCAAGGACTTCGCGGAGAAGAACGCATCGGACCCAGCCGCTGTCGAGGCGCTGATTTGGCTCGTCACCAATGGTCCGCGAGCCGGTGCCGACGGCGCGAAGGCGTCGCAAGGCGCGGTCAAGACGTTGCTGGACAAGCACGCTGACAGCGAGAAGCTTGGTCCCCTTTGCCGCATGATCGGCCAACTCCCTGACGGTGCCGATCACCTGCAGAAGCTCTTGGAAAAGAACCCGCACAAGGCCGTCAAGGCCGAAGCGTGCATGATGCTGGCCACCACCATGAAGAGCAATGCCGAACGGGCCTCGCTCTTCCAGGACCTTCCCGAGACGAGTAAGCGCTATGAGGCGTTCATGGGCAAGGACGCGATCGAGAAGCTCATGAAGGCCGACGCCAAGGCGATGATGAAAGAAGCCGAGGCCATGTACGAGCGCATTGAAAAGGATTTCGCCGATGTGAAGGGTCCGCGCGGCACGATGGGCGACCAGGCCAAGGCCGCTTTGAAAGAAATGCGAACTCTGTCACCCGGCCGCGAAGCTCCTGAGATTGCCGCCGAAGATACCGACGGCAAGGCGATGAAGCTCACTGATTATCGCGGCAAGGTGGTGATGCTCGACTTTTGGGGGCATTGGTGAGGGCCTTGCGTGGCGATGTTCCCACACGAGCGGTCGCTCGTGAAACGACTCGACGGCAAGCCTTTCGCTCTGGTTGGCATCAACAGTGATCGCGACAAAGAAGTCCTGAAAAAGAAGAACGAAGAACAACAGATTACCTGGCGCTCCTTCTGGAATGGCCCCGAAGGCACTGGCGGGAAAATCTCGAAAGATTGGAACGTCAGCGGTTGGCCGACCTTGTATCTGATCGATCACAAGGGCACGATCCGCTACAAGTTCCTCGGCAACCCCGGCGACGAAGTCATGGACAAGTTGATCGATAAGCTCGTTGCGGAAGCAGAAAAGAAGTAGAAGCCGACTCAATCGTGCTTCGCGACGCACCCAAGAGGCGTTCGAATCCTCGACGCGTCTTCGGAGCGTCGCGAGGCGCGGTTTGCTTATCCCTTCATCGCAGTCTGGAAACGCGCCGAAATCGCGTCCCAATTCGCCACGTTCCACCAAGCTTCAAGGTACTTCGCGCGGAGATTCTGATACTTCAGGTAATAGGCGTGTTCCCAGACGTCGATGCCCATGATTGGGTAAACGCCGGCCATCAGGGGGCAATCCTGATTCGCCGTGTGAATGACCCGCAGCGGGGGGCCATCGGCGGCTTTATTGACGACGACCCATGCCCAGCCACTGCCGAAACGGGCCAGGCCGGCGGCGTTCACTTCTTTCTTGAGTTTGTCCATGCCACCGAAGTCGTCAATCGCCTTCGATAGCTCTTTGCTCGGGGCGCCGCTCTTGGCCGACATGATTTCCCAAAACATCGTGTGGTTGTAGTGCCCGCCGCCGTTGTTGATGACGCCGGGGCGGACCTTTTCCGGAATCTGTTTGATGCCTCTTAAAACGTCATCGATGGACATCTTCGCCCAATCGGTGCCGGCGACGATCTTGTTCAAGTTATCGACATACGCCTTGTGGTGCCGGCCGTGGTGAATCTCCATCGTTCGAGCGTCGATGTGCGGCTCGAGGGCGTCGGCGGCATACGGCAGCTTCGGCAGCGCAAAGCCGGCAGGCTTGTCATTGGCCAGAGTCAGGCGCGGCAGTAACAGGGCGGCAGCACCGGCTCCGGCGCTGCGCAGCAACATCTCACGGCGGGATAGCATGAGGTCTTCTCCTGATGATTCTTCGAATGCTCGTGCTTGCTCCGGGCACGGAGCGCGAGCTAGTGCATTGTCACAGCTTAATCTTCGGGTTGTGGTACGGGTTTCCTAACCCGTCCTACGTGATTCAGAACGGGTTAGGAAACCCGTCCCACGCAAACGCCCAACCCGAATTTTTGCTGTGACAATGCACTAGTGATCCTCGCGTTACGGCGAGAACTCCAAGGTGAGTATAGTAACGGTCGCGACGCGAAAAAACCCATCACACGATTGCCGGCCAATAATCCGGCAGCGGCGCAGTCACTGTCATCGGCTCAAATCGAATGGGATGGTCAAAGGTGATGGAGTGGGCGTGGAGGGCGATCACTCGATCGCGGGGCAGTTCGGCGGGCGGACCAAACGCCGTGGCCGATCCATAGAGCGCATCACCCAGAATCGGATGACCCCGCGACGCGGCCTGAATACGAAGTTGGTGCATTCGGCCGGTCTGGGGCTTCAGTTCGAGGACGCAGCCACCCTGAACCGGCGCCCGCGTCTGATATCGGGTCGTCGCGTGTTTGGCCCCTGCGTCAGCCTCGGCAGTAACCTCGGTCCGTGACTCGTCGCGAATCTTGCGAAGCCAATCCTCCCAAACTCCCTCCGCGGGTTGGACCGAACCCGCAACGATGGCCCAATAAACCTTCTGAACTCGGTGAGAGTGAAACTGCTCCGCGAGCCGTTGCGCCGATTTGGTCTGCCTTGCGAAGATAACCACGCCGGACACGGGCCGATCGAGCCGATGCGGCACGCCGAGATAGACGCGCCCGCTCTTGGCATGTTTGTTTCGCAAATACTCTTTGGCAAGCGCTTCGAGTGAGGGAACGCCGTCGGGTGCCTGGGTCAGCATCGGCGCCGGCTTGGAAACGACGAGGAGGTGGTTGTCTTCAAAGAGAATATCGAGCATCGATGATTCAATATAGCGGCGGGCTTGCCCGCCGCTAAATGTGCCCGCCACTATATTAGCCTTGCGTAATCTGCTTGCGCAACTGCTCTACGGCCGTGTTCAAGACGCGATCGGTGAAAGGCTTCTCGTCTTTGTTGGCCTTGTCGTCGCGTTTCTCGGCAGCTCCGACCTTGCCGGGAATGATGTCCCGCTGCCGGCGCCAGACGAGGTATTGGAAACGTTCTTTATCGTCGAGTTTGACTTCAAAGCCGGCCGAGGGTTTGACGCCCCACTCGTCGGTTTCCTTGCTGTCGGTCATGCGGTGGATATTCTTGCCGCTGGGCCGCCAATAGCTGGCCGTCGTGAGTTTGACAGCGGTGGGCGGAACACGGTCGGGCAGGCGAATGATATTCTGCACGCTGCCCTTGCCGTAACTGCGTTCGCCGATGACGGTCGCTCGCCCGTGATCCTGAAGAGCCGCCGACACGATTTCGCTGGCGCTGGCGCTGTTCTTGTTGATGAGGACGGTCATGGGATATGCCGAGGCATTTTCGAATCGGCCGTCGCCGCGACGGGCCGAATAGGTCCGCCCGTTACCGTTGCGGTCTCGCGTGCTCACAATCGCCCCATCGCCGATGAACAAGTCCGCGACTTCGACGGCGGTCGTCAGTAAGCCGCCGGGATTATCGCGCAGATCGAGAACCAACCCACGCACGCCCTCGGCTTCCATGGCGGCCAGGGCCTTCTTGATATCGGCCGTCGTGTGCTCGGTGAACGCAATCATGCGAACATATCCGATCTTCGATGCCTTATCGACAAACCAATCCCATTCGCGAGGATTCTCGGGCTTGCGAACGTCGCCGAGGATCGACGGCACTTCGATCTTGGCTCGCTTCATGGTCAAATCAACTTGTTCCTTCGTCCCGTCGTGAATGACGGTGAGGGTGATCGGCGTTCCGGGTTCGCCCTGGATGGCCTTGATCGCATCGGAGATGCGGAAGTTCTCGGTGGATTTGCCATCCACTTTCACAATCAGGTCGCCGGCAAGAACGCCGGCTTCATAAGCGGGCGTCCCGACCATGGGGCTGACCACTTGAAGCAGGCCGGTGGTGCGATCGATGCCGACATTGATGCCGACCCCGCCGAAGGAGCCTTCGCTCTGCTGCTCGAAGTGGCGGTATTCGTCAATGTTCATGTAGGCCGAGTATGGGTCGAGGCGCTCAAGCCCGCCGTTAATCATGTCCTCGACGAGTTTGCGCTTCTGCTCGGCGTTCAACTCTTTGACGTAGCTTTGATCGACCTCGGCGAGAACGTCCACGACGAGCTTGACGAGTTCATAGTCTTGCTCCCGTGCCGCCCGCCGCGGGGCGCTATAGGCCAAGGTGATTCCCAAGACGACGATCGCCGGGACACCGAGCATCCAGGCGAGATTCCAGCGCGACATGGGGCAGATCCTCTGGGGTGATGGCAACGAGCCTCGGAAAGCCGTGCGTGGCTCTGTTCGAGTGTACCGCGAAATCCGGCACATCGCCGCGATCAAAGCCGGAAATTCGGCAGTGCGTCAGTTCTCGCTAAAATCGAATTTGTGTTCTTTGCCGAGTGGGTCACGCAGAAACTTCTTGTGACAGTCAGGGCAGAGGTCGTAGCGAAGCTGTTTGTAGTTGGGGGGCAGTTCGTCGGCGGCGTAGCCATTCTCTTCGATTTCCCTGAGAATCTGGCTCAGTTCTTCCATGCGGTCGGCGTCCAGATCGTCCTCGGTAAGTTCGGCTGGTTCCTGGGCGGCAAAGACTTCGAGCTTGACCACATAGCGCCGATCGGTCCCGGGCGCGAGTTCCTTCCCGCACAAGTCGCACGAGTAGTGAAGCATACCGGGTTCCCTTTCCTAGGCGACGCCGCTTTCGGCGATGCCCTGCTCAATGATAGGTAAATAACAACGAGTCTCCTTATATTCACTGGTCTCAGTTTTTGGGGTCGTTGTCAAGCGGAATTCGCTTCTCAATTCCAAGTTGATCTCGCGGCTCGCCATGGGCCGAAGGCGAACAGCGACCCGTCTCCCGCGCGATCCGCGCTCCAGCTTCGCGGGCGCCGGCACCCATTTCGAGAGTTGCGACGGCAGCACGAATTACTTACGATGCTCTGGGAAGAAGGAGACCTCCATGATCGGCCCCGTGTTCTACCTCGAAATGCTCCTCGGCAGCCGCCGCGGAAAAGCCCACGTCCTTCGGTGGATCCTCGGCGGGTGGGTCGTCCTCCAGCTCCTTTTCTTTTACGCGATCTACTGGGGGGAAGTGCAGTCCGTGCGCAACCCCAGCCCGTGGAATTCGGGGCCGAGCGATCCCGATGTGACTTTCCACTTCGCCAACGACTTCTCGAGTCGCCTCATCAATCAGCAGTATTTGTTGCTGCTCCTGGCCGTACCCGTCTTCACGGCCGGCGCCATTACCGATGAAAAAGCGCGCGGCACCATGATCTACTTATTGACGGCGGATCTCACTCCCTGGGAAATCCTTATCGGCAAGCTGCTCGGGCGCGCCTATCAGGTGGCGATTCTCTACCTCACCATCGTGCCCGTGATTTGTTTTCTCGGATTGTTCGGCGGCATTACGCCACCGGCGATCGTCGCAATAATCCTCAGCGCCATCGGGCCTGTGTTCGCGCTTGGCTCGGCAAGCTTGTTGGCTTCGGTTTGGAGCCGGACGACTCGTGACGCGGTCGTTGGACTTTATTCGGTCTTGGCGATGGCCTATCTCGCCATCTGGGGGCTGAGCGGCTTGTCTCGATTCGCCGGGTTGGCCTTCCTCAAGCCGTTGTCGCAACCACTGGCGGTCATGAATCCGCTTTACGTCGCGGAGCCGGCCTTCCAAGGTCAGCCCGACTATGGCCGCATGGCCTGGCGCCTGGTCTCGTCGCTACTGGCCTGGGGCGCCGTCGGCGGGGCATGCTACTTGCTTGCCGTCGCGCGATTTCGCGCCGCGTATATCCGGCAGCTCGAAAATTCCGGTCGCCGGCGTGTCGGTCTCGCATGGCTGACCCGACGCCCGCCCGTCGGCGACGAACCGTTGCGTTGGAAAGAGCGCAACGTGCATGGCGTGGCGCCGCTGGCCATTTTCTATCCCGTGCCACGAGGTTTTTGGATTGCCGGCATCGTCATCGCCACGGTTCTCATCGTCGCCGCATTCTCCGCGATTGGTACCAGTAACAGCTTCTTTACCTCCCTTTCATGGTTCCTCACTTACGACATCGAAAAACTTCAGCACGACAGCAACATCGGCGCCGTCGAGGGGTCGTTCCTCGCCCTGAGTGCGGTCGTCCTGCTCATCGCCAGTCTCACCGTAGGTATTCGTTGTTCGGGCACCATTGTGGGCGAACGCGAAAAATCGAGTTGGGAGGCCCTGCTGCTGACCCCGCTTGAAACGAAACAACTCATCCGCAACAAGCTCTGGGGGATCCTCGGAGCCACGGCGCCCTATGTCCTGGCTTTCGCGACCCCGGCACTGATTCTGGCGGCGATGGTTAGCCCATTGCAAAGCTGGTTCGTGCTGCCGGTCGTGTTAATTCCTGCCACGCTCATGCGCCTTGTGCCGAAGCTCGATTCGGTGGGCGGCTACTGGCTGGTGTTGGGGGCCGCCCTGTTGGCGATGGCGCTTTCTCTCGTCGTCGGCGCCGGGGCGATGTTTCTCATTCTGCTTTGTCTGGTATTCACGGCCGTTGCCATGTTCTACATCGGGGCAGCCGGCATTTGGTGCTCAGTTCGCTCGAAGACCTCGTGGCGGGCACTTCTGGAGACTCTCGGTTGGGGATACGCCGGCGGATTCGCCATCTGGGTTTGCACGCTGCCCGTCACGGTGATACTCGGTCTGTTACTGGCTGCGGTGCTTTCGACCATGGTCTATTTCGACCGCCTTCTCGGCACGAGCGCCGCGCCAATGGTCGCTCGTTACAGCGGCAGCGTTTTCGTCATTGGCATGGTTGCGTCGGTGCTGGTGCTGGCTGGCTTCTTCCTCTTGGTGCCCTGGTATTGGATTCGGGAAGCCGAAAAGAAAGTGGGGTACACCGAGAGAACGCGGCATTGGGGCGATGAACCGCGGCGAATGCGACGCCGTCGCCGCATCCGAACCGTCCGCCCCGCCGACGAATAGCCTGCCCCTCGCAGTGACGGGACGGTGTAAACCCTACCAACCATCGTTACAAGGGGATGGAAAGAATTGCACGTTAGGATCGTCACGATCCGCGCCGGCGGAAGAATCCGAAACCCGAGAGCGAAGCCAGCACACCAGTTATGACCGAAATGGGGACAAAGTAGCCCGTCGTGGCATGCCCCTTGCCGAACTCCATTCCACCAGCCGACGCAGGAGAAACAACGGTCCCCCACCAAAGGCGGTAAGGTCCTCCCCCTATCCTCCTTTCCCCCCAATCTCCGTTCGGCTGATCCTCCTCCTGAGGGGCCGGCGACTCATCCCCAGTCGCCGGCCCCTTCCGTTTGTGCCAACGGATTGCACGGCGCGACCGCCAGGACTGTTTTCACCCGAGATACAGGTACAAGCGGCGCCACCGTAAGCCTGGGGAATCGGGAAGGAATGATCGTCGCGGTTAGGCTGCGAAGCCCGGCAAGGTCACGCCGATATCATCGCCGGAAGGATACCCGATTGATCCGTGTCGAACTCAATGGCACGAGGCCTTGGTTTCGTTCGGATGGAAGAGCCGAACGCGGCGGGGTAGGGCCAACCCGGTTTGGCGACCCGTTGCCAGGTCGGCGGTTTACAACCGGCACCTAGGACCGGTTAGGAGGCGACAACAATGAGGATCCGCTTGGGGGCACCGCTGGTGCTTGCGGTGGCCGGCCTCTTCGGGGCTGCCGGTTCCGCCAGCGCCGCTCACTGCGGCGCTACCAATTATGGTTGCTGCGCTCAGCCGTGTTGCGACGCGCAGTGTTGCTTCAACGCCTGCCACAATCAGACGCGTTGCGGCTATCGAGTCGTTTGGGATAATGTTCTCGAAAAACGATTCCACACTTGCTATCAGACCGTTTGCGAGACCGTCATGAAGCCGGTCACGAAGACCTGCTATCGCGACGAGTGCCGCACGGCCTATAAGACGTGCAACGAAACGTGCTACAAGACCGTCCAGCAGACCGTTTGCAAGCCTTGCTATCAGACGGTGTACAAGGACGTTCATACCTGCTCGTATCGGCCGGTGTACGAGACGCATTGCCAGACCGTCTGCCAGACCGTGAACAAGCCGGTCTACGAGACTTGCTATCGCGATTGCGTCTACACGACCTGCCGCAAGGTCACCGAGACCTGCTATAAGGATTGCGTCGTAAACTGCTGCAAGCCCGTCCACGAGACGCACTGCAAGCCGTGCTGCCACATGGTCCCCAAGACCATCTGTGAGCAACGCTGCCGTGAGTGCTGCCAGACGGTTTGCCGTCCGGTTTGCGAGACCCACTACCGCACCTGCTGCCAGACGATCTGCCGTCCGGTCTGCGAGACGGTGATGAAGAATGTTTGCTGCACGACCTACCGCGATGTCGTCGAGACCTGCTATCGCGACGTGACCCGCTGGGTTTCCGAACCTTGTACCACGATGCGAACGGTGACGCGGCGAATTCCGGAAACCGTTTGCGAAACGTACTGCGTTCCGGGTAAAAAAGTGACGACCTGGAAGCGCACCTACACGTGCAGCTTCGATCCTTGCACCTGCTGCTGCGTTCAGAAGCCGGGCCGCTTGGTTCGTTGCACCGAGCAACAGCCGGACCAGATGCGGACTCGTCAGGTTGTCCGTTACCGTACGGTTTGCGAGCAAGTGCCGGTGACGACCCACACCCGTCGCCGTGTCACCGAGCGTGTTCCGTACACGGTCTGCAAGCGAGTGCCGGTCACCACGACCAAGCAGGTTCCGGTCCAGGTGACCAAGTATGTCCGTGAGACCGTTCAGCGACAGGTCCCGTACACCGTGACCCGCATGGTGACGGAAGTCGTTCGCAAGCAGGTCCCCTACACCGTCACCCGCACGGCCATGGGCTGCTACGTCGATCAGTGCAACGTCCAAGGCGGCCGGGCCAAGGGTGGATGCGCCACCTATGATTGCGGCGGCCAAGGACGAGTCTTCGTCGAAGGCGCGACCCACACTCGGAACGTGACCTACACCACGACTCGATACGTCACCGAGACGAAGATCCAACGAGTGCCCTACACGGTCACCCGAAACGTCACGGAAACGCACTGCAAGAAGGTGCCCTACACCGTTTGCCGGATGGTTCCGACCACCGTCAAGAAGGTCGTTCCGGTCACCACGTGCCGCCTCGTGAAGGTCGATTGCGTGAAGAAGGTCGCCTGCACGGTCTGCACGATGCAGAACCATGTGGTCAACTGCCGGGTTCCGTATACGGTCTGCAAGCAGGTTCCGTACACGGTTCACGTCAAGGTGCCCTACACCGTGACCGAGATGGTGCCGACGACCGTTCGCAAGACGGTTAAGTCCTCGGTTCCTTACGATGTCTGCGTCCGTAAGCCTCGCTATGTCGCCAGCAACTTCGACCCGTGCGGCGGCAACGCCGGCGCGGCTCACGGCGGCAACGTCCACTGCGGCAATGCCAATTGCGGCAACAACTGTGCCCCGGCTTGCACCACCCATTGCGGCAATGCCAATTGCGGCAACGTCTGCTGCGACCCGTGCGCTAACCAAGATTCCTTCGGCGCTCGCATCAAGCGGTTCTTCCAACGCCGCTTGGCTTGTGACCCCTGCTGCAATCCGTGCTGCAACTAACGTGACCCGAAACTGACTCGCAATTCGCGGTCTGGTGCGACCCGGGGGCGACGAATGGAAACATCGTCGCCCCCGGTTGTTTTTTGCCCATCGATGCACAATTCTTGGCTGCCGAGTTTCGCCGAGCCTTGCCCACAAGGGCCGCGATCCCCCGGAACCGCATCGACAACGGTCAATCCTTTCTTGGCATCGCGATTGCAATTCGTCCCGGCACTCGCCATCATAGCGGGGGACGCTTCGAGGGATTTCCAATGCGCGCGACGGTTGCCGGCTTCGCTTTGTTGATTTCAGTCTCGCTCGGCTGCGACTCCAAGGAGCCAGCGGCGACGCCGACGCCCGCTCCTGCCCCGACACCCGCGCCGGCCACTCCCGACGAGAAGCCCAGGCCCGCCGAGTCGAAGATTGTCCCGCTCAACCCGAAGAAGACATTGTTCATGGAGGTCATGCCCGACGGGAGTCGGCGCATCCGAATCTCGGCCGCCGTTTGTCTCCGCGAGGGGCAACTGGAACACCTCATGTGCCGAGTTCAGACCAAGGAACACGAGGCCATCCTTCACGCCGACGTGGACGCTCGCGATATTCACGCCGCACTTGAAGCCAGCGGAGCCAAGCCCGGGTCGCCCGTTCGGTTTCAGCCCAAATTCACGCCCCCATCCGGCACGACCATCAAAGTCATGCTCGAATACAGCGTGGATGGGAAATCCAAATCGCACCCGGCCCAACGCTGGATCCGAAACATGAAGACGCTCAAGGAACTGGATTCCGATTGGATCTTCGCGGGCAGCCGACTCTACAAGGACCCGGACGACCCCAAGAAGCCACCCTATTACACGGCCAACAGTGGGGACGTCATCTGCGTCAGCAATTTCACCGAGGCGATGCTCGACCTCCCCGCGTCCAGTCCGAAAGACAATGGTGAGCTGTCGTTCGAGGCATGGACCGACCGCATTCCTCCACACAAGACGCCGGTCACCGTCATCTTGATTCCAGTGATTGACGCGCAGAAATAAACAACGACCGACGAAGGTTTTGGGCCGCACCGTCTACCATGCCGGCCGGACGCCGCGACCAACAGAAAGTCGCTTCTATTAAACGATTTACGCCACACATCGAATGGAGAAACTCCCGAGATCGAAAACCGCTCTTGCCAAAATCATCAGAAATCCGATAAGGAAACTATGTGCCCAGACGTTGCGTCGCCTGGGGCGATTCATGGCCCTGATGAGGTTTGGCATGCCGTCGCAGGTTTCGTTCAGTGACGATCAGATCATCGAAGCCAATCAGAAACTCACCGGACGGACGCCGCGAGAAATCCTGCAATGGGCCGTGGATACCTTTCACCCGCGTCTGATGATGGCGACCGCGTTCGGCGCCGAAGGGAATTGCATCATTCACATGCTTGCGGAGATTCAGCCCGAGGTTCGCATTTGCAATCTGGAGACGGGCTATCAATTTCCCGAGACACTGGAAATGCGTGACCGAATCCGAAACCGATACGGGATCGACGTTGAGTTCATCTACCCCGAATTGAGCGTCGCCGAATATGAAGCCGAGCACGGCGGCCCTTTGTACCTGCATCGGCCCGATCAATGCTGCTACGACCGCAAGATTGTACCGCTCAAGAAAGCCGTCGAGGGTTATGATGCCTGGATCAGCGCGATCCGGGGCGATCAGACCGCCGAACGCCGCGCGTCCGCCGTGGTGATGCGCGACCGTAAGTTCGGCCTCATCAAGGTGAATCCGCTCCTGACCTGGACCCATAAGGACGTCTGGTCATTCGTGATGAAGAACGACGTGCCGTACAACCCGCTGCACGACCAGGGCTATCCGAGCATCGGCTGTTGGCCCTGCACCAGCCCCGTGGCCGCCGGTGGCAGTGAACGTGACGGGCGATGGGCAGGATCGAAAAAGAAGGAATGCGGTCTGCACGTGATCGAACATGGCGAAGGTAGCGGCATTTAGCCCCGAGTACGCACCGCCTGCCCGAAAACGCTGTTGAAGCACGCGGCGCAAGCAAGTGACGCGCGGGTTCGTGCTCGTACAAATGCGTCACGTGCTCGGAGATTGCGATGCGAACAACGTTGTTCTCGAAAAAGGCCGAGTATGCCTGCCTGGCAATGCTGGAGTTGGCAGCTCAATACCATGAGCCGGCGCCGATTCGGCTGAACGCCATCGCGGATGCCCACAGGATCTCGCGCCGTTTTCTGGTGCAGATTCTGTTGCAACTCAAGGCGGCCGGTTTGGTGACGAGCGTTCGCGGCGCGGCGGGCGGCTATCAATTGTCTCGGCCGCCGGAGCATATTTCCTTGGCGTCGGTTTTGAACGTCGTCGATCGACCCGAGAAGCCTGAGACAGAAAAGGCCGGCAGCGACGGCGACACACCCCTGAAACGGGTCATTCACCATGTTTGGCGCCAGATTCAGGAAGAACAGCAGCGCATCCTCGACGACACGTCACTGGCCGATTTGGTCCGGCGTTCCCAGGAGCATTTCGCGCCGATGTATCAGATTTGATCCTGTTCGGTTCCCAGCCCAGTAACGGAGGTTAGTTTCGATGCCTGATTTGATTCCCCCGCACGGCGGATTGATCGCGCCGGTCGATCGAACAGTTCGCGAGCCGGCCGACCAATTCCTCGCCGCTTTGGCGGGCAAGAAGAAGCTGGTCGTCAGTGACGCCGATCTATCAAGCCTGTATCGCATCGGTGACGGTGGGCTGTCACCCCTGACCGGCCCGATGACCCGCGCCCAGTGGGATCAAGTCCTGGACGAAGAGGTGATTATCAGCGGCGGCCAGAAATATGCGTGGTCCATCCCGATTGCGCTTCCCGCCGATGACGCGACCGCGACGAGCCTCTCCGCCGGCGACATCGTCGCGTTGACCAACTCGGCCGGCGACATTGTCGGCAAACTCGAAGTGCGCGACGTCTATGCTTGGGACAAGCCGCGATACATCAAGATCGTCTATGGCACCGAGCGCGTGGACCATCCGGGCGGCCGCATGGTCACCGAAGATTCGCGCACCCATCTGGTCGGCGGCGAGGCTTGGGTGTTGCCGCAGCCGAAAAACCCTGAATACGGCCATCTCGTGCTGACCCCGCTCGAATCTCGAGCGCTCTTCCAAAAGAAGGGTTGGCAACGGGTCGTGGCGTTCCAGACGCGTAACGCACTGCATCGCGCACACGAATACGCCTTGGTCCTCGGTCTGGAACGGCTGACCCGCGCGGGGTTCCTCGCCGGAGCCGTCCTCAATCCGCTCATCGGCGAAACCAAGAGCGACGATGTCGACGCTCTGACGCGGATGAGAACATACATGGCCCTGATCGCCAACAAAGCGATCGGTCAGGGCGACAAGGACGAGGCACTCTGGAAAGAGAAAGGCTATGATCTCACCGATCAGCTCATCCTTTTGGGCCTGGATATCAAGATGTTTTATGGCGGGCCGAAAGAGGCCGTCATGCACGCGATCTATCGCCAGAATTTCGGGTTCACCGACATCATCATCGGGCGCAAGCACGCCGACGCCCCTTATGACGACGGCAAGGATATCTGGGATGGACTGGCCGCGCAACGGAAGTTCGACGAGCTGAAAGGCGACCTGAAGATTCAGCCGGTGAAGGTCGGATTCGCGGCGTTCTTCGAGGAACTAGGCCGAGTGGGTCTGGTCGAGGATTACGCGCCGAAGGGCTTCAAGCAGGTGTCGATCAGCGGCCGTGACCTTCGTGAGAAGCTACGCAAGGGGGAACTGCCCGACCCACGAATCATGCGCCCCGAGACGGCGAGAGTATTGATCGAGAAGTATTCGAAGTCGTGACGTTTGCGTTTACGAGCCCGCGGCGCGAGCCAGTGCCACCTCTCACGATCACTTGCTCGCGCCGCGGGTTCTCATTCGCGACTCCATTTTGCCCTTGCTCATTTCTCCCCGATTCGTCATATCGCCCCTGGTCCAGGGAGGGCGCGCGATGAACCGGCGACGCATTCTGTTGGGCGCGGCAATGATCGCCGCTCTCGTCGGCTGTGATGGCAATGACGGCGATCGCCTGAAACGGGTGGGTCGCAAAGTGTCCGAGAAGATTCGCGTGGCTGCCGACGAAGCCAAGCTGCCGAAGATCACGATTGAAGCTGCCGCCCCGGCCACGCCCCCGCCGAAAGATGGCAAGCCCGCGCCGACGGCTGGCCAACCAAAGAAGTAGCTCACCATATTAGCGGGGACCGATCATTTGGAATCGCGTTCCATTCGCAGCATCAGTGCCAATGCCCCACCGGCGAAAAGGGTGACCATCATCGCGGGTACTCCCAACCGGCCGAGGATGATTGGCCCCATTAGCCCGCCGAGGTTGGCCACCGAATTGATCAATGCGATTCCACCCGCTGCCGCAGCGCCGCGGAGGAATGCCGTCGGGATGGCCCAAAACGTCGGCAACATACTCATCATGCCCGCCTGAGCCAGGCACAAACCCAACAGCGCCAGCCACGGCGACGGCGCCACCAAATTCAACCCCCATCCGGCAACCGCCAGCCACGCTGAAGCGGCAACGTGGAGCCGGCGTTCGCCCATGCGATCCGAGTTCATTCCCATCAGGATCATGGCTACCATGGCGGCAACATGTGGCAAAGCCGACAAAAACCCGAGACCGAGCTTTGTTTGTTCGGGGAATCGCGTTTCGAGAAGTTTCGGCAGGTACGCCCCCATCGCGTTGGTGCCGACGGCGACCGTGAAATAGATCAAAATCAGGTGCCAGACACGCCGATGCAACAGCGATCTCAGCGAATGACTCTGTGGCGCGGCAGCGGGGCCATCGGCGGCCAGTGCCTCTTGAAGCAGCCGCGACTCCGCGGGGGACATCCATCGCGCATCGTCCGGGCCATCGGGCAGCAACCAAAGAACCGTGACGCCGACGAGGACGGCCGGAAGCCCTTCGACAAGGAACAGCCATTGCCAACCGGCAAGACCCGCCACACCATTCAGATAATGCATGGCGGCACCAGAGATTGGGTTCCCCAGCACTCCGGCAAGGGAGCTTGCTACCATGAATACGGCCATCGCCCGCGCCCGCTGCCGGCTCGGAAACCAAAACGTCAGGTACAGGACGATCCCGGGAAAGAAACCTGCCTCGGCGACCCCGAGCAGAATCCGCACCGCGTAAAAGCTCCACGGCCCGGTCACGAACATCGTCCCACAGGTCACCAGCCCCCAGGTCACCATGATGCGAGCGATCCAACGACGCGCTCCGATTCGGCGCAAAAGCAAATTCGCCGGAACCTCGAACAGTAGATAGCCGAAGTAGAAAATGCCGAAACCGATGTCGAAGACATCTTGACTCAGGTTGAGATCGGCCTTCATGGTGAGTCGAGCGAAGCCAACGTTGACCCGGTCGAGAATGTTCAAGAGGTAGAGCAGCCCAAGAAATGGGAGCAACCGCCAGGCGGCCTTTCGGAGAATCGCCGCGAGATTCGGGGGGGGCGAATCGGATTTGGTCGTTGACGACATCGGCGGCCTCATCGGTGCAATCGCGGCTGCTCCAACTCACGCCGCAGGGCATCGAGGAAGCGAGCCGCGGGGGCGCCATCCACGATGCGATGGTCAAACGTCAGGCTGAGCGTCATCATGTCGCGGATGGCGATGCGTTCTTCGATCAGGGCCGGTTCACGCACGATCCGGCCGACGCCGAGGATCGCGCATTGCGGCAGCGGGATGATTGGCGTGAATTGGTCGATGCCATACATGCCCAGGTTCGTGATCGTGAACGTCGCCCCTCGCGTGGCATCAACCGGCAATAGACTCGAGCGCGCCGCCCCGATAGCCGCGCGCGTTTGCGTAACGATCTCCGGCAAGGTTAGCCGATCGGCGTCGCGAATCACCGGCACTTGCAACCCATGTTCGGAATCGACGGCCAAGGCCACATGCACCCCGGCCGGCACAAACAGATGCTCGTCGCGCCACTGGGCCTGCAACATCGGATGGTCACGCAAGCAGCGAGCGACCGCCAACAGAATCAGGTCCGTAATGCTCGGCATCGGCGAGCCGGCATAATTCCGGCGCAGGTCGCGGAGTTCGGTAATGTCGGCCTTTGTCGTCAGCGTGACGGGCGCGGCCTGGGTCACGCCGGCGACCATGCGGGCGGCAAGCGTCCGGCGCCGATTCGGGACTAATTTTCCGGCAGAAGTCGATTCGACAACCGTGCGAATGTCTCGCTCGCGAATGCGGCCGTGGCGTCCCGTACCGGTGATGCCCGCCCATTCGATGCCATGCTCGCGAGCGAATCGACGTGCCCGTGGAGTGATGGCGATTCTCGAAGCGGGGGAGTCGATCACCGGCGCCGCAACCGGAACGGGCTTCGCCGGGGCCGGGGATTCCGCCGTCAGGAATCGATCGATGCCGGGAGCCGCCTCGCCCTCGGAGACCAGATATGCCAACACCTGGCCCACACGCACCGTTGCGCCGGGCAATGGACTCTCCGGGCCGATGCGCAAGATGCCGGCGTCGAGCGACTCGATGTTCTCCGCGGCCTTTTCGTTTTCCAGGACAAACAACGGGTCGCCCGGCCGAATCATCGTGCCGTCTGCGGCCAGCCACTCGACGAACGTGCCTTCGTCCATCGTCCAACCAAGTCGCGGAACGGTGACCGGAATGGCCATTTCATTCCTCCAACAGCGCGAGGATGGCCCGTTCAATGTCGTCGGCGCTGGGCACGACGGCCCGTTCCAGCGACGGGCTGTAGGGCGTTGGCGTAAAGGCACCATGCAGCCGGCGGATTGGCGCGTCGAGATCGTCAAAGCCCGCGTCGGCGACCCGTGCCGCGATTTCCGCCCCGAGGCCAAACGGCGAAAAGGCCTCATCGACAATCAGAAGCCGGCCCGTCTTGCGAACCGATTTCAGAATCGTTTCCCCATCCAGCGGCGAGACCGTGCGCGGATCGATCAGTTCGACGTGTATGTCGCGAGCCGCAAGCCGATCGCAAACTTCCAGGGTTTTTCGCGCCATCAACGCCAAGGCCACCACGGTGGCGTCGCGCCCTTCGCGGACGACGGCGGCCTTGCCGAAGCCGATGGCGTATTCCTCCTTTGGCACCGGCCCCTTGGTCGCCAACAATTCGCGATGCTCCAAGAACAACACCGGGTCGTCACATTGAAGCGCGTATTGGAATAACCCCTTCGCGTCATAGGGCGTCGAGGGCACGACGACGCGAAGCCCCGGGAAGTGCGCGAACATCGGGTAGTAGTTGCCCGAATGATGCGTCGCCGCCGAGTGACCGATGCCGATACAGCCGCGCATCAGCAAGGGCATCCGCAGCCTGCCGCTCGACATGTATTGCATCTTGGCGATCTGATTTAGAATCTCACCCACGGCATCAAGGACGAAGTCGGCGAACATGAAATCGACGACCGGTCGAGTGCCGGTCATGGCGGCACCGCAGGCCAGGCCGACAAAACCGCGCTCGCAAATCGGCGTGTCACAGAGTCGTTCCGCGCCATAAAGGTCGAAGAGTCCGCGCGTGGTTTGAAAGTTCCCGCCGCGCTTGCCGATCCCTTCGCCGAGTACGAAAATCCCTCGATTTCGAGCCATTTCAGCGGCGAGAACCTCATGAGTCGCTTGGGCAAAGGTGATCTCGCGGCTGCCCGGCGTGGGCGGCGAGGCGGGCGGCGACGGCGGCGAGGCGTAGACGTGATCCGTGGCCGTGGCCGGCTCAGGCCACGGGCTGGACTCCGCGAATGCCTGAGCATCGGCAACCTGAGCCGCTATCTCGGCGTCGATGGCCGACAACTCTGCCGGGCGCGGATAACGTTCTGACAAATGTTTGATTGGGCACCGAGTCTTCCAGGCGTCCACTTCTTCGCGAGTGCGATAGCTGAAATCGCCCATGCCTTCGGCGTGAGGCCGCGTGCGATAGGTCAGGCATTCGATCAAGGTCGGCCCCTTACCTTGGCGGGCGCGGGCCACGGCCTCGCCGGCAACGCGATGGACCGCCTCGACATCATTACCATCGACTTCGTGCGACGTCATGCCATAGGAGGCGCCGCGGACGGCCACCCGGGGATTGCCGGCGGCGTAGGCAAAAGGCACCTCGGTCGCGAACTGGTTGTTCTCACAGACGAACAGCACCGGGAGTCCCCAAATCGCAGCGAGATTCAGCCCCTCGTGAAAGGCCCCGTTATTTACAGCGCCATCGCCGAAAAACGCCACGGCGACGGCGGCGTTCTTGCGCAACTTGAAACTGTAACCGGCGCCGGCGGCCTGCAGGATGCACGGTCCAACGATGCCGCTGGTTCCCATCAACCCAATCTCGGGCGCGAACAGGTGCATCGACCCGCCGCGACCGCGTGAGCAACCCGTCGCTCGTCCGAATAGCTCGGCAAAGAGTTCGCGCGGAGGCAGGCCCTTCGCCAGGGCGTGACCGTGACCGCGATGGGTGCTGAACACGGCATCATCGGGCCGCAGATGAGCGCAGACACCCGCCGCAATCGCCTCTTGGCCGACATAGGTGTGACACGCCCCGTGGATCAATCCTCGCTGATGCGATCGCGCCAGTTGCTCCTCGCATTGGCGGATGCGCTGCATCGAGCGATAGAGTTCGAGCAGGGTGGCGAGAGTCATCACGGGCGCCCTCCGAGGGTGCCGCCGGCGTTGACCGCGAGGTTGCCGCCATCCATGGGAATAATAGCGCCCGTGATCCAGGCCGAGGCATCGGAGGCGAGGAACAGCGCCAGTCCTTGGATGTCGTCGGGCGTGCCGAGCCGTCCGCTGGGGATGCCGCTGAGGAACTTGTCGCGCAGGCCGGGATCGTCTTTCATGCGAGCTTCGAGGCTGGGGTTGATGACTTGAGCCGGCAGGATGGCATTGACGCGGACGCCGCGCCCGGACCATTCGGTGCTAAGTTCGCGGGTCATCTGAATGACGGCGCCCATGGCCATGCTGTAGGCCACATGCCCGCGACCGAGGGCCGTCACGCCCGCAATCGAGCCGATGTTAACAATGCTGCCGCGCCCGGCAGCGAGCATCCGGCGCCCGGCTTCCTGACACATGCAGAAACGGCCGAGAACGAGGTTGCGCCAGCAGCGCTCGACTTCATCAAGTGAGATATCCTCAGGCCGGCCAAGGACGCCGTCGCCGGCAACGTTTCCGAGGAAATCGACGCGGCCAAACTCGGTATCGACTTGAGTGAACAGCGGCCGAATGGCGCTCGGGTCGGAGACATCAACGGCGGCGGCCATGGCTTTGCGCCCCAAGGCCTCGATCTCCCGAGCCGTGCGCTCGACGCCCCCGGTATTGCGATCGAGTAAGACGAGGTCGGCGCCGGCTTCGGCAAGAGCCATCGCCATCGCTCGGCCCAGGCCCTGAGCGGCGCCGCTGACAACGGCCACGCGCCCGGAAAGGTCAAACCGCTGTTGGATCATGCTGTGGTCTCAGGTGCCGGCACGGAGGGAGTCATGGCGAACTATCTTAACGATGAGCACGCGGCGCCAGCAAGTAGTGCGATTGGCACTTGCTCGCGCCGCGTGCTCGTATTCGAAAAACACAAGCACGTGGCGCGAGTAAGTGCTGCGATTGGCACTTGCTCGCGCCACGTGCTCGTCGCGCTCTATTTGTGACCGGCGAGTTGTTCCGCGAGGAGGCGCCGGCCGCGGATCAACAACTCGGCAGCCGTCGATTTGGCGATGCCCATTTCGGCCTCGATCTGTCGCAGGCTGCGGCCTTCGATGTCGTGTGCGACTACCACGTCGCGTTCCCGCTGCGGCAGTTGTTCCAAGGCGCTGACGGCGTCGCGCCACAGTTCTCGGCGCATGGCGGCGTCGCCGGGCTGGTCGCAGGTTGCCTGCAGAAAAGTATCCAGCCGCCGCGTGGCGTCGATCAGGGCGGCGTCGATCGACTGTTCGCGCGTCGCGTCGCGCTTGTCCGCGAGATGATGATCGAGGGCGTCGTGGGTGACGGCATTGAGAATGGCTTGCAGCCACGCCAGCCGCTCCGGTTCCGTCGAGCCGCGGAACTGGCCTCGCTTGGCAACCGCTCGCGCCAGCGTGTCTTGCACGATATCCGAATCATCGAGTCGAGCGTTGAGCCGCGGGTCGCGACGTAACAAACGGGCCTGCAACTTCAGCCATGATCGATAAACATTCGGATCCCAATCGGATTCGGTGGGCATTGTCTGTGTCGGGGTCGAAGGATGGCATCTGTCGAAGTCATCACCATCATACCGCGCTCACGCGTGAACGGTCAGAGCCGAAGTCCCCTCACCGGTTCATGCGGAAAGAGACTCCGGCTCGTGACGACTTCAAACGAAAGGCGGCTACTTGGCGCGCTTTAGCACAAAGAGATGGACCTTGCTGCCGTCGCCGGCCTCGAATTTCTCCGGCGCTTTCTTACCGGCCGGGTCGTAGCACATTTTGAGAGTCTCGCCATCGAACATGATGATGCCGACTGCCTCGGCTCCGGCGCCGAAGGGGCTTTCCGTCATCTTCAACTTGATGCCGACAGGCGTCTTGGTGGTGTCAAGCGTGTATGACATCACGAACTTCGCCTCGCCCGTCAGCGTGACGGTGTCCTTGGTGAAAATGACCTTGTTCTTGAGGTTGTCGGCGTTGGCGGCCTCCCCGTTTTTCGTGCCGGTGACATAGTTCCATTCGCCGACGAGCTTGGCGGCGTCAAATTTGGCCGCTTTCTTTTCCTCCGCCACGAGCGACCCGACCATGAGAAGTGCCAGAGTCATCACTCCGATTGCCTTTGCCGTTCGCATGACATGCTCCCTGAAACGAGTGAATGAGCCGAAATCTGGTTACCGCTCGCCGACGCGCCGGCGAGTGGGTGAGGATTAGTAATAGTCAATCATGGCCCTCTCAATCAAGCGAGGTCAGTAGCCGTTTTGGGGCACCCGACAGGATGAAGTTCCATACCATAGCCGAATTCCCACCTACTCTCGGAGAATCCCCGATGCAACGATTGACTCGCATTTCTTTGGCGATCATCACGGTCGCCGTGCTGTTCCTCGTCGGTGACGCGCTCGCCCAACGGTACATCGCGCCGATCAAATGGCCCGAACCAAAGGTCATCACGCCGGGCGATAACAACGGCCCACCGTCCGACGCGATTGTTTTGTTCGACGGCAAGAACTTCGACGCCTGGAAAAACGCCGACAAGTTCACCGTGGACGCCGACGGCGGTTTCACAGTCCGAGGCGCGATTCAGACCAAGCAAGAGTTTGGGGATATTCAACTGCACCTCGAATTCGCCTCGCCCAATCCGCCAAAAGGTCGCGATCAGGGTCGGGGCAACAACGGCGTCGGTTTCATCGGCGCTCGATACGAGGTTCAGGTGCTCGACTCCTATGAGAACAAGACCTATTTCGAGGGGCAGTGCGCGTCGGTCTACAATCAACGGCCGCCCATGGTGAATGCCTCGCGCAAGCCCGGCGAATGGCAAACGTTTGACATCGCGTTCACGGCGCCGCGATTCGCCGACGACGGCCAAGTCGAAAAACCCGCATATTTCACGGTCTTTCACAACGGCGTGCTTGTTCAGAATCACACCGAAGTATTGGGCAACACCTTCTTTGATCGCAAACCGAAGTACGAGAAGCATGGCAAAGGGCCGTTGGTGCTGATGTACCACGGCGACCCCGTTCGCTTTCGCAATATTTGGGTGCGCGAGTTCAAGGAGTTGGTGCCGGTCAAGACTCCCACCTCGGGGAAGTGACCTTCGCGTTGACCCTTGTGCGCGCTGGGGCTAATCTTGACTGTGGATACACTTGCTGGCGCCGCGTGCTCAATCGGCGTCACTTGCTGGCGCCGCGTGCTCAATCGGAAATCGCTGGGGAAACGCCATGATCCGACTCGATGCCAAGCGGCCGGCGCGGTTTTGCGATGGGCTGACCCGGCGTGATTTCCTTCATGCGGGAGCCTTGGCGCCGCTCGGATTCGGGTTGCCCCAGTTTTTTGCAACGACGGCGCGGGCCGGCGACAGAAAACGATCCGACGACGGCGTCAACTGCATCATGCTGTTTCTCGTCGGCGGGCCGAGCCACATTGACACGTTCGACCCCAAGCCAAACGCCCCCGCCGAAGTTCGCGGCCCGTTTAAGCCGATGGCCACGAAGGCACCGGGCGTGCAGATCACCGAGATTTTCCCGCGAACGGCAACCCACACAGACAAGTTCTCGCTGATTCGCTCGGTCTATCACACGGCGACCGCTGTTCACGACACCGGGCACCAGATGATGCAGACCGGCCGGTTATTTCAAGGCGGCATCGAGTATCCCCACATTGGGTGCGCGCTGGGCTATCTGAAGGGCGGCCGCGGCGAGCTGCCGGCTCATGTGCTGCTTCCACGACCCATTGGGCGCACAGGCGGGAATCTTCCGCACGGTCACGCGGCAGGGTTTCTGGGCAAGCCATACGACCCGTTCATCCTGAATGCGGATCCCTCCACGCCGAATTTCAAGGTGCCCGACTTGCTGCCGCCGGAGTATCTTTCGGCCGTTCGTGCGGAGCGCCGGCAGAAATTACGCGACACCATTGATGGCACCGTGCGAGCCTTCGAGACCAGCCCTGCTGCCAAGCAGATGGACGATAATTTCAGCTTGGCGTATCGGCTCATGTCGAGTCCGGCGGCTCGGGCGGCCTTTGCCCTCGATCAGGAACCAGCCGCCGTTCGCGATCGCTATGGCCGCACCCGTTTTGGGCAATGCTGCCTGATGGCCCGGCGGCTGATCGAAGCCGGTGTCCGATTCGTTACCGTGAACATGTTCGAGACCGTCTTTGACGAAATCACCTGGGATATCCACGGCTCGCGTCCCTTCACCGACATCACGGAAATGGCCAAGCTCGTGGCTCCCAACTTCGATCAGGCGTTTTCGGCGTTGCTGGAAGACCTGAGTAACCGCGGGCTGTTGTCGAACACGATTGTTACGGCGATGGGCGAGTTCGGGCGCACGCCCAAGATAAATCCTGCCGGCGGCCGCGACCATCACCCGGGCGTTTGGTCGATTCTGATGGGCGGCGGGCCAATCCGCGGCGGGCGCGTCATTGGCGAATCGGACGAACTCGGCTACATCCCAAAGACACGACCGGTGAACCCCGCCGAGGTAGCCGCGACCATCTACAAGGGACTCGGACTCGATCCGCACAAGGAGCTGCCCGGCCCGCAGGGTCGCCCGATCCCGCTCGCCGATTTCAACGCCCAGCCGATTGATGAGTTGTTTTGAAAGCGACGGCGACACTTGCTGGCGCGGCATGCTCGTAGCGCGGCGTGCTCTTGGCTTACTTGGGGGAGACGAATGCCAGACGACCGATACAGCGAAGATGCTCCACGAAAACCTCGCCGTCCACGCGACGACGACGATTTCGACGACTACGACGATGCCCCGCGCCCGCGCCGCCGGCGTAGTGATGAGGACGACGACTACGATGACGGCGGCATCTCGACCATGATCCCTTACAAGAACAGCAAGGCGTTGACGGCTTACTATTGTGGAGTGTTCAGCCTGATTCCGTGCGTCGGCCTCATTCTCGGACCGCTGGCGCTGATCTTTGGTCTCCAGGGCCTGAAATACGCGAAGAAGAACCCCAGAGCCAAAGGTACGGGCCACGCCATCGCGGGTATCGTCCTGGGCGGTTTGGTTACCGTCGGCCACCTGATCGGCCTGCTGTTCGTCATCGGCGCGGCGATATTCTCGAAGTGACGCAAACGATAATCTCCGAGCGGTCGGCGCCAACATGCAAGTCACTGATTGACGTCGCCTGCTCGAAACTCGGGGTGACAAATGAACGCATCGGCGCGTCTTTCGCTCGTGGCGCTGCTCCTCGCTGTTAGCGTGTCCCGGGCCGAGGACCTTGCGATCATGCCGGCGACTGTTCCGCTCACCGGCGCCGGCGCTCGCCAACAATTGCTGGTCGTCACCCAAACCGCGGGCCGCGTTGTCGCCGATCACACAGCCGAGGCGAAATACTCATCATCCAATCCCGCCGTGGCCACCGTGGATGAATCGGGGGAAGTTCGCGCGGCCGGCGATGGCGAGACGATCATCACGGCGACGATTCGGGGTCAGAGCGCGAGGGCCAACGTTCATGTGAAACAGACGAAGGCCGCCGGCGCGCCCAGTTTTCGCAATGACGTGATTCCGATCCTGACGCGACTCGGCTGCAACTCCGGTGCCTGTCACGGCGCGTTGGCCGGCAAGGGGGGTCTCAAACTGAGCCTGCGCGGCTACAACCCGGACGCCGACCATTTCGTGCTGACGCGGCAGAACCTCGCGCGGCGTGTCGATCGGCAAGAACCGGCACAGAGCCTCCTGTTGCAGAAGCCGGCGCGAAAACAGCCTCACGGCGGCGGCAAGCGATTCGAAGACGACTCCGAGGAATATCAGCTCATTCACGATTGGATCGCGGCGGGGGCGACCGGCCCGGCCGCCGACGATGCGCGACTGACTCGCATCGAGGTCTTTCCACCCGCGGCGACCTTGCCGCCCAAAGCCGCCTTGCGCGTCGTGGTCCGCGCCTGGTTTTCGAACGGCACGGCCAAGGACGTCACCCGATGGGTTCGCTTCGGCAGCAGCGAAGACCTGGTCGCCTCGGTTGGTGACGATGGCACGGTCAAGGTCGCTGGGCCGGGCGAGGCAGCCGTCACCGTGGTCTTTGGCACATTCGTCGCGGTGGTCCCAATCACGGTGCCGTTTCCGAATCGGATCGACGCCGCCGAGTTTGCCAGGGCGCCGCGACACAATGTCATCGACGAGCTGATTCTCGCCAAGCTCGAGTCCCTGAAACTGCCGCCGTCGCCGCCGTGTGACGACCGCACGTTTATCCGGCGGGCATTTCTCGACGCGGCCGGCATCCTGCCTACGCCCGATGAGGTCGAGCGATTCGCCAACGATAAGGACCCGTCGAAGCGGTCACGACTCATCGACGCTTTGCTCAATCGGCCGGAGTTCGTTGATTATTGGACCTACAAATGGTCCGATCTGCTACTGGTTTCGACGCGACGATTGCCGCAACCGGCGATGTGGGCCTTCTACCGATTCGTGCGCCGATCGGTGGAAACGAATCAACCCTGGGACAAGTTCGCTCGTGAAGTGTTGACGGCGTCGGGCAGCACATTGCAGAATGGTGCCGGCAACTTCTTTGTCCTGCACAAGGATATTTCGGACCTGACCGAGTCGATGTCGGTGACGTTCCTGGGCATGTCCATGACCTGCGCCCGCTGCCACAACCACCCGTTGGAGAAGTGGACACAGGATCAATATTGGTCGTTGGCAAATCTGTTTGCTCGAGTAACGCTGAAGAACGGTGACCGTGGCGGGGAGGTTTTGGTGCAGGCTCAACCGCGTGGGGATGTCGATCACCCGCGACTGGGCATGCCGATGCCGCCGGCGCCGCTCGACGGCCCCGCCCTGCCCTTCGACGACAACCGTGACCGCCGAGCCGACCTGGCCGATTGGCTCACAAAGCCCGACAACCCATACTTTGCCAAGGCGCTGGTCAATCGCGTCTGGCGCAACTTCATGGGTCGCGGATTGGTCGAGGCGGAGGACGATCTTCGCGAGACGAACCCGCCGAGCAACGCCCCGCTCTTCGACGCCCTTGCCAAGGAATTCGCGACAAAAGGATACGACATCAAGAGCCTGATTCGGCAGATCATGAACTCGACGGCATATCAGCGATCGTCGGTGCCGCGCCCGGAAAGCGCCGCCGACGATCGGTTCTATTCACGCTACTTCGTCCGGCGACTGTCGGCCGAGGTGTTGCTCGATGCGTTTTCGCAAGTGACCGCCGTGCCGACGCCATTTAATAAGGTCTATACCGGAGTGGAGGGCGGGACGGCCGCCATCGACGCCTTTCCGCTGGGCACTCGAGCGTTGCAGTTACCCGATAGCCGGGTAGCGTCGGCTTTCCTCGACGGGTTCGGCCGGCCGGATCGGATTCAGACTTGCTCGTGCGAGCGCCAGCAAGACACGAGCGTCACGCAGGCATTGCACCTCAACAACGGCGAGACGATCAATGACAAGCTCCGCTCGAAGGATTCGGTGTTGTCGCGTTGGCTAGCGGAAAAGGTCAGCGACGACGAGATCATCGCTCGCCTTTTCGCCCGCGCTCTATCGCGCCCCGCGACCCCGGGAGAGTTGGCAAAAGCACGTCAGCATCTCGTAGAGTCCAGCAAGGACGAGAAATCACGCCGCGAGGCGCTGGAGGACCTCTTCTGGGCGGTGCTCACCTGCCGGGAGTTCGTGTTCGGTCATTAGAGTATGCGGCGCCCGTAGGAGTACACGGCGCCCATAGAAGCACGCGGCGTACGCCAGTGCCGCCTGCCGTCGCCTGCCAAGCTGCGAACCTGGTCAATTACTCATGACGCACGCTTATGAGGTTCCAGGGGCATTGACGGGCGAATCACGAGCAAATCAACGCCGCCACAAAACAGGCGGTTGCCACCGCAGAGCCAACCGCTGGCGCAAAGAACCAAAACCGCACGGAGAGGAAGATGTATATGATGCCGATGACGAGCAGGAGAATCAGCGTCGATCTTGCTAATTCGACCTGACGCCAGTGTAGGCCAAGCCAAACGACGGCGGCGCCGAACAGAAACACCCCCAAACCATGACTGATATTGAATCCGAGCCAAGCATCCCACATGTTGGCACGCCCCATGGTAAATCGTACACCGGCGGATTTCATGACGAGCCTTACAGAATCGTCGATTGGAGTGAACTGAGTTGGACGAAAGACATCTGCGAGCGATAGTAGAGCATGCCCGCCTCCCATGAGAGCGAAGATAGCGCCGCCGACAATGATGAAGTTCTCCGTCATAAGGTCCTCAGCGAGGCCGAGAGATCCCATACATTCGCCGCATGACGAGCGACCTTTGGCCGTCCTCGAAATGGTGGCGATTCGGTGGGAACTCGAAGATGGTCGTAACTACCAATCGTGGGCACCCGCTGTCATGCCCAAACAGCCTTATTCTCCCCATTGTTTTGGGCACATTCAACAAGCTTTTCGCTCGGAGCTCGCGACACAAGCACGCCGCGCAAGCAAGTGAGGCAAGGGGGAGAGTCACTTGCTCGCGCGGCGTGCTCATCCCCACGACTTTCTCGCGCCGCGGGCATAGGTTTCAGGCCTGCCGCGTCTCTTGATCGAGGACAGCCAGAGTGTCGCGATAGTACCGCCCCGCTCGGGCGTGGCTTTCGCCAATGCACACCGCACCCAACTTGCCGTACTCCGACATCGCTCCGATCAAGTGGAAGACGACGCCCTGCTGCGTCGCGGCGTCGAAGTGCAATTGATGGGTGACGGCAATGTCGATCAGGTCGTCCGGAGTGATGCCAATGTAGGCCGAGTTCGCAATATTATCCGTCGCGTAATAGTAGCGCGGTTGACCCGTTTGAGTCAGGTATTTGCCGCACCCAGGGTCGTAGGTGCCGTCCGTCAGATACTGCAGCATCAGATAGGGGTGAGTCGTTCCCCCTTTGCGGATGTTGATCTCTAACGCGGAATGCTCCCAGCGATCGCCACGGCGAGTGGAGATGAAGTCGATAGCAAACCGTCCCAAGACGCCCTCGTCGCGAAGCACCTCCGCCACCTTTTGGCCAGCGTCTTGAATCTCGCGACTGTAGGCGGTGTCGGCTGGAAACGTACACCCGAGGAAGACCTGCCCGCTTGGGCCACCAAGCACTTGGTCGTGCGTCGAGATAATGGAGATTTCGCCCAACGGGTCAATCCGGCACTGCACAGACGGCGAGCGCACCTCGTCGCCGTCCAGAAAGGCTTCGACGATGCCGCCGCCGCTCTCCAATTGGGCGCGGTAGTCGTCCCACGTCTCGCCGTGCGCCTCAAACCGAATGCGGTTGGGAAGTTCATCGCGGACCCATGGCGCCAGGTCGGTACCTGCCGGCGCTCCGTCGAAGGAAAACAGGGCGTTGCCTTGTCCGGAAAAACCCTCATTGAGCTTAACAACCGCTTTGTGCAACCGTGGATGCTGACGCCGGAGTTCAATCAGCGCCTGGACCAGATCCTCGGTATCTCGCAAGTTCTCGAAGCCGGCGGGCAGACTCACGCCCGCGCGGCGAAAAACCTCGCGCCCGCCACTCTTGGTGTTCAGGTGGGCCAATTCTGGGTCGCATGCGTAGAGGGGCACGTTCAACCGCACCGCCAAAGCCCGTTCCAGAGGCGTGGCGTTGAAGCAAGTCAGGTGAGCCGACGCCGGGTTCGGAATCGCACTCTTGATCCGTTCGAGCAGTCGCGGTCGGGCAAGAAGCTTCTGCGTCAAGGGCACATCGGATCCGTCATGGCAACTGAACAAAGTCAGCCTTCGGCGGGCGTGGCTGTCCGGCACACCGGGCAACAGGTGAAGGTAATAGTCGATGATCGTCGGCGAAATCGGCTGGCTTGTGACATAGACGAGATTGGCCCGTGGCAAACGGAGCAACATCAACATGCACAACAATCGCTCTTCATAATGGGGCGCGCCGCGGATCTTGGCCATTTCCTTGGGATGGAGCGTGAGGCTGGGAATAACCACAATTGTGTGGGTCGCGAGCCGATACGGAAATGTGTCCCGGAACAACGGGACGAGGCGCGCCTGCACATCGGCAAAATGCCGCCGCTCCGCGGCCATGTCTGGGGGAACCGCCGCGACTTCGCTCAAGTGGAGCGTCCCATCATCCATCGGTTCTGTCCGAATGGCAACGCGGAAATCCGTCTAGGGAACGAACCGGCACAGAACCCGCGGCCCCCTGGATGCTCGACATTCTGGTCTGTTTCGCCGGCGCGAATCTATTCGACGTTATACGGATCGGGCCAACCCGCGACTGCAAGAATAATCGTGAGTGCCGAGTTGACCGTGCCATTGAAACCGCTAAGGATCGAGGCTCGCCCCGCTTCCCGCCGCAACCTCGCCTTCGCGACACCTGACTGGCAATTGACGGTGTGGTTCAGATGTGAACGATCGGAAGTTCAAACTCGTAGTATTCGAGCAGTTTTAGCCTCGTCGATTGGAGCCGGGCAGCGATGGCTTTGGCCACCCGCCGCATGAACAGATACCCAAATCGGGGATCGGCCTCACACATGGCTAGTAACGCGCCGGCATCTATCGCGATCGACTGGACATCGGTGAGCGCCCGCGCGGTGGCTGTCATCGGCCCCGTGCCGAGAACGGGCGACCAGCCCAGCAAGTCGCCTTCGCCGATCATGTGGATGCGGTGCAACCGTCGCTCGGGACCGTAGATCTCGATGGCGACGCTACCGCTGACCACGATCCACAACCGAGTCACCATTTCGCCCTCTTGGAAGAGGACCGTCCCAGCCGGCTGCCGCACCGCAAGAGCCGCTTCCGAGAGCCGCCGCAACTCGTCGTCCGAGGCTCCGGCAAGGAAGCTGAGATTCTTCAACGCCGCCGGCGATACTGGCTCGGTCATGTTTCGTCCCCGTTAACGTACCGTGTTCAATCATCGTCAGTTTAGCGCCAGCACGACGCGCCAGCAAGTGACGCCTGTTTACCCGACCCGTGCCATCGCTAAGATGCCACCCTTAGAATCGCTCCACAGTTATGGGAACGCCTTATGGCAGACATCGCCGCCTTTCGTGCCTATCGCTATGACCTTGGGCGAGCGGGGGCGCTCTCCGATCTCGTTGCCCCGCCGTATGACGTTATCAACGACGAGTTACAGGCCCGGCTTTACGACCGCAGCCCGCATAACATCGTTCGCGTCGAATGGAATCGACCCCAGGCCGACGATAACGATAGCCACAATCGCTACACCCGCGCCGCCGGTTTTCTTCGCGATTGGGTCGCCGGTCACCTGATTGCCCAAGACTCGGCTCGCTCCCTCTATGTGCTACATCAAGAGTACGAGATCGAAGGTCGCAAACACATCCGCCGGGGGTTCTTTGCTCGGGTTCGGCTCGAACCGTTCGGCCAGGGCCGCATCTACCCGCATGAAGAGACCATGTCCGGGCCGAAGCAAGATCGGCTCCTGCTGATGCAAGCGACAGGCATGAACCTTAGCCCGGTGTTTGGTCTCTACCCCGACCCCGACGCGCACATTCAGACTCTTCTGGATCAGGCCGTCGCCCGGCGACCACCGATCGAGGCCGTCGATCACCTCGGCGTTGTCAGCCGCCTTTGGCCGATTACCGACGAACATGCCGTCAGCAGCGTCGTCGGCCTGATGGGACCCAAGCCGATCTTCATTGCCGACGGGCATCATCGCTACGAGACCGGCTTGCGATACCTCGAGGAAAAACGGCAAGCGGGCGAGGTCATCAATGCTGATGCGCCGGCGAATTTCATCATGATGGCCCTGGTCGGCATGAGTGACCCCGGCCTGCTGATCCTGCCGACTCATCGCCTCGTCAGCGGGTTGCCCGCGGTTTCGACTCAACAACTTCGCGATGCCTTACAAGGGCACTTCGACATCGTCGCCGATTGCGGCACCAACGCCCGTGCCGCGTGGGACAGCATCGAAGCCGATGGCGCTCAATCGATATTCGGCTTCGGCACGGTTGCCGATGGCGCCTGGTTTGTTGCCCGCCTCCGCGACGGCGCCGTGATGGACTCGCTTGCGGCCGACCATAGCCCGGCGTGGCGAGGCCTGGGCGTGAGCATCTTGCATCGCCTCGTCCTCGATCGGCTCTTGCCCGAGAGGTTCGGCGGAAAGCCGGCCTGCCGGTTCGTGCATCTGGTATCGGAGGTCACCGACGCGGTCGCGGCCAAATCGTGTCAGATCGCCGTGATGGTTCCGCCGGCGACGATGGGCCATGTCGAGCAAATTGCGGGCACCCTTGAAAAAATGCCCCCAAAATCGACCTATTTCTATCCGAAGTTGCTCACCGGCCTGGTGCTGCACTCGCTCAAGGGGAACTGACGCATGACGGCGCCAGTGGCCCTGAGCTTCGACGTCGAGGAGCATCACCGCATCGAAGCGGCCGCGGGCTTCGACTGCCCCGCCGATCGCAAAGCCGACTATGCGTCGCGCATGGAATCGGCAACGCGTTGGCTGCTCGACCTGCTCGCCGAGAAAGGCCAGCACGCGACCTTCTTCGTCGTCGGGCAGATCGCGAAGAGTCATCCGCGCCTGATTCGGGCGATGGCCGAAGCCGGGCACGAGGTCGCCAGCCACAGTTGGGATCATCGCCGCGTGCATCATTTCAAACCCGACACGTTTCGAGACGACGTTCGCCAAAGCCAGGACGCCTTGGAGCAGGCCGCCGGAGTGCCGGTCATGGGCTTTCGGGCGCCGACGTTCAGCGTAATGCGTGATACCGGTTGGGCGATCGACGTGCTGGCCGAGTTGGGGATGCGCTACGACTCGTCGATCTATCCGGTGCGACACGATCGCTATGGGGTGCCCGACGCGCCGCGGACGCCATTCATGGCCCGAGGCCATCAACACGAGATTTTGGAATTGCCGCCGCTGACGTTACGCCTGCCGGGGCTGAACTTGCCCGTGGGCGGCGGCGGCTATTTTCGCCTCTTTCCGACGTGGGTCCTGGAATGGGGCCTGCGTCAATCGGCTCGGCTGGCGGCACCGCTGGGGATGCTCTATTTCCATCCCTGGGAGTTTGACCCCGATCAGCCGCGGCTGCCGCTGGGGCGTTTGTCGCGATGGCGAACCTATGTCGGCACCGGCACAAGCCGGCGGCGACTGGCGCGGCTCATGGATCGCCATCACTTCTTGCGCGTGATTGATGCCGTCTCGGCCTTGGAGCCGCAGCGCCCCAATCTGCCGCGATTCACGGTCGTGCGAAACGGCGACCCCGAAACTTGACCCCGCGAGCTGGGGCGGTAGCTTCACTGGGATCAGAAAGACGCGATTTTGAGGCTTGTCGCGATGCGGATGCTCACCCTGTTGGCGATAACCGTGACGGTGGCCTCGGTATCGAGCGCTGAGCCGCCGACGCTGGCCGAGCGATTGGCCCCGCTCGCACACGGCCATCAGGGACGGGTCGCCATTCTGGCCAAGCATCTGCCCAGCGGCGAAACCTTCGCCCTCAACGCCGACGAGCCGATGCCGACCGCCAGCCTCATCAAGGTCGCCGTCATGATCGAGGCCTATTCGCAAGCCCACGAAGGCAAAGTGCGCCTGACCGACCCGCTCACGCTCGCCAAGGCCGATATGGTGCCCGGCAGCGGCATCCTTACTTCGCACTTTAGCTCCGGCGCATCGTTCCCGTTGCGGGACGCCATTCGCCTGATGATCGTATATTCAGACAACACCGCGACAAATCTCGTGCTCGACCATATCGGCATTCGTCCGGTCAATCGCCGGATGGCGTCACTGGGGTTTGCGAATACTCGAATCAACGCCAAAGTGTTTCGCGGGAGTACAACGTCGGTCGATCCGGCCCGCACCCAGCGATTCGGTCTGGGCTCGACGACGGCGCGGGAGTCCGCCGGGCTGATGGAAATGCTGCACACGGGCAAGATTGTGTCCCCGGCGGCCAGCAAGGAAATGCTCGACCATCTATTCCAGTGCGATGACAAGGAGAAGTTCCCCCGCTACTTGCCGGCGAAGGTCCGCGTCGCCCATAAGACCGGGTCGGTGAGCGATGCCCGGACGGACGCGGGAATCCTTTACCTTGAGAAAGGGCCGGTCGTGGTCTGCGTGCTGACGACGGGCAACGCGGATAAGAGTTGGACGGCCGACAACGCGGGCAACCGGCTCTGCGCCAACGTCGCTCGGGAACTGGTGGCGCATTACCGATAGGCGTAAAACGCTTCTTCGAGGCGTTGCTGAACATTACCCCAACGAGGACTCGCATCATGCAAAAACCGCTGAATATCGGAATGATCGGCTATGGCTTCATGGGCCGGGCCCACTCCAACGCCTATCGCGCGGTTAATCAGTTTTTTCCCGATCTGAAGCATCGGCCGGTGTTGAAGGCGGTTTGCGCCCGTGACGCCGCCAAGGCGAAAGCGTTTGCCGGCATTTGGGGCTACGAAAGTGTCGAGACCGACTGGCGCGCGTTGATCGCGCGCAAGGACATCGACGCGATTGACATTTGCACGCCGAACAATCTGCATCGCGACATCGCCCTCGCCGCCGCCAATGCGGGCAAGATGATCCTGTGCGAGAAACCGCTCGCTCTCAATGGCGCCGAGGGTCTGGAGATGGTCGAGGCGGTTGAGAAGGCGAAAGTGCCGAACATGGTCTGGTACAACTATCGCCGAGTGCCGGCGGTCACGCTCGCCCGGCGTCTGATCGAAGAAGGCCGACTCGGTAAGGTCTTCCATTATCGGGCCAAGTTCCTGCAAGATTGGACCATCAGCCCGGACCTGCCTCAGGGTGGTACGGCCCTTTGGCGGCTCGACGTGGCCGCCGCCGGCAGCGGTGTCAGCGGCGACCTACTGGCCCATTGCATCGACACGGCTCTCTGGCTCAATGGCCCGATCAAGTCGATCAGTGCCATGACCGAGACCTTCATCAAAGAGCGAACGCACACCCTCACTGGGCAGGTCGAAAAGGTCGGCATCGACGATGCCTGTATCTTCATGGGTTGGTTCGACAACGGCTCGATGTGTAACTTCGAATCGACCCGGTACGCGCGCGGACACAAGGCGCTTTACACCTTTGAGATCAACGGCGAACGGGCATCGATCGCCTGGGATCTCCACGACCTGCATCGGCTGCAGTACTTCGATCACAAGGACGAGGGCAAGCTCCGCGGTTGGCGCTCGATCCACGTCACAGATCACGGCGGCGAACACCCGTACATGGACAAATGGTGGGTGCCGGGATTGCAGATTGGCTACGAGTCGTCGTTCGTGCATCAGGTAGCGGATTTCATCGCGGGCCTGGAAACCGGCTCGCCGGCGATGCCCGACTTCCGCGACGCCTATCGGACTCAATTGGTGCTCGACGCCATCATGGCATCGGCGAAAGACGGCACCTGGGTCAACGTCGGCAAGGCGTGACATGGGCATTGAGCAACAAATCGCCCTCTCCATCGCCCCGAAAAAAATTCGGGTTGCCAGGACCCCGGGGGCGACGCTATATTCCCCTCTCCGCTAATTCTCTTGGAGCGGTAAGGATGCCGCTCACGGCTCGTTCGTCATGGAGAGACGACATGGCTTATCGTTCGCGCCCCCTCATTGGCATCAACACCGACTACGTCGTACCGGGCAAGGGCACGACGGCCCAGCTCCGCATCACGTCCGGCTATGCCGATTCCGTATTCGCGGCGGGTGGCCTGCCGGTGATTCTGCCGCCGCTGGGCAAAGACGATGAATTCGAAGACCTGCTCGACCGGCTCACGGGTATCGTGTTCGTTGGCGGGTTGGACCTCGACCCGCGCCGCAGCAATCTGCCGACGCACCCCACGGTCACTCCCATGCACGCTCGCCGCGAGGAAAGCGACCGGCTACTGATGAGGCTAACCCTCGAGCGACAGCTTCCGATCTTGGCCATCGGCGTCGGCATGCAGCAGCTCAACGTTGCCCTCGGCGGCACGCTGTTTTTGCATCTGCCCGAAGAGATGCCCAAGTCGATGCCTCACTTCGACCCCACGGGCGGCCCGCATCGTCACCTGGTCCTGCTCGAACCCGGCACCCGCATTGATGAGATTTACGGCGGCGGCGAACTTCGCGTCAACAGTTGTCATCATCAAGGCGTGAAGACCCTCGGCAATGGCCTGCGCGTCGGCGCCAAGTCACCCGACGAAGTTATTGAGTCGATCGAATCGACCGACCCGGATTGGTTCTGCGTCGGCGTGCAATGGCACCCCGAATCGGAAACCGCGTCGGCCCTGGACATGCAGGTATTCGAGGCCTTTGTGCAGGCCTGCGTCAAGCAAGCGGAGGCGATGGCCGTCGGTTGATCCCCGACTATTCGCAGATGCGCGTGATGTGTCGCAGGATGGCCCGCACCGAAAGAATGCCCACGGGCCGGCCGTCCTGCACCACCGGCAGATGGCGGTATCCGCCGACGTCCATCTTGTGCAACGCCAATGCAATCGGAGCGTCCGGCGGCACGGTCTCCGGCTTCGGTGTCATGACGTGGCTGACCGGCAGCCGATCCAGCGGCACACCAAGGGCCGCCACCTTTGTGACGGCGTCGCGCTCGGTGAATATCCCCGCCAACATCCCGTGCGCATCCGCCACCAACACCGCGCCGACATCTTCGGCAACCATGGCCCGCAACGCCTCGGCGACCGTGGCGTTTTCCGGCACGATCACTGGAGGCCGAGGCTGCAGTTTCGAAACCGAGTCGTTCATCAGGCTGTCTTCGACTCGATTTTGCGGCACCGGTCGATCCAGAGCCGCCAATTCGAACAAACACTTCGAGCAACAATCGCTTCCCGGCAGATTCGTATGGCCGCAATGGGGGCAGATCATGCGCCTCGTCCCCAAAAAGAGTTCCGGCTAATGGATCGTGCCTTCGCCCAAGACGAAGGCTTTTGCGGCTGACGCTCTGCGCGAGCCGTATGTTGATATCGGTAACGTTTACACAATCGGAGTCAACGAATGGCAGATATCGTCCGAATTCTTGCGTTCGCCGGCAGCACCCGGCAAGAGTCATTCAACAAGAAACTGGCGCGATTCGCCGGTCGCGCCGCCGAACAAGCCGGGGCAACGGTTACTCTGATCGACTTGAGAGAATTCCCACTGCCCTTGTTTGACGAAGATCTCGAGCGATCGGCTCCGCCCGAGAATGCCGGCCGCCTTCGGCAACTATTTCTCGAACATCATGGGCTGCTGATTGCCTCGCCGGAATACAACAGTTCGATTACGGCGGTGCTGAAGAACACGATTGACTGGGTTTCGCGGCCGGCCGCCGGGACGGCGTCGCTGGCGGCGTTCAAGAACAAGGTCGCCGGCCTCGTGAGCGCCTCCCCGGGCGCCCTCGGCGGGCTGCGCGGCCTGGTTCACCTGCGATCGATCCTCGGCAATATCGGCGTGATTGTCTTGCCCGAGCAGGCGGCCATTCCCAAGGCCGCCGACGCCTTCGCGCCCGACGGTTCGCTGATCGACTCGAAACAGCAGGCCGGCGTCTCCAACGTGGCGAAGCGACTTATTGAGATTTGTCGCAAGATGAACGCCTCGTGATCGGCCCTCACGCCGTCGCGCTTTCGTAGAGTTCGATGGCGCGGCGGCGAGCCTCGTCATGATCGACGATCGGACGCGGATAAGAACGTCCCAGGACGATGCCCGCTGCGGCGAGTACATCCTCGGGAGCCTTCCAAGGTTGGTGGAGCCAACGAGCCGGTAGCGTCGCGATCTCCGGGACCCATTGCCGGACATACGCACCGTCGGGGTCAAACTTTTCGCCCTGAAGCACCGGATTGAAGACTCGGAAAAAGGGCGCCGCGTCGGCGCCACACCCCGCGACCCATTGCCACCCCAGCGTGTTGTTCGCCAGATCGGCATCGACCAGCGTGTCCCAAAACCACTCGGCCCCGCGTTGCCAAGGCAGGAGCAAATCCTTGACCAGAAACGACCCCACCACCATGCGCACGCGATTATGCATCCAGCCCGTCGTCCACAACTCACGCATGCCGGCATCGACGATCGGGTAGCCTGTCTTGCCCTTCTGCCAGGCTCGCAACAATTGGTTGTCGTCACGCCACGGGAATCTCGCGAATCGCGAGTTCAGCGGCTCGGCCACGGTGCGCGGGAAATGGAACAGCAGGTGATAGGCAAACTCACGCCACACGACTTCGCGTAGGAAGCCCGAGGCGTCTTGGGCCGGCGGAACATCGCGCAGCTCGTGCCAGATTCGGCGCGGGCTGATTTCACCGAATCGCAAGTGAGGACTCAGACGCGAGGTCCCCGGTTGATCGGGACGATTGCGAATTTCCATGTAACCCGTGAGCGACCCGTGCCGGAACTGATCGAGTTTCGCCAGCGCCGACGGCTCGCCGGGCGACCACGCGTCGCGGATGCCGGCATCCCAAGGAATTCGCGGCAACAGGGGCAACTCCGCCAGGTCACGCGAGCGCGGCCAACTCTGGGGCGACCGAAGCGTCTTGGGAGCCGCAATCGGAGGATCCGGTTCCGGCAACGCCAGACACGCTCGATAAAACGGCGTGAATACCTTGAACGGCGTACCGGCTTTCGTCTGCACGGACCATGGCTCGAACAGCAGATGGCTGTTGAAACTCTCCGCGCTGATGCCGTCCCGACGCAGTTCGGCCTTGACGCGCGAATCGCGTTCGACAATCACGGGTTCATAACGCCTGTTCCAGACGACTTCGGCAGCTCCGGTTTCTTCGATCAACTCTCGAATGATGGTCAGACTATCGCCTCGCCGGACGATCAACCGAGAACCGGCCTTCCGCAGCGATTCTCCGAGCCGCATCAATGACCCGTGCAACCACCAACGAGCCGCGCCGCCCATAGGCCACGCGCCCTCGCTTTCGGGGTCCCAGATAAAAACGGGAACCACCGGCCCGCCGCGGGTGACCGCCGCACGCAACGCGGGGTTGTCGTCCAGCCGCAGATCGTGGCGGAACCAGACTAATGCAGGTGACGAGGACATGGAGCCTTTTCGCGGCGAAGATTGGGGTTACCGAACTTTCGTCGAGCGGCGTTTTGCCAATCGACTTTTCAGTTGCAAGACGGCAATCTCTTTTGCTCGGGCCTCGACTTCGACTGTCAGGTCAAGATCGAGCCACGCTCTCGGGAAATCGCGCCAGTCGATGAAGTCATGATGCCGTTCCGGCTTCGGCCCTTGCCAGCCGTCTTGCGGGCTGGATATGTGAAACATCGGCTCGCGATTCCATGTCGCCAAGGCAAACTCTGTCGCCGACTCGATCGAGAACTCGTCGCGGTTACAGCGATGATGATGGACATCGTAGACCAGCGGAATCTTGCGAGCTCGACAAAGCGGCATCAGATCCGACGGGGTGTAAATCGTGTCGTCATTTTCGATCGTCAATCGGCTTCGGGCCCGCGATGACAGCCGATCCAGACCGCGCGCGAAATCGTCCAACGCCTTCGCCTTGTCGCCGAACGCACCGCCGCCATGAATGTTGATGACGTCCGCCCCGATCCATTCGGCGACCTCTGCCTGATACTCCAATTCGCGAAGGGAAGCAGCGACGACTTCGGGTCGCGCCGAGTTGAGAACGACGAATTGATCCGGATGGAAGCACGTTCGCAGATCGTGTTCACGGGCGAATTGGGCGCATTCCCGAAACCTTCGCACGATGTCGCCGGCGCCCGGCAGATCATCGATGTGATAACCGTGACGCGGATGGGTTTTCAGCGGGAGAATCTGGCTATTCACGCGGAAACAGCCGATGCCGTTCGCCGCGCAATATTCCAGAGCCGTCATCAGCGCGTCGGCGTTGGCCCGGCAAAGCATCGAGAGTTTGCCGAGGGACTCGGTTCGAGGCAGCCTCTCGGCGGCGGCTACTGTTGTGTTGCGAAACTTGATCGGTTGATCGCGAAAGACGCAGCACAACCCGAGGCGAATCATCACTGGCTCCAATTCATCGTCACGATCGACAGTTGTAAGATCGTGGCAATGGAGACCCAAACGAAGTACGGAAGTTGAGCGACCGCGACCCATTTATAGACGGGCCAAATGGCGACGGCGCACCAAATGATCGATCCCCACACGATGACGATGTCCACGGCGGCCAGCGGCACACTGCGAAGACCCGAAAAAATAGGCATAAACAGAAGGTTGACCGCCAGATTCACGCCAAAGGGCAACGCCCGCCTCCAACCGCACTTGCCGCGAATCGCCTGCACGAAGACAAAGCCAAAGCTGACGGCGATGATCGGATAGAGGATGCTCCAGATGAGTCCAATCGTCGCCGGTGCCGGTGTCCATGACGGCTTGGCGAGCGAATTGTACCAGTCGATCCAGGTCATAATGGTGATAACCTCGGCACCAGCGACAACCGTTCGCGATTGATGTGCCCCGGCGGCAGACCCTATTTTGGCAAATGGATGAGAATGAAGAAACCGGCGAAGGGAAATCTTGCGACAAAAACGTGCGTCGCATGCGGCCGGCCTTTCGCATGGCGACGAAAATGGAAGGTTTGTTGGGAGTCGGTGAAGTATTGCTCTCAGGCGTGCCGCCGGCGCCGCTCCCCACACGACGCCGGACGTTGATGCTCGCCGGCGTCGCCCTCCATCAGCTACCGATCAATCTCACCCATGACGATGTCGATGCTGCCGACGATGGCGGGGACGTCGGCGATCAGGCAACCCTTGCAGATTTCGTTGGTCACCGAGAGGTTGCAGAAGCTGCTCGATCGGGCGCGAACCCGATACGGCACGTTTTCTTTCGTATTGCGGCCGATGACGCCGAAGCCCATCTGACCGCGTGGGCACTCGGTCTCGACATAGGCCTCGCCGGCAGGCAAATGGCGCGGCGGCTCGATGCGATGCGACCCTTGGGCCGACGGGTAACGCTGCAACGCTTGCTCGACAATTCTGATACTCTCGATGACTTCGAGCATTCGCACATAGAATCGATGCCAGCAGTCGCCAATGACCGAGCCGGCCGGCGCTTCTTGGAACGGCGGTAGGATCACCTTGAACTCATAGGAGTCATAACCGCAATACGGCTCGACCCGTCGCAGGTCCCAATCCGGGTCGCCCGCCCTTCGATTGAGCGACCCGCGCAGCATCGGGCCGGTGCAGCCATACGCGAGCGCCATTTCCTTCGATAGCACCCCGATGCCGGCAGTCCGCTTCACGAAGATGTGATTGCGCGTCAGCAGCGTGTGATATTCGTGGATGCGCGGTTTGAGATAATCGAGGAATTGCTGGCACCGGCCGACCCAGCCCTCGGGCAGGTCGTCGTGAACGCCGCCGATGGTGATGTAGCTGTACGTCAGCCGTGCCCCGCAGACTTCTTCGAACAGATCGAGAATCTGCTCGCGCTCGCGGAAGGCATAAAGAAACGGGCTGAAGGTGCCAAGGTCGAGGCCGTAGGCGCCCATGCCGACAAGGTGCGAGGCGATCCGATTCATTTCGCAAATGATGACGCGAATAACCTGGGCCTTGTCGGGGATCTTCATGCCGGCGAGTTTTTCGATGGCCAGCGAGTAGCCGAGGTTCATGTTCATGCCGGCCAGATAATCCATCCGGTCGGTGTACGGAATGAACTGAATCGGCAGGACATTTTCGCCAATCTTCTCGGCGCACCGATGCAGATAGCCTAAGTGAGGCGTGACCTCGGAGATGACCTCGCCGTCGGTGCGGAGCACGAGTCGCAGCACGCCGTGGGTCGACGGGTGTTGCGGACCCATGTTGACGAGCATCTCGTCGGTCCGGACATCGAACTCGATGATGGTCGGGTCGAGCATCGGAACCGCCGGAGGAGTGGTCGCAGTCGCCATGTATCGTGTTCCTTGCAAATATCGTGTTGAGGCGCGATGGCGGAAGCCTAACGGCCGCGAATCCCGTGATACTCCAGCGGAAACTCGTAGTCCTTCCGCAACGGGTGGCCGTGCCAATCTTCGGCCAGGAGAATTCGCGTCAGCTCCGGGTGGCCGGTGAACCAGACGCCGTTCAGATCGTAGACTTCGCGCTCGTGCCAGTCGGCGGCGCGCCAAATCTCGCAAACCGAGGGCACTTCGGGAAGATTCCCGGGCTTGTCATCCTTCCATCGCGGCAGCATCACCTTGAGGCAGATACGATGCCGATGGATGAAACTCTGCAGGTGATAGACGACCTCGGTATGCGGCTCGAAACCGGCTTTGGCGGCCTTCTTCGGGTCCGGCTCGAAGTAATCAACGCCCGTGATGCAATTCAGAAGCTCGAACTTGAGGGCCGGATCGTCGCGCAGAAACCGGCAGACTTCGACCAGGTCGGCGGCATCGACGACGACATGGGAGTCGTAATTGGCGACGTCGATCTTTTTGCCTTTGATCTTGGCGCCGAACTGCTGTTCGAGAGCGGCGGCGATTTCAGCAGAGGTCATGCGCAATGTCCTTGGACAGCGTGAAACAGTTGGGGTTGTTTTAAGCCGAGCACGCCGCGCAAGCAAGTGCTGAGGATGACCATGACTCGCGGCGACTAAGGGCAACGATCGATGCGGAAAAGACAGTCCGGTCACGGCTCTAAGACGTAACGGTTGGCGGATCTTCAAATTCGTTGCTACGATTCGCAGACCACCCACTGCACAAACGCGTGCTCGACCGTTTCCCGTGTTGCGGCTCCCGCGGCGATGCTCAAGAACAGATCGACAAGCTCATCATTGCTTGCCGTCAAAAGGAACCCATTGAGTCGCACAAAAACCTCTGCCACCGCCGCCCCAATGCGTTTGTTACCATCGACGAATGGATGATTGCGTGTCAGATGAAATGCATAGGTGGCCGCACAGACTGCCACGCCAACGCCCTCATAGTGCCGTCGATTCGGTGGTGCCAAGAGCGCCGAGTCCAACAGCCCCACGTCGCGTATCCCGGGAAGGCCGCCGGTTTGTTCAATCACTTGGCGGTGAATCTCCAATACTTCTTGCTTCGCCAGAAACAGCATGGTCGCCTCGGACCTAGGCCAATCGTCGATAGGCTTCTCGTCGCTGTTCGAGCACTTCGCCTGTGATCTTCTGCAACAGTTCACCACGCGCCGGGTCATCCGCAGGTCGCAGGATCAGCTGGCCATCAATCAACGTCACTTCCACTCGGTCACCGGCATGCAATCCCATCGACTCCAGCAATGAAGCCGGAAGCACGACGGAATCGGTATCGGTCTGAGAAACGATGGTGAATTGTGGCATGGCGTCATTCGCTCCGGTTCGTGCCCATGTACCCATGGCGTCCCTTTAACTATACCCGATCGCGAAGCCCAAAAGCATCGCCCGCACCGCCGATTGACCCGCGACGCTGGTCGGTTCGCCAGTAGACTGAGCAGTATTCAAAACCCGCTTGCTTGTCATGACGATCGCCCCGATTCCGAGGTCGCACCGTGTTGCTCAACCCCGCTCTAATGCTCTCACTGCTGATCCCCGCCGCCGATCCCGTGCCGAAGACCGCGCCGCAACCGCCCGACAAAGTGGCGACGGCCGCCGGTGCGCTGCGGCTCCGATCGATCGGCCCGTCGGTCGCCTCTGGCCGTGTCGTGGGATTCGCCGTCCATCCCAAGGATCGCGCCCATTATTTCGTCGCCGTCGCCTGCGGCGGCGTCTGGAAGACCACGAACTCGGGCACGACGTGGACGCCGGTCTTCGACAACGAAGGTTCCTATTCCATCGGCTGCGTCGTCATGGATCCGAAAAACCCCAACGTCGTCTGGGTCGGCACCGGCGAGAACAACAGCCAGCGAAGCGTCGGCTACGGCGACGGTGTCTACAAATCGACCGACGGCGGCAAGACCTGGGCCAATGTCGGCCTGAAGGGGTCGGAGCACATCGGCAAGATCGTCATCGATCCTCGCGATTCGGACACCGTCTACGTCGCCGCTCAGGGGCCGCTCTGGGGGCCGGGCGGCGACCGCGGATTGTTCAAGACGACCGATGGCGGCAAGACCTGGAACAAGGTTCTCAGCATCAGCGACAACACCGGCGTCACCGACCTGGTCATGGACCGGCGGAACCCCGATCTGCTCCTGGCTGCCTCATACCAGCGCCGGCGGCACGTCTGGACGCTCATCAACGGCGGCCCCGAAAGCGCCCTGTATCGTTCGACCGACGCAGGCAAGAGTTGGACCAAGGTGCGCTCCGGCCTGCCTGCTGAAGAGATGGGCCGAATCGGGCTGGCGATGGCCCCGACCGATCCCGATATGATCTACGCCATCGTTGAGGCCGCCGACAAAAAGGGCGGCATCTTCCGTTCGACCGATCGCGGCGTCACCTGGGAGAAGCGCAATCCGTTCGACTCGCAGGCACAATACTACTCGCATCTCGTGGTCGATCCGGCGAACAAGGAACGAATCTACGCGATGAACGTTTTCGTGCAGGTTTCCGACGACGGCGGCCGGACCCTACGCCCACTCAGCATGCGATCGGTCCACGTCGATTGCCACACGCTTTGGATCGATCCGGCCAACCCCAGCTACTACCTGCTCGGTTGTGATGGCGGCATCTACGAGAGCCACGACCGGGCCGGCAATTGGCACTTCAAGTCAAACCTGCCGATCACGCAGTTCTATGACGTGACCTGCGACGAAAGCGGGCCGTTCTATCACGTCTATGGCGGCACGCAGGATAACAACACCCTCGGTGGCCCGGCACGCACGCGAAACGTTCACGGCGCGTCCAACGGCGATTGGTTCGTACTGCTGGGTGGCGACGGCTTCCAATGCCGGGTCGATCCTAAGGACCCGAACATTGTCTATGCCGAGGCACAATACGGCGTGCTGAACCGTTACGATCGCCGCACCGGGCAACGCGTCTACATACAGCCGCAAGCGGGCGCCGGCGAACCTCCACTCCGTTGGAACTGGGACTCGCCGCTCATGATTAGCCCTCATTCCAACACGCGCTTGTATTTCGCGGCCAATCGGGTTTTCCGCAGCGACGATCGCGGCGACTCGTGGAAGCCCGTCAGCGGCGACCTGACACGGCAACTGGAGCGCGACAAGCTGCCGGTCATGGGCAAGATCTGGGGGCCGGATGCGGTCTCGAAGCACGTCTCGACCTCGTTCTACGGCAACATCATCGCCCTAAGCGAATCGCCCAAGCAAGAGGGCCTGATCTACGCCGGCACCGACGACGGCCTGATTCAGGTCACCGAAGACGGCGGCAAAAATTGGCGCAAGATCGACAAGTTCCCCGGTGTACCGGATCGCACCTACGTCACGCGCGTCGTGGCGTCGGCCCACGCGGCTCAGACGGTCTATGTTTCGTTTGACAATCACAAAAACGCCGACTTCGCGCCGTATCTGCTGAAGAGCGCCGACGCCGGCCGAACGTGGACGTCGATCGCCGGCGACCTGCCTGCTCGCGGCTCGATCAACGCCGTCGCCGAGGATCACATTGACCCGAATCTGCTGTTCGTTGGCACGGAGTTCGCCCTCTTCTTCTCACCCGACGGCGGTAAGAAATGGCATCGCCTCAAGTCGGGGCTGCCGACCATTGCCGTCAAAGATCTGGCGATTCAGCGACCGATGAACGATCTGGTTGTGGCGACCTTTGGCCGCGGCTTTTATGTGCTTGACGACTACTCGCCGTTGCGACATCTGAAGCCGGAGATGTTGGCCAAAGACGCGACGATTCTGCCCATCCGTGACGCGCTGCTGTATATCCCGGCGAATCCGTTGGGCGGTCGCGGTAAGGCGTTCCAGGGCGAGTCGTTCTATGTGGCAGAGAACCCGCCGTTCGGGGCAACGTTTTCGATCTATTTGAAGGAGTCGCTGAAATCGCTCAAGCAACGGCGGCGCGACATGGAGAGAGACGCAGCGAAGAAACCGGACGGCGCGCCGTATCCGAGCAAGGACGACTTGCGAGCCGAAGCCGAAGAGGAAGAACCGGCTGTCATCCTGACGATCCGCGATGGCGAGGGTCGCGTCGTGCGGAATCTGAATGGTCCGACGGCCGCCGGATTGCATCGAGTGACATGGGACCTTCGCGACCCGGCGACGACATTGCCGCGAGCTTCCGGGGAAGGCGAGGAAGAAAACTTGTTCGGACCGCCGCCGGGCGGAGCGCTGGTCATGCCGGGTCGATATTCGGTGCAGATCTCGAAGCGCGTCGGAGGCGTGTTGACCACGCTGACTGGCCCGACGGAGTTCAACGTCGTGGTCGAAGGCTCCGCTGCCGTGCCACCCGCGGACTTGCTGGAATTGGGAGCGTTTCAGAAGGATGCGGCTCGGCTGCAACGTGCCACCAACGGCGCCGTGGCAGCCGCGTCTGATTTGGCCACGCGATTGGAGCAACTGAAACGGGCTGCCGATCTGACGCCGGGCGTCGAGGAAAAGTGGCGGACGGCGGCGCGATCGCTGATCGCTCAAAATCGCGAGATTCTACGGGCGCTTCGCGGCGACTCGACATTGGCGGCCCGCAACGAAAACGTACCGGAGTCGATCTCGAGCCGCGCCGGTTTCGTCGTATTCGCCACCCGAATGGCGTTACAGAAGCCGACAGGAACTCAACGCGAGCAATATCGGATCGCCAGCGCCGAATTGCAGCGTGAACTGTCGAAACTGCGGCGTCTCATCGACACCGATTTGCGGGCTTTGGAAAAGGCCCTTGACGCCGCTGGTGCTCCCTGGACGCCCGGCCGGTTGCCGGAATGGAATGACAAATAACGAACGCGGTTGACCGTTTCGCGCCCGGGCATGGCTGCCCGCGCGCGACACGGGAAACTTTGAGTCGCTCCAGTCCGGATGATCGGAAAAACCCGACCAATCGTCAAAAATCGTGCTACATACCCATTGATGGCTTTTGCGTCGCCGTCGGTGGATAGTGTCATGCCTGTGATTCCAACAACTACGAACGATTTCGTCGAACTGATTCGCAAGAGCAGCCTTGTTGAATCATCGCGATTAGACGGTTATTTGAGCGACCACGAGGCGTCGCTCACCGCGGCTCCGCGTGATTTGGCCACGGCCATGGTCCGTGACGGGATGTTGACGACCCTTCAAGCCGGCTTGTTGCTTCGGGGCAAATGGCGGAACTTTATCATCAACAACAAGTACAAGTTGCTTGAACATCTCGGCACCGGCGGGATGGGCCACGTCTATTTGTGCGAGCACGTCCTGATGCGGCGTCTGGTCGCGCTGAAGGTGTTGCCCGCGTCGAAGGCCGAGGACCCGTTGACGCGCGAGCGATTCTATCGCGAGGCTCGCGCGGTTGCGGCTTTGGATCACCCGAATCTGGTGCGTGCCCACGACGTTGATCGCGATGGCGGCATGCACTTTCTTGTTCTGGAATATGTGGACGGCGCCAGCCTCTACCAAATCGTCGAAGCCAATGGTCCGTTTTCAATCCACCGGAGCGTTCATTACGTTCGGCAAACGGCCGACGGACTCCAGCACGCTCACGAAGCCGGGCTGATCCATCGCGACATCAAGCCGTCGAACCTGTTACTCGACCGCTCCGGCATGATCAAGATTCTCGACCTGGGTTTGGCCCGTTTCTTCCACGATTCGGGCGATCAGATTACCCGCCAGCATGACATTCCGAGCATTCTGGGCACGGCGGACTATCTCCCGCCGGAACAGGCCCGAGACAGCCACGCGGTCGATATCCGCGGCGACATTTACAGCCTCGGTGTCACGCTCTATTATTTGCTGACGAAGAGCAGCCCGTTTCCCGATGGATCGGTGTCGCAAAAGTTGATGTGGCATCAGTTGCACAAGCCGATATCGGTTCGCGAAAAGCGCCCCGACGTCCCCGCGGAAATTGCGGCCATCATCGACCGGATGCTGGAAAAGAAACCCGAAGACCGCTTTCAGACGCCGATTGAAGTCATGGAGGCTCTGGAACCTTTCGACAGTGTGCCTCCCGGTCCACCCGCGGAGAAGGAAATCCCCCGATTGAGCCGAGCCGTCGAAGGCGTCGTGTCGCGATCCTTGGCCGGGCCGATCTCGTCATTGCGCCGGCCGCGAAGCTCGTCGTCGGTCACCAGCCTCCACCTGCCGCCCCTTTCGTCGGCGAAGACCAACCCGATACCCAATCCGGCGCCGCCGGTTCCCGAACAGGCCAAGCGGCGTTGGCTCACAACTGCGGCCATCGGCGGGGCGATCGTGCTGGCGGCATTGCTCGGCGCGCTGGCCCGCGGACTTGTCACGGGTTAGGTGACCCGTTTCAACGAGGTCCAACGGATCGTTCGCCAACGTGTATCACCGCATGCGCAATCAAGCTGTGGCGCTCATACGACAGCAAATAGACATGCAACAAGTTGGGATCGGCGGCGTCGCGATGCAGGACCGGTCCGTCAATCGCCCACGAATGATGATCGATCCATCGGCCGCCCGCATCGAGCAAGAGACTAAAGTAGGGGGAACGGTGCGGCGGATTCGCCACCAACTCGTCGTAGCTTTGAAAGAATGGGGGCACGCCGATCCCCATCGGCATGTACAACCCTTTTGGATAATCGGCGATCGATAACTTCGGCAGCGCCGCCAACTCGAAGCCGCTCACAAGAAAACGATACTCCTCACCACCACGGCTCGACGCGAGCATCAACTCAATTTCCTGCCGCGGTCGATCGTCAATGGGCGTAATGACGTCGCGAACAACGGCGGACTGTAGCCGGTCGATACGACGATACTCATTCTTCCACGGATGGCGAACGCTGTAGCGTCCCGGCGGAATAAACGTGGCGAATCGCACCTTGCGCCCATCGTAAAAATCGCCCCAGGTCACGATGTTCGAGGCCATCGTTGTTCGGCGTTTGCGAAACTGTTCACCTGAAGCGATCGTGCGTTCCTGCCAATTGCATGTCACCGCCGATGCCCGTTCATCGACTACGCGACGGAGTTTGCTCAGCTCGATGGGTGTCCCCGCGGGGTCAACCCAATGCTCGAGGTAGTACCAATGACGCCAATACGGCAGGCCGGTGTTTTTCTCAAACAGGTCGCGGTAGTGCCCCAGCGGGAACGTGAACCAGCCTTGGTAATAGAGCGACTTGTCGGCGCCGTCACGCATGAACAGCAACACTTCCCAGAGGCCGGCATTCAAGCAATTCTTCGCAAGCTCGGCCGTGTGGAGATTCGCGACCTCGAATCCGTCGCCGCCCGTGATGGTGACATGCGGTGATGATCGATCGAATCGCACCTGCTGGCGATTCCACTGCCGATCCGTCAGGGCGATTCGTCGCAATCCGGGGTCGCCCCGAGTCCAATCGGGTAATGACGGCGTCATGAGGCTGACATCGACATCGTGAAACGTGACTCGCGCCACATGGGGTGCCAATGGCTCGAACTCGAAATCGAAGTAGTTCGCGTTACGACGAATCAGTTTGAGCCTGCGGTTCTGATACTGCCCGTGATGGACGCTGCGAAGCGCGGGATCCTCGGGGTATTCGTCATTGGTAAACTCCCGGACGGCAACCGTCATCTGATCGGCGCGCCGATACCGGAGCGTCGTGCGCAACACCAAACCCACGACGACCACTCCAAGAACGATGGCGACGACTCGCATCGCCGTTCGCCGCCGGATGTTCATTCGCACGAGTTTGCGAATGACGAGCGGCACCAACCCCAGCAGCGCCAACGACACAATTACGGGCGTCGAAAGAATATCGTCAGGCGAATCCAGGGTCGCCAACGCGGTGCCCGCATTGACATAGAGAAATGTCGCGGGAAGCATCGCCAGCCAACTCACGAGAACGTAGGTCGTGACTCGCACCCGTGTCAGACCCATGCCGAGATTAACCATGAAAAATGGGAATAACGGGATGAGCCGAAGCGTCAGCAGGTAATAGGCGCCGTCGCGCTCGAAGCCATCTCGGAGTGTGGACAACCTCCCGCCGAGGCGACGTTCAGCAAGCGACTGGAAAAGAAACCGGCTGCCGAGAAAAGCCAGGGTCGCCCCCGCGGTGGAAGCCACACTGACAGCCGCCGTTCCTACCCATCGTCCGAAAAGGGCGCCGGCCAAAAGCGAGAGTACCGTCGCGACCGGCAGCGACAACGCCGTGACCGCCACATAAGCTATCACGAAGATCAGCAACGCCAGGGGCCGGTTTTGATTCACCAACTCCAGCCAATGATCGAGATTCGCCCGAACCGAATCCCAGCTGAGTTGCCGATGCAGTCCGGCGGCAAAAAAAGCCGACACGGCGACGATGACGGCGAGAATCAACGCCAACCGGCCAAACGTGCCACGTGACTTTGATGTCTCACTAGCCATCGCGACCCTCATGGCAATAAACGAACCCGACGCAATTGGTATATTCCATGAATTCAGCAACAACCACCGAGCCATCACGACTGGCCCTCGGCTTCGCCTGGTTCTCGGTGACCGTGTCCGCGGTCGCCGTCGCCGGAAGCTTGTGGCTCAGCGTCGGGATGAACCTGAAAGCCTGCCCGTTGTGCCTGTATCAGCGCTCGTTTATCATAGGTGCATTCGCGGTCGTGATCATGGGCCGCCTGGCATCGGTTCGCCAATCGGGTTTGTTGGCGCTCCCGTTGGCCGTCGGAGCCGTGACCATCGCCGCGTGGCATTGCTGGTTGGAGTCAACGGGCAAACTCGAGTGCCCCAAGGGCATCCTGGGCTATGGCTCGGCACCCCAACAGGCGGCGGCCGCCCAGGTCTTGGTCTTGGTGGCCTTGCTCTTGGAGGCGTTGGCGTCAAAGCGTTGGATCGCAAGCGTGGCCGCCATCGTCCTGGGTGTGGGACTCGGGTGGGGGTGTATCAAAAGCGCTCCGCCGATGCCGCCGGCGCCGAAGCAACCGTACCCATCAACCCCCGACGTATGCCGACCTCCGTTTACGGCGCCGATTTCCTGACAGGTTTTTTTGTCGGCGGTCCTTCCCCTTTATAGCCGGTTCCGCTGTCGCTTTGTCTTCAACGCTCGGCATCGCGGAATCGTCTGTAGAATAGCCCGACGCCGCACCGAACCGGAGCGGCAGGCCGGGACCATTTCAACTCACGGAAAGGACCAAGTCTCATGAATCGGCGCGAAGCGTTATTGGCGATGAGCGCGGCAGGATTGGCGGCAGGCAGTGCCTCGGCGGATCACGGCAAAGACGCGGGCGCCGCGGCCGGGCCCGCCCAGCGGATGCACCTGTATCTGTGTGCCTTTCATATTGCCAAGAAGAACCCCTCGTTTGTCGTCGAGGCTCACCATTATTGTTCCGAGGTGCGCAAGGACGTTCACCAATGCATCATCTTCGACCGCAGCGGCCCCGGAGCGCGAATCCTTGGTGTTGAGTACATCATCAGCGACGCCATCTATCGCAAGCTGCCCGACTCGGAGAAAAAATATTATCACCCGCACACCTACGAAATCACCGCGGGCCTATTGATCGCACCGGGCATGGCCCCTGCCGACGAAGACAAGCTCATGAAAGGGCTCGTCACGACTTGGGGCAAGACCTGGCACACCTGGCCGGACCCCGAAACCGATCTGCCGATGGGTGAGCCGTTACTGATGTGGGCCGCCACCAAGGATGGGCAAATATCCCCGGCGACGCTGGAGATCCGCGACAAGACCTTCAAGGTTTCGACCACGGAGCTGAAGAAACGGCGAGCCTCGATTGGTCCGATTCCGCAGATTGATGCGCCCAAATCCGTGGACGAAATCGGACGCCAATGGACACAATCCGGCCCCGATAAGCCGAAACGTTGAACGAAAATCTGACCCCGAGCCTCGATCCGAAACTCCAGGCGGCGCGAGGTTCAATATCCCGCGGCGCAGCCATCCTTGCGGGCTTCGGTGGCGCCGTGGAGCATTCCGGTGCGCGGGTCGAGCATGATCGCTTGATACCCGCCGCCATTAACGTTGACGCGCTCGACTCGATGGCCTCGCCGGCGCAATGCCACTACAACGTCGTCGGGCAGTCCCCGCTCGGCCATCACCGTGCCCCCGCCCAATGCGGCCTGACCCGTCGGCGTCGCCGAACCGCGATGTTCGACTCGAGGCGCCTCGCCGGCTGCCTGGAGATTCATTTCAAAATCGATCAGATTAACCAAGACCTGAACATGTCCCTGCGGCTGCATGTCGCCGCCCATGACGCCGAAAACCAACCACGGCCGGCCATCGCGAAGGGCCATCGCCGGGATGATCGTGTGGAACGGACGCTTGCCCGGCTCGAGCCGATTGGCATGGTTGGCGTCGAGAGCGAAGAGCGTACCTCGATTTTGGATCGCGAACCCCAAATCCGGCGGTGTGTTTCCCGACCCGAAACCGAAATAGTTGCTCTGAATCAGCGACACGCAATTGCGATCCTTGTCCACGACGCACAGATAGGTCGTGTCCGCCTTGCCCAGTTTCGGGTCGCCGGCTTCGACGTCGGTGAGTGCCCGATCTGGTTGGATCAACGCGCGGCGTTTCGCGGCGTATGGCTTTGAAATCAGCTCCGCCACCGGCAGTTTGGCGAAGCGCGGGTCGGCGTAAAATTTCGCACGATCCGCGTAGGCCAATTTCTTTGACTCGATCAGGAGATGCCAATAGTCCGGCGAGGTTGGCCCCATTTTCTTGAGGTCAAAGCCTTCGAGGATATTCAGCATCTGTAGCGCCGCGATCCCCTGCCCTGGCGGCGGAAGCTCGAAGACATCCACACCTCGATACGCCGTCGTCACCGGATCGACCCACTCGGAATGATGCTCTGACAAATCTTGGAGCGACAACAATCCGCCGTGTTTCTCGGAGAACGAAACGAGCCGGCGAGCGATCTCCCCTTGGTAAAAGGCGTCGCGTCCATCTTTGGCGATGGCTCGATAGGTCTGAGCCAGCGCCGGATTCTTGAACGGCTCGCCAATTCGGGGCGGTCTACCATCGATCAAATAGACAACCATCGAACCGGCATCGGCCGCGAGTTTGCGATGAGCGCCATGCCAATATCCGGCGATTATCTCCGGCACCGGAACGCCATCGACGGCATAGCGAATCGACGGTTCAAGCAATAGGCCCAGCGTGCGAGTCCCGAAACGCTTTTGTAGTTCGGCCCAACCGTCAACACAGCCGGGCACCGACCAGCTCAGAGGCCCCGTTTCCGGAATCTCGTTGAAGCCCTTGGCGGCAAACCACTCGCGCGTGGCCCGGCGTGGAGCCGCGCCATTGGCGTTCAGCCCATAGAGTTTCTTCGTCTTGGCGTCCCAGACGATGGCGAACAGATCGCCGCCGATCCCGCAACTCATCGGCTCCATCAGCCCCAGTGCAGCGTTAACCGCGATGGCGGCATCGACGGCGTTGCCCCCGGATTTCAGCACGTCCAAGCCGATTTGCGCCGCCAACGGATGCGCGCAACAGACCATGCCATGCGGCGCGATTACCACCGAACGCCCGGCCTGGCCCGCCGCAATCGCGGGCCGCTCGGCATTCAGATTCGCGGTGGTCAGCATAAGTAAGGCCAAGGCAATGACACGACTCATGGCAAACAATCCCCTCGGTCGTCAGGGCAACAGATGCGGCTTGAGCAATCCGGGGCCATGTTCCTTCAATAGGGCCTCAAATATTTGCACGTCGGTTAGACCGTCGTCGATCATCTTGGCCAGTTGTTTGCGAACCAGATTCGGTTGACCGCAACCGTTGGGGTTGCAACTCGCCAGCGTGTAGAAATGGCCGGTGCAGATGTTGCCGCGTACCAAGCAGGTGCAATAGATACTCGCCAAGAACCACTCGATTCGCTCGGCTTTCTCTTGGCGCCGGCCGAGATCCGGAGGGAACTTCGACTCCTGTACCGAGATCGCCGGCACGGGAACCTTGACGTGAACACGTTGCGCGGCGCGCAAGTCAAGCTGGTCGTTGAACGCTACCACAAGGCGCAGTTGCGTCCGTTCACGCCACGGTTTGACTTCACGAACGGCGGCCCTCGCGGGCGGTTGAGTCATCAACGAGACTTCATCGCCCGGCTTCAACGCTCGGGCCCAGCGCATCGCTTCGTGGTCAAGCATTAGCTCCAACTCGCCACTGAGCGGATGAAGGAACGAGATCGTTCCCGGCAAGCCGGCTTTCTCCCAGAGTTGCCGCATCGCCTGTTTCTGAGCCGACCGACGCGCTTCGAATTCGTTGGAGTCGTGCAACAAACGAATCGCGTCGCCGGCCGTCTGATACCAAACGCGCGTGCCGGTCGCCAGCATCGTCGGCGATTTAAGTTTGACGATCCGCTCGGCACCCTTGGCGGGTTTCAGCGTCACCTCACCGGGCTTCGCGGCGGCAATCGTCCAAGGCACATCGTGAATATCGAGTTGGCTCGGCTCATCGGCCATCATCAACACGCTGACAGGTTGCTTCTTGCGGTCGGTCTGAAACCACACCCAGACACGATCGCCCGCCGTGAAGTGTTCGAGCCTCGCCCACCAACCGGCAACCTTTAGCTCGGCGTCGGGCACAAGTTCCCAGGTCTTGGCAACCTTGTCGCCCTCGATCAACAGTGTGACCCGTCGCGATACGGCATCGACACTCTGAAGTGTGGCAAAGTGTTTCGGGATATGGCGGAGAAATTCCGCGGTCCCGGCAACTTCGCGAGCCTTGGCGGCGACCGCCTTGGCGTCGTCAGCGTAGCTTGTGTTGGCGGCGAAGACCACCGCGATGAATGCAAGGACTCGACGCATGGTGCAACACTCCGAGCGGTAATCGATACCAAGTATCTATCATGCCGCCCGGAGCGCGCAATTGCAACAACGCTCGACAAATGGCCTACACGATGTCAATATCCGTAGGCACTTCGCCACTGGCGAGGTCCGTTACGCGGTCCTTTGACCCACCGTCGCCGTCCTGGTTGAACAGGAACCAATCCAGACCTTGATCGCCCGCCAAAACGTCCTGCACGCCGTCGTCGTCAACCGTGGTGTCGTTCAACACCAAACCACCGGTGCCGATGCCCGCCTTGATATTGTTCACTCGCACGTTGTAGGCATTCGTCGTGAGCCACTCCGCTTGGATCTGACGCCATTGCGTGAGATTCGAGCCGTAATCCGTCTTGCCCGCGATCAGAATGTCATCCATCGCGTTACCCGCAATCTGATCGGCGCCCATGCCGCCTACAAGGATATCCCGACCGTCGCCGCCGATGAGCAGATCATTCCCGTCGCCGCCGATCAAGATGTCATGACCGCCGCCGCCCTGCAAGCGATCGTCACCCTTGCCGCCATCGATCTCGGCATTGAGCAACACGTCGTGGTCGATCTTCACCTTGTCGTTGCCGTCACCCGCGATGATTCGGATGGCGTCCACCATGTGAGCGCCGAACGCATTCTTCCACTGGAATTCGCGGTCGTCGCGGTCCTTGATCTTGATCACGAGCCGATCCGCGTTGCCGGTCTTCAACTGAACCCGGATGTCGTCCGAATCCGACGTACCGTTGACAACCAGCACCTGCCGTGAACCCTCGGTGACGATCATCGCCAACTGCGTTGCGACATTCAGCGTTGCCTCGGCGCTGGTCAGGTTGCCGACGTCGGTCGCCGTGACGCGAATAGTGAACGTGCCCTCGGTCGTGTATGTGTGATTCACCACCACGCCGCTGCCGTTGTTCGCCGTTCGCGGTACCACGGTGTTCGTCGTTCCATCACCCCAATCGATCGTGTAGACGAAGCCCGCAGCCATGTCGGATGTCGAATCCGATGCGCTCAGCGTGAATGCCACATTCTGACCACTGAAGAACGTCGTCGGACCGGTGATCGCCGCCGTCGGAGCGGTGTTCGATACCAAGTCCACCGTCACCGTGAAGCTCGTCGTGCCCACGCCAAGGTCGTCGTCCTCGACGGTCACCGTGACGGTATAGGTGCCGCTCGTCGTATACGTGTGGTTCAACGCGAACGTCTTGCTCGGGGTCAGCGTCAACGGCTGGTCGCCGCTGCCGTCGCCATAGTTCACCGTCCCCGACCACGTGTCCGAACCCGGATCGGTGAAGCTGCCCGATCTGCTGAACGCCCCAACGCCAACGGGTAACGTCTCGTTGCCGCCGGCGCTCACGACCGGCGCGGAATTGTTCACGCCCACCGTCGTCGTGTAATCGGTGAACCCGCCGTCTTTGTCGATCACACGACCATAGACCGTGTAAGAGCCGTTGTCGTTGAACGTGATGTTTGTGCTCGTCGAAGTCCCCGCCGATGCAAAGTCGGTCGCCAGACCGGCCATGCTCGTGGCAAAGCTGTATCGCAGCGACGTGCTGTCAACCGTCGACGGGTCAATGCCGTCCGCGAAGCTGATCGTCACGGCGCTGCCCTCGATGATCGGGCCGTTATTGCTGAGCACGGCTTCCGGCGCCAGATTGACGACAGTTACCGTGAAGTTCGTCGAGCCGGTGCTGGCGCCATCGCTGACTGTCACGGTCACCGTGTACGTGCCGTTGTCCGCGTAAACATGGTCGAGCGGGAAGCTGCCATCGGGGTTAAGCGTCAGAGGCTGCGTGCCCGAGCCGTCGCCGTAATTCACTGTCGCCGTCCAGCTATCCGCACCCGAATCGAAAAAGCTGCCCGCCCGCAGCAATCGCCCTCCCTCAGGAAGTCCCGCGGCGCCGCCTGCCGACACCGCCGGTGCATCGTTCGACACAATGACGATCGTTTGATGATCGGAATAATGACCATCTTTGTCAAACACCCGCCCGTAGACTATGTAGCTGCCGTCATTGGCAAACAGGAACGAAGTGCTCGCCGCGTTGCCCGCCGTGGCGTAACTGCCCGCCAACCCGCCGGCACTCAAGGCGAAGCTGTATCGAAGCGACGCCTGATCGACGCTCGAATCATCATAGGCACCCGTAAAGCTCACCGTCGCCGCGTGACCTTCCGCGATTGGCCCGTTGTTGCCGAGCGTCGCTGTCGGCGCCGTATTGTTCACCGTTACCGTCAGGCTGCGAGTGCTGTTCCCGCCGTTGTCGTCCAGCACCGTCACGGTGATCACGTAGGTGCCGCTGTCGGCGTAAAGGTGATTCAACGTGAAGTCGTGACCCGTCAAAGCAAGTGGCTGTTCGCCCGAGCCATCGCCGTAGTTCACTGTTGCCGTCCAGGTGTCGGCACCGGCATCGATGAAGCTGCCGTTGCGGATGAACGTCGTCCCTTCATCGATCGTCGCGGCGGCACCCACGATTGCCGCCGGCGATTCGTTGTAGACCGCAACCGTCGTCGTGTAGTCGGTGTACCCGCCGTCTTTGTCGATCACCCGGCCGTACACCATGTACAGCCCATCGTCACCGAAGCTAAAACCAGCGCTCGTTGCCGTTCCCGCCAGGGCGTAAGTATCTGCCAGTCCCGCGGCGCTCAAGGCGAAGCTGTAATGCAATGACGTTCTGTCAACCGTTGAATCGTCGGTGCCGCCCGTGAAGCTTACCGTAACCGGGCTGCCCTCGGCTGCGGGGCCGTTGTTGCCCAGCGACGCTGTCGGGTCGGTATTGCCCACATGCACCACGAAGCTCGACGAGCCGGGAGCGAGATCGTCATCCGTCACCGTTACCGTCACGGTGTAGTCGCCGTTGTCGGCGTACACGTGATTCAGATCAAATCTTCCACTGGGGTGCAACGATAGCGGTTGCACACCGGAGCCATCGCCGTAGTTGACGGTCGCCGTCCAAGTATCGCGCGCCCCAAGATCGTAGAAGCTTCCCGTCACCGCGATGGCCGATCCTTCGTCGATCGTTTGATCCGCGATCGACGCCACCACCGGCGGCAGATTCTGCACACTGATGAACAACACTTCGGAGTCGCTCAGACCACCCGCGTCCGTAACGGTCAAACGCACGCCATAATATCCATCGTCGGCTGGCACCCACGAAAATCGACCCGTCGCCGCATCGAACGACGCCCCCTCCGGGAAGTCGTAGCCGGCTTCGGCCGACATCGAGAACGTCAGACGATCGACGGAATCCGGATCGTTCGCCGGTGCTACGAAGGACACCAGTCCGCCTTCCGTGGTGTGGGCCGTGAATAGCGGCGCCATCGACGGGGGCAGGTTGAGATTTTTGAGGGCCTCGACGTCGTAGTGCTGCGGGACGCCGGCGGCATAGGTCAGCACGTCGTAGCCGGACCCGCCGTAGACCACGTCGCCTTCCACGCCATAAGCGGTGAAGGCGTCGTTGCCCGTGCCGCCGATCAGCACATCTAGATCCAGCCCGCCAATGAGGGTGTCGCCCGTCCCGCGAACCGGCTGGGAACCGGTCGTGGCCGCGAACCGATACATGAACAACTGATAGCTACCCGTGTCGATATCCTGCGACGCCGCGAAGGTATCGACCATGACGTAATAGATGCCGTCGCCGGGCAGCACGAAGTCAACGATCGACGAGTCAATCGACTCGAAATCGTCATCGTTGACGGCCAACTCGTTGCCGGCGGCGTCGAAGACTCGCAGCACGGAGTCGATGGTATTGCTCGGGCGCGGCACTGACGTTGTCGAGTAAACGCCGAAGTTCATCAGGTCGCCGGCGCGGCCGACGAACGAGTAAATGTCGTTCTCGCTGACGGCACCATTGAGATTGATCGAGCCGATGACTGCAACGGCTGACACGTCGAACGTCATACCGTAATGGGCGTCGCCCGACTGTAGCGTGTTCGGGACGGCCAGACGCGGCAATTCGCCGAGGGCCTGAGCGCCTCCGAATGTGTCCCTAAGCCCATTGCCTTCAACGATGGCGATGCCGGCATCGGCGAAGGCCAACTTGATCGCCTCACGTTCACCGAAATAGGTGTCGCCCAACGATGCCGAAAGCGGGATGCCGACGGAATCCGGCGACGCCATGATGTGGCGCGAGGTCTCGATCGCCCCCGTCGGTCCCGTGTAGGCCGGCAGGTAATCGGCCGTCGCCACCGCGCCGTAGATGCCGCTGCCGATCGGCCCGAAACTGTCACCGTGACGCAACCCGACGAGGTGACCGATTTCGTGCGCGGTAACGGTCGCGCTGAGACCAACGAGGTTGTCACGAATCGCCGTGTCAGTATTGCCGTCGAGGTCGGGCTGACCGTCGTTACCGATCAGGCCGTTGACGTTCACCGTGGCTAGGCCGCCGCGACGCACATTGCGGAAGTCCAGCTCCTGAGCCACGCCGCCGATGTCGCCCGACGGGCCGTCGTTGTAGCGCACCGTGATGAACTGACCACCCGCGGCAGCCGTGAGGGACCGCGCCAACGACACGTCCTGCGTAAACGTGTACCCGAATGGGCCGAAGTCGGCTTGCAGGCGCGCCTGAATCTCGTTGCGTTCATCGACGGTGTATTCCACTTCGTCTTCGAGCAGGTTCGTCGCCGAGTCGAAGTCGAGATAGACCACCTGGGTGATGCCGCCCTGCACAATGTCGCTGCCGGCGCCGCCGTCGACGAAGTCCGTCCCGCCGGCGCCGATCAGCACGTTGTCGCGAGCGTTGCCGAGGAGGCGATCGCCGAAGCTCGTGCCGACCACGTTTTCCAGACCCATTCCGCCCGAAAGGGCCAGCGTCAGCGCGCCGTTACCGAGATTCTGAGAAGCGTTGGAATTAAGGTCCAACTCGATCGGTCCGCGAAGCTCGGAGAAGTCGAGGGTGTCGGAATCGACGCCTGGGGCTTCGTTCACCGTGTCGTTACCGAGGTTTCCGGCTCCAAAGACGTAGGTGTCGCTGCCGGCGCCACCGCCCATCACGTCGTCGCCCTTGCCGCCGGTGAAGACGTTGTTGCGGGCGTTGCCGGTCATCATGTCGTTGAAGTCGCTGCCGATGACATTTTCGACGCCGAGCGGGTCTGTCAGTTGAATGGTGACGTCGCCGCCGGCTTGAATCTGCGGAGCGGTCGATCCGAGATCGACCATGACCGCTCCGGTGAGCATCGAGAAGTCGAGCGTGTCGGAATCGAGGCCTGGAGCTTCGTCGATGATGTCCACGCCCTGCGGGCCGGCGGCAAAGGTGTAGGTATCGTCGCCGAGTTCGCCCTTAAGCGAATCGTCGCCGGTGCCGCCATCGAGCGTATCGTCGCCGGCGCCGCCTTCGATGGTGTCGTTGCCGCCCATGCCCATGAGCAAGTTGGCCCGAGCTGAGCCGCTGATAAAGTCGTTGCCGGCAGTGCCGATGACGTTTTCGTAATCGCCGAAGATGGCCAGCGTGAAATTGGCCCCGACGGATTGCAGGCCGACCAGCGCGTCTTGCTCCGACCCGAAGACGCCCAGGCTCACGGTGACGGCAAAGAAGCCGGAAAGATCGAGCGTGTCGGCCCCACGAGTCGCCCGTTCATCGTCGGTGACTTCGAGAGTCAGAATCTCCTTGATGCGTGCGTTCATGGTCGTGGCGCCGGCACCGAAAACGTAGGTGTCGTTGCCGTCGTCGCCGAACATGAGCGGGTTGATGCTATTGGAAGCATTCAACAGGTCGTCGCCACGTCCGCCGAAGAGGATCATGCTATCGGTGCCGGTCGCGGTAATGGTGTCGTTGCCGACTTCGCCGAGCAGGATGACGCCGGTGCCGCCGATGCCACACACGAAGTCGTTGCCGGTGCCGGCGAACATCGACACTTGGTTGCCGCCGGACGCACAGAGCGTGTCGTTGCCGGTCTCGCCGAAGATCGTGACGAGGCTACCGCCGGCGGCGACAAGTGAATCGTTCCCCTCGCCACCGAAGACGCGAACCTCAATTCCGCCTGTGACGACGACGTTGTCGGCGCCATTTTCGGCGAAGATCGTGACCTGGCTACCCGACGCCGCCGCGATCGAGTCATTCCCTTCGCCGCCGAAGATCGTGACATGGCTTCCCGCGGTGGCGGCGGTCATCGAGTCGTTGCCCTCGCCGCCAAAGACCACGACGGTCGAGCCGGCATTGACCGCGATGAAGTCCGCCCCGGAGTTGCCAACCAGCGCCACCACGCCGACCACACCGGCCTCGGTTGACAGCGAATCGTTGCCCTCGCCGCCGTAAGCGAGGATGACGGCCCCACCCGAGGCTTGAACCACATCATCGCCTTCGTTGCCGAAGATGGTAATCTGCGATGCGCCGCCGGCCGCGACCGAGTCGTTGCCCTCGCCGCCGAAGATCGTCACTTGCGTGCCGCCCGTGGCCACGACCGAATCGTTGCCGTCGCCGCCGAAGATGGTGATCTGGGCCCCGCCCGATGAGGTGATCGTGTCATTGCCGTCGCCGCCGAAGATCGTAATCTGGCTGCCGGCCGAAGCTGCCACCGAATCGTCGCCGGTGCCGCCGAAGATCGTGACCTGGGTCGCGCCGCCGGCAAGGATCGAATCGTTACCCTCGCCGCCAAAGATCGTCACCTGCGAACCGCCAACAGCCGCGACCGTGTCGTTGCCTTCGCCGCCGAAGATCGTGATCTGGCTACCGCCGGACGCCGCAACGGAGTCATCGCCGGTGTCGCCGAAGATCGTGATCTGGCTGCCGCCGGTGGCTGCGATCGAGTCGTTACCTTCGCCGCCGAAGATGGTCACCTGACCCGCGCCGCCACCGATAATAGAATCGTTGCCTTCGCCGCCGAAGATCGTGATCTGCGTCCCGCCCGTCGCGGCGATCGAGTCGTTGCCCTCGCCGCCGAAGATCGTGATGAGCGAACCGCTCGTTGCGGTGATGGAATCGTTGCCATCGCCACCGAAAATCGTGATCTGCGATCCCGCGCCGGCCACGATCGAATCGTCGCCGGTGTCGCCGAAGATGGTGATCTGCGTGCCGCCCGAGGCCACCACCGAATCGTTGCCTTCGCCGCCAAAGATCGTGACTTGCGTGCCGCCGGTGGCCGCGATCGAGTCGTCGCCGGTATCGCCAAAAATGGTCACCTGAGCGCCGGCGGCGGCCGCGATCGAGTCATTGCCGTCGCCGCCGAAGATCGTGACTTGCGTGCCGCCCGTGGCCGCGATCGAGTCGTTACCCTCGCCGCCGAAGATCGTGACTTGCGTGCCGCCCGTCGCGGCGACAGAATCATTGCCTTCGCCGCCGAAGATCGTGATCTGCGCCCCGGATGTCGCGGCAATCGAGTCATCGCCAGTATCGCCAAAGATCGTGACTTGCAACGCGCCGGTCGCCGCGATGGAGTCGTTGCCTTCGCCGCCGAAGATCGTGATCTGCGCCCCAGCCGTGGCGGAAACCGAATCCGCTCCGTCGCCACCGAAGATGGTCACTTGCAGAGCGCCGCCTGCCGCGATGGAATCGTTCCCCTCGCCGCCGAAGATCGTTATCTGCCCGCCACCCGTCGCCGCGATCGAATCGTTCCCCTCGCCGCCAAAGATCGTGATTTGCCCGCCGCTCGTCGCGGCAATGGAGTCGTTGCCCTCGCCGCCGAAGATCGTCACCTGCGTGGCGCCCGAGGCTGCAACGGAATCGTTGCCGTCGCCGCCGAAGATCGTGATTTGCGTGCCGCCCGTCGCCGCGATCGAATCATCGCCGGTGTCGCCGTATTGCGTGATCGTCGCGCCCAAAACGTTCGCGTCGCCGCCGAATAGCAGCACGCCACTACCGCCGCTGACCACAACGTTGTCGCCGCCAAGCCCGCCAAAGATCGTGATTTGCGTGCCGCCCGAGGAAACGACCGAGTCGTTGCCCTCGCCGCCGAAGATCGTGATCTGGCTGCCCGCCGCGGCCGCGATCGAGTCATCGCCGGTATCGCCGAAGATCGTCACTTGCGACGCGCCGCCGGCAAGGACCGAGTCGTTGCCTTCGCCGCCGAAGATCGTGATCTGCGAGCCTGCGGTGGCCGCGATCGAGTCGTTGCCCTCGCCGCCGAAGATTGTGATCTGCGCCCCAGCCGTTGCGGTGACGGTGTCGTTGCCTTCGCCGCCGAACAGGGTCGTTTGACTGACGCTGGTTGTGAAGTTGTCGCCGTAGTCGGAGCCTTTGAGAATCTCGAACCCGCCGACGATCGACAGCGTGCTTCCCGGGCTTGCCGTCGCGTTGACGGTCTGCGCCGTGCCATCTTGCAAGCCGAGGTTAAACGTCACGCCGAACGGCACCTGAGTCAGGTCGATCGTGTCGATTCCCGTGCCGACTTCGGTCAGGCTGACCTCGCTGAAATGCACGACATAGGTGTCGTTACCGAGGCCGCCAGCCATCGAATCGCTGCCGCCGCCCACGAGGGTGTCGTTGCCGGCATTGCCACTCAGGCTGTTATTGCCCGTGCCGGCAATGATCAGATCGTCACCGCTGCCGCCCGAGAGCGTGTCGTTGCCGGCGCCGCCGTCGATCACCATTGACACGGTTAAAGCTGAGGAGACAATCACCCGATCATCGCCGCCCAATACTTGCACCAACACTTGATCGACGCCGCCGATGCCCGGCGTGGTCGCGTCGATCGTGATCGTGTTCGCCGAGGCGTCTCCCGTGACGATCAGCGTGGCCTTGCTCGTGATGCCGCCGTCGAGATCGTCCACGGTGACGGTCGCGGCATAAACGCCGCCGCTGATTCGCGTGAAGCTGAACGAATGCCCAAAACCGCCGGCAAAGAAACTGCCGTCGCGGGTGACCGTCCAGCTAATCTGGCCCGGGGCGAACGTGTCGCCGGTCGCTGGGTCAGTGATGAGCGCCGACAGGCCAACCGTCACGCCGTCGAGGCTCGTCAAGGCCGGGTCGCCGGATACCGCGACCGTTGGCGCCACGTTGAACACCGAAACCGAAGCCGACGTGAAGCCGGAGTCGAGGTCGTCGTCGGTCGCCGTCAGGTTGATCGTGTAGGTCGCGTTGTCGTCGGGCGTGAATCGGACCGTGGGGCCTTTGCCGCCGACGTAGAAGCCGCCATTCTTGAGAACCGTCCAAGCAAGCGAGATACTGTCGGCGCTGCCCATATCGGTCGCGCCGGCCGTGACGACGATCTCGGAGCCTTCCGGCGACGAGGCCGGCACTCCGCTCAACGTGGCAACCGGCGCGACGTTGAAGGCATCGATTGCCGTGGTCGCCGAGCCGACGCGGCCGTCGCTCGCGGTTACCAGCACATGAATCGAATAATGCCCGTTGTCGTCGGGCGTAAACGTGTAGCTGGACCCCGATCCAGAGCGGTACGGGTCGCCGTTCTTGGTGACGTTCCAGTCGTAGGTGAAGGTGGCGCCCAACGGGTTGGCGATCGACGCCGTCGCCGTGACGGCGGTTCCTTCGGGGCCGGTTGCGCCGACGCCGGTGATGGAGACAATCAACCCCGTCTCGACAACGTCGAACGACGCGGCCGTCGTGACTACGCCGCCGTCATCGTCCAGCACCGTCACGCGAACCAAATAGGTGCCTTCGCCGATCGGCGTGAACAGGATACTGGAGCCGGCGCCGGTGACGGGCGACTGGCCGTTGTTGCTGGTGATCTGCCAACTGACGGTGTGGGTGTCGTCGGTGCCGAGGTCGTCGATAACGGCGCTGAGGGTCATGGCGGTGCCGGCGTTCGCGGTCGCCGGGATGCCGCTGATGCGCACCGTCGGGTTGACGTTGTGGACGTGGGTGATGTGCGGCTCGACGTCCACGGTGCCGCCGGCGCTGGTGATCTGCAACGTGATGACGTAGTCGGCGTTGTCCGTGGGAACGAAGTCGATGAACGGCTGGTTGCCGGTGGCGAAGGTCGAGCCGTTGCGATAGACGGTCCAGGCGAAATCGAGGTTGTCGGCGTCGAGAATCTCGGCGAGCGAAACCGTGGCGTGGACCGGATAGCCTTCGTCACTATCGACGGGGGCGATAATGGTGGCCAGCGGCGTAGCGCCCGTGACGAGGACGGCCGTCGATCGCGTGCCGATTCCGCCGTCGCCGTCATCGGCGCTGAGATTGACGACCCAGATACCGTTGCCCGTCGGCGTGAACGAGAGATTGGTTAGTCCCGGTCCGCTGACCGGGGCACCGACCGGAGCGCCGTTGCGGAAGACCTGCCATGTGAGGATGTGGGAATCTTCGGTGCCGAGATCGTTGACCGAGCCGGTGAGGTTGATGGTGGTATGCGGCGGCGACACCGACGGCATGCCGTTGATGAGCACTTCCGGAGCGACGTTGAGAGCGGTGAAGGCCGCCGTCACCGGAGGCGCGATGACGCCGGTGCTGGTGACCACCACCAGCGTGACCGTGTAATTGCCTTCATCGGTCGGCGTGAAGCGGAACGCCGTCTCGTCGGTGATCGTGCCCTGCGGCAAGGCGAACGGGAGCGCGTTGCGGGTGACACTCCACGAGTAGCCGGTGACGTTGCCGATGCCGGGGTCGGCGACGGTGAGGGCGTTGGCGGTGATCGGCGTTCCTTCGGCGGTGATGGTCGGGATGCCCGTGATGACGGCGGCCGACGATGTATAGCTGGGGGCAAGCGCCGAGGTGTTGCCGCTGGCGACAGCAGTGGTGGTCGCGGTCACTTGGACGCCGAACGGCGTGGCAGAGGCGATGGGGATCTCGAAGGCCACGAAGCCGGTGTTGTCGGTGACGACCGTGGTGGAGCCAATGTATCGCCGAGCCTCGGTGCCGCTGGGCGCGTCGAAGAATTCGAGGACGTAGGCAGCGCTGGCGGCGGCAGTCATACTGCCGTAGACCCGCGTGCTGGCCCCGCCAAGAACGCCGGTGATGGTCGGCGCCGGCTGATTGGCGTTGGCGCCGTTTTCAAGGACGATTTGCGGCCCGCCGGCGTTGTTGGCGTAGACCAGATTGCGGCGAAGGGTGATGCCCGAGACACCAGAGCCATCGAGCGCGATACCGGCTCTACCGTTGTAAGCAACGAGGTTTCCTTCGCCGGCTCCCGTGCCGCCGATGGTGGCATTGTTGGTCGAATTAGCGACCGAGGTTCCGCTGATCCAAATACCACCGTGGGCGTTACCCAAGGGCAGCAGGCCGGAGTGATCGGTGCCGAAATAGTTGCCCAGGACGATTGCGCCATCGGCATTATCAAGGAACACGCCAAAGCTGTTATTACCCGAAATCAGATTGCCTTGTCCAGCACCGGCTCCACCGATGGTGTGGCCCGTGCCTTCAATTCGAATCCCGCCGTCGTTGCCTAGACCTGTCGAACCTGTTACGTCCGTGCCGATGGCGTTACCGCGAACGACGAAGTTCGAGGAATTCTGAGATACCTGAATACCATAAAGATAGTGGCCGGCGATCAGGTTGCCGGCGCCAGACAGCTTGCCACCCAACCAAGAACTCGTGCCGCCGATTGTCCATCCGCTCGACTCGAGAGCCGTCATGCCGTTGCCCGTCCCGTTGCCGAGCTGATTATTTCCATTGGCATCGGTGCCGATCCGATTGCCCTGAACGATGACGTTATCGGCGTCAAAGGCTTGGATGCCGACCCGGGCGTTGCCGGCGATGATATTCCCTTCACCCGCGCCGGAGCCGCCGATCTGAATCGGGGCACCGACGGCCGTGGCGGCGATGCCGATGCCTCCGGCGGCATTCCCGATGCTCGTCGAGCCGTCGATGCCAACGCCGATGTAATTGCCCTGGATGGTAATCCCGGCGACGTTGGTCAGTCCAATGCCGTTTCCGGAATCAAACCAGGATCCGGTTTGGCGCGTGCCGCCGATGATGTTGCGGGCGCCGGCGGCGGAACCGCCGATCGTCGTACCAGCCGAGCCGGCACCGCTGACGTAGATACCGCTGAAATCGTTGCCCAGGGCCGTTAGCCCATCAGCCTTGGTGCCGATGAGATTGCCCTGGATGAGCGTGTTGCCGGAATCCCCCACCGAGATCCCGTATCCGTTGCTGCTGACCAGGTTACCGGCCCCCGCAGCAGTGCCGCCGATGGTGTTGTTCGCCGCGCCGGACGATAGCAGGATACCGGCGTTGTGATTGCCGATGCCGCTGTTGCCCGTTGCATCGGTGCCGACATAGTTGCCCTGGACTAGCGTGCCGGAAACGCCTGAGCCGGTCAGGCCGATGCCATTGGTGCTGCCGCTGATGACGTTGCGGGCCAACGCGGTCGTGCCGCCGATGGTCGTGCCCGTGACCGGACCTAACACGCCAGCCACGATGATGCCAAACGCCCCCGTATTTATCCCAACGGATCCCGTGGAATCGACGCCGATCAGGTTGCCCTGGACAACATTCCCACTAATGGCGCCACCCACAGACTCGATTTGAATACCAGCCGTGGCGTTGCCGGCGATGACGTTGCCGGCGCCGGAAACCGCGCCGCCGATGGTGTTGTTGCTGCCGTTGATCTTGATGCCCTCGAGACCGTTGGCGACCTTCGTTTGGCCATCGGTTCCGAGGCCGATGTAGTTGCCCTGGACGGTCATGTTGTCCGACAGCCCCAGCCCCTGACCCGCGTTGCCGGAGATGATGTTGCGGGCTGTCGCGGTCGTGCCACCGATGATGTTGCCGGTGCCGAGGGAGAAACTCTGCACGCCCATGCCATTTCTCATGGCCGTCATGCCATTGGCCGCGGTGCCGATGTAGTTGCCCGCGACGACGTTATTCGAGGTGGTCCCGCCGGAGAATTGCACGCCGGCGGTGCTGTTACCGCTGAGGATATTCCGCGCCCCGGCAGCCGTGCCCCCGATGGTGTTGCTGGCCGCGCCGCCGGTCAACGTCACACCGTTGGCATTGCCGAGGATCGCGTCTTTCGGATTGGCGCTTCCGGCGATGGCGCTGATCTCGGCAGTAGACAAGGCGCGATTGTAAATGCCGACATCGTCGATGAGGCCGTCGAACTGCTGGGAAGTGCCGCTGCTGCCGAGCCGCAGCGGGTCCGCGTTGTGATTCCCAATGTGCGAATGGGCGAAGCTGCCGGCTTCGGTGCCGTTCACGTACAAACGGATGTTGGCACCATCGAACGTCGCGGCCACATGGTGGAACGTGCCCGTGGTCAATGCCGACCCCGAGGTCGTAAATTCGTTGTAGCCGTCCTCATCATTGTCGAAGAACCGGAATGTCAATTCGAGCGACGTGCCGACCTTGTAAATGTAAAGCCCATAGTTGAGCGAAAGGCCGGAATCGCCTTTGACGATCACCGCGTAGGCGCCGCTGAAGCCATCGATCGTCGGCATGCTGGCGAGATTGACCCAGGCGTCGAGCGTCAGGGTGGTCAGGTCGAGTTCGTCCGAATCGGGAATCTGAACTTGCTCGCTGACGGCGTTATGAAATTCGTAGGCCAGGCCGAACTTGCCCGGGGCGTAGGTTACGCCGCCCTGCAGCGTGCCATTGTTGCCGTTGCCGGAACGGTCGATGGCGCTGCCATCGCCGGTGTAGAGACCGACCGTGCCGGAGATCGGCGCCGCGGCATTCTTGTTGGCGCCGATGATGTTACCCTGGACCAAATTGTCGCTACCGCCGCTAATCTCGATGCCCGATCCCGCGTTGCCGCTGATGAGATTGCCGACACCCGCCGCGGTGCCGCCAACGGTGTTGTCACTTGAAAGAAGGCTAACGCCTGCACTGGTGTTACCCAGAACACCCGTACCGCTAATGTCGGTGCCGATGTAGTTGCCCCAGATGCGCGTATTGATCGTGGTCCCGCCGACGACGATGCCGCTGCCCTCGTTGCCCGAGATAATGTTTCGATCCGCGACAGCGTTGCCGCCAATGGTGTTTGCCGCACCGGAAACGAAATGGATGCCGTCGGCCGCGTTGCCAAGATCGGTTTCGCCGTCGGTGTCCGTGCCGATCCGGTTCGCGGTCAGAACATTATCTGCCGGTGTGCCGGTGAAGTAGAAACCGTGGCCGACGTTGCCGGAGACGACGTTGTAATTGATCGTGTTGCGGGCCGCCGTGCGTTCCAACATGATACCGGCCAGCCCTTGATTACCGAGGGCGGCCGTGCCGTTCCAATCGACGCCGACGAGATTGTTCGTGACGAAATTATCGTTAGCGTTGCTCAGCTTGATACCCACGCCGGTGTTGCCGCTGACAAGGTTACGTTGCCCCGGCGCGACGCCACCGATGGTATTCGCCGGGGCGTCGAACAACTCGATGCCGTCGCCGGCGTTGGCCAACTTCGTGCTACCGTCGCTGAGCACGCCGACGAAGTTGCCGTACACGATGTTCCCGGTCGTGCCGACATCAACAATCCGGATACCATCGCCGCTGTTGCCGCTGATGATGTTTCGTTCAGCGCCAGTGGATCCGCCGATGGTGTTATTCTTTGCTCCGAATTCGACGACAATGCCTATGGTGTTAGCTGCCGACGCCGTCCCGGCAGCGTTGGTGCCGATGAAATTGCCCGTGATTACATTGTTACTGCCGGAAGCGCCGGCGATATCCACACCTGCAAGCAAATTGCCACTGATGACATTGCCGGTCACAGTTGTGTCGTGTGTAGCGATGCCGACGCCAAATGATGAATTGGCTAACGCCAAGGTGCCGGCCGAGTTGATTCCGATGTAGTTGCCGAGGATTTGATTCGAGCCGGCAAGCGGTCCTTGAATGTAGATTCCGGAGTCATTGTTTCCGGAAATCACGTTTCGTGAACCAGCAACAAGACCGCCGATGGTATTTCCCCCGGATTCTTCGATTTGCACACCCGAGAGACTATTGCCCAGGTCCACGAGCCCACTCACATCGGTGCCGATGTAATTTCCAAGGACAACGTTCGCCGTCGTTCCCGACCCGCCCGCGCCGTTGATCTTAATGCCGTAGCTCGTGTTCCCGCTGATGATGTTGCGATCGGCCGCCGTCGTGCCGCCGATGGTGTTGTCGGTCGCGCCCAAATCAATTACAACGCCGCTGGTGTTGCCCCTCGCCACCGCACCGGTTGGGTCGGTGCCGATGACGTTACCCAACACGGCATTATCCGACGTACCAGTCCCCGTCAGGCGCACGCCGGTGACGTTGCCGCTAATGGTATTCGCGGAGCCGGCCGCGGTGCCGCCGATCGTATTGTTGTCCGCGTCGGCGCTGACGTACACTCCCGTGCTGTTTTTCAGGGCGGCCCCGTCGGAACTCAACCCAATGATGTTGCCAAGGACGACATTGTTCGCGGTGCCCGCGCCGCTAATCTCCACGCCCGTTCCCGTCGCGCCGCCGAAGTTCCCGGCGATGCGGTTGCCGGCCGTCCCCGAGGTTCCGCCGATGGTGTTGCCGGTCGCGCCGTTGGTTACGCGCACGCCAATATCGTTGGCGATGTCGAGGGTGCCGGTCAAATCCGTGCCGATCAAGTTGCCTTGAACAAGGTTGTTCGTCGCGCCGCTTCCGGACAAATCAACGCCGACGACCGCGTTGCCGCTGATGATGTTGCCTTCGCCCGCGCCGCTGCCGCCGATGGTGTTGTTATCGGCGCTTGAGGAAACCTGCACGCCGATACCGTTGGCAACGGCCGCCGAGCCTGTCGCGTCGGTGCCGATGAAGTTGCCCTGAATGACAGAGTTGGCTGCGATCGTGATACTCACGCCAACGCTGTTGTTGCCGCTGATGACGTTGCCGGCGCCGGCCGCGGCGCCGCCCACCGTGGTTCCCGGCGCGTTGCCGATGGCGATGCCGGTGACGTTGCCCGCGTCCAAGGTGCCGGAAATGTCGGTGCCGATGTAGTTGCCCTGGATGACGGTGCCGTAGTTCGTCCCGCTGGTGCTGAGGTTGATGCCGACGGTCACGCCGCCGATGACGTTGCGAGCCTGCGAGTCAGTGCCGCCAATGGTCGTGTGGGCGCCGGCGTTGATCAGAATGCCGTCGCCGCTGCTCTTATCGAGGGTGCCCGTAACGTCGAGGCCGATGATATTTCCTTGGATGATCGTGTTGGCGCCTGCGGTGCCATCGAGCCAGATATGTCGGGTACTGACCAAGCTGCCGCTGATGAGGTTGCCCGCGCCGGTCCCCGGCGTCGCGGTCAGGCCGCCGATGGTGTTGTCGTGTGCGCCGCCGGTAATCAAGACCAGCGACGCCGAGGAACTGATGCGAACCGTGCCCGAGACATCGATGCCGATGTAGTTGCCTTGGACCACGTTATTCGCGGTGCTACTGCCGGTGAGAGTGATGGCGTTCGTGGTGTTGCCGCTGATCACATTGCCTTCGCCCGCGCCGCTGCCGCCGATGGTGTTGCTCGTGGCACCGGAATCGACCACCACGCCGGTCGCATTGCCCAGCCCCCCGGCGCCGGTCTTATCCGTGCCGATGTAGTTGCCGATGATCTGATTGTTCGACGTGCCGACGCCGGTGATGAAGACACCGTCGGTGTTGCCGCTGATGACGTTCCGTTCCGCCGCCGTCACGCCGCCGATGGTGTTGCTCGAGGCGCTGGAGTCAAGGTACACACCCACCGCGTTCCCGAGGGCCGCCGAACCAGCGAAATCCGTGCCAATGTAGTTGCCCGCGATCACGTTGCCGGTGGAACCCGACGCGTAGATGCCCGCCGTCGTGTTACCGGAGATGATGTTGCGTTCGAGCGAGTCGGACGTGCCGTCGGCGTTGGTGCCGATGCGGTTGCCGTTGACGTCGGCAAGGAATAGGCGGATGCCGACGGCGTTGCCCAGAGTCCCGTTGCCGGCAGCATTGGTGCCGATCAGGTTGCCGGCGATGATGTTGTTGTCGGCATCGCTTTGCAACCAGAGGCCGTTACTGTTGCCGGAGATGACGTTGCCTTCCCCGGCGTCATTGACGCCATCGCCGTCGATGCCGATGATATTCCCGGAAGCGCCCTGATAGAGTAACACGCCGTCGGAATTGGCGATCGCCGCGGTGCCGGTCGCATTGGTGCCGATGCGATTGCCTTGAACCTTGTTGCCCGTCGCTCCCGCGCCGGTGATGGACACGCCGGCTGCATGCACGCCGACGGTGCTACCGGAAATGACGTTGCCCGCTCCGGCCGCGCCGCCGCCGATAATGTTGTTGGCCGCATCTTGAATGACGACGCCGCCACCTCCGTTGCCCAGCGTTGCCGACCCCGCCGCATCGGTGCCAATATAGTTGCCGATGACCTGGTTGTTCGACGTGCCGGAATCCAAAAAGTAGACGCCAGCTTCGGTATTTCCGCTGATGACGTTGCGCTGCGCCGCGACCAGGCCGCCGATGGTGTTGCCCGTCGCTGCGCTGTCTAGCCAGATGCCATAATTGTTGCTCAGCTTGTTGCCGGCGCTATCCAAGCCGATGTAGTTACCAGCAACGATGTTGTTTGACGTGCCCGTACCCCAGATGTACACGCCCGTCGCATCCACGCCGTCAAAGTTGCCCGAGATGATGTTGCGTTCTTCCGTGTCGTCGGTGCCATCGCCGTCGCTGCCGATGCGGTTATTCGTGGCATCATTGCCAATCGTGATGCCAATGTAGTTGGCAATCGCGGTCGTGCCGTTCAGATCGGTGCCGATGTAGTTGCCAATCACGACGTTGTTGCTGGTGCCGTTACCGTCGATATTGATGCCGTTGTAGTCGTTGCCGCTGATAACGTTTCGAGCGAGGGCCGTGGTGCCGCCGACAGTGTTGTTGCTGGAACCGCCGCGAATATAGACGCCTTCGCTGACGTTGCCCAGATCGACCGTGCCCGTGGCGTCCAGGCCAATCAGGTTACCTTGAATGATGTTGTTGTCGACACCTGTGCCAAAGAGTTGAATGCCGTAAAAGGTGCTCGCGGAGATGACGTTTCCGGCTCCCGCCACGCTGCCGCCGATCGTGGTGGCGTTCGCGCCGTTCGCCACCCGCACACCGCCGTCGTTGCCGAGAGCCGCACCGCCGGTCGAATCCACGCCGATGTAATTCCCCTGGATCACCGTGTCGGTGACGTTGCTGCCTTCCATCGCGATGCCGTAGACGGTGTTGCCCGAAATCACGTTTCGGGCACCGGCGACCGTGCCGCCGATCGTGGTATCCGGCGCATCATCCAGGAAGATCCCGTCCGCCCCGTTGCTGATTGCCGCCGTGCCGGCAGCATTGGTGCCGATATAGTTGCCTTGGATGAGATTGTCGCTGCTCGTCGCGCCCGTGATCCGAATGCCATGACCCGCGTTACCGCTGATGACATTGCGCGACAGCGCCGATGTGCCGCCGATCGTCGTGTCGGTCGCGCCGTTGTCTAGCGAGATCCCTTCGAAATTATTGCCGAGGTCGGCGGTGCCGTTGACGTCGGTGCCGATGTAGTTGCCGGCGATAATGGCGCTGGCCGAATTATTGATGCCGATGCCGCGATTGTTCGACGAAATCACGTTGCCGGCGCCGGCGATCCCGCCACCAATGCGCACGCCGGTCGAATCGTCGGCATAGATGCCGTAGCCACTGTTTCCCACTAAGGTTCCGGTGCCGTCCTTGTCGACGCCGATGTAGTTGCCCCGAATGGTGACGTTGGTGGCGTTATCGGTCTGAATGCCGGTCAGGTTGCCGCTGATCACGTTGCGGTCGGCCGCCGTCGTGCCGCCGATTAAGGTGTCGGCCGCGCCGCTGACGACGTAAATACCCTGAAACTGATTGCCCACCTCGGCGGTGCCGGCTGCATCGGTGCCAATGTAGTTCCCGATAATGACGCTATCGTTGCCGAATCCGCCGGCACCCGTTACTTGAACGCCGAAGCCAAAATTGCCGCTGATAATGTTGCGTGATGCCGTTGCGGTGCCGCCCACCGTCGCGCTATCCCCGCCAAGGCTGACACCGCCATTGGAGTTGGACAGCCCCGTGCTGCCATCAGACGCGATGCCGATGTAGTTGCCGGCGATCAGGGTGTTCGTACCGTAGGCGACGATTCCGATGTCGGCATTGCCGGCAATGACGTTGCGCTCAAGTGTGTCGCTGGTACCGTCTGCATTCGTGCCGATGCGCGTGTTGTTGGCCTGCGTGTCGGCGAAGAAACCGATGCCGCCCGCATCATTGGCGATCTTTGCGGTTCCCGCGGTATTGGTGCCGATGAAGTTACCGGCGATCACGTTGTTGTCCGATCCGCCTTCAATATAGACTCCATAACCTGCGTTGCCGGAGATGACGTTGCCTTCGGTCCCATCGCCGCTGCCATCGCCATCGACGCCGATGTAGTTCGCGTCGGCAGAAGAGATATGGACTCCGCTTAGCGTGTTTCCAAGATCGGCGGTTCCATTCAAATTGGTGCCGATGTAGTTGCTTTGCACCTTGTTGGTGGCCGAACGAATCGTTAGGCCAAAACCCTCATTGCCCGAAATGACGTTCTCAGTGATGGTGTTGCCATCGGCCCCGGTAGCGATGTAGATGCCGTGACTCTCGTTGCCGACGTCAGCCGTTCCGTCCTTGTCGGTGCCGATATAGTTTCCGGTGACGATCACGCTCCCGGAGTTGTTGATCGAGATTCCCACCTCTTCGTTGCCGGAAATCACGTTGCGGGAACCCGAAGCACTGCCGCCGATGGTCACGCCGGTCGAGCTGGATCCAATCAGGATGCCTTCAAAGCGATTGCCGACCGCCGCCGTCCCAGCTGCGTTGGTGCCGATGTAGTTGCCAAGAATCGTAATCTTCGACACGTTGGCCATGTCGATGCCGGAACCGAAAACGCCGCTGATGACGTTGCGTTCGGCGTCGTCGTTGACACCGTCCGCATTCGAGCCGATGCGAACATTGCTGACGTTGAACCCCAAGGTGATGCCGGAAATCGCCGTGTTGGCGACGGCGGCCGTGCCATTGACATCGAGGCCGATGTAGTTGCCGGCCACGACATTGCCGGTGGTGCCAGAGTCGTATATCTCGATGCCGAACACGTCGTTGCCGGAGATGATGTTGCGTTCGCGAGTGTCGCTGGTGCCGTCAGCGTTGGTGCCGATGCGGTTGTTCTGCGCTCCGTTTTGAATCGTGACGCCTTCGTTGTTGCCGATTGAGGACGTGCCGTTGACGTCTGTGCCGATTAGATTCCCGGCGACGATATTGGAGTCGGTTCCGGCATCGGTGATGAGAACGCCGCGCGTGGTGTTGCCCGAAATGAGGTTGCCTTCAGCAGCGTCCCCAAAATTATTGCCGTCGGTACCGACGAAATTCCCGATGGCGCCGAACTGGATAATCACGCCGTCGGCATTTCCATTGGAGCTTGTCCCTGTCGTATCGGTACCGATGTAATTGCCGAAGAGAAAGTTGCCGTCGCTGCCCGAACCGGAGATCAGAACCCCGGCGAATGAATTGCCGCTGATGACGTTGCGCTCGAGCGTGTCATTGGAACCATCCGCGTCGGTGCCGATGATGTTGCCCGACGACCCGCCCTCAATCCGAATGCCGTAGCTGTTGGCAGCGCTGATTCCGAGGTAGCAGCCCTGAATCGTGCTGAAATCGGAGTTGTTCAGGTAGATACCGGCCGTCGTGAAGCCGCTGAGCCACAAACCGCGGACCAAGCTACCGGCAGCGCCGCTGTCCAACGTCAGGCCAGGGCCAAACGTGCCGTTCCCTCGCACCGCGATCAACGGCGAATCGGTGAAGCCCGGCTGCGTCCACCCGTCGATATTTACCGTTTCGGTGATCGACGGAAACGCAGTCGAAAGCGTGATGAGTTGGAAGCCGCTGCCGATGCTGAAGTCGATCGTATCGGTGCCCGCGTTGGCGTTGGCATCGATGATTGCTTGCCGGAATGAGCCTGCCCCCGAATCGGCGGTGTTGGCTACCGTGAAAGTTGCCGGCACGTCGCGGGCTTCGAGCCGTTCCAGATTCAGACGCAACTCGAGTTGCTTGCTGAACGTCATCCAGCGTTGGCGATATTGGGCCTGGATCATGGCACGGAACGAGGACGCCACTTTGCTGCGAAGCGCAGAGAATCTCATCAGACGACTCCAACAGGACGGCAGTCGGAATGAAAAAACTCGCCGAGGGGCAATAAGGGACCGCTCGGCGATCTTTATAAAGCGGCGAGAAAGTCGCGACCGTTAGCGCCGAGCCATAATTCCGCTTTGGAAACAGCTAACGAATGCCCTGTTGACACCCCGTTGTCACCTAACGAATCGGGTTCGACGTTCCTTTGAGGTCTGGGCCGAAACGATCAACGTCTATCGCCGTACTCACCCGAGTCCGGCGACAGAATCCGCACATCTAAAATAACGAGATTATCTGTCACAGCCAGCGAAATATTTGCGAATGTGAGAAATTGGGAGAAACTACCCCGAACGAACCGGGGGCGATCAAGAGGCGATGTGACACCCCCTTGTCATCGCGCGGTCGCGAATCGTGAGACTGTTTACGCTGCCGAATTCTTCCGGTTCGAGCCGCTGTCGATGGCCGGCACGCGAGGCCGCATCCGGCTTTCAAACCCGGCAATTGCAATCGTCGCCCCGATCGCGATTCCCAGAATGGCCACCGCCCCGCCCACGGAGCGCAGCGCCTCTTGCCAGAAGAGCAGCACCAAGGCCAGCGTGAGCATCATCGTGCCCGAGAGCAGCTTCAGCACTCGACCTTGATACTCAGTCAGCTTCCGCGAGCCAAGAGTGACGATGAACCCTATTACGATGAGCGCCATCGGCGTCACATAGATGAGGTTGTAGAGCATCAGATACCCGTAATAGGTTCTCGCCGGCAGCTCACGCAGCGTGAGGATGCGCGTGTAAACCATCGGGAAACCCGACGTGCAGAGCAACTCGTAGAAATTCGCCAAGGTCGCCAACGCGGCCGAGCCAATCAACAACGAGGGCAGGCTCGTCACGATGATCAGTTTCGCCATGCGCTGAAACAGCCCCGGCTTGGACGATTCCGGGATCGACAGCGATGGACCCCGTTTCCACCAGAAGAAATCCTTGACATTGAGAAGCCCGACGACGACGGCCGCCAACCCGGCGACGATGGTGATGGCGCGGATGTGACCCAAGACGAAAAACAAGTTCAGCCAGGCAGCCATGAACAGAAAGTACATGACGCCCGAAGCGGCGACGAACGTGCCGCCGACGATCGACATTCTCAATCGACTGTGACTATGAACGAGCATGCTTAACAGCAACAAGAGCACGAAAAAGGCGCACGGATTGAACGAGTCGCAGGCAGCCAAGACAAAGGTGAGCGCGGGAAGCGACGCCTCCTCGGCGCCCACTTCGCCAAGCCCCGGAATCACGAACTTCTCCGGGGCCGGCGGTAGGTCGATGGGAAGATCGGGCCAAGGCTCATCCGGCGATTGCGGTTCGCCCATCAACATCACGGCCAGCAGGGCCGGGTGAGCCTTCTCCGTCAGCCCACCGAAGTGCTTTTTCAGAGCCTCATGCCAGCGGATCAACTCTTGCTCGATGCGCTTGCCCGTCTGCTCATAAGAGCTGTAGCCCATCTCCAGTTGTTTGCAGTAGAAAAACGCCGGCGTCGTCCCAGCCGCGCGATTGAGGCTGGCGGCCATCCGCTGGTAGAACGCCACGTTCTGCGGATAGGCCGACGTCTCATAAATATGCAAGGCAACCCAAGGATACTTCTTCTCCAGCCAGTGCGCGAACTCCAAGGCCGGCGGGCAGTGTGGGCAGGTCTTGGAGTAGAACAGATACAGATTCAGCCGAACTTCCTTGTTAGGGCCGAGTTCGTACCAACTCCATCCGGTCTTCTGAGCTTGGGCCGGCGCCGCCAACAGGAGTATCGCCACGAGGCTCGCGACCATCAGTCGAATCGCTTTCATGATTCGTCCCTCCTAATGCATTGTCACAGCATAATCTTCGGGTTGTGGCACGGGTTTCCTAATCCGTCTTACGTGATTCAGAACGGGTCAGGAAACCCGTCCCACGCAAACGCCCAACCCGAATTTTTTGCTGTGACAATGCACTAATCACGCGCCGGTCATGGGGGCGGGCGCGCCATTCCCACCATGTCGGCGCCGATACCTATCGCAATCTCCTTGCCAGCTTCCCAGTGAAAATTGCCTAATTTAACATCCATTCCAGAACTGCCACGTCGTAAATGAGTTGCGTTTCACCGAAACGAGTCTTCCTTCAGCGATGGCCCCCATGTTCACGTTGACGAATCGCCGGAATCGGCAAGGGGCAACGTGCGAATGTGCGAACACGCCCAAGAAAATTCCTGGCGCTCGCCGAGGCACAACCTTGATACAACAGCGACAGCCCATTACTCAGAGAGCCGCCATCGATGTCACCGCGACCGCTAAACTTTTCCCGCTTCTCTCAGGTGCGCGACGAACTGGATCGACTGCATCGCGCGGGTTATCAGAAGGCCTCGCAGTGGGACCTCGCTCAGATTTGCGACCACTTGACCTACTTCATACTCGGTTCCCTCGATGGTCACCCGTATCGCGTTCCGTGGCTCTTGAAAGTGCTCTTCGGCCGAATGGTGCTGAAGAAGATTCTCAAGGCGAAGCGAATGAAGGCGAATTCACCGACTCCTCAAAAACCGTTGCCGGCGCCGGGTGGCGATGAAGCGGCCGCGGTCGGCAGGCTGAAAGCCGCGTTGGATCGGCTCGAGGCTCATCAAGGCGAAATGCATGCTTCGCCGTTCTTTGGCTACTTGACACCCGCGCAATGGCGCGAGCTGCACCTGATCCATTGCGCTCATCACTTGGGGTATCTGATACCGAACTGAAAAGCCGGCGACGATTGTCGTGATATGTCATTGGTACCGCGACCCGTCGCCGATTGCGGGGTTTTCGCTAGATAGCATGTACCGTGCATTTCCATAGATCATGGAGTCGAATCAATGAAACCTCACATCTTCCAGCCGAGCCGGCGTCTGTTTCTGGGCAGCGTGGCCTTCGGGGCGGCCTTCTTCACCACTCGCGGTTTGTTCGCCGATGAACTCACGCGAACGCCTCCGCAGACGGAGGGTCCGTTTTACCCCGATCAGCTTCCGCTGGATACCGACAACGACCTGATTGTCATCAATGATGCCATCACGCCGGCGGTCGGCACCATCACACACCTCACCGGGCGCGTGTTAGACGCTCGCGGCACCCCCGTCCGCAACGCCGTCGTCGAAATCTGGCAGTGCGACAATAGCGGCGCCTACCTCCATTCCGGTACGGATAATCGCCAGAAACGTGACAAGAACTTCCAGGGTTACGGCCGATTCCTGACCGCTTCCACCGGCGAATACTATTTCCGAACAATCAAGCCCGTGCCCTATCCCGGCCGCACACCGCACATCCATTTCAAGATTCGGAAGGCCGGCAAGGATCTGCTGACGACGCAATGTTACATCAAGGGGCATCCGGGTAACGATCGCGATGGCATCCTGCGATCGATCCGCGACAAGAAGGCTCTCGAATCGGTTCTCGTCGATTTCAAACCGATGAAGGAATCCCGCATCGGCGAGGTTGTTGCCCGTTTCGACGTTGTTCTCGGCGTCACCCCCGAGGGGTGATCATCGCGGCGGACGATGCTTCGGAGAAGGTGGCTCGAACCCTTAACGCGTGGCGTTCGGCGGGCCATTGCCGGAGATGCCGCTCGATCTCCATGCCGGATCGTTCGTCAACGTTGCCTGGGAACCGACTTACCTGGCCGCCACCCTGGCCCGTGTCGCCGATACGTCGTCGCGAAGTTGAGCCATCAGATCCGCAGGGCTTTCGAACTTGCGAAGCGACCGCAGTCGATCCAGAAACGCCAGCGAAATCTCGCGCCCGTAGAGGTCGCCGTTGAAATCGATAAGGTGTGCCTCGATCTTTCTCGCAGTCTCGGCAAAGGTCGGATTCGGCCCAATATTGACGGCGGCGGGGTACACTCGCCCCTCGACGCTCGCACGGGCTGCATAGACACCGTCGCCCGGCAGCAACGTCGCGACGCTCTCCAAGTTGGCGGTCGGGAAGCCGAGAGTCCTCCCGCGTTTGGCCCCCTCCGCGACAATTCCCCGAACCTGATACGGCCGGCCTAAAAGACGTGCCGCGTCGCCTACGTCGCCTGCCAAAAGCGCCCGGCGAACCCGGCTGCTCGACACGGGCGTCCCGTCAAGATCAAATGGTTCGACAATCGTGAAACTGATGCCGGCCGCGCGGCACAAGTCCGCCAGCAGGTCGTTGTTGCCTTGTCGATCGCGCCCGAAGCAGAAGTTGAATCCCTCGACAATCGCCCGAGCTTCCAAGGTGCCGCCCAGCACCCGGACAAAGAAATCGGTCGCCGACAAACGCAAAAGGTCCGGCGTGGTTTGGAGGATGACGACCGCGTCGGCACCCGCATCGCGCAGCGACGCTGCGCGATCCGTAGCCGTTGTCAGCAACGGTTGGAATCGCTCCGGGGCCAACAACTGAAGCGGGTGGGGATCAAAGGTGACGGCCACGGCCGGCCCCGAAACTTCGGCAGCTCGTTGCGTGAGAACGCCCATCAGATGAGAGTGCCCGCGATGGACGCCGTCGAAATTGCCGACCGCAACCGCGCCGTGTCTTGCAAACGGCGGCGCCGATTCGAACCCTGAGAGGCGACAGATCGTCATAACAATATCGGCACCCCCGTTGGGCGAGATTCCCCCGGTGGGGCGTCGTGGTACTTATAATACACGAGGATCCGCTGGCCGGCTGGACGGTCGCTGCTCGGGGCGGGGTAACCCGTTTCGGGGAGAGGAAAGTCCGGGCTCCAAAGGGCGCGGTGGTGGGTAACGCCCACCGTCCGCAAGGACCGGGAAAGTGCAACAGAAAGCACACCGCCGGCGGCGTTCGGTTTCGGCCGAGCGTCGCCGGTAAGGGTGAAAAGGTGCGGGCGTAAGCCTTAATGTAAGAGCGCACCAGCAGCCGGGTGACCGGCTGGCTCGGCAAACCCCACCGGGAGCAAGGCCAAATATAGGCGAAGGGTCGGCCCGGCCCGTTTGACGCCTGGGTAGGCCGCTCGAACGCTCGGGTAACCGGGCGGCTAGATAAATGACCGTCGCCCGTCTTCGGATGGGGACAGAACCCGGCTTATAGGCCGGCCGCGGATTTCCTCGATGCTTGGCTGAGTCGACGCCCGCGTCGCTACACTTCGCGCAGGCGTTACAACTAACCACGCAAGGATGCGGCACGCGGCGAATTCCTCAAGTCGCTCGCGCGATCACCCCGGCGGCGCCGGTAGACTGCTGATGAGCGCCCCACGCTCCGAGTCCCCCAGGCCGAGAGAAACCCTCGGCGAGGAGCCGTCATGAGCAAAGGCTCGAATCGCTCAGGCCCCCCGCCGCGTCGTCGCCCCGACGACCGCCCCCGGAGGCCTTTGCCCGCTTACAAAGTCATTCTCTGCAACAACGCGGCCCAAGCTCTCATGTTTGTCGTTCAAACGGTCATGGAACTGACACGGCTCTGCCGCGAAGAGGCAACTCACAAAATGTGGGAAGCCCATCACACTGGAACGTCACTCTTGTTGGTCACTCACAAAGAGCGAGCTGAATTGTATGTCGAGCAATTCGCCGGTCGCGGACTGACCGTGACCATCGAGCCGTTGATGTGAGCGAAACAAACTCCGGCTGGCCGATACGAGTCGCGGGCTAATTCTGTCCGGCCACATCGTCGGCCAATCCTAATTCACGAGCCGCATCCCAAGCGAGTTCCGCTTCGGCTGCATGTGCCGGACGCGGAGCGGCCGGTTCCGGTTGAGGAGGTTTCGGCGGACCGGGGGCGGCGTCATCGTCCAACGCGGCGTCGCCGGGAACGGTATCCTCGGAAGCGCCGGGCTTTCGACCGCGGCGCCGGCGCCGGCGTCGCCCGTTGGCATCTTCGCCCGCGGGCGGGGCCTCCGCCGGAGCGAGTTTTGATTCCGCTACCGCCGCCGGCCGCGACAGCATCTCCGAGCCGAATCGAGTCACGACGTAGGTACGGCTCTGCTTGTTCGTCTCCAATTCCAGCAGCCCCTGATCGCGAGCATCTTCTAACAATTCGCTGAATGTCCGATATCCGTGATAGGTCTCGTTGAACGACGGTTTCTTTCGCTTCATGGTGTCTTTGATCATCGACGACCAGAGCGTATCCTTGTTCTCGCGCCGCAACGCCAACAGCGAATCGAGCAACAGCGTGAACGCCTTCTTCTTCTGCTCGGGCATCATCGGGCTGAGCTGAGGAAGTACGGTCGGCGTGCGGCCCAAGTCCTCGTAATAGATGAACTCGTCACAGTTGTCGCGAAGCAGGTCGGAGGTTGAATCCTGCATTCCCAAGCCGATGACGTGCTTGCCGAGTTCTTTCAGCTTCGAAACCAACGGCGAGAAGTCGCTATCACCGGAGACGATTACGAACGTGTCGATATGGTCTTTCGAATAGGCCAAGTCAATGGCATCGACGACAAGTCGAATATCGGCCGAGTTCTTTCCCGTCTGAGCGCGTCGAGGAATCTCAATCAATTCGATGGCGGCTTCGTGCAATGGGCCGGTGTAGGTGGCGAATCGGCTCCAGTCGGCGTAGGCTTTCTTGACGACGATCTTGCCTTTTTCGACCAGGCGCTCGAGGACGCGGGCGATTTCGAATCGGTCCTTGCGACCTTGAAAACCCAGCCCAATATTCTCGAAGTCGATGAAAACCGCCAACGACCAATCGGCCTCGCGCATCCCGAACTCCTCTAATCCAGCTAACCCATTCCCGCGGGATCTCTCCCGCATGCGAAACGGCCAGCCCTTATTTTTTCTTCAAAGTCGCGATGAGTTCGCGGGCTTCCTTGGCGGCAGCGGTCTCGGGATATCCCTTGATGATCTCGTCGAGTTTCTCGGTGGCCCGCTCTTTCTTGTCGTCGCGAATGTAGGCCTTGGCGAAATCGAGTTTGCTGGCGGCCAGCTTTTCACGTTTGGCCATCTCGTCGGCCGACGGAGTTGAGCCGGTCGAATCCTTTGGAGTCGCAGTCGATGCGGTTGTCGCCGCCGGGACACCTGACAGCTTGATCTTTCTGGCGACCAACAGCGACTTCACCTCGGTGATGTCGATGAAATAGCTGATGGCGCGGTCGCCCGATCCAATGTTGCCGCCCTGAGTGACGCCGATCAGCTCGCCCTTGTCGTTGAGCAACGGCCCGCCGCTGTCACCCCGATTCGTGCCGGAATTCGTCTCGATAATCCGCGCGTCCAACTGCAACGGGTCCGGGTCATTCGGGCCGCGCATCGCTCGCCACTTGTGGTTGTAGACGGCCTTGACGCTGCCGGGCGTATAGGCGAACAAAGCCCCGGAAACGCCGGGGCTGCCGATCGAGTGGACGTTCTCGCCGACATCAGGGCTGGCCTTCGCCATTCGCAACGCGGGCGTGCCCGGCGGCATTCGCTCCAAGCGAATAATCGCGAGGTCCGCCTTTTGATTGTGAGCAATCACCTTCCCGAAGAATCCACCGCGAGCCGAGAAAAGCTTGGTGTAGAAATCACGCTCGGAAATCAATCGCTTCTTCTCGTCGAACGCCGGGAAGAAAATAACGGCGTTGGGATTTACCGTGCCGGGCTTCTCGTGATCCTCGATGACGTGGTAATTCGTGAGGACCAAGTTCTGTTTGGCGTCGATCACCGAGCCGCTGCCGGAGGTGCTGCTGCTGTATCCGCCCAGGTCCCCCTTGACGGGTCGAACCCAAACCGACGCCTTGAGCGCCTTTTGGTAGACCTCTTTGCCGCTGAGCGCCTTGTCGTTTTGACTCTGAGCCGTCGTCCCGACCAAGAGGATGAGCAGTAGCGGCAGTCCCTGCAACAGACGCGACCGGGTAGGGGTCATCGACGAATCTCCGTGGCGGAACGCGATTGATGGTCCGAAGTCGATCCGGTTATATCGTAACTCAGCCGGGGCGCTGTTCAAGCCCCGAATCCGCAGGATATCCGGAGTATACCCCATGAGCGATGGCGAGCCGTTCTTTTCGCTGTCTGGGCGCGTGGCCGCCGTCACGGGGGGCGGGCAAGGGATCGGAGCGGCCATCAGCCGCCGATTGGCCGAGGCCGGCGCTCGCGTCGCTATCGTTGATCTTCGGCTCGACGGTGCCGGGCCGATGGCCACCGACATCGGCGGTATCGCCGTTCAGGCTGATGTCACCCGTGAGGATGATGTGGATCGAGCCGTGGCGACGATTCAGGCGAAACTTGGACCCGTGGATGTCTGGGTCAACAATGCCGGAATCACCGGGAAAGCCGGCCGAATCTGGGAACTCACGCGAGACGACCTCGAATCGGTGATGTTGGTGAATCTGGTCGGGCCGTGGCTCTGCTGTCGCGCGGTCCTGCCGGGGATGTTGGCTCGCGGATACGGGCGGATCGTAAACGTCGCCTCGATCGCCGGCAAAGAAGGAAACCCGACACTGGGACCCTATTCGGCTAGCAAAGCAGCCTTGATCGGACTGACCAAATCGATGGCCAAAGAAGTTGTTGGCCGCGGCGACATCACCGTCAACGCCATTGCTCCGGCGGTCATCGCCACGCCGATCCTGGAAGGATTGCCGCAAACGACCATCGATTACATGGTGTCGCGCATCCCCATGGGCCGCACCGGTCGCCCCGACGAGGTGGCCGCCCTGGTTCATTTTCTTTCGAGCGCGGAGGCCAGTTTCACGACCGGCCAATGCTACGACATCAGCGGCGGCCGCGCTACCTATTAGCTCACCGATGCCCTATTGGCCCGCCGGCGCCGACTTGGGGTGCTTGTCGAAGAACTCAAAAATCTTCGGCAGATTCTTGAACGCCACGTCGACATGGCCGCCCCCCGCCACCTCGATGTACTCGTGCGTCATCTTCAATTCCTTCATCTTCTCGGCCCAAGGGCGCACCAATTTGACCGGCACGAGATTGTCCTTGTCGCCTTGAACCAGAATCACCGGCACATGCCGGATCTTCTCCAAGTCTGTGGGTGCCCGAAAGATCGCCGGGGCGATCGGCCCCAGGCCCGCGAACAGCGACGGGTTCTTGATACCGATGTGGAACGTGCCGCCGCCCCCCATGGAATGCCCCATCAAATAGATGCGGTTGGGATCAACGTTGTAGTCCTTGCGAACGATCCCGAGCACGTTCATCACGTCCTGCTCGCTCAGTTCGAGGAGGTTATCTGGTTCGAGTTTGCGAAGGAACGGTGGGCGGTTGCCATACCACCCGCCGGAGTTGTAGCCCATGGGCGCGGTCACGATATAGCCATGTTTCTCGGCAAGATCGGCCATGCCCGGGTATCGCAGAATCTGTTGGGGGTTGCTGCCGAGGCCATGCAAAGCGACCATCAGGGGCGCCTTTTTCGCCTTGTCATACTTGCTCGGCACGAACAGGCCGTATTCCATCTCCTTGCCGGCGGCCTTGAAGTCGTAGGTCTTTTTCTCGATTCGCGACGCCGGGGCCTTTGCCGATTCGCCGCTCGGCTTCTCCTGAGCCTGCAAGGTCATCGTGGGTAGAAGCCCGATGAGTCCGAGACAGCATGTGCCAATGAGCCGAATTGAAAATTTCGTCATGGATCAGTTCCCCTAAATGGCGATCGCGGATCAACGCCGCCAACTCCCTAATGATGATATGAACGAAATCGTGCTGGGGCCGACTCCGCGAGGAGCCGCGACGCATCGACGGTTGTTCGTGTCCCGTTTCCGGCGAAATCTGGGGGAGCCGTAGCGGTCGTGCCGAAAGGAAGGATATCGAGTCGAACGCTCTGATGCCGGTCTCCCGCAGTGATTGCCCGACCCGAATGAGGCGTGGGGCCGACCCCCGGCAAACTCAACCAACCGAAGCCAGCCTCTGTTTCGGCGTGTCGCGAGAGGCCGAAATACCGTTCCGGGAAACGGCCCGGCGGTCGCCATCGAGGGACAACGGCAATGATCGTGCTGAGGCTACAGCTTGGGGAAACAGTAACGTGTCGTTGCGGCGCGGCCGTGGCTCCCGCTCACGGGTTGATGCTCTGGGACTCCGTCGCGGATCAAGTTGTATGTAGCGAGTGCGCTCGAAACCTCGCTCCGGAACTGGGCGCCTTGCTGGAGCTGGCAATCACCGCGGAACGTGTCACCCGCGTCGGCCGATTCAGCGTGTTTCCGCCGTTGACCGCGTTGTTTGATCTGGCCTGTGCCGCCGAGGCATTCGCTGATCGCGCCAAGACCGACTCTGGACCCTCGACGCGCGGATAACGGGGACTCTTGTTGAGAAGACACTTGCTTGCGCGTCGTGCTTGGGTCGTTGAGTGCCTTCGAGCACGCAGCGCCAATGTGTGCTTGGGTTTTGTCATTTTTCGTCTTGCAATGATGATCGCTCTCTCATAACCTCGAATAGTTGCTCGCTTCGCATTATTCCTAATCGAATTCGGTTTCGGGTGTCGCTCCGCCCGCCGTGAAGGAGTCGTCAGATGCGATCCTCTCGTCTCCGTGGATTCACACTCATCGAACTATTGGTGGTGATCGCCATTATCGCGATCCTCATCGGGCTTCTGCTGCCGGCGGTGCAAAAGGTGCGCGAGGCAGCCGCTCGGATCCAGTGTACCAACAACCTGAAGCAGATTACGCTCGCCGCCCACAATCACCATGACGTTTACGGCTTTCTGCCTCCCGGCAGCTTTGGACCAAAGACCGGCGACTACAACTTCCCCGCGGGCTGGCGCGATCCTCGTGTGGGCGCGTGTTGCCCCTATGGGCACTTCAGTTGGGCGGTCTCGTTGCTGCCGTACATCGAGCAAGAGAATCTGTGGCGCCAGTTCGACTTCACCCGCCCGGCATTTGCCACGTTCTTCGTCGAAAATGGTACGCGCCACAACAACCAGGGAAACGCCGTCAATCGCACGCCTTGCACCTCGAACCCAAAAACGTATCGCTGCCCCTCTGCCAAGCAGGTCGCGCCTGAGAATGAATTCAAGGATTATGCGGTAAACTCCGGTCAAGGCGCCTGCTGCCCGGAGCGAAGCGGCGACGGCGGGCAGCATCGCGGGGTTGCCTGGGTCAATAGTCGAGTCAAGTTCGCCGAGATTACCGACGGCTTGAGCAACACGTTTCAGTTCCTGGAAAAGGTGACCTGGGCCAATCAGAGTTGGCTGGATCGCAACACCGGTGCCAATCACTTTGCTTGGGTTCACCATCCCTCTCAAGGCTACGTCGCCAGCAATGAGCATAACGGCGTCCCGTTTCCGCCCAACACGACGGTATTCAACAATCGCGCCGCGGTCAGTAGCCACCCGAACGGCATAATCGCCTCGTGGTGCGACGGCCGCGTTGCGTTCGTCAGCAACAACATCAACTTCGCCACCTACCGAGCCATGTTCAGCCGTGACGGCGGCGAGATTCTCGGAGACTACTAGCCATTGGCTCGTCAACGAATCGCGGCCATTCGATGAAGGGTTCACCCATGCGGCGAGTTTGTTTCCGAATCGGGTGCCTGATGCCCCTGTCGCTGACGCTGTGCGGTCTGTCGTGCGCTCCGAGCGGGCCGAAGGTGGTCGCGGTGTCCGGCACGGTCACCCGCAACGGCAAGCCGGTGCCGAATCTCTTTCTCAATTTCGAGCCGGATCACGGCCGGCCGAGTTGGGCACTCGCCGACGAACAGGGCCGTTTCACGCTCGAATACGATGATCGCCAAAAGGGCGCGATCACCGGCACTCATACCGTTTGGGTCTTGTGGCGACCGCGAAGCCCCGAAGAGGAGATGATCGACCTCGGCCAAAGAGCCGGTAAGGTGAACAAGCCCGCTGACCTGCCGGCCATCACCGAGAAATACGGCAGTCGCGAGAAGTCGCAACTCCGCGTCGAGATTACCAAGCCCGTCACCGACCTTGAAATCAAACTCGATTGACGCACGCTCAAATGCCGGGGGTTCCGCGGGTTAACGCCCCGTGACGGTAAATGCCGCCCAGAAGAACGGATGGGCGGCTCCGAAGCGTTTGCGGCGATCGGCAATTCGTTCCCGCTGCGCCTCACGCAGAGCCTCGGCTTTGCCCATCCCCTTGGCGAGGTTGTCGAAGAAGCTGACCATGAGCAACGCCGTGTCGCGGTCGGGCACCTGCCAAAGGCTGGCAACGACGCTCTCGGCACCGGCAAGTTGAAATGCTTGGCGCAGCCCCGCCACCCCTTCACCGTTGCGTACGTCGCCCAGTCCTGTCTCGCAAGCGCTCAGTACGACCAGATCGGTTCCTCGAAAATCCGTCGAGATAATCTCGCGCCCCGTTAGGATGCCGGTGTCGGTGCCCTGGCGATTGTTGCAGCCAGCCAACAGCAAGCCGCATCGCAACAACGGGTCCTCGAATCCGGCCCCTTCGGGCGTGTCGTCGCCATTCGTTCGGTCGCGATCCTTGGCGTCACGGTCCTGATCCGGCAGGAAGAATCCGTGGGTCGCCATCATCAGGACTCGCGGCGACCGCAACTCCATGAAACGCCGCGTGGTCGCATCGCGCTCCGCGAACAACACGGGCTTGGCCGATGCCAATCGCTCCAATCGCGGCGCCACCGCGGCCGCTTCCGTCGCCGTTCCGGGAAGGCGCGCCACGGCGCTAATGCGGCTCGATTCGCGCGGAGCCGATCGCATCGCCGGCGGCAGTTCGGCGGACCATTGATGTTCGCCCCGCGCCAAATCGGGCTTGCTCTGAGCGTTCTTGAATCGCCGAATTCCCGCGACCTCCGCCCCGCGAACCTGACCGGCATAGGTCGAGGTTTGCGTTTCCATCACGACCTCGGACTCGGACTGTTTCCACGTCCCGCGACCGACCACCTCCCCTTGAGCGCCGCCGGCCCGAATCACGAGCTTGCCATCAACATGGAATTCCCAATGCACTTTGTCGCCGTTCAGAATGCCGGACATCGACTGGCCGGCGAGGCTTACACCGGCCCGTGCATCCGCGTCAAAATCGGGATCGGCGAAGATCGCGGGCGCCGACTTCTTCTGATCGAGTCTCAGTGGGTTGATCACCAGATCGCGACCCGTGACGACAAACTGAATGGCGTGATTCTCGATGGCAAAGGTCTTTTCGTCGAGGGGCAGGGCTGCCCATGGGACGAGCCACAGGTTGCCGTCGGGGCACAAGATCCATTGCGACGCCGACGCGAGGTGCCGTCGCAATGGTTCGAGCAAGCGCTGCGACAAGTCGCGCATCGCCGAGCGCAGATTCTGTTCGGCGTGCGGCTCACCGGCATCGCGCACCTCTTTGGGGCTTGATTGCAGCGATCGGCGCACTTCGCGAATGGCGGCGTCGATGGCGGACGCGTCGCCGAGATCCACGACTTCGACCTCGCCCACGCGCGGCGTGACCCAGGCCACATAGCGTTTCGATGGCTTCTTCGCGGGTCCCGAGGCGGGGACGTCGAGGCAGGCGAAATCGACATAAATGGTTTTGGGCGACAGTTTGACGCGCATGTCGTCGAGTTCGATCCACCGATCCTTGCTCCGGCGGCGATCGTCGGCAGAGACGAGCTTGCCGCTGAGGGCGGTTTCCTTGGCCTGTAGCTCGTCGCGGCGGCGGCGAACCGCGTCGGCCTTGTCGGGTTCGCTACCGGCCAAGGCCAGCCTCGCCAGCTCCTGGCGAACGACCGTCAATTCGGCGAGGATCGCGCCCGCCTGGGCATCGCGATTGTCACGGGCCAGCAATAGCCTCTCGCTCAACGATTCCTGGGCGACCGCCTTGGCGTTTAATAACCAAGTCGCGGCACGGTGGCGATTCTCGGCGCTGCTGTCCTGCATGGTTAGTGACAAGCCGAAATTCAGGCTGGCCTGCTCGTTCACCTTCAAAAAGGCAAGCTGCTCGTGTTCGGTGAGAATCGGCAATACTTGAGTCGAATAAACGCGCATCGAACGCAGCATGCGATCCATGAGCCGCGCCGCCTCATTGCGACGATCCGTCTGCGCATAGAGCTTGGCGAGTTCCCATTCCGTTCGCAGGACGGTCGGATGATGGCGATCGAATCGGGCACGGGCAATTTCCAGAGCCTGTAATTGCAAAGTCTCCGCCTTGGCGTACTGACCCGTCGAACGATGGAGTGCCGCGAGGTTGTTGTTAATGACTGCGACCATGGCGTTGTGCGGGCCATATTTCGCGGTGCGGATGCGAATGGCGCGCTCGAACATCGGCTCGGCCTTGGCAAATTCCCGTTTCTGATAGTAGACCAGCCCGAGGTTGTTGAGCGTGATTGACAGGTACGGGTGATCCGGCACGAGTTTGGCTTCGCGAATCTTCAGACTCCTGAGCAACAACGGCTCGGCTTTGGCGGGTTCGGCCTTCGCCTGATGGAGCAAGGCAAGGTTGTTCAGCGACGTGGAAACCACGACATGATCGGGGCCTAATTGGGCCTCGCGGATTTTCAGGCTGCGTTCATACAACGGCTCGGCGCGGCCATACAGGCCCAGCCGCCGATACATCTCCGCCAAGCCATCGAGGGTGGTCGCGACATCGGGATGATCCGGACCGTATACGGTTTCGCGAATCTTCAAGGCCCGACGAAACAACGCCTCGGCCGGCGTGATCTGGCCTGTCAGCGCCAGCCATCGCGCCAAGTTATGGAGAGCCGTCGCAACATCGGGATGATCCGGCCCGAACTTGGCCTCTCGAATCTGAAGGCTCCGCTGGAAGAGCGGCTCAGCCTTCGCGAACAGGTCCATTTCCAGGTAGACCATTGCCAGATGATTGAGAGCCTGAGCCACCAGGGGATGGTCCGGCGGCAATTTGTTCTCGCGCATCTTCAAACATCGCTCGACCAGCGACTCAGCTCGCGAAAAATCACCCATCGCCTGATAAAGACTGGCCTGGTTGCTGATGGCGAGTGCGACGCTGAGATGATCCGGTCCGTTCGCCTTTTCGGAAATCTCCAGCGCCCGTTGGAGGTGCGATTCAGCTTTTGCGTAGTCGCCGGTCGCTTGCCAAAGATTGCCGAGATTAATGAGCGGTTGAGCGACGAGGGCATGGCCTGGGCCGAGTTTCGATTCGCGAATTCGCAAGCTTCGCAGAAATACCTCCTCGGCCTTCGCGAAATCTCCTTGGCTCAGATACAAGCCTCCGAGAAGATTCAGGCTATAGGACACGTTCACATGATCGGGACCAAACTTGACCTCTCGGATCGTAAGGCTTCGCTGGTAGATCGGCTCGGCCCTGGCGAACCGGCCCCATTCCTTGTAGAGCGAGCCGAGATTGGCCAGCACGACCGCCACGTCGGCATGGTCGGCGCCGAGTTTCTTCTCGCGGATCTTCAAGCTGCGTTGATACAACGACTCCGCTCGCGTGAACTGCCCCATCGTTTGGTAGGCCGCGCCCAAATCGTTGAGGATGGTGGCGTGGCTGGGGCTGTCTTCGCCCCACAAGGACGGAACGACCTTGGACAGTTTCTCGAACAGGGGCAGCGACTGAGCATAGTCCGCGGCCTGATGGGCCTTTCGCGCCTGAGCCAGAAGGGTATTGGCTTCGTCCTTGGTCAGTTTTTCTTGAGCCGGCCCGATCGCCGCCGTGGCAAGGAACAAGCCCAACACGCACTGCCAAGGTCGCCGTTTCATCGTCGATCCTCAGTTGATTTCATCGCTGGTGCCCATGCCGGGTTTCGATCTGGGCACCACGACAACGATTGACCATAGTTTATCTTCCCGACCTTGAGGCTGATCGTCGAGGACCCCTTGCCGCCGCGGGGCATGCATGAATGGCCGGCGGTGGCATAGAATGCCGGCGTCGGGTCGTCCGCGGGGCGATCCCGTGCCGCGATTTCCAGCCGGACCCAACCGATGATCTATCAAGGCTTCCTCCGTGTCGCCGCCGCCTCGCCTCGCCTGCGCGTTGCGGATTGCGCCTATAATGCCGACCAAACCTTGGCCATGCTTCGCCGCGCCGAATCAGAGGAAGTGGACGTTGTCTGCTTTCCCGAACTGGGTTTGACCGGCTACACCTGCGCCGACCTGTTTCATCAGTCCGTCCTCCAACAGGCCGCCCTGGACGCTCTTCAGCAAATCGTCAAAGCGACCAACGGCGGGTTTTCCGGCGTCGCCGCCGTCGGGTTCCCTTTGGCGATTGACGACCAACTTTTCAACTGCGCCGCCGTGGTTCATCGCGGAAAGATCCTGGGAATCGTACCGAAATCGTATCTGCCGAACTACAAGGAGTTTTACGAGGATCGATGGTTCAGCCCCGCCGGCAACGCTCGCTCGAAAAAGGTCACGCTCTTCAACGAGGAGGTTCCCTTCGGCACGGACTTGCTCTTCGAGGCAACAGGCGTCACGGGGCTGATTATCGGCGTCGAGATTTGCGAAGACCTCTGGGTTCCGATCCCGCCCAGCAGTTTTCAGGCGATCAATGGAGCCACTCTGCTGCTGAATCTGTCCGCGAGCAACGAGACCATCGGCAAAGCGGCCTATCGACGGCAGCTTGTGGGCAACCAATCGGGCCGATGCGTGGCAGGCTATGTCTACACCTCATGCGGTATCGACGAATCGACGACCGATGTGGTATTCGGCGGGCATTGTCTGATTGCCGAGAACGGATCGATGCTGGTCGAGTCGAAGCGGTTTCGGCGCGAGGAAACGCTGTTGGTCGCCGACATCGACCTGGACCGGTTGCGAATCGACCGGGCGCGAACGGGCAGCTTCAGCGACAGCATGGCCAACCCGGCGATGCGCCGCGACTACAACCGCGTGAGGTTCCCCGTTGCGCCGTCGGGCAACCGATTCGGGTTTCAGGTCGCCCTCGCCACGGCCCAGCGTCCGTTGCGACGCCCTATCGAAGCTCACCCTTTCGTTCCGAGTGGCCAGGAGCAGCTTCGAGAACGATGCGAGGAGATTTTTCAGACACAGGTCAGCGGACTGGCGAAACGGCTGGATCACATCGGCAAGCCCGACGTCTCCATCGGTATCTCCGGCGGGTTGGATTCGACACTGGCGCTATTGGTTGTCTGCCGCACGTTTGACGCGCTCGGCGCGCCCCGCGAAAAAATCCGCGGATTCACGATGCCCGGCTTCGGCACCACCTCGCGGACTTTGCACAATGCTCGGGCGCTGATGCGCCATCTGGGCATATCGGCGCAAGAAGCCGACATTCGATCGCTCTGCTTGGAGGAATGGCGCGCGCTCGGGCATCGGCCGTTCGGAATTGACATCAGTCACGGCGACGTTGATCAACTCACTCGCAAGCTTCGCGATTTGCCGCCGGACAATCGCCACGACCTTGTCTTCGAGAACGTTCAAGCGCGGATGCGAACGAGCATTCTCATGAACGCGGGATTCGTCATTGGCACGGGCGACCTCTCGGAATTGGCCCTTGGTTGGTGTACCTACAACGGCGACCACATGAGCATGTACAATCCGAACGCGAGCATCCCCAAGACGCTTGTACGGTTCCTGGTCAAGTGGGCGGCCGAGAACGAATTCACCGGAGACGCTCGCCAAACACTGTTGGACGTCGTCGAAACGGTCATCTCGCCAGAGTTATTGCCGACCGACACGGCCGGCGACGCCGTCCAAGCAACGGAATCTTCGATTGGGCCTTATGAGTTGCACGATTTCTTCTTATTTCACTTCCTGCGATACGCGGCGTCGCCGGCCAAGATACAATACTTGGCAGAACATGCCGCCTTCTGCCGATCCTATACCGTGGATGAGATTCGCCGTTGGCTGCGAGTTTTCCTGGCTCGCTTCTTCGCGAATCAGTTCAAGCGTTCGTGCCTGCCCGACGGGCCAAAGGTCGGGTCGGTGAGCCTGTCGCCTCGCGGCGATTGGCGAATGCCCTCCGACGCCCGCGTCGATGCCTGGCTGGCCAACCACGATGCAAAGAGCGAGTAAGGATCGTTCCTTCACTTGCTCGCGCTGCGTGCTCGGGCACTTGCTCGCGCTGCGGGCTCGGGCACTTGCTCGCGCTGCGGGCTTGGGCCGCGGGCTATTTCTTTGTCCTGAAAACCAACAGGTATGGCACCGCCGATTGGCCGTCAGCGTCCTTGAAGTTTCCGAAGTTCGCGCTGTTGACCCAGATGGCGTAGGTTTTGCCCGGCTCGAGCTTCACCGGCAGCACACAGGTACGCTTGTCGGCAAGGTATTTGGGCTTGCCGTCGACTTTTGGGAAACTCTCTTGTGACAGCGTGGACCATGACCAGGTGCCGTCGGCCATGTCCTTGCTAAACGTGACTTTGATCTCGGCCAGTTTCGGATCGACGTCGCCGCTGCCGGCTTGGGGAACGGTCTTCACCACAACGGGCGGCACCGATCCGAGAGTGATGTCATCAGCACCGGCGACGCTCGCGAATAGACCGAACGACACAGCGACAAGGGTGATCGCGAATCGCTTCATTGTCGACTCCTGGTTCGAAGGCAGGTCGCGGCTCGGCTGTGGGTCTCAACCACCACGGCGTACTCGGAGCCGCAACCGGGATTGTAACTCAAACCTCGCTCAGATGCCGAATCTTTTCCGGCGCGATGGTGACGCGACGCGGGCCGGGAATTTCCAATTCGATGGCTTGGAATGTCGCCGAGAGAAGCCGGCCGCGGATGGGGTCGCCGTCGATGAGTTCGGCGATCACTTCGCGGCCCAGCAAGCCCAATCGCCAGCCCCAACACGATTCGAGCGTCGTCAGATCGCCCCGCATCAACGTCTCATATTCGTGGTCGAGTTGAGCGATCAGGGCACGGGCGACATCGTGACATTCGTACAACTGTCCCGAGCTGGCCGCCAGCGATGATGCCAACGGCAGACCGGCTTGGGTAAAAAAATCGGGCGACTGATTGACATTCAAGCCGATGCCGGCGATCACGCCACGCGATTGCTCGATAAGGACGCCGCAAACCTTGCGACCGCGAATCAGGACATCGTTCGGCCATTTGATCTTCGCCTGGCAGTTGGTGAGCGTGCGGATGGTCTCGCAAACGCTGACGGCGGCCCATGCCGTCAGAACGGCGGGGCGGCGCAGTGGGGCCGGCGGATCGAGCCGCACCGACAACCAGACGCCCTCGCCGGCAGGAGAATGCCAGGTCCGGCCATACTGCCCTCGCCCCGCGGTCTGTTCATCCGCCAACACAACGATGCCATGATCGGACAGCGACGCGGCGAAATCGTTGGTGCTGGGCAGCGAAGGAAAGTGCCACACGCGCCGGCCGATGTGCCGGTGGGGAAGCTCCCAAACGTGATGGAGTCGGGACATGGGGTCGTCTCATGAGCGGCAGCGGAATGCGTCAGACTCGCCACACACTCAACACATTCACGCGACGATCATCCTCGATAATCTCGAAAATCACACCCAGTGGAAAGACACCACCGTCGAATACGGTCCGTGTAGCCAACGTCCAAAGGATCGCGGGTCATGGGAAAGCCTGTCGTCAATCTGTTTGGCTGAGGACGTGATCAGGTCGCGGTCCGAAGCGCGAAGCCAAATGTCTGCCAATAGGTTTTCCGCCACGGGCAGCCAAGTGACCGCATACCTCACTTTTTCTCCAATTCCGTGAGGATATCCGGCAACGGTCGGCCGCCGGACTGCCGTCGAAGCCGCTCGATTTCATCCGGCGTAAATCTCACCTGTGCCTGCGCATGAACCAGATCGAGATATTCCTCGGAGGTAACAAAAAATCCGAGTGATCGCCCATCGGGAGCCAAGAACTCCGTTCCGCGGGCAAGTCCGTTGAGTTTGGCTTTGAGTGCGTCGTCAATAATGACTTTGCTCATGGGTGGCCTTCGTATTTGTTGTGATTGTCTCCAGTATTCTACCCAATCGCGGAGCTTGACTCATAGTCCAGCGCGATGTCGAGCGCGACGGCCGAGTGGGTCAACGCTCCGATGCTGATGCGATCGACGCCCGTTTCGGCGATGGCGCGGACTGTCTCTAGTGTCACGCCGCCCGAGGCTTCGAGCAGTACTGCCGGCGCCGTTGCGTTTCGACGGCGAACCGCTTCGCGGAGCGTGTCCTGACTCATGTTGTCGAGCAGAACGATCTCTGGTTTCTCGTCGAGGGCGGCGTCGAGTTGGTCCAGGTCCTCGACTTCAACCTCGATCGTCAGGTTCGGCTCGGCGGCTCGGGCCAAACGGATGGCCTGACGGACCGCGTCGGGCTTCGACCCGTGCCCTCGCACCGCCGCCAGATGATTGTCCTTAATCAGAATCCCGTCGAACAATCCGATGCGATGATTCGCCGCGCCGCCACACCGGACGGCGTACTTCTCCAGGAGTCGCCAACCCGGCGTGGTCTTTCGCGTGTCGAGCAGGGTCACGGAAATGCCGGCGACTTGCACGACATAGCGCCGAGTTTGCGTCGCGATGCCGCTGAGCCGTTGCATGAAATTGAGCGCCGTTCGCTCGCCCACAAGGATGCCGCGCATCGGTCCGGAGATTTTGGCGATGCGATCGCCGGGCATGAGTCGCGACCCATCTTCTCGCAACGGTTGGAACGTCACCGCGGGATCGACGGCGCGAAAAACCTTTTCCGCCACGGGCACGCCGGCAAGGATGCCGGGTTTGCGAGCCACGAAATAGGCGGCGCCGGGCAGGTCCGGCGGAATCAAAGCGAGCGTCGTGCGGTCGCCTTTGTCGGCGAGATCTTCGCGAAGCGCCAAGTCGATAAGGGCTTCAGCCGCGGCCGATTCTGTGGAATTAAGGGGCATCATGGGCGCTCCGTGACTTTGAGACCCACATCAGGCGAAGTAAGCGACAGCGTTACGGAAGATCACCAGTCCATCACCCTCGGCGGCCAAGCCGCGCCGTGTCCATTGGGGATGCTGGGTCGGCAAGGCGTGACGCTCCGGGTGCGGCATGAGGCCCAAAACGCGCCCGGTGGGGTCGCAGATGCCGGCAACGTTCCCTTGCGAGCCGTTCGGGTTCATCGGAACCGGCAACGGCGTGGTGCCGGTGGCAAGTTGCTCGGCATCGGTGCTGTAGCGCAACACGACTTGGCCCGCTTGAATCAGCCCTTGCAAAATCCAGTCGTGGCGACAAACGAATCGCCCCTCGCCGTGAGCAATGGGCACGGCCAAGCGTTCAACGCCCGTGAGAAACGGGCATTTGCCGGGCGTCGCCGTCAGGTGAACCCAGCGATCCTGAAAACCGGGCGGATCATTGGCGGCCAACGTGGCGAGCGGGCCGTCCTCGTCCGGGGTCACGAGCAATCCCGCTTTGAGCAACGCCTGAAACCCATTGCAGACGCCGAGGATCAGCTTCTCGGCGTCGCGGAATCGCCGCAATGCCTCTCCGAGGAAATGGGCGAGCTGTACTGCGAGGATCTTGCCAGCCGCCACGTCATCCCCATAGGTGAACCCGCCGGGTATTGCGAGAATCTGATAGCTCTGTAGCAAGGCTGGCTTTTCGCGGAGCCGATTAATGTGGACCTTTTCGGCAAAGGCGCCCGCGGTCTGAAAGGCGAACTGAAGCTCGCTGTCACAATTGCTGCCCGGAGCACGCAGGATCAAGACTTTGGGTGTTGCCATCGCGATCCTTATGACAGTTGTCAGAATATGCGAACTCGAACGCTTCGCGGAAGCGTGCAGACTCTCACCAAGTGGTTTTTATTCCGCGGCCGGGTCAATGATAAGCCACCGTGTCGGGAAACAGCACGGAGAGAATCTCGATAAAAATGGCCCAAGTGTCTTGACAGGTGGTTGGCGGTCTGTCCATGATAGGGATGGAAATCGCGTAGCATTCCCGCCGCGAGTGGGGCTTGCCGGACGCAGCCTTCGAGAGGTTCGCCTCCTCGAAACACAAGCCACCGGGGGTGTGTGGGGGCGTTTTCCCAAATTTTTCTGGAAGTACCGTTGACGGTCACTTCCATCCCCCCTAGATTAGGGTTGTGCTGTTAACGCAACAGCACTATCCCCTCATCGCCAATCCTTCTCTGAAGGCGAGACGATGGGGTCTAATGTTGATCTTTGACAACTTGGTTGCACCAATAAGCCATGCAAGAGTGTGTGTATCGCCATACTGGCGACACTCATTCTTGCCTCGTAATACTTGGCCTCGAAAGAGGTTGGGTTTACGAAACAAGACTTTGAGTAGAGCCAGCTTTTGGCGATCTCAAACCTGGTAAGAGCAGGCAGCAAGGGTAAGCCGAAGGCGCTTGTCGTCGAGGCAAAAAGCCTTTGTGAGTCTGCAAGTTAGTTCATGAAATGGCGGCAGCTTTCGGGTGGTCGTCATTCAAGCTAATAACTGTGAAGGGTTTGATCCTGGCTCAGAACGAACGTTGGCGGCGTGGATTAGGCATGCAAGTCGAACGGGGTTGGGGGCAACTCCAACCTAGTGGCGAACGGGTGAGTAACGCGTGGGAAACCTGCCCTCGAGATGGGGATAACACTTCTAACGAGGTGCTAATACCGAATAAGACCACGGGATCGCATGGTTCCGCGGTCAAAGGTGGCCTCTGCTTGCAAGCTACCGCTTGAGGATGGTCCCGCGTCCCATTAGCTAGTTGGTGAGGTAACGGCCCACCAAGGCGACGATGGGTAGCCGACCTGAGAGGGTGACCGGCCACACTGGGACTGAGACACGGCCCAGACTCCTACGGGAGGCAGCAGTGGGGAATATTGCGCAATGGGGGAAACCCTGACGCAGCAACGCCGCGTGAGTGATGAAGGCCTTCGGGTCGTAAAGCTCTGTCAAGTGGGAAGAACCTGTTTATTGTGAATAGCGATAGACACTGACGGTACCACTGAAGGAAGCACCGGCTAACTCCGTGCCAGCAGCCGCGGTAATACGGGGGGTGCAAGCGTTATTCGGAATCATTGGGCGTAAAGGGCGCGTAGGCGGTCTCTTATGTCAGATGTGAAAGCCCTCGGCTTAACCGGGGAAGTGCATTTGAAACTGAGAGACTTGAGTATGGGAGAGGGAAGCGGAATTCCTGGTGTAGCGGTGAAATGCGTAGATATCAGGAGGAACACCGGTGGCGAAGGCGGCTCTCTGGTCCGAAACTGACGCTGAGGCGCGAAAGCCAGGGGAGCAAACGGGATTAGATACCCCGGTAGTCCTGGCCCTAAACGATGG
>CAZESP010000023.1:0-4581 GCA_964515185.1 uncultured Alcaligenaceae bacterium
AAACCCGTCCCACGCAAACGCCCAACCCGAATTTTTTGCTGTGACAATGCACTAGTGCAAGAATCCGCCTGACGTCATAGGAACACGATGACCATGCCTCCTTCAACCGCCCCGCGACAGTTGCCCCCCGAGCGGATTCGCAGCCCGTTGCACCAGCTTCGCGGGACGATACGCCGCTACGTCCTACTTGAAGGTGCGGCGTTATTCGTCCTGATGGTGGCGTTCTTCTTTTGGGCTGGATTGGTGCTGGACTATGGGGCCTTCAAGATCGTGGGCGTTGATTGGGTCCAAGTCTTGCCGGCTGGGGCTCGCGTTGCCGTCTTGGCGTTTTTTGGCGTTGCTCTGGTTGTCATGCTGGCGGTCACGATCTTCCGGCGATTGCTTGGCGATTTCAGTTACCCGTCGCTTGCATTAGTATTAGAACGTCGCTTCCCGGACCTGTTGGGCGATCGCCTGATTACTGCCGTCGAATTGACCGACATGGACGAAGCGGCCTCCTTCGGCTATTCAACGGCGATGATCCAAGAAACCGTCCGCGAGGCAACGGAACGCGTCAAAAGGATGCCCGTCGCGGATGCCTTTAACTGGGGGCGGTTACGATTCCGATGGGCCATGGCAATCATGCTGGCCATCGTCCCGTTGCCCATGGTCGCGACCGGCTACATGGCCGGCTATCGAGCTGGCCCGATTGAATTCGCCACGCGTTTCGTTGATGTCGGGACTATTTGGGCGGAACGAAACCTCTTGTTTATGGGGACGCTGTGGCCGAGGCGAACTTACCTGCGTTTGGTCGATTTTCCCGAGAGCGGCGAATTGCGCATCGGCCGCGATGCTCCATCGCCTCGCCTCCGCGTCCAGGCCATCAAGTGGGCGATTGCCGATCGTTCGGCGAGCGATGGTTGGCGAGCCATGACTTGGTCCGACCTGACACCGGAGCTGCTCAACGGCCGGCAGCCGCCGTCGCTTCCCGTCGAGGCGTTGGCGAATCCTTCCAATGGCATGGTCACGCAACCGCCCACGGATCCGGCGTGGACGATCGATCGCATTGAATCGCTGTTGATTGACAATGCCGAGATTCGCAAACGGGTCATGAACGCGGTCGATGGTGACACATTTCTGGCACTCGAACAGGTCTTTGAGTCGCTTGAAAATGCGGCTCAACAAAGCCGAATGAGCCGCCGGATTCGCAAGCTCATTATTCCGACGGATATTCGCGTATCGTATTGGGGCCCCAAGACGAGCAACCTCATGCCGTTTCCTCGGCAAGCGGACAGTAATGAATTTGCCGGTGTTTTGACCGAGTTGAAGGAGTCGGTGCGGTTCAGCGTTCAGGCCGAGGATTTCACGCTCTATCCGCCAAGGCGAATCACTTTGGTTCCGCCGCCGTCGTTGGCTCGACTTGAACGCGATGAATTCGTGCCGGCCTATTTCTATTTGCGACCCCCCGCCGATGGCGGCCCCGAATCGCTCAAGGGAAAGAAACTTCAGAGGCTCGGCCAGGGCGTGTCGCTGACCGGTGGAACCTCTCGCATCGACGTGTCCGCCGGCACGGATCTTGTTCTTCGCGGCGAATCCGACAAGGAACTGTCGATGGTGCGTTTCCGCTATCGCGGCGGAACACGTCCAGGAATGGTCGAGGATGTAGAGACCGGCAAACTCGTCGAGGAATTGCGGCAGGAAATTCAGAAGCAGAGACCTTGGCTCGATCCAACCACCGATGTCACGACGACCGTTCGCGAGTTTCGACAACTGATTCGACAACGGGTTCGAGATGAACTGCAACGAAAACTGAACGACCAACCCGGTGCGAGCACGCCCAACGAAAAACAGCTCGTCGCGGAGATCAATCGCGTTTACGACACTCCGCGATTGCTCGATGAGTATCGCCGATTCCTTTACGAGAAACGACATGGAGCCGGTAGCGCCGACCCCGTGGAAACGATTCCAATTCGGAGCAGCGGTTGGACGTTCTCGAAACGCTTCGACAACATTACTCGGACCATTGAGTTCGACTTGGAGTTGACCGACACGGATCACGTAGTCTCTCGCCGGCATGTCGTCATTCAGCCGATCGACGATCGCACGCCGGAGGTCAACGCGGTGGTCGATGTCATTCGCAAGACGCCCCAAGGCTATCTGGCGACGCACCAAGCGCTGATTCCGTTCAGCGGCAGCATTCGCGACGACGTGGGGCTGAACAAGATCGAATATCAGGTCGCCTACACGCGACTGGAGTCCGCGTCGACCATTGCGGCCAGAGCCGCCGTGGCGGCCGGGATCTTCGGGTTGGCCCCCAACGCACCCCCCGGGCCAAACGCCCTTGCGTTACCCGGTTTTGTCGCTCAACTCAGCAAGTTGACGGAAAGTTCCGAACCGGTCATCAACGTTCCGCCGTTGGGAGTTCGTTCGTTCGAGGAGTTAGCTCGTGAACGCGACCAGGACCATCGTTATGGACTCGTCGACCTCCCGAAGAAACTGGCGGAAGCGCCTCCGCTCAATGCCCTCATCAAACAATTTGAACTCAAACCGAACATCGAAGGACTGGACCTTCGCGATCGCCTCCCCGAGTTGGAGCGCAGCAAGATTAACGTGACGATCCAACCACGTTATCGCGTGCGGTTGACCGTCGTGGCGACCGACAACAATGTGGATACTGGCCCACGCCAAGGACAGAACAAAGAAACGTTCACCTTTCAGATCGTCACCAACGAAGAGGTTCTCGCTGAGATTGCCCGCGAAGAGGAGGGCATCAGCCAAAAGATGCGCGAGTTGTTGGATCGAATGCACGATGTTCGAACGCGAATTGACAAAGTCTTGGAAACGATGCCCGTGGCCGGCAGCGAAGACTATCGCCCGTTGGCGTCGCGGGCCGCCGAACTCGAGGAGCAGGTGGCCAAGGGGCGCGACACGGCTCAGGAGATTCTCAGCGACTACAACCGCATCTTGCGAGAGATGACCTTCAATCGCCTGCCGGACAACATTCTGCGCCGTGTCAAGGACGGAATCTGCGATCGACTCGACGAGGCCATTCGAGCCCACTTCCCGCGTGCGGAAGAGGCTCACGCGGCCCTTCGCAAGGTCTTCGAGGACCGTCGCCCTCCGGAACAACTTATTGTCGAAAACTGTCGCCAACGACAGCAGGAGCTAATCAACCAACTGCAGGCGGTTTCGGATGCCATCGGCGACTTCGGCGGTGTTCTGGCCCTTGCCAAGACCTTGGCCGACATTACTCGGGTTCAGCGGGAGGTCATCGGCAGATTCTTGCAAGAAGAGATCGCTGACCTCCAGGACCGAATTCTGGATGAGCTGGGGACCTTGACTCTGACGGCGCCGGACGTTCAAGTCGCGGCCGGCCAAAAGGTCACGGCCACTATCAAACTCAGCCGTTCCCAACTCGAAGGCCGTGTTCAACTGCGCCTCACCGCCACGGGTGATCCGGACCTCAAGTTCCCGCCCGTCGTCACTGTGCCGCGGTTGCAGGAAGAAGTGAAAATCGAGTTCGAAGCGGGAACAAAGACGGGGACGTTCATCATCCAAATCAAGGCGGACAAGCCGAGCAAGGAGCCTCCGCTGATGAATTTGCGCGTAATTGTCAAATAGGCCGGGTTAGTCAATGAAGGCACGGGCGTCAATTAGTTAGGCCCCGTTGCACGATGACCGAATCCGGCTTTAGGTCGGGAAAGGCCTCGCAAGCCGAATGAACGGGTTGTATACTTTTCGCGTGACATAATCACACGGGTCGCCGGAGGTATGGTTCATGAGTCGCCGCGTCCTCGCTGGAATGGCTCTATTCGTTGCGGGCGTCGTGCTGACGCTCCAGGCGCAGCCGCCAGCCAAGCCTTCGCCGAATTCGGAAGGCCCCGGGGTTTCCCGCGATACCGTAATCCGCGACCAGGATGCGGCAGCCCGCCGGTACAAAGAGTTTGAAGATAAGTTGCTCCGCATGGCCCTTCGCATGGAGAAGAGCGGCCGGCAGGAAGACCGCGACAAGGCGATCGCTCTTCGAAAGGCAATCGAGCTAGCGAATCGAGAATCCATCGAGAACCGATTCGCAAAGTTGATGACCACCTTGAACGGCGAAAAAGCCGTTACGCTTGATGAGTTGAAAAAGGCTGCTGATCAAAACGAAGAACTCATTCGTGTTCTTCGTGCCATGCTCGACATCCTTCTTACCGATGACGCAACTCAGCGATTGAAGGAAGAACAGAAGCGGCTAACCGAGTTGCTAAAGCACCTCGACGACATCATTCGTTCCGAGAAAATCGTTCAGGCAAAAATTGACGGCACGCGAGTCGACAACAAGTCGATTGGCAAGGACCAAAACAAAGTCACGAAGAATACCGAACAGCTTGATCGCGCCATGAACCCCAAGAATGGGGACCCTAAAGGCGGCGACCCAAAGAAGGGCGATCCCAAGGGTGGCGACCCGAAGAAGGGTGACCCGAAAGGTGGCGATCCCAAGGATGGCGATCCGAAGAAGGGTGACCCGAAGGGCGGCGATCCGAAGAAGGGTGACCCGAAGGGCGGCGACCCGAAAGGTGGCGATCCGAAGAAGGGTGACCCGAAGGGCGGCGACCCGAA
>CAZESP010000023.1:4681-96096 GCA_964515185.1 uncultured Alcaligenaceae bacterium
GGCGATCCGAAGAAGGGTGACCCGAAGGGCGGCGACCCGAAAGGTGGCGATCCGAAGGGCGGTGACCCGAAAGGTGGCGACCCCAAGAACCAGGATAACCCAAGTCAGCAGAATCCTAATCAGCAGACCCCCGGTAAGAAACAAGTTCAGGACGCAATCGAGAAACAGAAACAAGCTGAACAGGAACTTGAGAAAAATAAGCGAGACGAGGCAGGAAAAAAAGTCGATGAAGCTATTACAAAGCTTGAGGAGGCGAAGAAGGAACTCGAAAAACGCCTCAAGCAGCTTCGTGAAGAGGAAATGGAGCGATTGCTTGCCAATCTCCAGCAGCGCTGTGAGAGAATGTTGGCAATGCAGATTGAGGTTTACGAAGGTACGAAGCGGGTCTACACACTCGTCCAGGCGTATCCCGACAAGAAGCCGACAAGAGCCGAGGAGCAACAATCGCAACACCTCTCAACCCGTGAGGGCGAGATTGTCAAGGAGGCAAACAAGGCTCTTCACCTCTTGAGCGAGGAAGGGTCGGCGGTGGCTTTCGCGATGACCCTCGAGAGCATTCGCGACGATATGGTGAACGTCGAAAAACGGCTCGACAAATACGATAGCGGCACGTTCACTCAGAAAATGGAAGAGGACATCATCGCTCAGTTGAAGGAGATGATTGAGGCGTTGAAGAAGGCCCAGCAGCAGATGAAAGACAACAAGAATCAGCCGTCTCCGCCTCCCGGCGGCCAACCGCCTCCGCAACGATTGCTCGACATGATTGCCGAGTTGAAGCTCCTTCGGTCGCTTCAGATGAACGTGAACAAGCGCACGAAGGACTACCACGATCAATACGCCGACAAACGCGAGGAACAGACCGATCAAGTCCTCCTCAAAGGTGAACTGGAGAATCTGGCGAAACGGCAGCAGAAAGTTGAGCAGGCGTTGGTCGATATCGTGAAGGGGAAAAATCGTTAACTCCGTCAAGCGTCTGTTGCATCAGCAGCGTGACGCGGTAAACTGAACGAGATTATTGTGTTCGGTGTCATCGAGTAGGAGGTCCAGCCCGTGTTGAAACGATCCTGGCTAGCGGCCTTATTGGTCTCCGCTACGTTGGCGGTCGGCATGGTGCCTGCCGCCGAGAATAAGTCGGAAGTGTTTTCCTTTGGGACGCTGCGGACGGCGACGGTGGAGACTGCCCGTTCGCAAGCGGAGGCATGGCTTGCCTCGACCGGGCGTAACAGCGGGCCAATCCAGGAGCGATTCAACAGCATCTGGAACGCCGAGAACCGAACGGTTTTTGAGAAAGTCACCGATACCCTGGCGCTTGATCCGGGTACGGCGAAGCTCTTGGGAGAAATCAATTCCGGTAACGTTCCGAAAGAAGTGCCTGCGGAACTGAAGGATGCCAAGAAGTCGGCATTCTATCGCGCGAACCTGGCGGTTGCCTTCGCGCGTGCGGCTTCGGCTCGGCGAGTCTACGAGGAAGCTCTGGATGCCCTGAAACTCGTCAAGCCCGAACAAGTGATTGACCCGTCGGCTTATTTCTTCCACAAGGCTGTCGCTGAACATGCCTTGATGCACAAGGACGCCGCCAGCCAGTCGATCGTGCGTTTGCTCGATGACGTTGCCGATGCCCCCGACCGATACAAGATGGTCGCGGCCCTGATGCTGTTCGATCTTCAAAGTTGGAAGGCCGATGAAAAGGACCTTTCCAACATCGCCAAGCTGATGGACAACAGCGGTCGTCGTCTCGATCTGTGGCGAGCCGGACGCAAGACCCAGGACATTCAAAAGAAGATTGTTTTCCGCCTTGATGAGGTCATCAAGGAACTGGAGAACCAAGCCAAAAGTGGCGGGTCCTGACCGAACGGTGGAAGCTGCCCCGGCGGTCAGCCGGGCAACGGCGGCTCGAATCAACCCAGCAACCCGATGCAGGATAGCAATATCGCCAACAACAGCGGGCCTGGAAAAGTCGATGAGAAGAAACTGCAAGAGATCGCGGAACTCTGGGGCAAGCTGCCCGAGAAAGAGCGAGCCAAGGCCATGGTCGAACTGACCAAGGATTTGCCGCCGCGATATCGAGAGATTATCGAAAACTATGCCAAGACAATCGCACGCGGTCAGCAGAAGTGAGCGATGACGATTCTCTGATTCAGCCACGGGCTGCGGCCGCGCAGGAGTACGGCCGCAGCCCGTTTGCTATATGCACCATTGAGTGTCACCATGAAATCCCGTCTCGCATTGTACTTGCTCTTCGTGTCATCCCACGCAGCTTTTGCGGCTGAAGTTACGACGCTCAACGGCAGAAAAACCAGCGGAGAGTTGACCGCCATCGATGCTGTTTTCGTCTTCCTCAAGACGCCCGACGGGGATGCACGGATTCCGCTGAAGGATGTGCTGCAACTCGACGTCCAACCGTCGCCCGAAAAACCACGCGGGCCGGACAAGTGGGTTGAGGTCGAGTTCATTGATGGTACGCTCCTCCGAACGGAGCGGTTTTCTATCAAAGGTAATCAGGTCGAATTCGTTGCGTTGCCGGATCGTGCCGTGACGGTCCCGATGACTCAGGTCGTCGGAATCGTGACCGATGCCCATGATCCTAAGATCCGCAAGGAATGGCGTCTGATCATGACGGATCGCCCCAAGCGAGACATGTTCTTTCTGCTTCGTGGCGAGCGGCTTGACGGAGTGACCGGCACCTTTGGGAGTGCCGACGCCGAGGGAAAGGCAATTGCCTTCGACTTGGGTTCCGCCAAACGAAACCTGCCTTTGGAAAAGCTGCAAGCGCTCTACTTCAACAATCGCCTTGAAGGCAATATCGCGCCGACTGCATGTCGGGTCACTGACTTGTATGGGAATCTGCTAATCGCGACAAAGGTCGAATTCAAGGATGCCAAGCTCCAAGTAACGACCGTCGGCGGCGTGACCATTGACTTCCCCAAACTCGTGTCGATCGCGCGGCTTGACTTCAGCAAGGGGAAACTCGTCTATCTTTCGGATATGAAACCGATTCGAGAGGACGACCGATTCAGGGAATTCCGCCAGTCGCGCAGTGGAACGTTATTGAAATCTTGGGATCGCGACCGGACGCTAAACGTCGAAGCGATTCAACTTGATGGACAGCCGTTTGCCAAAGGAATGGAGATCAGCGCCGGCGTCGAACTGGCATACTCGCTGGATGGAAACTACAAGGAATTCAAAGTGGTGCTGGGTCATCATGCGGTGCCCAACGTGGATGATTCGTTGAGTCATGTTCGGGTGACTTTCTTGGCGGACACGCGACCTTTGTACAGTGCCGAGGTCAAGCGCGGCGACAAACCCGTCCCGCTGACCTTAGACATCAAAAACGTTCGCGAACTGGTGATTCGAGTGCAAACGGGCGACTTATTCGGATTCCCGTTGGGACACAAGGTTATTCTGGCTGACGCGAAAGTGAGCAAGTGATGGCGTCACATTTCCGAAGTCTGTGGTCGGCGACCGTATTGGCAATCGGTCTTGCGGGACAGGTCACTGCGACGGACCCCTCTGTTGAGGCGAAACAGGCCGATCGCGTCGCGGTGATCGCCAAGGCTCGACCCGCGGTGGTTGCCGTTTTCGGACCGGGGATGACCGGCGGCGGCTCGGGCGTTCTCATCGACAAGGACGGTTATGCTCTTACCAACTTCCACGTTGTTGGCGGCAGTAAGGTCATGAAATGCGGCTTGCCCAATGGCATTTTGTATGACGCGGTCCTTGTAGGTCTCGACAAAGTCGGCGACGTGGCACTGATCAAACTGCTCCCAAAGAAGGAAGGCGAGCCGTTTCCGTTCGCCCCGCTGGGAGACAGTGACAAGGTGCATGAGGGCGATTGGTCCATCGCGATGGGCAACCCGTTTCTGATCGCGACCGATTTCACCCCGACGGTAACGTTTGGCCTCGTCAGTGGTGTGAATCGTTATCAGTATCCGGAAGGTACTCTGCTTGAATACACCGATTGCATTCAGATTGACGCCTCAATCAATCCCGGCAACTCCGGCGGGCCTTTGTTCAATATCAACGGCGAGTTGATTGGCATCAACGGGCGTGGATCATTCGACAAACGAGGCCGCGTCAACTCTGGTGTTGGCTATGCAATCTCGATCAACCAAATCAAGAACTTCCTCGGTCACTTGCGGGCAGGCATCGATACCGATCATGCAACACTCGGAGCGACCATCGAAACCCAGAGCGAGGACCTGTCCAAGTTGACCATCCGCGAGGTCCTCGAAGAAGCCGATACCTATCGCCGAGGCTTGAAACCGGGTGACGAGTTGATTGCCTTCGCGGGCCGGCCGATGTCCACGACGAATCAATACAAGAATGTCCTGGGCATCTATCCGAAAGAATGGCGATTGCCGCTTGCCTTTCGACGCGACAATCAACGGAAAGAAGTCTTGGTGCGATTGATGCCTTTGCAAACGAAGGATCTCGAAGAACGCCAGCCTCGGCCTCGCCCGGATGCCCCTCGGCCCGGCCCACCGCGACCGGGCGAACCGCCCATGCCGCGGACCCCACCCGAAGATGCCAAATCGCCCGCGAACAAGCTCTACAAGGCCGAAAAAGGATTTGCCAATTACTACTTCAATGAGCTTCAACAGAATCGACTCATGACGGCGTTCAAGAAACACGGCGACTTCTCAACTCTGACGGGAGACTGGAGCATCGAGGGTGACGCCCAATTAAAGATGCGCAAGGCATCGTTCAAGGTCGATATTGTCGAGCCGAAAGGCGGCAACGCCGCGGTGCGTATCGACATGGATGGCGTGCGATACACAGTCGAGCCTCTGAAAGAGACTCCGAACCTCAAGGAACAGCAGGATCCTCCCGGAAGCGGCGGCATGTTGATGGCCCTCTATCATTACCGCCGGTTGTTGACGAGCGGGTTGGCGGGCTTTCGCAAGCCCTACCACGGCGGTCACGAGCCGATCTATCCACGGCCGGCGGACGGCTCCGAGAAATCGCTGCGAGAAATTCGCGTTGATGCGGAGGTATTGCGAACCGAGTACGGTGCCGTGCCAGGACGATGGTATTTCGCGCTCAATGACCAGCGACTGTTGGCGTTCGAGGTAACGGTCGATCCCAACGACGATCCATGCGAGGTCTACTGTTCGGACTATCGAGCTGTCGATGGCCGGTTGTTGCCTCATCGGTTTGAGTTCCGGCATGGCGACGAGCGATTCGCGGTCATTACGGTTAGCCGATACCAGTTAAAGTAGAGGCAGGCATGAGTTTCGAGGTTGCACCGATGACACGACTGCGATTCATTTGCGGGTTGGCGTTTTTCTTTGTCGCGGGCGTCGCCGAACCCGTGGCGGCCCAGGCACCGTTCAGCCAAGTCAGCCAGGAAGTCAATCAGAAGCTCGTGAAGCTCTTCGGTTCCGGCGGCTTTCGCGGGCTTGCCTCTTACGGCACGGGGATATTGGTGTCTCGTGATGGTTACATCCTTACGGTGGCCAATCACATTCTTGACACGTCGGATCTTCGTGTCCATCTCTACGACGGCCGCCGTATGAGAGCCAAGGTGGTGGTTCTTGAACCCGCTCTCGACGCCGCCCTGTTAAAGATCGACACCGGCGATCGCAAGGAAGATCTCGATCTACCGCATTTCGACTTTCAGGACGCCGTAAAACAGCCCATGGCTCAACCAGGGGATTGGGTGCTGGCGTTCAGCAATCAGTTTCAGATTGCCACACGTGACGAACCGATGACGGTGCAGCGGGGCGTTGTCGCCGCTTTCACGAAACTGCACGGGCGTCGAGGAATCTTCGACGCTGCCTACACGGGCGATGTCTACGTCGTTGATGCTATCACCAACAATCCCGGCGCGGCCGGCGGGGCGCTCACGACCCGATCGGGACGATTGCTCGGCATCGTTGGCAAGGAGTTGCGGAATACCCTGTCCGAAACCTGGCTCAACTACGCAGTACCGGTGCATTCGAAAGTCAAGATTCGCAGCGGAGACAAAGAGGTCACGGTCGCCCTGGCCGACTTCGTGGATCTTGGCATGAAGGGGCAATACAAGCCGCCGGAACGGGAGAAACCCATCGCAGGCCCTGGCGGCTATCACGGGATTGTTTTCGTGCCCGACGTCGTGGAGCGGACCCCGCCGTTTGTCGACGACGTCCGGCCGAATTCGCCTGCGGCCAAAGCGGGGCTTCGTTCCGATGACCTCATCGTCTATGTCGAGGGCGAGCCGGTCGCCAGCATCAAAGCGTTTCAGGAATACATCCGAAAGACGCAGCCCGGGATGCAACTCAAGATCGAGGTGCGTCGCGGCGAAAAGCTCGTGACGATCGATTTGACACTCGAAGACATGCCCAAAAAACCTTAATGGGTTGCGGTCGCCCCTGATGGAGTATTGTTAATGGCTCGAGTTTGTTGCCTCGCCGGCGTTTTGGCGTTGCTGGCACCCTTGACGGTCTTCAGTCAGGATGTCAACGAACAGACTGAAGCGGCCATGAAGTCGGCAGTAAAAGTGGTCGCGCCGAGCGTCGTTCAGATCGAAACGTCAGGCGGCTCCGACATTATCGGGACAGGTGGTCCTGGGGGGCCGGTGCGTAAAGGCATCGGGCCAACGACGGGCCTTGTCGTCGGCTCCGACGGGTACATCATCTCCAGTGCTTTCAATTTCGCCAATAAACCGACCGCGATCTTCGTGACCATCCCCGGCCGCAAAGAGCGGCAAGTGGCTCGCGTTGTCGCCACGGACCATAGCCGGATGCTCACCTTGCTGAAGGTCAACACGACGGGATTGCCGGTGCCGGCCGCCGTGCCGCGCGATCAGATTCAGGTGGGGCAGTGGTCGCTCGCTCTGGGAAGGGCACTCGACTCGAATCTCGACAACCCGCCGGTCGTCAGCACCGGCATCATCAGTGCCGTCGGACGCATTTGGGGTAAGGCCATTCAAACCGATGCGAAAGTGTCACCAGTCAACTACGGAGGCCCACTCATTGATATCGCCGGGCGCGTTCAGGGCGTGTTGATTCCGGCCAGTCCATTTGGTGAAGGTGATACTGCAGGGGTCGAATGGTACGACTCGGGCATTGGTTTCGCGATTCCGTTCAGTGATGTGCTGGCGATCGTTCCTCGATTGAAACTTGGGCGCGATCTGAACAAAGGAATGCTAGGTATCCAACGATCAAGCCGGGACCTGTATGCCGTCCCCACTATTTCCGCGGTGGTCCCGGAATCGGCGGCGGCCAAGGCTGGTATCCTTCCGGGCGACGTCATCATTGAAATCGACGCAAAACCGATACAGAACCACGCGCAGGTGATGACCGCTTTGGGACCGAAGTACGAGGGCGATACCGTCACGGTTAAAGTGCGCCGAGCCAAGGAAGAGAAGACCTTCGCCAATCTCGTCTTATTGGGTTCGCAAATGGCCTACACCACGCCGTTCCTGGGAATTCTTCCTCTTCGGGACGATCCTGAGTTGGGTCTTGAGATTCGGCATGTTTTTCCCAAAAGCCCCGCGGAGGCGGCGGGACTCAAAGTCGGTGATCGGATCTTGAAAATCGCGCCGGCCAGCACACCCGCGTTGCGTGCCTTTTCTGGTCGCGACCAACTGATGGCCCTCGTCGCGTCGATGGCGCCTGGCACGGAAATCAAGATCGAGGTGAAACGAAAGGATGGCGGAAAGACCGAAACCGTCACCTGCCGTTTGAGCGTGTTGGAAAACGTGATTCCCGACAAGCTGCCCGAACCTGCGTCGGCAAAGCGAGCCAATGAGCGCCCCAAGGCGCCGCCAACGCCCAAGAAAGATGCTCCCAAGAAAGACGAGCCGAAAAAGGATGCTCCCAAGAAGGACGAGAAAAAAGAACCGAAGAAGGTCGAGACCGGCCTGATCAAACGCACCAACGAGGCACGCGATCACGAATATTGGATATACGTCCCTGAGAATTACGACTCGAATATTGCTCATGGTCTGGTCGTTTGGTTGCATGCGGCCGGCAAGGGCGGCAAGGATGCCGACGATGTCGTCGATATCTGGCGAACCTATTGCGAGGATCATCATTTGATCTTGGTCGGACCACGTGCCGAGTCCGATACCGGCTGGGTCGGCAGCGAATCAGATTTCATTCAGCAGACGATCCGCTCGGTCTTGGCTGAGTACACGATCGACCGGCAACGGGTCGTGGCACATGGCATGGGTATCGGTGGCCAAATGGCATATTACCTCGGCTTCAACGCTCGAGATCTGGTGCGAGGCGTCGTGGTTACCAGTGCCGTTTTGGCGACACAACCCAAAGAAAATCTGGCGAATCAGCGGCTTTGGTTTTTCATTGTTGCCGGAGCCAAGGATCCGCTGGTCAAGGAGATTGGCGAGGCCCGCAACAAGTTGAGCGAACGCAAGTTCCCGGTGATTCACCGCGAGGTTGCTGAGATGGGGCGGGAGTATCTGACCCGGCCGATTTTGGAAGAGATCATCCGCTGGATCGACTCGATAGATCGCATCTGAGCCAAAAGGGACGACGCAACGTAACAAAACGAGAATCGCCGGCAAGCGAACGGATGTCGCTTGCCGGCGATTCGTCTGGGAACGGATTCCGCATTGTGCTCAGCGGCACTTACTTCAATTCGACGTTCCAATAGGCACTATCGAGGAACGCCTGCCAGGTGCGGTACTTCCGCTGCGTGAGCTTGACGCAGAGCAGTGGGTTCCGCTTCGGCTTCTCGGGCTTCCGGATCAGGCTCATGTGCGCCTGCTTCGGCGTTCGCCCGCCCTTGCGGACGTTGCAATCCACACAAGCACAGACGATGTTCTCCCACGTGGTCTGCCCGCCCTGGCTGCGCGGGATAACGTGGTCGAGGCTAAGTTCGCTGGTCGGGAACTTTCGACCGCAGAACTGGCACTGGTTGTTGTCCCGAGCGAAGATGTTCCGCCGGTTAAACTTGACCGTCTGCTTGGGCATCTTGTCGTAGTCCAGCAACCGGATCACCCGCGGCACCTGAATCTCCATCGTGGCGGTGCGGACCCAATCGTCGTCCTCGCCACGAAAATGGAGCGCTCGAAACTCACTCAACTCGCGCCAGGTTGCGAAATCGAAGGTCTGGTACTGACCGTCATCGACCGTCACGACCTCCGCCAGTTCCTTGCACAGCAAGCAGAATGCTCGCCGGACGGAAATGACGTGGACCGCTAGGAACAACTTGTTCAACACCAGAACGCTCGCGTCCAGGGCAGGGTTGGGAGTGCGACTCATAGAGATCCCTTCTCACCGCGGTTGATGGCATCGCGCCGATTCGCACCGGCTGCCATACGATGCATTGCTTTAACGACGCCGACTCACTTCAGTAGGTTCAATCCGTACACTGAATTCTAACAACTTTGTCAATAACCCTGCAAGCGACCAGGCACTCGAAGATCCCAGGATTTATCAAATCCTCAAGATTCGAGCCAAGCGATCGAAGCCTTGCGCGAGCGCCTCTGTCGGCCCATCCAGACCGAGTCGAATCACCACGACTGATCGCGGCATCCCGGCGAATTCATAGGTTCGAATCGATAGGCGCCGGCCCGGGTAGGCTAGAACCGCCCAAGGCGCTCGGGCGACCGCGGCATAAGCGATGACCTGATGGACATCGGCTGGTTCCGGGAGACCGTCGAGCCGTTTCCACTTGGCATCGATGATCGCTAACGGGTCGCCATTTCGGCAGATCAGCAGGTCGGGCCGAAACGTCAACACCGAGTCGCCATGGTGGGAAGCGCTGAATGTCGGCTGCGACAAAACATGAATGCCGCTCGACATTCGTCGCGCCCCACGCTCGACATAATCCTCAAACGCGCGTTCGAGGTTTATCAAAAACGATGCTCCATCGACCGATGGTGGGACCAACAAAACACAGAGGCGGTGGAGTGTTTCATATCCATCAGGTACAGCCGGCCATTGTTCGATCGATTTCAGAATCTCTGCAATCGGTCGCGATGAAACCCGATCAAAGCCTCGAATCGCGTCCCTCAACTCCGACCTCGCGAGGTTATCAATCTGAGGGTGGTTCACTAACCACTCAGCAATGGCACGGGGCAGTTGATTGATCGCGATGTCGTCGGTCAGTTCGTCGATTTCGCAAGGGATCGCATCGGGTCGAGGAATCGGCTGACGGAGTTGAGCCGCAAGGTCGAGTCTTCCTCGCAAATGAGGTAATACCGCGGTTCGTTCCACATAGGCCCGCACGAGACCTTGGCCGGCCCGCAACTTCATTTGACCGGCGAGGTGTCGTGCGAGAAGGTCGAGCAGGCCAGGCCACGAGCCGTGGCCCTCGTCGGGCGGGGGTTGGTCCAGCCCGAAGAGGGACGCCAAATTCCTTGCCGGGACCTTCGAAGCGATGGTGATTTGAACCGTGGGGCAGCGAATTGCCCCGATGACGCCTCGGGATGTGATGCAGTATGTGTGAGGAAACGACTGAGGGACAATCTCAACATGGTGAGAATGTTCGGTAGCGAGAAAGTCGCGGTCGCGTCGCCCCAGTCGAACCAATTTGGGGCGACGTTCGACAAGTCGGATGATTCGTCGCTTGTCGTGGGACATGGCAGGCCAACCTTACGGAACGCCCGGTTCGGCCGCGTCGGGTGGTGGGTCGATGCTCCGCGGCGAGACAATGGGTTCGATGAAGACGCTGCGGGCAGTCGGGTTCCACAGATAAAACGCCAAGTCCGTGCCTTTCTCCAACGGCTTGCTTCGAATGTGGTGCCCGCCGTCGTCGAGTTTATCAGGACCGACGGAGTAGATGGCAATCTTGACGCCGATTTTCTTCATTCGGAGCGGTTTGCCGTTGTGGGGATCGATGGGAATCTGGTCCAGCAGTTTCGCCTCAACCAGGTCGCTGAGAGTGTTCGGCCACGTGCCTTTGATACGTCGAAAGCGTTCCGTCGCGAGCAACAATCGGACGATTCGGTTGTAGGCAGCCCATCGCACCTCGGCATCGACCAGTTTTTGATAGGCCGGCAACAATAGCCTGCCGAACATCGAGGTTGGCATCGGAATCCGCGACGTGGAATCGTCGCGTTTTTCGATCGGCAATCGAGCGGCCTCGACAAACTGAGTGTGGAATTCGAGCAACTCCGGCAGCGACTGACGAGCGAGGAAGCTGCCGCTGCGATTAGCCACGAAGGCACCCAGTTTGCCGCCGCCAGTCGGGCCGAAGGCGGCCATTGACTGTTTGCCTTCGATAATCGCCTTCATCATCTGATAGGTGCCCGCGCGTTCGCCGCGCGCCGCGCACAACAGGATCGGATCCCGGCCCAGCGACTCGAGCAATCGTTCGGTTTCCAATAGGGCGTCTTCACTCGGCTCGGTTCGGGCTACGATTCGCTCGATAGCGGAGACACAAACCGCGTCGATGGCGATGCGGACGAGCATGGAGATCATCGTCGTCTCGTCTCCCATCGACCGAACGCCGATGAGAATTCCACGGCATATTTCGAGCGCCTTGTCGCCCTGGCCTGTCATAGTTAGCCGGTCGATTTCCATGCTAGCAAGGGCCGCGACTTCGCGAGCTTCTTGAACCATGGTCAGATTGATGTTCAAGAAATTGTTCGGGTCATGAAGAATTGGAAACCGCCCTAGCGACATCTTGGAGAGCTTGCGAATCTCAACCAAAGCGGCATTCGCCGATCGCAATGTGCGTTCATATTCCCGGGCCAAATGCTCGGGAATCGCTGCCTCCGTCGGCAATGCTCGAACGAGATCGTCGAGGTATTCGGCTTGAATCGGGCGTACAAACCCCATGGGACCGCTGCCCGGCGGAGATTCGCCGGGTGGCGCATCCTCGGACGGTTCCGGAAGCGGTGGACCCGCGAAGCCAAAAGGAAGCATGTTGTCGTCAGCCGGCGTGGCTGGCGTGAGCTTGGGCCGCCACGGCTTGGGCAACTTCGAATAGGCGCTTAGGACCACCAGGGCCGCGTTTTCTGAATCCGGGATGGCCTCGCGGGACGCCAGAATATCTTGGTAACGCCAACCGGGGTCTGACTGGTCGAGTTCGGCGACCCGTTTCTGAATCTCGCTGTCGCGAGCACGAGAGATCATGACGAAAATGAGCGGCAACAGAATCAAGAACAAGACGAACAGTCCGCCGAACAGATACACGATTCGGCGAAACCACCCTCGTTTCTTCGGCAGCGCGGGGACATGGTCGGCGCAATCATCGAATCGTCTCATTTGCGTGGCCCCAATTTCAAGAGTGGCCCAACACCATTATCAGACTATTCGCCTCAAGGAAGATTTCCTTACCTTCAACCGCGCAAGGACGCCTCTGGGTTCAATTTCGCGGTAGTGCCTTCGCTCGCTTTTTATCCCCACTCAATAGATGATCGAGGCTGTAGTGCGCCGCCCGTTCGGGCCGTGTCGCGAAATAGTCAGCGATTAGCGGCGTCACATGGTGATTCCAGATCATCTCGAGCTTCTCCTCATCGAGTTGCGGCACCATGAAATAGCTGTGGCCGACCTGGTAAGGAGAACCCAGGTCATTGCGGAGCCGCAGATTCAGCCCCTCGAATAATGCAACAACTGTTTGAGCGAACGCGTCGCCGGCTTTCGGCGGATGATCCCGGAGCCAGGCCGCCAACACGCCCGCGTCCGGAGCGAGTTCAAAGAACGAGAATCGCCGCCGCAACGCATGATCGAGCAGCATCGCCGACCGATCCGCGGCATTCATCGTTCCGATAAGGTAAAGGTTACCCGGTAGCTGAAACCCTCGGCGGGAATAGGGCAAGCCAATCGATTCGCCGCGGTATTCCAGTAAGTAGAGCAACTCGCCAAATACGCGCGGCAGATTCCCGCGATTGATTTCATCGATGAGCAAGACGTGCGGAATCGACGGCCTGCGAGCCGCGACCGACGCGAATTCCGCCAGCACCCCATCTTCGACCGGATAAGATATCTCGTTTCGACCGCCAATTTCCGTGGAACGAGGCTTGATACCTTCGACAAACGATTCGTAACTGTATCCCGGATGAAACTGAACCAGCCGTGTCGTGCCATCGCAGCCGCCGGTGAGCCACGTTGCCAACGACCGCGCGACGTGTGTCTTACCCGTGCCGGGAACCCCTTGAAGGATCAGCTGGCGCTTGAGTTCCAGCAGTGATCGAGCCTTGCGCAACCATTCGGCATCGAGATAGGTTTCCCGACGAAATCGCTGATCGCTAATCGCCGGAGGGGTCGCCGCCCAGGGGAGGGCTTTCAGCCACGGCGACGGGTCGGATTCTATGGCGAACGCAATTGTCGGCAGCAACCGGTCAAAGGCGAGGATGATTTCGCCGACCAAGTCATCGGATCGAAGTATCGGAGCGGCGGCGTCGATGAACTTGCCAATGGTCAGTTCGTTGCTCGCGGCCCATGCAACGAGGTCTTCCGGTTTTTGAATCGCCAACGGCGCGGCGATGAGTTGGCCGGGTTGGTGCGCAAACGACATCTGCGAAAGTGCGCCCGACTGGTCAAGCGTGCGGAAGAGTTCGTTGGCGTGGGCCGTGACGTTTTCCTGAAACTGGCGGCGGGCGCCAATGGCCGAAGGGCCGATGTATACTCCGAAACTAAGCCCTTTGGCCTCAAGCTTCACGAACAACTGGGCGTCGTCTCGTTTCCGGCCGCGGTCCGTTCGGTAATAGGTGATCCAGAGTACAGTCTGATACGGGTCAGAGCGACCAAAATCATTCTTGCAGACGCTTGATAATGACCGGCCTTTACGGGGTTCGGTCACGAGACTCCATCCATGAACGCCGCCGGCGACCGGTGCGATGTAGCGTTTGGCAAGCGTTTCACAGAGTTCGTGAAGTGGCTCCCGGACCGCGTATTGATAGCGCTCCCGCTCGGCCGTCATCCACTCGCGGCAGTTATTGACTTGAAGCTCGCGCAGAAACTGAAATGAGTCCGAGCAGAACCCGAGAAACGACCTGTCGGCGACCGGTGACCCCGCTGTGTCCACGAGATCGCTCAGGACAGAGGGCAACTCGAAGGGGTGGCATTCGTGGTGCCGTGTTAACCACGCGGCGCCTTCGACGAATAACTGATATCGCTCCGAGAGTGCTTCCCCACGATCGGCTGCGTCGTCGAGTATTGAGAATCCTCGGCGAATCTCCTCGTTCCACGGGGGAAACCGTAACGGGTCGCGAAGACTCAGCGCGGCGATTGCCAGCGAGAAACCGCACAGGGGCAGGGCATCTGCCGCGATATATGTCGACAACATCTCGAATGGCTCGTCCGCTTCCCAGAGCCGGCCAATCCAAATGGCCAAAGCGTCGTGTTCATATGACGGCAACATCGCCAGCCGTTTCGAGAGGCTCGGATCCGCTTCTGTCAATGCCTCGCGAATAAGGTCGGCGTTACCGTCGTGGAGACCTTTTTCCAATTGGGTTCGTGCCGCCTCGAAGAGCTTTGACTGGCGAGAGACCCGTTGCGGTAGCGGGAATTGATCGCGCTGTCGGTGAAGGGCCGCGGCAAATGGGTCACTGTTGCGAGTCAGCGTCGCTAGCTCGCGACTTGTCGTTGCGGAGACCCGCGCGAGAAAGGCGTCGATTTTCTGAGCGGTCAATTCCGGGCAACCGGCGCGAAGCCGATCGTAGGCAGCCGTCAGCGAACCGTAAGCGGCTCCGCAGCGTTCGTAGAATCTCGCGGGGATCAAGCCCAGTTTCTGAAGACCGCGGACCGTGGAAGGCAGCCAGCCCGGCAGTCGGTGCGGGTCGATCGCTTGAATCACTGCCGACCAAAACGAAGGCCCAAGCCCCGGCACCTGATAGACACCGCTCGCGGTCAACAGTCGATCCACCTTGGATGGAATCGACTCGCGGGAATGAAAGAAGTGATTGAGAGCATGGCGTATCAAATCCGACTGTCGACGGACCGTGTCGCCATGTAATGGCGGATCGACCACGCATTCGTAAAAGGCCGTGATGGTTCGAATGAACTCGGATGGCTTGGCATTCTGAAGGTAGTCCTCGTGAAGCCAATGGGTCACGGCGGAGTTGATCGCATCGAATCGACTCGCAAGGGGACAGGGCCAAGATGGCTCTCGTTCGTCATGAAAAAAGGCGTGAAGCAAGGGCTTCAACGGCAAGATGCGGCACGAAGAACCGAACATGGACCGACCCGATTTCCTTCCGGTTGCGGGCGATAGCACGATGCTATCCTATGGGGTTACTAGGGGCAGACTCCATTGACCGCGAGTTTTCTTGCGATGGCCAAATGACGATCGGAAGCGGGTCGCCAGGCCAACACAGGACTGCGTGAAAGGGAGTTTCAAAAAATTCCGGAAAATCGTGATTTGCTCTTGCAATTGAAAATCACTGGGTTAACTTGAGGGGGTCTCGACGGGAGGTGTTATTGGTGACTGGGCGACATCAGTTTCATCACCGTCGGGACTGAAATCGTCGATCAATCTTCTTCTGGAACGACCGGCCATTTGGTCGGTCGTTCTGTTTGTCGAAACCATTCACAATTCGACGTTCGTTAGACAGGTGACGCGACACTTCCTCGGGCGAAGTGACTCTCCAACGGGGCGGCATAACTGAAGGCCAGTTCGGGAGTGTCCACCACGACGCCGCGGTTGTGATGGCTCGTCATGATGGCGTCGAGTGCGCCACTGGTCAACAAGGTTCGCTCAGCCGGATACGGTGATCGCCCGCTTTCCAAGAGCTTCTCGATATTACTCACCAAAGCGTCGAAGTACTTCGCTCCGGGCGGGGGTGGAAGGTGGAAGAGACACGACGCGGGCTTTGGCTCATTCTGAATCCTGGCCGCGAAACAGAAATCCTGAATGTGACCATTGAGCAACAACACGGTGCCGCGAGTGCCGTCGCGATAGTCGATCAAGAATGCGGTCGGCGGTGTCTGCGGCATCCCCTGGACCGAACTTGACCCTACATTTTTGCGAATGTCGCCGGGGCACACGGACTCGCTGCGACCCAAAGCGGCTTCGAGCAGGTCCCAGCTCCACCGGCCTTTGTCGGCGGCTTTCCAGACTTCATTGCCAACCAGACACGTCACAGCCTTGATGCCGGTTTCACCGCCCTTGCGACGTTCCAACATGCATTGGAGCGTTTCCAATGCGTGGAAGCCGTAGACCTCTATTGGCCCGTAGGCGGCGACGAGGGCCTGTTCCACCGGTGCCTGTAACGGCAACTCCAACTCGGGACGTCGCCACGTTACCGGCAGGCTCGACCCGGCCATGAAGGCGAACTTGTATTCCCGTGACCAATCAACCATCTGCTTCGCTTTGGCCCAACTGTACGACAGATGCTTATCGCAAAATACGGGAACGCTTCGGCCCTCTCGTCGAAAGACGCGAATAATCTGCTCAAATAACTCAAACCGAGGATAGAGAATCTGACCTTTGTCATTGCGCGGGTAGTTGCCATGTTCGCCGATCAGCAGAATGCCATCGACAGCGAGTTGCCCGTTTTCGACCAGTGCCTCGGCCACATTGCGCGTCCAACGAAAGCGGAATTCCTTGGCCAGATCGCGTGACAGGTCGTTGTCCGGCGTCTGATCGACGAAAACGCTGTGGACATAATGTTTGGGCGTGTGCAACATCCCGTCGCGCGGATAGCCGTGGAGAAACCGCCCAGCAATATGGTACGCGTGCGACATCGGCCGATAGACCGTGGCGATGACCGCGATCGGTTTGCGCCCTTCAATCGTCGGAGTGGCGGGTCGTGCCCGGAATCCGCCGGCCGGTGGGTCGGATGCGGGTGATTTCGCGGCGCCGGTGAGCGACAACGCCGCCGCGGATTGCGCGAGGAACTTACGGCGGGAGCAACGCAAGTCACGATGGATCATACAAAATCGCCCCAATCGGGCGTCGCGGAAGGAGGGCGCCCATTAAACACCGAGTGCGACAATCGGGTTTCGCCCTGATCTTGCTACCCTAGCGTATGTCCGTGGGCATTCCAAGCTGTCAGCGGGTGGTTCGAAAAATTAAGTCTCTACGCCGTCTTGCCGAGATCGTCGTCAATCGGCTTATCGGCGTTCAGTCCGAGCCAAAAGACGACGGCGAGCAGATACACGATGCCATAAAGGATGAAATTCAACTGCCATCCGGGAGCGAAAGCCTCGCGAATCTGGTCGGCGGTCAACGACGCACTGGTTAAGCCATTGGCGGCGACGTACTGATCCTTGTAGTAGGTCAGAATCCAGCCGGTAACGTAGGTCGTGATGGCTCCGCCAAGATTGCCGATCATGTTCATGAAGCCCGAAACGATGGCAGCGTATTTTCGCCCCACATCCTGACAGGCCGCCCAAGCCGATGCCATCGTCAGGTCGTTGAAGAATCCCGACAGAGCAATGACGACGGCGAATCCGAGTGCGGATGTCATCCAACCGCAGACGAATAGGCAACAAGCGGCGAGGGCGTGCCCCAACATTCCGAAGACACGACGCCCCCATCGCTTGTTCCCGGTTCGCCGGATAAACCGATCCGTCAAGATACCACCGGCAAAGCATCCGACCATTCCCAACAACAGCGGCCCGCCTTTGTAGATCGCCCCGAGCCGGGAGTCCTTTTGAACACTGTGCTGCTCCTCAAGGTACTTCGGCAGGTAGTTCATGCTGAAATACCAACTGTAGTTGATGCACCAGTACATCAGGCAGATCGACCAGAGGCTTCGATTGGTCAGGAGCTTCCGCCACGGGACACCGGTGTGGCCGGTATTCGACGACCCCTCGGCGTTGATGTGAGCTAACTCCGCGGCGTTAACCTTGGGGTTTTCCTCGGGATGATTTCGGAACCAAAACAGAAACGCGATACACCAGACGACGCCGGCGCCTCCGAAAATGAAGAAGATACCTCGCCAGGGAATCGCCAGATCGTGCATGAGCAACGTCATTGTCAACGGCGTCAGCCCGCCCATCAGTCGCGCCGACATCCAAACAAGGCCGCTCGCCTTGCCTCGCTCGCTTAGGGGAAACCAGTTGTATAAGGCCCGTGCGATGTTCGGGTAAGCACCGGCTTCGCCCATGCCGAATAAGAACCGGATTGCCACGAGCGTCCAGAACCCCACCAAGGTCATTCCGCCGACCTCGTAGCCGACCAGTCCGGTTAGTGCGACGAAAAAGGACCACCAGAGAACAATCCGTACCAAGGTCTTTCGCGGGCCAAAGCGATCGCCTAGGTATCCGGTCGGCACCTCGAAGAGGGCATAGGCCAATTGAAACGCCGTCAGCGCCAACTTAAGTTGGTCGATGCTTTGGAGTTTCAACGCCGTGAGGATGTCCCCTTGTACGTTGGGAAAGCACGCCCTGTCGAGATAGGTAATCATCGACAAGACGCAAACAAATCCAAGCACACCGTAACGAACGCGGGATGGGGTCGATGAGGGAGGAGAGCCATTCATTGAGGAAATTCGACTGCGGGTGGCGGGTACGTCGGGCGAGGGCGTCACTGTACCGGAATCACTGACCGATCGCAAATCATTCGACCAAAAAAATGAGCGCGGACCTGAACAACCCGCCGATTGACTCCGCCCGGGTTGTGTCGTCCCCATTTTGAAATCAATAACTCGACTGGGATCAATCGAGCTTGAACGGAATCCGAAACAGGTTTGGCGTGGCGGTGAGGTGTTCCGAGTATCCGAGATTGGTAGGCTTCGTCGCCATTAGTCGGCGGCAGGAGGTTTGGATGCCGGAGGCCCTTTGCCCGCCGGCGGATTGTTTGGTCGAGCCGGTGTGGCGGGCAGGCGGACCGGCACCAGTTTCACGCGCGGCTGCGGTGGACCTTTGCCGGTCGCTAAGGGGGTGTCGGGTTGAATCGAAAACACAACGTCATCGGCGATGTTGAGGTCGTTCTGAAACAAAACCTGGTTGGGCCGCTTCGGATCGCTGACGACGATCCGTCGGACTCCGGGGGCCGGGAGCGGATCGAGGGCGATCTCACCGGGATACAGCAGTTGAGGCTTTCCGCGCCGGACGGCTCCGTTAATGGCGACGGTGCTTTGGACCGAGACGACCCCCGGCGTATCATTTCGGTAACCCACGACTCCCGCCGCGGTCGCTGGGGCAGTAATCCCCACAAACAGCAGAATCACCAGCCCGATTCGGGTATTGGGATTCTGTGTCTGGAAACGACCGAACATTTGTCACCATCCGGGGTTAATGCGAGCCGCGATACGCCGTTACGCATTCGACAATAAGAAAACGCTGCTGGAATCAATGCTTGCGCCGATTTCCAGGTATCGGAATGAACTTTACTTCCCTTGGCTCTTGACCGCAATAACATCTTGCGAAAATCAGCGGCAATTCCCGACTCTAGCGAACGTGTCCACAACTCGAACTCTCAGGCCACTGCTTTGACTGCCGGTTCCGGGCGTCGGAGTTGCCCCTCGAAGGCTCTGGCTGCCTTGACGGCGATTGCTATGGCCGCGCCGGACCAACTCTCAAGGTCGGCGCCGTGGCCAGCTTTCATGCCTTCCTGTGAGACGTGCTGAACCAAGGCTCCCTGGGAGCAAATCCCCTGGCTGACGAGCCTCGCTTCATAATCAAGAAGGCGCCGCAATAGCTCGCGACCGTTCGCCGGCATCGTGCCTCGCGGCGCCCCGTCGCTGTCGCCTCTTGGAGGTGAAGGCGGTGGCGCCGGAGCCTTCGCAGCCGCCGGTCGGGTCGTTTCGGGAAGGGCAAAATCCGGTAACCTCGGCGTTTCGGTGAATTGTTTCTGGGTCGCGTCGTAGTTGCACCAAGTCTGAGGCAAGCGATATAGGTATCGGCCGATACCGAACTTTACCGCGGCCCGCTTCAATGCGTCACTAAAGGCTGCCTTCAGCCGGTCGCCCCCATCGGGTTGTTCGCTCGGCGATCCGACATCCATCTTGGTAATCCACTCGCCGCCGATTTTCAGTCGCAGGCGGCAAATGACTGAGCCGTCGTCCAATGGTGTGTATTCGTCTTGCCAATTCATCACGCCGAGAACATCGTCCAGCCGATCCTGGATGGCCCGCGCGTCAACATAGGCCAACGCGAGGGCGCGATTGCCGCGGACGACTTGCGGCTTGAACCGGACCTCGCTGAGGTCGAACGGTGCCGCCAGCCTCTGGGCGGTGTTTTTCTCGTCTGTCGTGATTGTGCCGATTGGGATAGTTTGCATGACCATGTTGAGCCTCTCCACAGGGTTAGAAACGCCGGGATGGTTGTAGTGTACATGTGTTCATAAAAAAATGCCAGCCCGGTAGGAGCGAAGCGCGCGTTGAATCGCGGCGGTGACATCGCATTCGTCATCGCTTAACGGTTCGGCAAGGGGCGCGATCAGACTCGCGCCAGAGCCATGGTCACGAATTCGTTGGAAAGTCGGGTGGCCAAGTCGTCGATCCGGCGGCATGTTGCCAACCAGTCGTCGTCGTTCATGGCTGCGGGACGAGGTGGAGACCAGGCTTCAAGATAGGCTTTCGCTTTCGGCTCGGTGCCGCTCGGCCGCAACGCGATCCGGGCTTTGTCGCCAATCCGGAAAATGAGGAAATTGCGCCCGGAGGCGTCGGTGGCGCCCTTGATCGGTCCCATTCGACCCGCGGGATCGAGCAGGTCCTCGAAGACCGTGACATTCAGGCCGCCGATCACTTTGGGCGGGTCGCGGCGGAGGGCATCGAGCATTCGGCCCATCTGTTGCTTGCCTTCGATGCCCGCCAGCGCGATATTCTGAAGAACGCTCCGGTGATAGCCATATTTTTGGTACAACTCGTTGAGGTGTTGCGTCAGCGTCATTTGCCGGCGTTTCAGATCGAGGACGAGTTCGGCCAAGACCAGCGCGGCGGCGGCCGCGTCCTTGTCGCGAATCTGCGGCATCATCTGAGCGCCGTGGCTCTCTTCGCATCCGAGAATGAAATCCGCCGGCGTTCCGGATACGTCTTCGTAGGCGCCGTTCTCCTCTAGTTGCCGTAAGACTTCGGCAATGAATTTGAACCCGACGAGAAGGTTGTTGACGACCTGCACGCCGAATGATCGGGCGATTTTGGTCACCAATGCCGTCGTCACCTCGGTCGTGACAACGATGGGCGACGTGGGCATCCGACCCTGAGCCGTCAGTTGGCTGAGTTTGAAATGCGTCAGAAGGAAACAGATCTCATTGCCGGTGATGAATCGAAATTCGCCGGCTCCGTCGGACGCTGCCCCGCCCAGGCGATCGGCGTCGGGGTCCGTGGCCAGGACGAGATCGGCGCCTGTGTCTTTCGCCTTGGCGATGGCCCGATCGAGCGACGCTGGTTCCTCGGGGTTGGGTGACTTGGTCACGTTGGGGAATAGCCCGTTGGGTTCCATTTGCTCCGGCACGGATATTGGTCGAAAGCCGGCTTGATCCAGAACCTCCATCGCGGTCATGCTGCCCACGCCGTGCAAAGGTGTGAATACGACCTTGACTTCGTCAAACCTTGGAGCGGGGATCAGACTTTGCTTGCGGCACAGGTCGATGTAGGCGCGATGGACCGCATCATCGATGGGGTGAATTCGCCCTGTTCGCATTGCGTCGGCCCATGACATTGACTTGATCGTCGTAACCTCACCAACAAGGTCGCTCATCAATTGGTCTTCCGGCGGGACGGGCTGTGCTCCGCGTTCGTCATAGAACTTCCCGCCGTTGTCGTCCGGCGGGTTATGCGATGCCGAGATGTTCAATCCGCCGTGACAGCGCAAATGCCGAATCGTCAGCGACAGTTCGGGCGTGGCGAGGAATCGCTTGCTGTCCTGCGGCAGCGTAAACGCATGGATGCCGTTGGCGACGTAGATACACGCTGCGTAATCGGCCAAGTCGCGGCTGGAAAGCCCGAGAATAGGATTCGGCAGTTCGTGGTTGTATTTCTTGCGGGTGTCTTCGAAACGGCGCACGTCATAGGCCAAAGCCACTCGCAACTCGCGCTCGTCGGGGAAACGCTCTTTGAGGTATTCGCAATGTCCTTGGACCGACGCGCCGACGGTCCATCGATTCATGCGATTGGGACCGATACCGACCGACCCTCGCCGGCCACCGGTGCCGAACGGCAGAATCTGATAGAAACGATCGAGAAGCCCAAGCCACTGCTTCGATTGGATCAGCCATTCGAGTTGCGGGCGATAGTCGGCGAACTCGGGTCGCGTGAGCCAGTCGGTGAGGTACCTGAGGGCGCTGTCCTTCAGGGACACGTCCGTATTGAGAGTGTCAAATCCGGCTCGGATTTCAGCGATGAGTTGCATGGCGCGAGTTCCTCGAACGGGTTCAATATCGTTCGTTATAAGAACTCGCACTACGGTTGCCTTGCCAACCGATTGGCGCTCGGCTTGTCAGGCGGGCGCCAATCGGCGAGCAGTGGCGTCCATCACTTCGACGTCTTGCTTTCTTCGCCGGCGAACGGGTAGTGACCGAACAGGTCGTCGCCGAGACCCAAGAAGGGATCGTCGAGATTGGCGTGAAGGACATCTTTGTACAGCCGTTTGACGATCGCCGTGGGGTTGGCGGCGATGCTGTCTGCCAGCATTTCATGGATTTGCCGACGGCGAACGGATTCGTTGCTCCGCGTGTCCTCGACCAGAGCATTCCACAGAACGCCATCGATCTTCGCGGCGATCCGCGAATCGATTCCGTCGGCAACTGCTCGTTCCGATTCGGGCATGCGGTAAGCCTTGGCATCGTCGGGTGCCAACAACTTGATCGGGCGCTCGATGACTCGCTTCGATCGATCGCCGGTATTAATCAGCACCTCCGGAGCCGCGTTCGATGCAAGAGCCGTCGCCTGACGCCGGTGATAGTCGCGTAGCACGGCATCACGATTGTCCGCCTTTTCCTGCTTGAGGAAGTAGGCCAACAATCGAAGTTGTTCGAGGCGATCTTGGTAGACGTTGGGCGTGTAGATTCCCGGTAGCACATCGAGGACTTGGCCTGACGAATCACAGACATAAGTGGCGATGTTGCCTTGGAAGGTACGTGTCACGACATGGCCGCTGCCAAAGTCGATACGCACCATTGGCACGGGTCGCACCGACTCCCAGGCTGGCTCGAATCGTTCATTGATGAACGCAGACACTTCCGGCGAGGAGAACAACACGGTTCTCGCGAGTCGGGCATTCGTTCAACAGAACTGCTGATCGAGCCGGCCCAGCAAATGAAAAAGCAAGACCGGCTTTCCCGATCGCCGTGAGGCGTCGCGGGCGGCGTCAAAGGAAGCATGCCACCGAACGTCACCGGGCTTAACGGCTGGATTGTTCGGATCGACGTTTCGCGAACCGGCCGCCACCGCCGCGATTGGCTTCTCGACCACCTCGCGCTTGCTCGGATCGACTCGCTGTCCCCAGGCTGCGGGCGCGAGCATCGTAACCATGGCGAGGCTCGCCCAATGACGATTCCGCATGACGACTCTCCCTTGAATGGCATTCGATCATTCAACTCTGCAGCGATTCTACCCGAGCCTGCTCGTTCGGGGCGCAACAACTGCGTAACATGAAATAGGCCAAGAATGACGTTTCGATGGTGAGCCGATGATTCCGTTGCGTTTTGATTTCGACCTGTTGGTGGTGGGTGCCGGCCATGCAGGCGTGGAGGCGGCCCTGGCAAGCGCTCGCATGGGGCTGCGCACCTGCTTATTGACGCTAAACGCCGACACCGTGGCCCAAATGAGCTGCAATCCCGCAATCGGAGGTGTCGCCAAGGGGCAGATTGTCCGCGAGATTGACGCCCTTGGCGGAATCATGGGACGGGCCATCGACGCCTCCGCCATTCAATTCCGAATGCTGAATCGATCCAAAGGCCCGGCGATGCACGCCCCGCGGGCACAAGCGGACAAAAAGCTCTATCAGTTCACCGTCAAACACTGGGTTGAGTCTCAGCCCAATTTGACTCTGCGACAGGAATTGGTCGAGGAGCTTCTCGTCGAAAGCCAAGGCGGCGGCCTTCGCGTCATGGGAGTGCGGGCGAGGGGCGACACGGAATATCGAGCGCGAGCCGTCGTGTTGACGACCGGGACGTTTCTCAAAGCCATCATGCATACCGGCGAGGCTCAGACTCGCGGCGGCAGGGCAGGGGATCAGTCGGCGGAACTGCTGAGCGACACCTTGTCGCGTTGCGGGTTTGAGCTGGCGCGATTCAAGACCGGGACGCCGTGCCGGCTCAACGGCCGAACGATCGACTTCGAGAAACTCGAACCCCAGCCTGGCGATGCCGACCCGCGACCGTTCAGCTTCGCCACTACCCGAGTTGATCAACCCCAGATGGACTGCCACATCACTTATACAAACGAGGCGGTCCATGAGCTGATTCGAGCCAATCTTCATCGGGCGCCGATGTACTCGGGGCAGATTTGCAGTCGCGGCCCCCGCTATTGTCCCTCGATCGAGGACAAGGTCGTGCGATTCGCCGAGAAAGGCCGCCACCAGATTTTTCTCGAACCCGAGGGTCGAAACACCCGGGAATATTACTGCAACGGCATCAGTACGAGCCTACCCAAGGACGTGCAACATGCGATGCTCCGCCTCATTCCGGGGCTAGAAAACGCCGAAGTCATGCGTTGGGGTTACGCCGTCGAATACGACTACGCCCCGCCGACACAGTTGCACCCGACCCTGGAAACCAAACCGGTGGCCGGGTTGTATTTCGCGGGTCAGATTAACGGGACAACGGGCTATGAAGAAGCCGCCGCTCAAGGGCTGATGGCCGGCGTGAATGCGGCATTGAAACTGAAGGGTGAACCTGCCCTGATTCTCGATCGAAGCCAAGCCTATATCGGCGTGCTGATCGACGACCTAGTGACCAAAGGGGTCGATGAACCGTATCGGATGTTTACGTCGCGGGCCGAATATCGCTTGCTCTTGCGACACGACAACGCGGATCGCCGCCTGACTCCGTTGGGACGCCGTGTCGGGAGTGTCGGTGACGCGGACTGGAATCGGTTGCAAGCGAAGGAGACCGGAATCGCGGAGTTGACATCGCGCCTTCGTTCGTGCCGGCGCGATGGTGACACGCTGGAGAAATGGTTGAAGCGAACGGAGACATCTTGGGGACAATTGCATGAATGGGAGCCTGACCTTGGGCGTTTCGCACCGGACGTGGTAGAGCAGGTGGTTCTCGAGTGCAAATACGCCGGCTACGTCGATCGTCAGTCAACGCAGATCGAGCGGTTTCAACGGTTGGAGTCGAAGGCGATACCCACTCATTTCGATTATTTGGCGGTTCCGCAGTTGCGGGCGGAGGCTCGGGAGAAGCTGACTCGGGTTCGGCCGGCGAGTCTGGGTCAGGCGAGTCGGGTGAGCGGCATCACGCCCGCCGACCTGGCGGTGTTACTGGCTTACCTGAGCTGACCCGCCGCGGCACTTCAGACAAAGACCATCGGGTAGTCGATTGCCGTATCGGGCGCGGGCAACGGCAAAAGGCCGATCGCCGCGTTTCAGGTAGTGCTGTTGTTTTATCCGCGAAAATCGGTTATGGGCTATTTTGTCGTCGGCGCGACGAAACTGGAATCGGAACGATTCTGGAACCTTGGGAAGCATAGAGGTTAGGGAAAAATAGAGAAACAATCGAAAGACGCTATGGACCTTGGCCGATAAGAAGGGTAAGAAGTGGTAATCAGGTCACCTGTATAAGGCATCGGTGGCCGGCCAAGATAAGTCGATATTAGCAACGGGCCATCCAGTTCGTTCTGGATGCCGTCGCTGGATTGTTTCTAAGGAAGCCTATTTGCGACAAGGGTTTAGGATGAACAGTCGCCTCCAGGTCGCGTTGACACGTCCGCCAGAATGGGTATATTCCCCGCTGGTGGTTACCTTGGCAAGCCGCTCAACTTCGATTTTCCCCACCAGAAGCGCCTGCGGGCAATGCCCCCTCAAGTGTCGCGGTTTCCCCCGCGCCATGCGGGTTGCTTTACGGGGAATCTGAAGGATTGATGGTGGATTGTATTCTGGAGCGGTTGAAAGGGTTTCAGGGATGATCTGGATCCGGCGTTGGCTCAACTGGAGAGTCGCGTGCGGATCAGTAACATGCGACCGGGCTACGAGCCCGTCAGGGGTGGACGACGCATGAAAACGGTGTTCACGACCGGCGAAGCAGCCAAAATCTGCAAGGTGAGCCAGCAGACGATCATTCGTTGCTTCGACAATGGTCAGTTGAAGGGATTTCGCGTCCCCGGATCGCGGTTTCGCCGCATCCCACGCGAGGCGCTGTACAAGTTCATGAAAGACAACGGCATCCCGACGGATGCACTTGAAAGCGGCAAGCGCAAAGTGCTCCTCGTCGATGATGACGTCGAGTTGGTCGAGCTAATCAACAAGGTCCTCGAAGAGGATGGACGGTTCGAGGTCCGCATCGCCGGCAACGGATTCGATGCCGGGATGATGGTCAAGGACTATCGGCCCGACCTGATCATTCTTGATGTGATGTTGCCGGACATCAATGGCAAGGAAGTTTGCCAGCGGGTCCGCGCCGACAGCACTCTCGAAGACGTTCGCATTCTCTGCATCAGCGGTATGGTCGAGGAAGACAAGATTCAGGAGCTCAAGCTCGCTGGAGCCGACGACTTCCTTCACAAACCGTTCGAGATTGAGGAACTCATCGATCGCATGTGCGCCCAGCTTGAGATCGAGTCTGTTTCGACGACGGCCTAACACGGTCATTGCCCGCGGCCCCCGATGGTGACGGCCGACGCGTCGCCATCGGGGAGCACGGTTGATGGAGCAACCTTGTGAGCGTGTCTGTTCCGGGCGAATCCGCGATCCGGCTACCGTGGCTGATGCCCGGTACGTCGTCATTGGTCGCGCTTTCACGGAACGACTCGACGACTTGGTCCGCTTCACGACTCGATCCTGGGATGGTGCTTCTGCTGGGCCGGCATCTGCCCCCCAACGGCACGGGTCACCGGCCGACGCTTCCTTCCATGGCGAGGCTTGCACCCGAACTGCTTCGCACATCGCTTCGCTACTTGCAATCCAACGAAGGCGGGTATGTCGATTGGGCTGACCCGCGAGCCAAGCCGCTCTTGCGCTCGGCCTACCGCATCGCTCATCGTTCGCGGCTCATTGCCGAGCAGTCCGGCCTCGCCGACCCGGAATGTGCTTGGATCAGCGGCTTGCTGGCTCCTCTGGGCTGGATGGCTGTCGCCGCCCTGGATCTCAGTCATATTGACGCTTGTTTGAATGACCCGGCTTTTCGCGAACAACCCAACGACACCCAGTTGCGTCATTGGGGCTATACAGCCGCCTCGATCGGCCGCCGCTTGGCACGGCGTTGGGGGCTTCCTGGTTGGTTAAAAGCGATTGTCGGATACCTGGGATTTACGCCGGAAATGGCCGCGTCGATTGGTGCCGATGCCGACCTGTTCGCCATTGTTCAGTTAGCTGCCGGCGACGAGTTAAACCTCGTGCCCCCGGGGCATCAAAACACTCGGCTAAAACAGGCCAACCTTGCCGAAGCTGATTTCGCGGCGATCATGTCGTGCGAGGTGGCGGAGCCGATGCCGGATTTGGGCAACCATCCGCGTGCCGAGCGACTTCTCCCGGAACTCTTGACGCTGGCCCAACAGCGTTTTGAATGGCTTGGCGAGTCGGCCGTTTGCGATGCCGAGCATGAAATTGATCGTCTTCAACGGGCGTTGGCAGAACTCCAACTTGACGATGCCGCTCGACTACATCACGCGAAGTTGCGAGCGCTGGCGGAATTTGCCGCAGGCGCCGGCCACGAAATCAATAATCCGCTCGCGGTTATCTCCGGCCAAAGCCAGTACCTCATCAACCGACTGACGGATGCGACATCGCAACCCGCACTGCAGGCGATCATCCGGCAGACGCAACGGATTCACCAGATCCTGACCGACCTGATGCATTTTGCGAGGCCGCCCAAACCGAATCGACACCCTCTCGATGTTCAATCGTGTGTCGCCGAGGTCGCCGCCCAACTTCAGGACCTCGCGGAGCAGACCCAAGTCCGCCTCGAATGGGTGGCGCCGGCGAATCCCGTTACCGTCGTGGCCGATGGTTCCATGCTGCGGTCGGCTTTGGCGGCCTTGATCCGCAATGGCTTGGAGGCCGCGCCGGCCGGAGGTTGGGTCTGCGTGCGCGTGGCGACCCCGAGGCCCGACGACGTCGAAATCGTCGTTGAAGACAGTGGCGATGGCCCGAACGACCTTCAGACCGAGCACATGTTCGATCCGTTTTACTCAGGTCGTTCTGCCGGACGCGGTCGTGGTTTGGGACTGTCGACGGCGTGGCGGTACTGCGTCGAGAACGGCGGTGACTTGCAGTTCCGACCATCGCCGGACGTTGCCTCGCGTTTTGTCATTCAAATCCCCACTTCGGCCGATGCCGTGTCGCCGATTCGACCCGAACGCCGAAGCGCATAGGGCGCCTCTTGCCGTCGTTCGTCGCGGGAATAGACCCGCATCATGGACTCCGAGCCGGCGACTAATGGATTCGTTACGGCCGCGCATTTGGCCCGAGGGCTTTGGCGGGGGATGCTGGACCTTGCCTTTCCGCCGGTCTGCGTCCTCTGCCAGCGACCCGTCTCCAATGTGGGCGACAGGTCGCGATTCTGCCCAACTTGTCGCGACGATATCTTCACTGATCGCCACCAAAGCTGTCCTCGATGTGCCGCGACCATTGGCGAGTTTACAGACCTCGCGCATGGCTGTAGCCGTTGCCGTGGAGAGCGATTCGCATTCGATGCCGTCGTCCGCGTCGGAGTCTATGACGGGCAACTGCGTGAATTGGTTCTGAAGATGAAGTCGTTCGAGGGAGACGCGCTCTCGGAAATCGTAGCCAAAGAATGGCCGGAATGCATCATTGACAGACTCCGCGGCCTGGGATGCGACGTTGTCGTTGCCGTGCCGCTTCATTGGCGGCGCCGTTGGGGGCGAGGGTTTAACGGCTGTGACATCCTTGCGTCGGTGCTGGCAAACCGCCTGGGTTTGCCGTGCGAGTCGTGGCGGCTCCGACGAATTCGGGCGACGCCTCGCCAATTTACAGTGGCTATCTCCGATCGCCCCGATAATGTCCGCGACGCGTTTCGGGCATCGACTCACGAGGGCCTTGTCGGAAAGTCAGTATTGCTGGTGGATGACGTGCTAACGACCGGCAGCACGGCACACGAATCAGCCAAAGCGCTTCGATCGCGAGGCGCGGCACGGGTAGTGGTCGCCATTCTCGGTCGCGCCTGACGGGATCTTTGGCACATCCCCTACGACCCCAACTTGAGCGGGTACGAAGAGAATTCTCGAAATCGTTGTAACAAACGTACGAGTTTCGCGCTATGAGCGGAAGGAACCGTGGGCAGCAAGTCTCGCGGCTGGTGAATCGCGTAGTCAAAGGAAAGGCTCGCGGGGCGATTGACCGACAATCTAACGTCGGAAAAACTAACAGTGGGTGCCGTCTCGCGTGGCGGAGCGTACGGGGTGTCTGCTCGTCGCGATGAGCCGCACAATTTGAAACGAGAATCCCATGTTCCGGCTCAGTCTGGCGATGCTGGCAGGCATCTGCCTGGCAGGTCCGCTTTCGGCTGCCAACGCCCTCGGGGGTATGTTCGAAGCCCAGTCGCGTGACTTCGGCACAGTTCCGCGAGGACCGACGCTGTCGCACACGTTTCGCTTCACCAACAATACCCAATCGGTGGTGCGCGTCACTAATGTGCGCGTGTCGTGTGGCTGTGTCACTGCTTGGGCGGACCATCCCAACACCGACATCGCCCCGGGGCAGACATCATCCATTCAGGCCACCATGGACACGCGCCGATTTATCGGCACCAAGTCCGTGACCATCTTCGTTCAGTTCGACAAGCCTGTTTGGGAGGAAGTGCGGCTTGTGGTGAGCGCCGTGGGTCGCGATGACGTGACCCTGACACCGGAAAAGGCCGCATTCGGCAACGTTCGCCGCGGCCACGGTGGGTCCGTCAAGGTGCAAATTGGCCTCATGGGCGCCGGCTGGCAGATTCTCGAAGGCCAGAGCGAGAGCAGCTACGTTCAAATCGTCATTCGAGAAATCCAACGCACTCAGACTGGTGTGAATTATGAGTTGGACGCCATGCTGCGACCCGAGACCCCCGTCGGAAAATGGTACACCGATATCTGGGTCAAGACCAACGCTCCCACCTCGCCGCATATTCGGATCCCCGTGACCGTGGACGTCGAATCGGCTGTTAGCATCAACCCGCAGGCCGTTGATTTGGGGGAGGTAAAAGTTGGAAACACGGTCGAAAAGAACATCGTTGTTCGTGGCGGTTCTCCGTTCAAGGTGACCGATATTCGTGGTGCTGACGGCTCGATTCAAGTGCAACCTTCCAGCCCCGAATCTCGCGAGGTTCACATCATTCGCATCAAGTTCAAACCGACCAACGCGGGCAATATCACCCGCTCGGTCAAGATCATCACCGACATGAAAGAGGAAGCCGAAGTCGAGTTGCCCATTCGGGCGACGGTAGTGAAATAGGTCTCTCTCGGATCGACGCGACCTTTCGGTGTCCTTGCCCGGGGCGCCGAAAGGTCGTCGGCTTTTGAGATGCTCGAGGTCACGACACCTTCTTCTGGAAGCGAATCGTGCTCAGTGTCATGACCGCAATGGCCATACCACAAAGCATGACCGCATGGCTCCAAAGGTCGCGCCAACCGGCGCCGCGCAAGATCACTCCTCGCGCCGCATCGACCAGCCAGGTCGTCGGGATCGCATAGGACAACTGCCGAAATGCCCACGGCATCGAGTCAATTGGGAAAATGTAACCGGAGAGAAAGATCGACGGCAACACGGTGCCCATCGTCATTTGCATCGCCGCGTCGCGACTATTCGCTCGCGTCGAAATGAACAGTCCCAGACCCAGAGTCGCCAGCAGAAACGGGAACGAGATGAGGCACAGCGTCAGAAACGAGCCGTTGATCGGAACTTGAAAGACGGTTCGCATGAGTAAGGTGATACCGAGGAACTCAACTACCGTCAGTCCAAGGTAGGGCGTCATCTTTCCGAGCATCACCTCACGCGCACGCACGGGAGTCATGAATAGTTGCTCGAGCGTGCCGTTCTCCTTCTCGCGGACGATGGCGTTGGCCGTCAGCATCGTGGACATCATCTGGCAAATGACGACGAGCAGGCCCGGAATGAAGAAGTTCGCGGAGCGGGTGTCGGGATTGAACAACACCCGCGGCCTGGCATCGACGGGCATCTGGCGGTCGCCCAGCAACAGTTGCAGCGATTCTCGCAGTGCGATGGCGTTGCTGACATTGAGAGCCTCGCCGGCCACGCGCGATTCCGACCCGTCAACCAAGACCAATACTTGCGCCGTCTGACCGGCCTGCAAACGCCGCGAGTAATCCTCGGGGATCTTGATGGCCACCATCGCGCGCCCCGAGACAATGGCCTGATACAGGTCATGGTCACTGAACACCTCGCCGACGATGTCGAAATCCTCCGTGTTCACAAAGCTCTGAAGCAACGCGACACTTTCCTGCGTTCGGGCTTGATCGAAGATCACGGTGCGAATGTGCCGAACGTTCGTGTCAATGGCGTATCCGAGCAAGAGCAACTCAATGATGGGAATCATGAGCGCGAAGAAAACGGTCGATGGGTCTCGGCGCATGTGCAGGACTTCTTTGCGAGCAACCGACGCGATGCGCTGGATGGCAAGACGAGCAGACACCGTGTGTGCCTCCCTGGGGAAACTCCTGTCGCGCGTCGATCGCCTCAGTCGTCTTGAGCGCGGGCGAGGGAAACGAAGACGTCTTCGAGACTCGGCTCGACCTCGCGCACTTGATGCTGCGTTAACCCAAGAGCAACCGGCGAATACGGGACATCGACCAAGGCATGGACGGCCTGTCCAAAGATTGTCGCTTCGCGAACTCGCCGGTCTTGCGAAAGCCGGCTGAGTGTCGCGGATGGGTCCGGCCCGGAAACCTCGATACGAACCGTTCCCGGCGGCGTGATATCAGGCAGTTTCTTCAACTCGCCGGGCGTTCCGAACGCGAGCAATCGACCGAGGTGAATGTAACCAACGCGATTGCATCGTTCGGCCTCGTCCATGTAATGCGTTGTCACGAAGAGGGTGACACCGGCGGCGGCGAGCCGAAATAAAAGGTCCCAAAGGTCGCGGCGCGCCACCGGGTCGATGCCCGCGGTGGGTTCATCAAGAAAAATCAGTCGAGGCCGGTGGATCAAGGCGCACACCAACGCCAGTCGCTGTTTCCAGCCGCCGGAGAGCTTGTCAGCTCGACGGTTGAGGTATGGCTCGAGTCCGGTGAGGCTCACGAGTTCCTGCTTCCGTTGACGAGCCTCTGCCGGCGTCAGCCCATAGATGCCGGCGTAAAACGTCATGTTCTCCGAGACGGTCAGGTCGCCGTACAGCGAGAATTTCTGCGACATGTAGCCAACCTGTTGGCGAATCTGCTCGGGCTGTTTCGTGACATCCATTCCCAGAATTGCGGCCTTGCCTGAAGCGAGATTGAGCAGGCCGCACATGGCGCGGATGAGCGTTGTCTTGCCCGATCCATTAGGACCCAACAGTCCGAACACCTCTCCGACTTTGACGTCAAGCGTGACGGCGTTGACAGCCGTGAACGACCCGAAGCGAATCGTGACGTTGTCAATGTCGATGGCCCGAGTGGTCACGGTGCCCCCTGCGACGGGACGAAAACATCGGCCGCCATCCCCGCCTTGAAAACGTCGCCACCATCGTCGACGCGGACTTTGATCGGAAAGAGTTGATGCCTTCGCTCGTCGGCGCTCTGCACGTTTCGGGGCGTGAACTCACTGATTGTGCCAATCTGTATGATCGTGCCTGGGAATCGCTTGTTGGGGAAACTGTCACAGGTGACCGAAACGGCCTGGCCGTTTTTCAATCGCCCCAGCAAAGTCGATGGCACAAATGCTTTTACCCATCGCTCGTCGGCCAATAATCCACGGACGACGGCTTGGTTTGCGGGGACAAGGTCGCCGCGCCGTACGGCCAGCACTTCGACGATCATGCGTGAGGGCGATTCGACCACGGCCTCACGAAGCTGAGCGTTCACCTCCGCCAGCCGGGCCTCAGCCTCGGCGACTGCCGCTCGCGCGATGAGCTTGTCCTCATCGCGTGTCCCGGCTTGGAGCAACTTGTATCGCGCCACGGCACGAGCCACGTCTGCCGCTGCTTCGGCTATGTCCTCGGGTCGATTCCCTTTATTGAGCATCTCGACTCGCGCCCTCGCGGCGTTGGCGAGACCCAAGGCCCGAGCGTAGGTCGAGCGGTAGAAATCCTGCTCGGTTTGCGACATGGTTCGCAATTGCTTGACACGCTCATATTCCTTTTGAGCCAAATCAAGGCTAGCCTCAGCGGCTTCGAGTTCGTTGCGGGCTTGGCGTTTTTCTTCGTCGCGCCAGCCGGCAATCATGCGGGCATGGCGTGCCTGGGCGGCCTCCAAGGCGAACTTGGCCTCTTCCTTTTCTTCGCTCCGCGGCCCGTATTCGGCCTTGGCCAACTCGGCGCGGGCCATTTCGACGCGGTGTCGAAGTTGGTCACGAGCTGCCGACAATTCCGGCGCGTCAATTCGGATCAAGGGCTTGCCGGCTTCGATGATAATGCCTTCTTCCACGAAGACCTCGCCGACGCGCCCGCCGAGTTTGGATCCCAATCGAAGTTCGTGGACCTCGACCGTACCGGGCAGACGGATTTCGCTCGGACCGTTACCGAACTTCCAGAAAAAACCGAGGGAAACGACGAGCGTAGCGGTCACAAACAGACCCAGAAGTGCGAGCCGCTTCATGGATGGCCCTTGTACGATGGGAAGGTGATCGCCTCACCTAGCATTTTATCAATGAACCGTAAGATAGTGGGTATCTCCTGCCGAGGAAAAGCCGACGATGCCTGCCGACACCCACCGCCCTATACGCAAATTGCTGGCCGCCAATCGCTCGGAGATCGCCATTCGCGTCTTCCGCAGCGCCCATGAATTGGGCGTCCGAACCGTGGCGATATACTCCCACGAAGATCGGTTCGCGCTGCACCGATTCAAAGCGGACGAGGCGTATGCGATCGGCAAAGCCGGCGAGCCTATCCGCGCCTATCTCGATATTCCGGGCATTATCGACTTGGCCCGTCAATGCGACGTCGATGCCATTCACCCCGGCTACGGATTCCTTTCCGAGAACGCCGAGTTTGCCCAAGCCTGTGTCGATGCGGGGATCACGTTTGTCGGTCCGAGGCCGGAAATCCTGGCGATGCTCGGCGACAAAGTCACTGCTCGCGGGATCGCGAAAAAGGCCGGCGTTCCCGTGTTGCCGGGGAGCCCCAAGCCAGTCCATTCCGACGCTGAGGCTCGTGAACTTGCCCAACAAGTCGGATATCCGGTAATTGTCAAGGCCTCAATGGGTGGTGGCGGTCGCGGGATGCGAGTCGTCATGACGCCGGACCAGTTGGAAACGTCGCTCGACCAGGCACGCCGCGAAGCCGGTTCCGCGTTCGGTGTGCCGGATGTCTTCCTCGAACGATATGTCCGCCGCGCCCGCCATATCGAGGTCCAGCTTCTGGGTGATCGCCACGGTGGATTGGTGCATTTGTTCGAACGCGATTGCTCGATTCAACGGCGTCATCAAAAAGTAGTCGAACTCGCGCCGGCGCCGAATCTTGATCCACGCGTTCGCCAGAGAATGCTGGAATCTGCCGTCGCCATTGGGCGGGCCGTTCGGCTCGATAATGCGGGTACGGTTGAGTTCCTCGTTGATGCCGATTCGGGCGAGTTCTTCTTCATCGAAGTGAACCCTCGCATTCAGGTCGAGCACACCGTGACCGAAGAAATCACCGGCTTCGACATCGTGAAGAGCCAGATTCTCATTGCTCAGGGGCTGCCATTGTCCGACTCTGAGATTGGCATGCCGACTCAAGACTCGATCGTGACTCACGGCTTCGCGATGCAATGCCGCGTCACAACCGAAGACCCGCTCAACAACTTCATGCCCGACTATGGTCGGCTCAGCCATTATCGCTCAGCGAGTGGTCTGGGCATTCGACTGGACGCGGGAACGGCATTCACCGGCGCGGTCATCACGCCTTTCTACGATTCGCTTCTGGTCAAGGTGACGGCCCACGGGTTGCGATTCGTCGATGCGGCCCGGCGAATGGAGCGTTGCCTCCAGGAATTTCGGATTCGCGGCGTGAAGACGAACATCCCGTTCTTGCTCAATCTCGTGACCAATGAAGCCTTCTTGGCTGGTGGAGCCACGACGAAGTTTCTCGATGAGACACCGCAACTACTGAAGCTGCCGAAGCGGCGAGACCGCGCCACGCGCATCCTCAGCTACATCGGCGACATTATCGTCAATGGTCATCCGGAGATTCGGCGGTTGAGCGAAAAGGAACCGATCCGGCCCATCGATCGAACGCCGGTTCGAGTCCCTCCCATTCCGATTGAAGCAAGCACCGAGGTTCGCGGCACACGCGATGCCTTGCGTGAACTCGGAGCCGAGCGATTCTCCGCGTGGGTCCGCGACCAATCATCGCGTCGACTCTTTGTGACGGACACGACGATGCGCGACGCCCATCAGTCGCTCCTGGCGACTCGGATGCGGACCTACGACATGGTGAAGGTGGCATCGCGCTATGCGGCCGTCCACCATCAATTGTTTTCGTTGGAGATGTGGGGTGGAGCGACCTTTGATACATCGATGCGGTTCCTTAAGGAATCGCCGTGGGACCGCCTGGCGCGATTGCGTGAGAGGATTCCCAATATCCTTTTTCAGATGCTTCTGCGGTCGGCGAATGCGGTCGGTTATTCAAACTATCCTGATAACGTCGTCAAGGCGTTTGTGCGTGAATCCGCGAGTTGCGGCATCGACCTGTTTCGGGTGTTCGATTCGCTGAATTGGCTGCCGAACCTTCAATTGGCAATCGATGCGGTGAGGGACACCGGGATGCTCTGCGAGGCAGCGGTCTGCTATTCCGGCGATATTCTTGACGAGTCCCGCGCGAAATTCAATCTGAGCTATTTCATCAACCTGGCGAAATCGTTGGAAAAGGCTGGGGCGAACCTGCTGGCGATCAAGGACATGGCGGGGCTTTGCAAGCCATTCGCGGCGAGGAAGCTCGTCGCGGCGCTGCGGCAGGAAACCAGCATTCCCATCCACTTTCACACTCATGATTGTGCGGGTGGGCAAATCGCGTCGCTCTTGCTGGCTGCCGAAGCGGGCGTCGATATCGTGGATGCCGCGTTCGCGCCACTTTCGGGGATGACGAGCCAACCGAGCCTCAATTCCCTCGTCGAGGCGATGCGATTTACCGCTCGCGATACCGGTCTCGACTACGAGTCACTGCAAGAGACGGCCGACTATTGGGAGGGCGTGCGGAGACTCTATCGGCCGTTTGAAAGTGGCATCAACGCGCCGAGCGCTGAGGTCTATCTACACGAAATGCCTGGCGGCCAGTCAACGAACCTAATGCAGCAGTCGCAGGCGTTGGGGTTGGGCGATCGCTGGCCCGAAGTCCGGAAAATGTATGCCGAAGTCAATCGCATGTTCGGCGACATCATCAAGGTCACGCCCAGCTCCAAGGTTGTTGGCGACATGGCGCTGTTTATGTTGTCGAACAACCTGACGCCGGACGACGTGATTGACGGCGTACGCGATTTGGCATTCCCCGAGTCGGTGGTTGAATTCTTCGAAGGGAAACTCGGCCAGCCACCCGGCGGGTTTCCCGAGAAGCTCCAGCGGCGCGTTTTGCGGGGACGCGAGACGATCCACGACCGGCCGGGATTGCACTTGCCGGAGGTTGATCTGGCGGCGGTCAAGATTGAGCTAGAGCACAAGTTTCAGCGCCCCATGACAGAGCGCGACGTCATGTCTTATCTGATGTATCCGCGCGTCTTCCCGGAATATGTAGATCATTATCGATCTTATTCCGATACAAGTGTCTTGCCGACGCCGGCGTTTTTCTTCGGCATGGAAAAGGGCGAGGAAATCGGCATCGAGATCGAGCCGGGTAAGACGCTCATCGTCAAGTTCATGGCGGTTGGCGACCCTCACCCGGATGGCAAGCGACAAGTCTTCTTCGAACTGAACGGGCAACCACGCGAGGTGCTGGTTCTGGATCGATCATTGGTCGGCAAGTCGGGGGCCGGCGCTCGCGCCAAAGCCGAGGTTGGGAATCGGCTGCACGTCGGCGCGCCGATGCCAGGGGCCGTCGTCAACGTTGCCGTCGCCGCGGGGGAGCATGTGGCCGAAGGGCAGAAGTTGCTCACCATGGAGGCGATGAAGATGGAAACGACACTCTACGCCGAGAACGATGGCAAGATCGCCGAAGTTCTGGTTCACGCCGGCACGCAAGTCGAGGGCGGTGACCTGCTGATTCGTTACGAGGAATAGGCTGTCATCACTTCGACGCCTCTTTGCGCGAATCCTGCATCGTCCCGGTCACGAGTACCGATATTTTGGTGCGCCCCTCGGTCGCCATTGTCGTCGCGTTCAGTTGAACGTTCAACTTCATGTTCATCGTTCCTACATGAACCGACCCATCGATGCACGCGTCAAAGGTTATCGTCATCGTCGCTTTGCTTCCCGGATCGGCGGCGACTTCCTTGTCCCCTTGCATCATGGCCTTGATCGGTAAGTCGAGTTTGATCTCCATAACGCCGAACTGCCGCGTGCTTTGGCGGTAGACCTTGGTCAGCTTGCCGGTGCCCGTCGCCCGGTTGGGATCGAATCGCAGGCTGCCGCTATTGTCGAGGTCGGCGACGATCGGCTTCATGTCGATTTTCCACGATTCGCCGACGCTGACGAGTTTCTTCGGGAGAATGGCTTCTTCGAGATCCAGCTCGGATTTCTTGGCGTTGAATTCCTTGGTTAATGCGGTTGCGTCTGCCTCGGAAAGTTCGCGGCCACCGTCCATGATGAAGACATATTTCTCGCCTTTTTTCTCGATCACGACTCCCTTGCCGTGATAGACATACCTGCTCTCGTTGCCATCCTTTTTTGATATCGCGCGCTCGTATTGGCGTCGTTGGCTTGCCGGCCGGCGACTCTTGCCGGTATCGATCACGGTCGATTTGAATGTGTTCAGTTCTTCTTCGACGTGTTTTTGTTCCGGAAGCACTTGGTCATCCACGCTGACGCGGACCGTAGTCGTGTTGACGTCGCGGCGTGTGTATTGCGTGACGTCGCCCTTCTCGAGTTTCTTGAGTGTGATCGTGTAGGTTTGTTGGGCCCAAAGGCTGCCGGTGGCCATGAGCGTGACCGCCAACGTCATGATCGACCTGGTGCGACTCATCGGAGCTGTCTCCCGCGTGAATTTCGGACACGATATTTGAAGTATAAACGTGGCGATTAAGAATAGGCAACGGACGGGGGAAGCGATTAGACCGAGACCGGATTCAGGTCGTCGTTGGGGCCGAGGTGCGCTTGATACAGAAAACCATCCATCAAAAACTCATCCAAGTCTTGGTCGGACTCCGCGACGTGGACAAAATCGGGGCCGAACGCCCGACCCGGCGGCGCGGCCAGTTCCTGGCCCGGATGCGGCGGCGCGGACGGGTGGTGCATAGGATCGCCGGCCTGAGGCGTAACGATCGGATCATGGCCCACAGTAGGTTCAGGTCCGCCCTGTCCCTGCATCAGCAAAACTCCTCGCGAATCATCGACAAGACCAGTCGCACACGCCCCCTCAATAACGATTCGTGGCAGACTTTCGCGGGAGCATTTACCCAAGCGCGCCAATTCTGTCCAGACAATTCGGGGCTTTGCATCGAATTCCGATAACATTCAATAGGCCGTGTAAATGTTCGCGGTCTTGCTGTTCGTCGCGACATGCAAAGGATAGGAAGACTTGGTATTCGACATACCACACGGAATCTCGTGACCTTCTCGGATGGTGAGCGATGCAAACACTGGTGTTGTTGGCGTTGGCGTGCAGCCAAACGGGGACGATTACGGCGCTCGCCGGAACGGGCCAAAAAGGCTTCGACGGCGACCAAAGGCCGGCAACGGCAGCGCGACTCAATGGGCCGTTCGATGTCGCCTTGGATAATGCGGGGAATCTGTACTTCTCGGATACCGGGAACCACGCCATCCGCCGTGTGGATGCGAAATCGGGCATCATTTCCACAATCGCGGGGACGGGCAAGAAGGGCGACATGGGTGATGGTGGCCCGGCGCGGAAGGCCGAGCTGAATGAGCCTTACGGTGTCGAGTTAGACAAGAAAGGCAACATCTACTTCGTTGATCGCCTCAACTACCGAATTCGGCGCGTTGATGCGGAATCGGGCGTTATCTCGACGGTCGCGGGAACGGGTCGCCCAGGGTATAGCGGCGATGGCGGGCCGGCTGCCGACGCGCAATTCGTCGAACCCAATGGAATCGCGTTGCGAGGCGACAACTTGTTCATCGCAGACGTCGCCAGTCAGCGTGTTCGCGTCGTTGATCTAAAAACGGGCCGCATTTCGACGTTCGCTGGCACTGGTGAAAAGGCCCACAAGGGAGATGGCGGCCCGGCAACGGCTGCGGCCTTGCTTGGCCCGAGGGCCGTGGCCATCGCCCCCGACGGCTCGGTCGTCATTTGCGAACGGGAGGGAAATCGTATTCGCCGAGTCGATGCGAAGACGGGCATCATTACTACCATCGCCGGGACCGGAAAAAAAGGGTACACCGGCGACGGCGATCTCGCAAAGGTCGCCACCTTCAACGGCCCGAAAGAAATTGACGTCGATCGTGATGGCAACGTTTTCGTTGTCGATACGGAAAACCACGCGATCCGGCGAATCGATGCCCGTTCGGGAAAGGTGACAACAGTTGCCGGAACCGGGAAACAAGACAACGCACGCGACGGATTACCCGCGACCCAATCCACATTGGGGCGACCTCACGGCGTTTGCGTCGGACCGGATGGGGCAATTTACATTGGCGACACGCTGAACCACCGAATCCGAGTCGTCCGATAATCACGTTCCGAATGGGATCATGGCAATGGTTGGGTCGCGTTCGCTCGGGATTGCATCGATTTTCCCACAAGCAGGCCGGCCCCGAAGGAAGCGGCCAGGCCGAGGCCCACGACGACAATTAGGATTGTGGCTCGCAGTGGTGTGAGGAGAATGCCTCGGGGCAGCGCCGTCGGTTGGACGGCGGGTGTGATCGTTGCTGCCCGAGGTGACGCTACGACTTTATCGTCGTCGCCGATGGTTTGCATATCAAAAGGCGATGCCGGAGCGGGTACGATCTTCGGAGATGCCGTCGCTGTTCCGCCGGGGGCGGCGGCGGGGCGTAACAATTCGTCGAAGTCGCTTCGTTCAAACATGACCCCGGGACCGTTGCCGCCGGCGGGTGGCTCGCGCGATGTGCCTTTTTCCGTGCCGCCGTCGAGCATCACGGGCGCGACTGGCTCCATGCCTTCGGGCGTCGGGACGATGAGCTGTCCGGCACACTTCGGGCACTTGACGACTGTGCCGGCTTTGCGTCGGGCGATGCCGAGCAGTTGGTCGCAATAGACGCAGCGGAACCGGATTGGCATGATAAACTCCTGGCGGCCGGCGCAAGCGATGAAACCCTCGACGTTATTGTCTAGGATTTTCCCGCCCACTTCAACCGTTTGCTTGACGCCGTCGCTCGCTCCGCGAGAATGGCGTAGCGATTGCGTCGTTCGCGTGAGTCCTCGGGGTTGAGTCGGTAGCCTTCCCCAACATGCGCGGGTTTCTTGTATGCCACCCTCAAAAACCATTTGGATTCGACCGTTCTCGTGGCTGACATCGGCCGTGATGATTCTGATTCTCTTCGAAATATCCGCGCGGGCGGATATCGTCTACCTGCGCGACGGAACCGTCTTGGTCGGCAAGGTCGTCAACGAGAAAACAACCCTCACCGATCCCGTGACGGGAACGACCATACCCATAACCAAGGGCGGAGGCTTTTACGCAGTCATTGACGGAGCCCGATACGTCATTTTCAGCGTCAAGCAACTCGATCCGGCGCGAATCCCCGAGCCGAACGACCCGCGATCCGACCTGATCTCGTACACCCGGCTGAGGCCGAAGCGCGGCGTGGGAGTGCCGCCGCCCGGCGAATTCGGCGGAGTGACCGAGTTCAACAACAACTGGGAGCGAACGCTCACAATCCGCGCTCAGGGCGGCAATGAAAAGGTCCGGCAACGGCTGACCCTTCTTTCGCCTTACATGGCTCGAATCGAAGCGATTGACCATGTTTGGTCGTCAGCTTACATGACCAAGGAAATCAACCCGAGCGAACTGCGGGCCATCCTCTGCCGTCACCCTGACCTCGAAGAGAAAGATGGAAAACCCGACGCCGACAAGCGAATGAAAATCTATCGCTTTTTCGTTCAAGCGAAGATGTACACAGCGGCGGAGCGCGAGCTGGACTCACTGCTCAAGGCAGTGCCGCAAGCCAAGGAACAAGTCGAAAAGGCCCGCGAGGGGCTGCGGAGTCTGCAACTCGAAGAATACATGACCGAGATTGAGATCGCCCTGACGGCCGGTCGAACGCGATTGGCCCGTGAGGCGGTCAATCGGTTTCCCGTGCAAGGTCCGGGTGCCGCTCATCTGGGAAAAATCAACGTCTTGAAGGCGCGTTTCGAGGCGGAAGATCAGCAGATCGCGAATGCTCGTCGCTGGCTCCTTGAAAATGTCGAGGCAGTCACGGGGTCTTGGGCAGAGACATTTACCGACGCCGTTGGGTCGATCCGCGAAAACCTACTGCCGGAGAACCTCAGCCGGCTCGAACCGTTTCTGGCTTTGGCCGATCAAGCCGCTCGCCTCAAGGCTCAAGGCAAACCACCGGGGAGCAAACCCGAGGAGCTGATCGCCTTGGCCATCTCCGGCTGGCTGCTTGGGAGAGAGTCCGCGGACAAACGACCCGACGCGGCGATCAAGCTCTGGTCGGCTCGCGAATTCGTTCTGAATTATCTGCGTACAACCAAGCCCAAAGATCGCGCCGAAATGATCTATCAATTCGAGAATGCTCCGATGGTGGCCCTCGATGAATTGTCGCAGTTGATTGGCTTCCTACCGCCGACCGATCCCGAAGAAGATCTTTCGACGGCTCCGCGAGACCGGCGCGCGCCGGCCCCGTCCCGAGGTTTCGCGACCAATTACGTCCTTCAGTTGCCGCCGGAATATTCGCATGGTAGGCCGACGCCTTTGCTCGTGGTTTTGGGGGCGCCGGCGGAACGGCCGCGAGATATCCTGGATCGGTTTGCCCCGTTTGCCGCCCGCCACGGCTATCTGTTGGCAGCCGTCGAATGGTCCCGCAACAACGCCCTCTATGGCTATTCTCCGGACGAACACGCCCGCGTCTTGGATGTCCTTCGCGACATGCGAAGACACTTCAACATCGATTCCGATCGCGTCTTTCTGAGCGGATACGGGGACGGCGGGAACATGGCCTGGGACGTCGGATTGTCCCACCCCGATCTTTTCGCGGGCGTCCTGCCGATCAGCGCCTTTCCCAAGCTCAATTTCGTCCTACCGTATTGGCGCAACGCAATGTACCTGCCGTTCTACGTGGTGTCCGGTGATTTTACCGCGGAAGCATCGAAGAACACCGGACGCATCTTCCGCGAGTTCACTGCTCGCGGGTTCCCGGCTATGAACGTGGTCTATCATGGTCGCGGCTTCGATTGGTTTCCCGCCGAACTGCCTTACATGTTCGAGTGGATGGAAAAGAAACGACGCGCGACGGGTACGCCTGACCTGGGACGGAATCCCGGTGATGTCGCTTACGGCGAAGAATTCCACACCATGCGCACCACCGACGATAGGTTCTACTGGATCGGGTGCAACAACATCGCGGACTCGCATTTGGTTGAAAACGTACGGGCCGGTCGCTCGCCGTCACCCGCGAAATTCCAGGCGTCGATCCGTGCCGGCAATCAGATTTCCATCTACACGCTCGGCGTTCGAGACGTCACGGTTTGGCTGGCTCGCGGCATGATCGACTTCGAGAAGCCGATCACATTCAAAACGGTCGGCCGCAAGACCGACTTCAAACGAGTGACCGTCAAACCCAGCCTCGCCGTGATGCTCGAAGATTTCTTTGAGCGAGGCGATCGCCAGCGGCTCTTCGTCGCCAAGGCCATCGTCAATCCGTGACTTTGGGCTGCCCACGGCTAGGCGCCCTCGTCATCGCTCCCAATCGCGTCGGCCGGGATCGCTTCTCGTACGACTCGATAGATGCGCACACGGACTGCTGGTTGATGGGCGTGACTCGCTGGAAGATAGCCCCCATAGTAATAGGGCAGCGTTCGCAACGGAAACGGGTGGCGAATGTCGATCTGCTCCACCAACTCGCCCCAGTCCGAGTCGATTCGAATCCGCTGTTGATTGACGCTGCGATCCGGTACGACGAGCCAGTCACCGCGACTGAGGATGCAACCGCGAGGGATGACCGGCTTCATGCCGACTCGGTTCGCTTCATATTGAAAGCCCCAGTGACCTGCGTACCAGATTCGGGGGTTCGGATCGAGGCGGCCGATGCGGTCCAGCGCTGCCCGAACGGCCGCCGGCTCAACGTTGGCTCCGGCAAGATCGGCAACGGTGTACGTGATTCCCAGCGAGATTCCCATGGCCCACGCAATATGGGTTCCGTTCCACAGGTTTGCCGATGCTCGTCGCCGAGATGCGAGTCGTCCGGTAATTAGCAGGCTCACCACAAACAGCCCCATGAGCCGTCGGGTGGCGCAAAATGGCGTCATCGCCACATAGCCCACAAGCTCCAACATCAGCCAGAATGTCAGAAACCACACGTCAGGTGTGTGCCGCAACGGGCGCCCGCGACCGGAACGCATCAGCATTGTCCATAGATTCCCAGCGATCACCGTTAGCGCGACAAGGCCGGAGATGCCGAACATCACGCCGTTGACTGACACGAACGCCCCCTTGGATTCCAAGAGCAAATTTGACGTGCTGGGAATGGCGGCCAGCGCGAGATGCAGCAAGATCAGACCCGCCGCGGCCGGCGCGACCCATCGAGAAGATCGGGCTATCGCCGCAATTCCGATCAATGCTGCCGGCGCGAGAATCCCGCCACTGAGTGTAACCAGCGGAACGAGCAGCCGGAGTTTGTCCGTCAACGTCGAACCTTTTTGGCGAACGTGGAAAACGAAGTGCGACTCCCCGTACCGGGAGGCGACAAACCATTCCCATGACCCGAACAAGATGACCGCACTCGCTGCGGCCAGAACGCCCAGTCGCGGTCGTCTGAAAAACGTGGCGTAAACGGCGAGCAGAGGAATGAACAGCAAACCGTTGTATTTAGTCTGCGCCGACAATCCCGCGAGAAATCCGGCGACCCATGCTTGGCGCCATGATCCGTTTCGCACAGCGGCAACCATGACGGCCATCCCCGAAAGCCCCAAGGCGATCGCCGGAACATCGAGCATGAGGTTCAGACTTGGGAAGAACGCCGGCGAGAACATCGTGACGGCCACCATGATTGAGACGTGTTTGCCGGCGAAACGATCAAACAACGTGCGGAGCGAAAACGCAAAGGCCGCGGCGAATGGGAGCATCCAGAGCTTGAGCCAGGGCGCGTTATTGCCGAAAATCCCTATTCCCGCACCGAGCCAATACGGCACAACCGGGGGCATGAGGACTTCATTTGCCCTCATCGGATATTGGTACCAGAATTGCGTGAATCCATAGGGGTCGCCGGGGGCGTGGGCGATTTGCTCCGCCATCGCCAAATAGGCGGTGTCGTCGATGACCGGCGGTTTTGGCACTTGGGTTGCTGTGTAGATCAGAGCCAGGAGCAACGGCGCCCCGTAGGAACTGACGCAAACGGTAAGCTTCGCCGAGTGTAGCGACAATGCAGTGTCCAGCGAGGATGACAATCTTAATCGGGTCGCAGCGGAACTTCCGATTCAAAGGGCGGTGTTAAACCGCGCTGTCGAGGTATAGAATATGCCGAACGATGTTTCCCACCATGATGAGACGCCCCTAATGGATGATGCCGGTTTCTTTGGACATGCCCAACCGTCCTTGAGCGCCCTCGAAGCTTACATGCTGAAAACGGTGCCGTTTGAAGAGTACCTGTTGTTTCAGCGTCGCATGGTCTACGAGGTCGCCAGCGAACCGTCGCGTGTGATACTCGTCATGTGTGACCATCCAGCTGGGATCACGATCGGCCGACAGGGAAGCCGTGCCCACATTCACTATGACAACGAAGAACTTCGCCGGCGGCGGTGGCCCGTTCGTTGGGTGGGTCGCGGCGGCGGGTGCCTGTTTCACGCTCCCGGGCAGTTGTCGATTTATCCAATCCTCTCGCTCGAACGATTCGGCCTGAGCGTCGGGGGCTACCTCGATCGGCTCCATAAGATGCTGGTGGCCGTGGCCGATGACTACTTCATCGCCGCCAAGGTCGTCGTGGGCCGGACTGGCGTCTGGGTCGGCGACCGGCTCCTCGGACATGTCGGCGTCAATGTGCGCGGCGGGGTGACGTCGTTCGGACTGACACTGAATCTCGGGATGGACCTCGAGCCTTTTCGTAAGATACGTTGCGCTGGTGGCGATGCTCCGATGATGACGTCGTTGGAGCGAGAGCGTCGTGGAGGCATTCGACCCGGAGCGGTTCGCGAGCGCGTCTTGGAACGCTTCGCCGAGCAGTTCCCGGTGAGCCGCGTGACGGTCTTTCATGACCACCCCGAATTGTCTCGAGCATCGACCAATCATGCAGCCATTGCCGCTTCTTCCTGACCCTCCGGCGTCACCTCGCCGTCTGCCTGACTGGCTGAAGAAGCCGCTGCCGGTCGGAAACGAGAACTTCTTCACCCATCACTTGCTTCGCGAGCTTCGTCTGGAGACCGTTTGCGAGAGTGCCCGATGCCCAAATCGGCCCGAATGCTACTCGCGGCGAACGGCAACGTTTATGATCTTGGGCAACGTCTGCACACGGCCTTGCGGTTTCTGCTCGGTTCCGCGGGGCGAGCCACTGGATGTCGAGGACGATGAACCGGAACGAGTGGCGGAGGCGGCGTTCCGCCTCGGGCTGCGGCATGTGGTCATCACTTCAGTTACTCGCGACGATCTGCCCGATGGCGGTGCCGAGCATTTTGCGAGCTGTGTTGCCGCGGTACGCCGGCGAACGGGGGCCGCCGTTGAAGTGCTGACCCCGGACTTTCTCGGGGATGTTCGCGCGATCGCGCGAGTCCTTGATGCAATGCCCGACGTCTTCAATCACAACACCGAAACGGTGCCGCGACTTTATCGGAAAGTACGCGGGCGCGCCGACTACCGGCGAACCTTGGACCTGCTCGAGTTCGTAAAGTCGAGTCAGCCGCGGATCGTCACCAAGAGCGGTCTCATGCTGGGCCTCGGCGAGACCCTGGATGAGTTGCTCGAAGTCTTTGCCGATCTCCGCGCTGTTGGCTGTGACGTTCTGACGTTGGGCCAATACTTGGCGCCGACGTTGAAACACATTCCGGTGGCTCGGTTTGTCACGCCGGACGAATTCGATTCGATCGCGGCCTTGGCACGAACGCTGGGGTTTCGCCAGGTCGTTGCTGGCCCGTTTGTGCGATCGAGCTATCACGCCGACGAGATGGTGCCGATCCATGATGGTGCCGATCACATTACCTGAGTTGGGCGTCGCCGACGTCCGGCTGAGCCTTTGGTTTGTCGCTCTGGGCGATTCGGTCGTCGAGGGTGACCGCGTCATTGAGTTGGTCACCGACGGCGCCGTGATCGAGTTGACGGCTCCAGCAACGGGTCGCCTTTGCGAAAAACGGGCCTGGGCCAACGATTGCCTTGCTCCCGGACAGGTTCTCGGCGTCATTGAAGCGGAGAACATTGGATGATTCCCGTGCCGTTCATCTCGATCGATGGCGTCGATGGCGCGGGTAAATCGACGCAGATTCGACTCCTTGCCGACTGGATCGCCGCTCAGAACCGGGCAGTGGTCACTTGCATCGATCCTGGCGGCACGCCACTAGGACAACAACTCCGAGAGATACTTCTGGGTCATCGCCACAACATCAGCTTGATGGCTGAGGCGATGTTGTTTCTCGCAAGCCGCGCCGAACTTCTTGAACGGGTGATCGAGCCTAATCTTGCTCAAGGGCGCGTGGTCTTGTCGGATCGATACCTCTTGGCAACCGTTGTGTACCAAGGGCATGCGGGCCGATTGGACGTCGATGAGCTTTGGCGCGTCGGTCGCTTTGCAGCGGGTGGCCGTTTGCCGGATCTGACGCTGGTTCTCGATCTGCCCGTGGATACGGCTCAGCAGCGCCGCGGGCGAGCGCCGGATCGCATGGAACGGCGCGACCGTGAATACCATGAACGGGTTCGGCAGGGGTTTTTGGCGGAAGCGGGCCGTGACCCGACGCGAATCCGGGTCATTGACGCTACGGGTTCAATCGACGACATTCAAACGAAAATCCGGCAGGAGGTCGCGTGTGTCTTGGCGGCGCATCCTTGGTCATGAAGCGATCGTGACGTCGCTGGCTCGCGCGGTCGCGGGCAATCGCCTCGGTCACGCCTATCTGTTCTCGGGGCCGGCGGGCGCTGGCAAGAAGACTCTCGCTATCGAACTTGCGAAAGCCCTGTTGTGTGAAGGCAGCGGCAAGGCTCGGTTCAATGCGTGCGACCAATGCCACTCGTGCGCAATGATCGAGGCCGGCACGCATCCGGATTATCAACTCGTCGGTCGCCCCGCGGACAAGGTCGAGTTGCCGATCGAGACGATTCGTGAGATGAGTGAGTTTCTAACGCTGAAGCCGGCGCGGGGTGATTCTAAAGTTGCCATTCTCGATGACGCTGACGACCTGAGCATCGCCGCCGCGAATTCGCTGCTCAAGACCCTCGAGGAACCACCGACCGGGACGGTGCTGATCCTAATTTCGACTGCCGCTGAGGTTCAGTTAACGACCATCGTGTCACGCTGTCAGGTCGTTCGATTTCACCCGGTTCCGACGTCGCAGATTGAGCAATGGCTGCGCTCCCAAGACGTCGATCCTGCCCAAGTCCAACGGCTGGCCCGAATGAGCGGAGGCTGCCCCGGACAGGCGTTGGAATTGGCCGAGCCGACACTTTGGAATTTTCGGGCGGCTCTGCTCGAGCATCTCTCCAACCCATCGCCGGACGCCGTCGCCTTTGCCAAGAAGTGGGTCGAATTCGTCGAAGAAGCAGGAAGCGTCTCGGGCCCCCAGCGGCGACGGACCGCGTTGTGCTTAAAGCTGGTCATCGACCTTCTCGACAACGCTCTGCGTGCCAGCGTCGGTGCCCCGGATGCAACATTCGACGCCGACGAAGCGCGAGCGGCAGACCATCTTGCCAAACGGCTTGGTACCGATCGCCTGTTGACGCTGACCGATCGATGCCTTGAGGCGTCCAAACAAAACGACATGAGCGTGCAACTGGTGCTGGTCATTGAATCGCTTGTCGATTCATGGTCACAGGCGGTTCGCTGATTGATCTTGAATCGGGCCGGCGTCGCGGGTATGAGGGCAACCTGCGGAGGGTCTCATGCGACGAGTGGCGCCATTCTTATGTTTGATGCTGGCCGGGTGCAGTAATGCTCCACTGGCGGGTTTTTTGGATTGGGTTCAGCCGTCGCGGATTCCACCGGAGCCGGTTCCAATCGTGCCGTCGCTTCCGTCGCCGATCCCAATCGCCCCCGCTCCGCAAGCGCCCGCACCGGGGTGGGCCCCGCCGCCCGCGGCGCCGGGATGGGCTCCGCCGCCACCTTCAACGCCCAACCTGCCGCCGATCTCAACGCCTCCACGCGGCGCGACCTAGTCGTCATTGGCCGTTCATGATGGCTAAGGCCTGTGAATGCACGCGACCATTAGTGGCGATGACATCCTCGCAATTGTGATTGGGGACGTCCTGCCAATCGGTGAATCGCCCACCGGCTTCCTCGACCACGACGCGTAGCCCGGCCACATCCCACACATGGACGCCGTGCTCGATCATGATTTCTCCAGCGCCTTCGGCGACGAGCACGAATCCATAGAAATCGCCGAAACCGCGATTGCGCTGCGACGCCATCGCCAACTTCACGAATGCGTCGAGCCTGCCGGCTTTTGCATACCAATGAAGGCTCGAATGAAACAGTACGGACTCCCGCAGAGTTGAAGCGTCCGAGACATGAATTGGGCGATCATTCTTGAAGGCGCCGTCGCCTCGCAAGGCCCGATAGGTCGTCATGCCTAGTGCCGGAGTCACGGCGATCCCAGCGATGGCTTCACCCTTGTATTCCAACCCGATAAGCGTGGCCCAAACGGGTACGTTGCGAACGAAACTGCGAGTGCCGTCGATGGGATCGATGATCCAACGGAACCCCGATGACCCCGGCTGGTCGCCAAATTCCTCGCCGAGGAAGCCGTCTTGGGGAAATCGGCCGATCAAGGTTTTGCGCAGCAATTGCTCCGCCTCGCGATCAGCGATGGTAACAGGGCTGGAATCGTGCTTCAGTTCCACGGCGGTGCCGCGATCGAAGTAGCTCAGCGCCAGTTGACCGGCCGCCTTGGCGGCTTCGACAGCGACTTCGTATCGCGTTCGCCAATCAGCATTCATCGAATCTCCTCGAATCGAATTCGGGACAAGCAGCCTCTTCGTTCATAGGCCATTGTTAATGCCGCCGGTGGCAAAAGTCCACAACCGTGACGTTTTGCAGAATATCAGAATATGCGATTTGCGCTCTTGGGTTCGGAATGTGATGGTGTCCTCCTTGCGGAGGCTCTGCTCGGTACGGGCCGTCATCAACTGGTGGCGGTCATGGGAGGTTCCGCGCTCTCAAGCGAGCCGCCGGCCCGCATGGTCAATGATCTTGAGGAGCTTCTCGCCGACCCGGCGATTGAACTGGTAGTCGTGGCCAGCGCGCCGCAAGTACGAGCCGACCACCTGCGCCGTTCCCTTCAGTCGGAGCGCCACGTTGCTTGCGTGCATCCGTGCGGCGACAAGTCCGACGTAGCCTATGAAGTCGAGTTGATCCGGCAGGATACTCGCAAGCTGCTGATCCCGCTGATGCCCGATGCTCTAAATCCTTCGTTGTCCGCACTCAGGGCGCAAATCACCGGAAATTGCGAGCTGTTGCGGTGGGAGCGATTCGGCGCGGTCCCCGCGATGGCCGACAGTTGGGATGTGTTGCGACGGCTCGGCGGCGAAATCGCTGAGGTGTCGGCCCTTGCCCCTGGTGACGAGTGGGATGCCTCCAAGCCCGTCGTCGTCACGGGCCGCTTCGCCAGCGGCGTCCTGTTTCAGTTGACGTGGATGGCATCGGCTCAGAAACGCGATCAACTCACGATTTTTCATGCCGGCGGATTTCAGGAAATGGAATGGCGCGATTGGGACCGGTGGAACGCCATGGTCGATGCCATCGAAACGGCCGTCGCCGATCCGTCGATCGCTCCGCGACCCAGTTGGCAGGACTCCATTCGATCGATGGAATTGGCCGAGGCCGCCAAACGCAGTATCGAGAAACGGCGTGTCAGCGGCATGGACTATCAGGAGTTCACCGAAGACGTCGGCTTCAAAGGCACCATGACGCTCATCGGCTGCGGCATGATCTGGCTGATCCTGCTGTTGCTGGGCATATCGATCTGGATACCTTGGGCGGCCATTGCCATCGTGCCGATGTTGGTGGTATTCCTGGCAGTTTGGCTCGTGCGTCAATTCATGTCGGGAAGCCCCACGGCTACCGGCGGCGCTTCGTCGAAGCGTTGACGCTACGTTTGGCATACTCGGCGGCTCCATAGATTCCGGAGTCGTCCTTCAGTTCGGCCATGACGAATCGCACGCCCTCGGCGGCAGCCGGTAACGTGTATCGCTGGGCGATTTCCCAGATTCGTTCCGAAAAGCTCTCTCCCAATGCCCCGGACACGCCTCCACCGAGGACGACAACCTCGGGGTTGAGAAAATTGATGGCGCTGCCGATCGCGGCGCCCAAGGCCCGTGCCGAATCATCGACGAGTTGGACGGCGATGGGGTCGTCCCGCATGTAGAGGTCAGCCAGTTGCGAGCTTTTCACCTTGTCTGGGTCGATCCCTCGCCACTCTTTGCGAACCCGTCGAGGAGCATCTTCGAGAATCTCCTTGGCACGGCGCATTTGTGACCGTCGGCCCGCGATCGCCTCCAATTCGGTCCCGCGACGCCAATGAACAATGACGTGTCCGATCTCGCCGGCGTTAAAGTTGAACCCGGTATACAGCTCGCCGTCGATGATGATCCCGCCGCCGACGCCCGTGCCGACAAAGACGCCCAGAACGTGCCGAGCGCCCCGGGCCGCCCCATGGGTGAACTCGCCAAAGGTTCCCATGCGAACGTCGTTCTCCGCGACCACGGGCCAAGGCCAATTTGGCGGCAAGCTCTTGGCGAGATCGACCTCGCGCCAATTCAGATTGGGCGCATATCGAACTCGGCCAACACGTGGATCGACCTGGCCGGGAATCCCCAGACCCAGGCCCTTGATTCGATCCCGATGCACGCCGCTATCCCGGATGACCTGCTCGACCGCGACCGCGATGCTCTCAAAGACCGCTTCCGCGCCGCGTTCGGCGTTGGTCGCCTGCTTGACTCTCGCCAGCAAGCGAAAGTCGTCGCTGAACAAACCGGCGAGAATCTTCGTCCCGCCAAGGTCAACGCCGATCCAATGGGAATTGCTCATGCGAGTCGTATTGTTAGGGTCGTGGGCGTCAGGTCAATATAGCAGATGCGGTCGCCGGCGATTGCGGAAGGCGTCTTCTTCGGGCACCCATGACTGAGCGAGCCGGCGCCAGTCGACGCCTTGCTCAATGCCCCGTCGTTCGCGTTCGCTTCCGAAGAGCAGGTCGATGGCGGGTCGATCCGCGACGAATTCGTAGACCTCGGATCGCCACCGAAAATCCGGGCAGAGATCGCGCAACGCTGCTAGAACTGCCACACCGGCGCGAACAGGCAGGAACGAATCGCGATCCGTGACATGCAACTGAATCCCGCCACAAAGTCGCCCGCGATGTTTCTGAAACGCCGGCTCAAACCAAGCCGGCCGAAACCTCACGCCATCAATCGCTTCACCATTGAGTCGATCGGCTAGAGTGTCCGCGTCGATCGACGGGGCGCCGCAGATTTCAAATGGCCGCGTTGTACCTCGACCCTCAGACAGGTTCGTCCCCTCAATCAAGCATTGTCCCGGATAAACAAACGCCGTGTCGAGCGTGGGCATGTTCGGTGACGGCATCACCCAAGGCAACCCCGATTGGTCAAAGGTCATTTCGCGCCGCCAATGTTCGCAGCGAACCACATCGAGTTCAGTCTCAAGGCGACGCTCCGCGACAAACAGATGGGCCAATTCTCCCAGGGTCATTCCGTGACGAGTCGCGACCGGATGAAGCCCGACGAAACTCTCAAACCCCGGTTGGATTGTCGGCCCTTCGACGGCGATTCCGCCCAGTGGATTCGGGCGATCGAGTATGAGAACAGGTAGCGAAGCCTCGGCGGCGGCTTCGAGGCAAAAGTACATGGTCGCTGCAAACGTGTAATAGCGGCTGCCAACGTCTTGCATGTCGACCACGAGGATGTCAATGTCGCGAAGCTGCTCCCGCGTCGGTTTGAGACTCGCGAAGCTCGACCCGTAGAGGCTGACCCGTCGCGGACCGGAGAGTGAGGTTGTCTCAGCGACCGCAACGAGATCCTGGGCTTGCCCGAATAATCCATGCTCCGGCCCAAAAAGGGCGACGGTTCGGAAGCTCGTTGCGGAAAGAAACCGCCGAACGGCCGGCACAAGGTCTCGGTCAACGGCCGCCGCGTGAGTTACCATCCCCACTCGCTTGCCGGCAAGAGGCGCGAAGTTCGAGGCAATCAGAACATCTAATCCCGTGCGGGTTTTCATGGCGATACACTCGTTCGCGACTCAGCGAGTTTCGTCCTGATCTTCGTACATTCGTTTGAGCATGTTGACTTGGCCGGAGTGATAAAGATCGTGGGCGGCGACCCCTCGAACGAGGTCTGCCACGGTGAGCTTGCTCGTGCCGGCTCTTTTGGACAGCCGCGTGACATCAAGGCTCTCGACCGTCGATCGCAATGCCCGGTGTTGCTCATCCAAGAGCTGAACGATGCTCGCCCAGGCTTGGTCGTCAAACGGTTGAGGGAGCGAGAACCAATTGCTGCCTTTAAGCGGAAATGATCCTCGTTTGGCACCGGTCAATCGGCGTCGAATCGTGTATTTCCAATAGGCTGCGTGGATCCCGATTTCGGCGATGCTCTTTCGTTTCGGCGACGGCTTCCAGCTTGCCAAGGTCGCGCTCAAGCCTCGAAGGGAGCTTCGCAGATTTGGGCCGTGCCAAGACGTATGGTCGAAGGCCTGATCCAGAAATGCCAATAGCTCGGTCAGAGTCGCGTCGGTTGCCATGTCCAAACTCTGTTCGAAGAAATATTTCAGCGAATATTCACTGGAACTCAAGCCGTCTGTTCGCCAGTATAGTCATCACTCTCGTTTTCTCGACTCGAAAAAAGGTAGTCATGCCATGCATCGCATTCTCGGCATCGGCATCGTGATGGCAACGGCGTTATCGGTGATGGCTCAGCCCAAACCGCAGTTCCCCGGTCCGACCGAAACCGGCTTCTTGCTCCCCAACGGCTGGCACCTGACGCCGGCGGGGACCCACGTTGTTCTCACCGATCTGCCGATGAACATTCGGCCGATGGCTGACGGAAAGCGGGTGCTGGTAGCCTGCAATGGGTTTAATCAGCATCAACTCGTTGTTGTCGATCTGGCGGCGGTCAAGGTGACCGAGTCTCTCAAGGTTCGCCAAAGCTGGTTCGGGTTGGCCGTTTCCGGTGATGAGAATCGAATCTGGTGGTCGGGTGGAGGTGCCAATGTGCTGCACACCTACGAGAAACAGAATGGCCAATACACTCGCGTCGGGACAGCGGAGCCGATCCCGCCGGTCAAGCAGGACGCCAAGGAGGCCGCGAAAACCAAGGACTTTCGCAGTGGGCTGTTCTTGGACGAGGCAGCCGGCATTCTCTACGGCTTGGACATCAACCTCGGAACGATCACGGCTCATTCCTTAAAGCCCGATACGGTTGCCCGGACCGCGACCATCGGGGGAAGACCCTACGACGTCCTTCGCGCTCGGAATGGGTTGCTCTACGTTTCCGATTGGGCGGGCAAGCGGGTTTGGGCGATCGATCCAACGGAATTGAGAACAATCGCCTCGGTGGTGGTCGGCGATCATCCCAATCAGTTGGCGTTACATCCTTCGGACGATCGTCTGTTCGTCGCGTGCGCCTCGAGCAATTGGGTTGCCGTGCTGGATACCAAGCGAGGTATCATCACGGAAAGGATTCACACGAGCCTGTTTGCGAAAGCGCCGGAAGGCAGCACGCCGTGCGCGCTGGCGGTGGCTCCCGACGGAAAGCGACTTTATGTGGCTAACGCCGACAACAACTGTGTGGCCGTCATCGACATTGAAAAGGCCAACGAGAGCCAGGTTCTCGGGTTCATTCCGACCGGCTGGTATCCGACCGCCTTGGCCGTGACGGGTGATGGCAAGCAACTGCTGGTCGGCGTGGGCAAGGGGCTTCAGTCCAAGCCGAATCCGCGATTCACTCCGGAACAGCTCAAGGAAAAACTGGACGACGAGACTAAGGCGGCTGCCCGGCGACTGCTGCCGTATCCGTATATTGGAACCACTTTGTCCGGGGCGTTGTCGGTCGTTCCGATTCCCGATGAGAAGCAGTTGAAGGAATACTCGGCCCAGGTCTATCGCAATTGTCCATATTCAGACAAGCTCTTGACCGTGGCGCCGCACTCAACGCCGACTGCAATTCCCACCAAGGTCGGCGACCCGTCTCCGATCAAGCACGTGATCTACATCATCAAAGAGAATCGCACCTACGATCAGGTGTTCGGGGCGCTCAAACAAGGCAAGGGTGACCCGTCGTTGGTGATGTTTGGCCGCGACGTGACGCCGAATCATCACAAGTTGGCTGAGGAATTCGTTCTCCTCGACAACCTCTATTGCAATGGTCAGGTGAGCCGTGATGGGCATCCGTGGTCAACGATGGCCTACCACACCGACTACATCGCTCGCGATTGGCATCTGACATATTCCCGGCGCAAAGGCGTGGAGGACGACGATGAAGGGAATCTGTCGAACGGTCCGTCCGGCCATATCTGGGATGCGTGCGCCCGAGTTGGGCTGAGTTATCGCAGCTACGGCGAGTATGGAAAACGCGTGAGTCAGCCGGATGGCTCCGCGAAAATGGAGGGACGCGTACCCGGCTTGATTGGCCATATGTGTCCCGACTACGGCATCGTGAAAAAGGGCGCCACGGTTCGAGACAGTGATCGTATGGATGTCTTCTTGAAGGAATTCGCGGAATTCGAGAAGAACGGGAAACTGCCAAAGCTCATCGTCATGAGTCTCCCGGAGGATCATACAACGGGGACAGCTGCGGGAACGTACACTCCGCAGGCGTGCGTTGCCAGCAACGATCTCGCGTTGGGGCGACTCGTCGAGGCTGTCAGCAAGAGCAAGTATTGGAAGGAAATCGCGATCTTTGTGATTGAGGATGACGCCCAGAACGGCCCGGATCATGTGGATGCCCATCGTACCGTCGGACTGGTAATCTCGCCGTACACGAAACGACGTCATGTGGACAGCACGCAGTACAGCACCGTGAGCATGATCCGCACGATCGAGCTGATCCTCGGATTGTCGCCGTTGAGCCAGTACGACGCGGCGGCGCGGCCGATGTTTGATTCCTTCACGGACAAGGCCGACCTTCGTCCTTACGAACATCTGCCGGCAACGATCGACTTAGAAGCTAAGAATACCAAGCTGGCCTACGGTGCCGAGCGATCCGGCCGTATGGACTTCAGCGAGGTCGATAGGATCGACGACTTTGAGTTGAACGAGATTCTGTGGCGGGCCATCAAAGGCGCCGACGCTCCGCTCCCGCCGGCCGTTCGCCGCGCCATTGCTTTCCGTTCGCAGACGGCACCGAGGAAGTGATCCCATGTGCGGCCGCGCCTCTGGTCTGGGGGCGCGGCCGCGAGGTCGCCTTGCATTTCCACGTCGGGTGAGGTAGAGGTTTTCTTCGCAATCGCTCGACGTTCGTTAATCTGACCAGTTACCGAATTCGGTTGTTCCGTGGGCGTGACCCGCGACTCGGAGGGGATAATCCATGACCGCTTCGGTGAATCCTTGGCTGGCTTATTGGGACGATCTCGAACAGGGTCAAAATCTCTATGTTCCCGAGGCCCAGGTCGTCGCGGAGAACTTCTTAAAGAGACTGAATGTCGGGCCTGAGTCGTGTGTACTCGATTTTGGTTGCGGGCGAGGATTCATCAGCACGTTGATCGCGGAGCAGGTGGGGTCGGTTTGGGCGTGGGACCTGGCGAAGAACATGCGAGCCATCGCCCGAAGCCGGCTTGCGGGGAAATCGAATGTCGTTGTGCCCGAAGAACTGCCGGACCCCGATACGACGACACATCGATTCGATTTCATTCTTCTCAACAGCGTCGTTCAATACATGACCGCAGCCGAGCTGCGCGATTGGCTGGAGAAATGGCGCCGACTCTTGACGGCGGATGGTCGAGTCGTGCTATCCGATCTGATTCCGAAGCGGCATACGCCGTGGCGTGATCTGCCTTCGTTTCTGTGGTTTAGTCTCAGGCACGGATTCATCGTGAGCGCTTTGCGAAACATCGTGCGGGTTCGCAAACGTCACGATCAACTGAATCAGTTGCAGCCCATGCTGAGGCTTGATCCGGCGGACTTGAAGACGATGGCTGGTTCGACCGATTACGCGATGCACGTCCTGCCCCGAAACTTGACGGTACTGTCGAGCCGATTCACGGCCATTTTGACTCCCCTGAGGATGAATACCGCGGCGCCAGATGGCCCGGTTTGAGGCATCAAGAGTCTGTAATCGCCCTTGCTCCGCGACCTCCGCAGCGGTATACGACCCCACTTTGAAATCGTTGGCCGAACACCTTGGGGGAGGGCCGGGGCATGAGTTCGGAAAGGTGGCGAATCCTCGTTCTCGCGGCATCGGTTGTAGCGGTGTGGGAATTGGCGGCACGAGGTCAAGATCGGCTGCCGGCGACATTACCTCCGGCCTCGGCTCCGGTCAACCCGCCCGGGATGATCGATCTTTCTCAACCCGCGCCGCCAGATCGTCCGACGCAGTTGCCTGATTATGCTCCACCTCCACCGACTCGCGCGCAGCTTCTCTTTTCCGCTGACTTCCTCATCATCCAGCCATACCGTCGTGCCCACGAATTCGCCATCGTCGATCCCGTTGACAATGGAGCACCCGAGGGGGTTGTCGCCGCGTTGACGTGGCCGACCCGCGCCGGGTTCCGAATCGAGTTGGGCTATCGGCCCGGAGCCAGTGCTTGGGAAGCGCTGTTTCGCTATACGCTCTTTCGATCGACGGACGAACAGACGGTCGGGACGCCGGCCGGTGGCGTGCTCTATCCAGTGGGCACAATGCCGTTTGGCCTCGGCGAAGTCTCAACGGCAACGGCACGCAGTCGCCTTTCACTGGACACCTACGACATCGAGTATGGGCGGCGCTATCTGATCGACGAATCGCTGACCTTGCGAGCGCTCGGCGGTTCGCGAATCGTGACCGTAAACGAGGACTTTCGAGCGGCTTTCGACGGCCGCAGCGCTGACCGGGCAGTGTTGACCCGAACGAGTACCTACAACGCCGGCGGGATCATGGTCGGCGCCGAAGGCCATTGGACCATCGGCTGGGGTTTCAGTTGTTACACCCGCGCTCGCGGGTCGCTGCTCTTCGGGGACGGGAATTACACCTTGACGGAAACGAACAATGGCGAAACGACACGCAGAGCCGATGTGTCGGAACGGATGAATCAAACGGTGCCGGTGATGGAACTCGGTATCGGCGTGGGGTGGTATTATCGCGGATGGAAGGCGACTTTGGGCTACGAAGCGAGCCATTGGATCGGCGTTTTCGATCATCCCGGCTTTATCGCGGATTTCACGACCGGTTCGTTCACTCGCCGACAGAGTAGCCTAAGCCTGGAAGGCGTGTTCTTTCAGATCGGGGCCGCCTTCTAATCACGCATGTCAGGCGCGATTGTCTCGCATCGTCACGTCGCAGCCATCGGGAATCTGTAACGGGCCACGCCCATTGCCGGTGAGGTCGCATTCCGTGATAGCGGCGGCGGCGCCGGTCTGCAACCAGACGCCCTCGGCTTTATTGCCCGTGATCTTCGTTCGGGTCAGGTCCACTCGACCGGCAGTTGCGACGGCCACCCCGACTCTGGCATGATTGCCAATCTCGCTGTCCTCGAAGATTGCGTGCCCCAAGCGGAAAACGTAGACGCCGCTCGCTTGACCGTCGATGACCTTGCAACGTCGGAACAGCGCGCGACCACCATCGCCGACGGAGACGCAAGATTTCACGGTGTCAAAGATCTCGCACTCCTCGAACGTGGCCCGCGCGTTATCGAAGACGAAGACACCGGCGTCGCGACTACCGCGGAGTTTACATCGGCGGATCGTCGGCTCCGAAGCGGCTCCGTGAGCGGCGATGCAGGCGAGCGCCGCGGAGCGCACGTCGCAATCCTCCATAATAACTCGCCCTTGGACGATGTCGATGACGAAGCTGGTTCGGCCATCGGCCCCCGGGCGGCCGATGAACGATACGCCGCGAATGATCGTTGGGCCGGTCGTGGCGATCGAAAGGCAATGCTCGCCGGCCGTGACGACGACAATTTCTGCGGCAGGCCCATCGCCGATGATCTCAACCGGCTTGGTGATGACAAGTCGTTCGCGATAGTGGCCCGGCCTGACAGCGATTCGTGCGCCCGATTCGGCCCGCTTCAAGGCTTCGGTGATTGTTGCGCAATCGCCGCCTTCCTCCGTTGAGACCACGAGGGTACGCGGTCCCATGGAGGCGAGGAGATCGGTCCCGACGGCTTCCGCCATCATCATCTGTTCAATGTCCTTGGCGGTCGGTCTCAGTTTCGGATCGCGTTGAAGGCACTTCTCAATCAATCCATGCCAAGGTTCGGGAACATCGTCGGGAATGATCGGGGGCTTGGTGCGAAGATGTTGCACGAACTCGACGGCGGAGTCTCCTTCATGGGCATAGCGCCCCGTGAGGGAAAACAGCACGGTGGCTCCGAGCGAGTAGATGTCGCCGGGAGGCCCGTACTGATGGTCGAAAATCTCGGGTGCCATATACGCCGGTGTGGCCTTGCGCCGAGCCGAGACTTCCTCCACCGATTGCAAAAGGCCTAAGTCACCAAGTTTCCATCGGCGTTGAACGCGGAAGATATTGGCCGGCTTGACGTCACCGTGCATGCAATTATGGGCGTGAATGTGGGCCAATGCCCGCGCAATGCTCAGAACGATGCGAATCAGTCGCGAGTCCTTCGGAATGCCCTGTTCCTTGAGGTAGTCTGCCAAGGTTGATTCACCGAGTTCGGTGGCGACGAATACCGAACCAGCCAACGGTCCTTCGGTGATTTCACCCGACGCTCGATAAGTAATGATGTGGTCGTGAGTGAGGCAGGCGAGCCCGACAATCTCGTTGAGAACGGCGGCTCGCTGTTCGGCCTTGGCGGCTGGAATGATCTTGACCGCCACACGCGAAACGACTTGACCGAGCGTCTCCTCGTTGGCAGCGTAGACGAAGCCATACGCGCCCTTGCCGATGAAGTCGGTGAGGCGGTATCGGCCATCGACGACGAGACCTCGAAGATGTCTCTGATGTTCCATGAATTGGCTCGTGCCGCCCGCGTGCATGCAGCTTCCAACCTTTCGCTCTTACTCCCAGAATAACTTATTGCCCCCATGAGCGTCGAGAGATTGTCTCAAAGAGTCGCGATTTCGCATGCCCGTTGATTCCTCTCCCGGTTCGCACGTCTGATACAATCATTATCGTCGAAAGTCCGCGAGGGTTCGCCGTGTTCGAACAGTGGTATCAGCTCGTCCCCACGCCGGCGCCCCGTGCCGCCTTGATTCTCGACGTCTCGGAGAGTGCCCAGCTCTATTGGCCCGTGATTCGCAGCCTCACCGAAGGAACCCTCGAACTCCTCGCAAAAACGTCGTGGCCGGACATTTACTTTCTCGGCAATTCGGCCCCGTTTTCGGCAGGGGATTTCGCCGCCAGGGCAGATTCCTGGTTTGAAGCCAATGTTGGCCGCGGCAGTTTCGTCGCGCCGATTTTCGAGACGCTCCAAGGTGTCCCGGACGTGCTCGCCGTTGTTGTTGGAGCCGGCCGAATCTTCGATCTACCCGATTGGAAAGGCACGCCCACGGCCGATCGTGGAGTTTTCGTGAAGATCGGTCCCCATTCGATGACCGACGGCCTGTTTCCCGAACAGGCCCTTGTCTGCGAGCAACTTGCCGAGAAACTAAACAATCCGCTTCTTTGTGTCGAGGTTCGCGGGGAAGGAGCGATTCCCATTGGATGGGATAACCCAAACTATCAATTCTCCGGCGGTAAACTCGTCAGCGAAAAATCCCCACCGGAGCCGCTCATCGTCGGGTTTCTAATGCCCGAGTTGGAAAATGTTCGGGGCGAGGCCGTTTACGCCAACGGTATGAGACGGACCTTCGCCATGTTGGCGACGGTCGCTCCGCGGGAGCCTCCGTGGCGTGACCTCCCCGCGCGCGAGGACAATCTGTTTCGGCAATGCCTTCGGCAGGGTCGTTATCGGTGTCCGACATGCGATGCGGAACATCCCGCCGGACAGTTTCGGTGCGATAAGCCTCAGGCTGCCCCGAATTTTCCGATGCTTCAGGAAATGGCCGGGTCGGGTTTCGTCATCGTCGATACCCGAGGCTGGCAGTCGAAGGCTCGGCCTCATTTCGGATCGTCCCTGCGTATTGCGGATCAGAAGGTCGGTGTTGTGTCCGCCACGGGGACCGCGGAAATATGGCATTTCGACCCTATCACAACGGCGTGGGTGCCGGCCGGCGTTTCGATGCCGCGGCTCTTTGCCCTGGACGAGAAACAGCATGCGCTGGTCGTTTGATCGCGTCGGTTTTCCGATGATGATGGTTCGCAATCCGCCCTTGCGAGTCCATGTCCTGCCGGTCATGAAGGTGCAATATGAGCGTTTCTTGGCCGAGCCGGGCGCCTATGGGGATGGCTGGTACGAACAGGTGTTGGCCGTTTCCCCTCGCGGATGCTGGCGAGACGCCCGAATCGAGGAGTACGAATCGTTGCTAATGACGGCTACCCTTCTGAACGAGTGGACGGCTTTTGGCAAATGGCTCGGCCCCGGTTTCGGGCTTCCCTCAACCGACAAGTGGCGAGCGCTCGATCGGGCACTGGCCGCGGCGCCGTTCAATCACGATGAATTGAAGGAACTCCAAGATCGCCCAGAATTGCATCCCGCGGCCAATGCGATGTTGAGCCTTATCGTTGCCCGTTGCCGGCCCCGAGATTGGGGCCGATTGATGCTGTTTCGAGGAGGCGTTTTGGAATGGGTCCGTCATCGCGACGGCTTTGGCGGACTTGGGGCGCCCCGACCGGAATTCCAAGCGGTGATTGTCAATCCGCAACGTGACGATCCCGTTCGCCCGGTTCGCGAGGGACGCTTTCGCTTCTTTGGGGCGCGGATGATCGACACGAGTCCGACCGACGAATGACTCCAAACCTCGTGGACACATGGCTCTCACTGCGGCTCAACTGGTATTCGCGAATGTTGCCGCCGACCTGTCACCGGCCCGGCGCGACGGCTATCAGATTTGGCTTCGTACACCTGAAATGCTGTCAGACGTCGAAGGAGCTGAGATTCAAAATCGCGTGGCCGATTTCGAGTCGCGACGCGATGCGCCGCTCCCCATGGAAAGGCATCTGTTCTTCCCGCTTTCGACGGGACGTTTCGTGGTGTCGCGGTCGATCCCATTGGCCCAGGGCGACGAATTTCATCGCGGGGGCCGTTTCTATGCACACGCGATCATCCTCGATGCCGACGACTTCGCCACGATCGAGTGCGATCCGTTCGCGGTGCTTGATGGCTTTCGCTTTCACGATTCGCTCGAAGACGGACAGTCCGAGGGTGACCCAAGTGCGGGAATTTTGCCGCCCGCCTCGATCGTTCCGGCGACGACACCATCTGAAGCGGTCATGGGTCGCGATCAACTCTTGGCCCTGTTGAAAACGGTCATGCGAATCTGCCAAGCCGCGGACGGAACCATGATTGGACTCCCCGGTTCTCCCAAAGTGGTTCTTCGCGTACTGCGTCAGTTATTTCCGTGGTTGCCGCCGAGTATGCGATGCCGATGCAGCTTCGACACACTCTCCACGGGTCGATCGTTGACCGCATGCCCTTTCACAATCGCGGGCTTGCCCTCGACGGGTGCGCCTCGGCGGTACACGAATCTGTTGAACTTCGACGTGTCGGGGCAGTCATTGCCGCGTGAAACCAAAAAGGCGTCATCGGGTTATTTCGAAGAGTGGTTGGTCGCGTGTTTTCGCTCGGCGACAAAGCCACCGGCGCCGGCGCGACTGGAAGCCGTCCTGCGCCTTGGATCGTTTCTTGATGGCGCGGAGACTGCCGGCTTGCCGTTACGGCAAAACGACATTGATGAGGCTCGTGATCTTCTGGAATCCAGCGACGCGAGAAACCGGATTCATCAGCGCCTTCAACAGCGATTGGTAAGCGATGTCGGTCCGATTCTGGGGCCATTGATCGAGCCTACGGCAACCGAGTGGTTTCGATCCCGTGGTCATGCGGCGATCCTCGACATAACGCAACCGCTCGACGTTGCCTTGTTATCGGGATGGTTGGTTGAGGTCTACACAACACGGGTTCCGCCGGATTTGGATAGCGATCGAGAACTGCCCGCGATTCGCGAAGCAATCGAGAGAATCGCGGGTGATGCCGACGTGGGTTTGCTGCGGAAAAAGCTTGCCTTGATCTATTACCGGTGGTCAGGCTCGTGGGGGAGATTAGCTCGTTCGGTCGCCGACCCGAAGCTCGTGCCGGATGCGGTCTTCGATTGGTTTGTCGCGTGGTCGCTTGAGACGGTGTCGATTGAGATCGCGCCGGGCCTGGGACGATTTCCCGAGGGAATCTGGGTGGGGCCCGTAATGCCGATGGACAATGCCGCGAATAATGGTGAGGGACGCCGGTTGATCGAGGCGCTGCTCGGCGTGGCTCCGCATGGTCGTCGCGACGAGACCGATTTCGAGGCTCGCCCTCCCGAGGTCGCGCCCAATCGCTGGCGAAAGGTCGTCAAGCATCTGATGCGTCGAATCGATTACACGGAGGAGGCGCCGTGACGAGCCAGGCATCAACTGGGGATCGAAACTGATGCGATGCCCTTTTTGTTTGAACGAAGTGACGGCCTTCATCTCGGCCACGGATGCCAATGGTCGGCCTGTGCTGGTTTGCCCCGATGCGGCATGCCGCGAGTCGGGTATTCCAGTGCTTTATGCTCAGGAATACGACCAATATCCTGTCGTGCCATTCAGCGTGGTGGGCCTGCGAGGCCACGGCAAGACTGTTTTCGTGTCGAGTCTCTTCCACGAATTCGAACAGCTCGGGCGACAGTGGAGCGGTTTCTACTTCGCGCCGCTGGATGAAGAGGCCATGCGCGATGTGCGACAAAGGCTCAGCGATTTGGCTCGGGGGCAGTTGCCGGAGGCGACTCGAAGCGTGTTCCCCCGGGCGCTCATCGTGCGGCTCAGCAACGTTCCTCGCGTGGGCGGATGCCATTTGCTGATGTTCGATACCAGCGGCGAAGCGTTTCGGGACGTGACCGGCGTAATGACCTACGGGCGGTACGTCAAACGAAGCCCCGCCGTAATCTGGCTTGTCAGTCTCACCGATCTGTCATCGCCCGCGGAGTTAGACGACTTCCTCACGATTTACCTTCAGGCTCAAGCCGAAATGGCGGGCGCCCCGGACAAACAAGAGTTGATCGTGGCGTTGACGAAAGGCGATCTGTTGTTGGCCGGCGGCGAGTTACCGGACTCCGCGGCGAGATTCCTCAGAGAACATCGACTGGATCCGCGGGGCGATTCGTGGGTTCAGTTGGAGCAAGTTTCGGCCGATCTTGAGCGGTGGCTGCAACAGTCGGGCCATCACAACTTCGTCAATCACGCGCGGGATAGTTTTGCGTCCGTTCATTATTGCATCATGTCGGCACAGGGGGCGGCGGATACCGGCGGGACCCTCGACTTGCGCCTCATGCCGCGGGGGGTGACGGCGCCTTTGTTCTGGCTGTGGCGACGGTTGGCGCCGCCGGTCTGGGTCGAACACGATGGCCAACGCGAGTTGTATTTCGGTCTGGACGAGGCGGTTCGCGACGCTCCGGCGGGGGCAACCATCCACTTGGGTTCGGCGGTCTATCGAACCAAGGCGCCGCTTCAGGTTCGTCGGTCGCTCAAGTTTGTCGGGCGGGGAATCACCAAGACGTGCATCCGCAGTTCCGGCGACGGGTACGTCCTGGCCTTCGGGGCTGCCGGCGCCAAGCTCGAAGCGAGCGATCTCATCTTCCATCACGATGGAAGCATGCCCGCCGACGTGGTTCGCGTTGTCAAAGGGGAAGCTGCCTTCCATCGCTGCGGTTTTGTCGGCGGTTTTGCTGACCCGGGAAAGATTGACGGCGACGGACTCGTCATGGCGAAGGACACCAACGGGAGCATTCTCGAGTGCGAGTTCACACGAAACCATGGCAACGGCGTTTCCCTTCGCGATGCCGTGCAAGCGAGGGTCGAGGGTGGCGCGTTTCGCCAGAACCGCGGATCGGGAATTTCTTGCTTGAGCAGTGGCCCTTGCGTCATTCTGAAAAACGTGTGTACGGGAAACGAATCGCACGGGATTCGGCTGGGCGGAAATGCCGCCGCACGGGTCGCCGGCAATACGTGCCAAGCCAACAAGCGGTCGGGGATAACCTGCGGCGACTCGGCTCGTGGGGAAATTCGCGACAATTCCTGCGTCGAGAACGGACTCAACGGCATCTACGTGATGAAGGAAGCGTCTCCGTTGCTCGAAGGGAATCGCTGCCTGCGGAATCAGGCATCGGGGATCGGGTTCACCGATTCGGCAACGGGCATCGTGCGCGGGAATCGCTGTCATGAAAATGCGCACTGTGGAATCTCGGTGACGGACGTGTCGGCGCCGGAGCTTCGCGGGAACGAATGCGAGGGAAACGCGAAGCACGGGATTGGAATCGCCAGCGGATCGACCGGAATTGTGAATGGCAATCAATGCCGCAATAATCATCAGTGCGGGATATTCCTCGAAAACAATGTGGCTGCGGTCGTCGAGGACAACGTTTGCATAGGGAATCTGAGTCACGGCATCGAGGTCGCGCCGTCCGCCGGCCGAATTCGATTGCGCGCCAACCAGTGCCGTGACAACGGCGGACTTCCAATCCGCGATCAGCGACGACGGGGTTGGTTTGGATAGCCGCTTGCAAACTGTTGGCCGGCGCTGGAAGATAAACGGGGCGGTTACCAACGGGAGTAGAGCTGCGGCCCATGACACAACGAGCATTCGACGACGAAGACCCAACACCCAAAGCGGTGCCCACGAAGCGGCCCGGGCCGGCGAAGCCCGGAGCGCCTGTTCCGGCGGCGCCAGCGGGTCCGGTGCGTTTGGCGTGGGGCATGGCCGGTACACTCACGACGCCCGGCGAGTTGACTGACCTGACCGGCCGGCGTGGCGTCATTCGCTTAGTTGGGGCCGGAGTGCGTTATGATTGCCCGCCGATTGGTCCCCATATCTGGCATTACGCCCTCGAACAGCCGGGCCGATTTGAAATGGCTTGGCCCGCAGGTAACCCTGCTGATGTCCCCTCTTTGCAGACGCTTGCCTCGGATGTTGCCCGCGACCCGACGCCCGCTCGACTCGCGGAACTCGATCGCGCTGCCGAGACGCTCCTCATCGTCGCCGATCATCTTCACGAACGCGATTGGCGGCTGGGCCTTGTTCATCCGGGGAACGTCCTCGTCGTTCCGGGCAGTGGTGGCGGGCAGTTGGTTGTGCCGGATCTGGGATTCGTTTGGCGAGGCAGTCACGGGTCGCCACCATGGCGCGATAGCCCGGGTCGCCCGTCATGGATCGAACCTGGGCCGGAAGCTTGCATGTGGGATAACGAACCGGTCTTTCAACAATTCGTGAAACCCGGCGAAGACGACGAACCGCTGCCGGAAACGGCGTCCGATCTTCGTACGATCGCGAGGCTTTTCGCGGCGTTGCTGACCGGTCAGATGTCATCGACGATACCTTCGTATCCGGGACCGGCGCCGGTCTGGGCCTTGCTTCAGGCCGTGATGGATGGCCAGGTCGATTCGGCCGCCGATTTTCGCGAACGACTTGTGCAGACGCCGTTGAGCGGGCATTGGTCAACACCAATGCCGCCGGCGAAGAAGGGGTCGGGCATCCCCGCCCTCGCCGCGCTGTTATTGCTGACCGGCGTGATCGGAGGAGGCGCCGGAGCGCTGTATCTTGCCGGCTATTTCAATCCCGATGCGCCGCCGACGAGCAACGCCGCCGTCGATCCGGGCAAGAACGACAAGCCTCCCTCGGATGGCTCACCCGAGGAAATTCCGGCGCCCCAGCCGATGCCCGCCATTGCCGACGACGCCTGGAAGGACAAGCCGACCGAGCCACCCGCGGCAAGTTCGTCCCTGGCTGACCTGTGGAAACGTATTCAAAGCGCGCCTCCCGAAGATTGGGCCAAGCTGCTGCGGCAAATGTATGGCGTCACCCTTTCCGCGGACCCCAAAGAGATGGCCCGCGAGATGCACTGGATCGAATACTACCGCGGGGAATACATGCGGAAATGGGTCGATCGCTTCAAGAAATCCGACAAGGTCGCGCAAGAAAAGATCGCTGCAAGGCTCGACATGGCGAAGTCGATCCGAGAATTGACCACCGAGTTGAACGCACTTCGCGAACGCTCGGCTCCCTATACCGCATCGCTCGACGAACTGGAGAAGCAATGTCTTTCGTTTTCGGATCGGCGTGCCACCGAATTGGGATCTTCGCGCTAATCGCGGGGCTGTTGCTGGCGCCGGTGGTTGTCGCTCAAGACAAGGAACCACGCCCGCTGTTCCTTTCCGACGCGACGCTGTTCCTCATGATTCGGGTCGGGCCTCACTTGAGCGAGGACGAGATTGTCACGACGCTCAAGCGGGGCATTTCCAAATCGGGCGGCGCCATTGTCGGAGAGCCGTATCTGCGAGCCGTTTCGCCGTTGGTCTTCGAAGAATTCGAGGCGCTCAGCAATCCCGTGGCCCCGGTTGTGTCGCCGGAAAAGGCCGGCGACGGCGTCGGCATTCGCCAACTGCCGACACGAGAACTCATGTGGGAGTTCCGGTTGCCGAAGCCCGAGCAGGTCATGAAGAAGCTCACCGTCAAATACAAGAAGGCAGGCGATAAGGAATTCGAGCCGAACGACCCGCGAAAAGGCGGCCCGCTCACGCTTATCGTTCCCGGAATGTACGCCTTAAAAATGGAGGCCAACGATCTTCCGGTGACCTACGAGGCGACCGTCGCCGAACTCGGAGCCAAAGATCAGGTGCTCAAAGGCGCCTGGCCCGTTCACGATCGATTTTACGTCGTCGCTCTGCGGCAATTCACCGGCAATCGCAATTTGCTCTTCCGGATAATTCAAGATCCCAACGAAGTGCCGAACCCCCTCGAAAATGTGAGGCTCCGCAGCGATTTGTTGTTCATCTTCGCCAGCATGGATTCGACGGCGGGGCGGCTACGTCGGTCTCTTATCGACGGCAACGAACTGATCGTTCGCGTCGAGGGACCTGTCAATCGCCGTGCCCATCGTGTCTGGATGTACTTCCCTGCAACCGAGGCCGAGGCCAAGAAACTCCATGAGGAGATGACCAAGATAGGCAAGGCCGAGGATGTGTCCGCCAAAGTTCGGGCCATGGGGACCGTTCCTTTTGGAAACGAGCAAGCAATCGGAGCCGATGCGACGGGTCGATGGTTGGAGTTGCAAGACACCGAATCGCGAAACGTATTTCAACGGCGTGTTCCCTTGCGTGATTATGCTAAGCTGCATGCGAAATTCCCATCGGCTTATCGACTGCTGGTCTGGGAATTCGATGACGGCACGAATCCGCCGGCTGCGATTCGGATCGATCATCCCGAGGATGGTCGGACCTTTGTCGTGGTCGAGGAGATCAAGGGTTGGCCCGCGGCGATCAAGGAAAAAGTCGCCGGATCAAAATAGGGACGATTCAGAATCGTAGGAATCGAGGCTCTTGGTTGAGGGTGGCAGTTTCATGTTGATTCCACGCGAATTGACGCCGGCCGATTGCCCGCTCTTGCGGGACACGCCGGAGTTGCGTGCCTCGGATTTGATCGACCAATTCAACTCGCTTGTGAGGCGAGTCAAGGATCTGGACACCAGCAAGCTTGCGTATTTGACGACTCGCCCGGATGTCGCCGCGATCATCAGTGAATTGGATCGGGTTCGCGGGCAGTTAACTCGGCCACGGTATCGGGTCGGATTTCTCGGGACTTCGCAAGCGGGCAAATCGACGACGTTCAATAACGTCTTACAGGAGTCGATCGCCCAGAGCGGTATCGGTGACGCCACAACGAGCCTCATTACGCGGACGCATCGCATTCCGTCGGGGGGCAACACACTGACCCTGCGCTATCTGACGTTGGAGCAGTACCAGGATCGTCGCGATCGCCTTTGCAAGGCGCTGTTTATTCTGAATGCGGCGACGAAGCCGAATGCGGAGATTCTTGCATACCTTGCCGACCCGCAAAAGGTTGTGGCTGCGCCGGCGGGGGACCTGGATTCGGCAGCATCGCGTCAAGCACGCCGCGCCGGCGAGCACGCGATCCTTCCAGATGACATCCCTTACCTTCGTGATTTCTTGCGTGCGTTCGATTCGCATGGTCAGCGAGTTGTGCGCGAGGGCAACCCTCATGAGATAACCGCTCCTTACGAAAGACGCGGTCATTACGTCAATCATTCCACAGACCCTACCGGTGTCCCCTCGGAGAACTACCTTCTCCGAGAGGCCGACATTGGTTGCGCCAACGAGAACATTCCTGCGGAATTGGAAGCGATCGACTGCCCCGGCCTTGGGAGCAAGCGCAGCGTCGATACCGTGATGACACGGGAGTTTCTGGGTTATCTCGACGGCGCGTTCATTTTCGTTCTAGCTTCTCAACTCCGCAGCAAGGACGTGGTCGATATTCTGGAAACATTGAAAGTGACGTTTGGCCGGCTCGAAGGCCGCGTCTGGGTCGTGGTCAACAAGTTCGATACTCTGACACATGAACCGCTCTTTGGCGACGCGAACGGCAACACGGTCTTCGACTTGATCCGCCAGTTTCTGGATGATTATGGCATTCCCGCGTCGCAGGTCGTCTTCACGTCGAACAAGGTCTTCGCACTCCCCAAGGATGCCAACGGCCGAGTGCCGATCGACCGTGCCGCGGATCGATTGGGAGTTCCCGCGGCGGATCCGATTCCTCCGAAATGCCGCGCGGATTCGGGTCTCGCCGAGGCCTTTGGGCAACTGATTGCCGATGGCGGCATCGCACACTTGCGGCAACTGATTCGTCGAACCGTGGCCGATGCCGTCGCGGCCCAAATTGGCGGCGGTGCCCGGAGGGAACTCGATTCGCTGGCAGACGAGCTGACGCGCAAGATCGAAACGGAGAATCGCCGCGTCAGTGGTGGCCGCCAACAACGAGACCATGCCATTACCTGTCACGACACGGTCCTTGAGCTGTTGCTCGAAGTCGGCACTCACAACGAGCTGTTTCGCCCGCTTGCAGACCACATTCAAAAGAAGCTGCTGGCGCGGCTCACGCCCAGTGAACAACGCGAGCGGGTGATTCAGAATCTCACCGTCGACGAGCTGGCAAGGCAGTTTGAATTGCACGCGGACACGCTCACACGCGAGGTTGACGATCTGATCAACGCCGATGTCATCGACCGGCTTTATGGCGAGATTGCCGACAAGCTCGATGGATTGCCGCAGATTCCGATCGACGGAGCCGGCTCGGTTCGCGATGCCTGGCAGGCCTATCGCAAACAGGACCGTGACCCGTACTCGTGGCGGACCGAGTCATTTCCAACGTTTCGCTCGCCGGAGTTATTTGCCGGCTTGATCGCAACGGACGTCTTCAGCGCTTTTGATGGCGATGCGTACCTTGATCTCATGCGTGAGAAGATTCGCGTCGCGACCCATCAAGTGATGCATTCGGTTCGCGTGCAACTTCGCCGCCGTCTTCGTGCCCTTGAACAGGAACTCGCGCTCCTGATCTGGAACCCAGCCTAACCCATGCCGACGCTTCAATATCTTTCGGTCGTCGTTCCCGATGTCTTTCAGCGCGTCGGGCGCGTCGCGTATTATCACGTCAGTCAAAGTGACCTGCGGCCCAAGCGCCCATTTGAAGCCAAGCAGTACGGCCTCATTGTCTACTGGCCGCGATCCCTGCCTTGGCTCGAATTGCGGCTTCAGCATGGCGACCCCGGGCGAGATTTTTCTGACACCCGCGAGGGACTGATCGATGTATGTAAAGCCTTTAGCGCCGACCCCGATCATGTGGCCCCGCCGCAGTTCCTTCAGACCCAGCGATTCCAAGTTGCGGGAGTTTCTCGTGACGCGCCGATTCAGTTGCAGTTGCTGATCGACACCGACCACGAGGCGTTTCGCCAGGCCGTCATTGCGGCGGGCGCCCCGGCCAAAGGCGAGTTTCTTCAGCCGGTCCACGTGCGATTCTTTGAGGCCAAGCATCTCGGAGCCTATTTCGATCAGGAAGGAACGCTGGCCCTGATCTTGAAACCGACGAGGCCTGTGCCAGGGTTCGATGGCTTCGTGGCGATTGATATGGGAAACACGGCGAGCACCGTGGCATGCCTGTCGCTGAGCGATGCCTACCATCGCACGGATTCGATTCGGCTGGTCAACGCCGATGTGCCCCGCGGCGAACTCGTCGCGAAGACCGAACCGATTGTCTCAAGCGTGCGCGTCGATCAGGTGAAGAGTTACGAGCCTCCCGCTCCGGGCGTTCGGCGCTTTCCGAGTGTTCCCAAAGACGATTATCCGCAAACGATCAACTGGGTAGTCGGTCGGCTCGCGAATCCGGCGGAGGGCATCGCCACCGGAGCGGCGCCCGTGACGCATGGGTTGATCCTCGGCGCCAAACGGCTCGCTGCGGGGAAGGACTGGGAAGGTTTCCTGAAACTCGTGGCCTCCCACCGGCACACCTATCTCAAGACCGAAAACTCCGAGCAAATCGAGTTACTCAATCGGCTGCCGGCTGAGTTGTTGGTTTGCCGACTCTTGCAGCGATTCCGCGAAGCCGCTCGAGCCTGGCCGCGACAATTGGCCGTCACCTATCCCACGACCTATTCACCGCGTGAACTCGAACAGTTGCGGGAAGTTGTTCAACGGGCATGGCTTCGATTACAGTCGCGATTGCAAACGCCAATTCCCGGATTCGACGAACCGCCGGACGATAACGCCGACGTTAACTCCATCGGATCTCGATTGCAAATGCTGGTGCGAACGAGGCCTGGTACCTTGGCTCCGGGGGATGATCCGCTCAATCGCCTGATGATCGATGAGGCCTCGGCGGCGGCTTATTTCTTCCTCTATCGGCGCATCTTCGAGTCGCCCGGCGGCCTGCCTCGATTTCGCTATCTCTACCCGCATGGGCTGAACCTGCTTCTGATCGATGTCGGCGGCGGCACGACGGACATCGCCTTGGTATGGGCGGGAACCGACCCCGAAGTGGCCGATGTCTTGCGCGTTCGCGTGCTGGCGCGCAGTGGTTTGCGCGGATTCGGCGGCGACGATGTGACGCGAGCCGTTTGTCGAATCCTCAAGGCCAAGATGATCCTCAAAGTGGCCGACGCTCGGGGGCGACCGCTCAAGATCAATTGGCCGACCGCACCCTCGTCCGGCGCCCGAAGCAGCAGCATTCTCGTCGAGGAGTTCCTCAACCGAATTCGCGACACGGATCCGCGCGATGAGTTGGTGCCCACGACCTTTAATCCCAATCAACTTGATGACATGACCAGCCTTCGTCGCGATCATGCCTTCGACCTCTGGCGATGGGGCGAAAACCTCAAAGTTCGGCTTGAAACCAACGATTCCGTGCCATTCATGCGCATCGACCGCAACTTGAATCGGCTCTCCGCGACGATGCTTCGCGGGTTGTCCGATACGCAGACACAGCAACTTGTGACGCAACTGGAACGGGTCACGATTTCGCGTTGGGAGGTCGATGCGCTGGTGGACGCGCCCGTGAACCGTTGCGTTCGCAATTGCAATCAACTGATTCGCGATGTCCTCACCTCGGGCCGCGACGGGCGCGAGAATGAAGAAGTGCAATGGGTGGTTGTCAGCGGCAACGGGTCACGGTATCCGATGATTCGCGAAGCCCTGGGACGTGGGTTGCATGTGCCATTCCTCGACGAGGGTCGCATGACCTACGACCAGGCGAACCTGAAGCACGCAGTCGCCAAAGGGGCCGTCTTGGCGTTGGCCACGATTAGTGCCATCGGCACCGTTCGCGTTGCCTTTGACAGTGACTTGAGTGAGTGTCTCCCATTTGACATCGCTCACAAGGATCAGAAGTCGAATACCTACCCGATTCTCTATCGAGAACACACGCGCTACGATCGGATCGAGTCGAAAATGGTGCCGCTTGTCGCTCTGCGACAGGGCTTGGACGCCGCCCATCCGCTTGAGACTTTTGTCTTGGATCGTCGTTTCCCTGGTGATGCCGAGTTTTCGCCGTATTTGGCCTTCCATTTCGCTGATGGCATTCGCGGTGACTTGGAGGTTTCCTATGACCCGCATTCTCGAGAATTTGCCGTTCGCGACATGGTGGCCAATGTCTTTGGCGAATTGCGCGATGTCACCGACACGACGCTTTATCGTTCGCCCGCCCAACGCGGCGACCTGTGAGCGATGATGGATCCCTCCTTCGCGTCGCGATGGCGGCAATCGTGGACGGACTACGCCGATGGTTTGGCCGCGCGCTTGGCTGACGCCCAGCGTCTCGCGGCCATCGCCGACATTTTCCGCGATGACCTGCCGAACGACTCGGAAGCCATGATCCGACACTGGCTGGTCCAGAGCGCGGCGCTGGCCGAATGGGAGCAACTAACAGCAGCTGAGAATGCGAACGTGGCGGCACGGGCGACCCTGCGACGCGATTGCGAGTCGGTGATCGCGAAACTCGAAGGTTCTGTTCAACGATCGCCACTCATTTCGATGCTGATTCCGACCACGCGCGATTGGCAACAGCTTGGTGCCGAGGTGTTGAGTGTGTTGCGTCGTTGCTGTGACTCGATGAACCAAGTTGACTTGGCCGACCCGCTTCCGGCGCTGCAACTGTCATTGGATCGGGCCATCGCCCAGATGCCGGCGAGTTGGCCTCCAAAATGGTGCCGCCGATTTCAGTTTTTCGATGTGACCATTGGGGACGATTTCACGTCATGGCAGCACGAATTGGAAGTTGCGTTGCCGGATCTCGTTCCCGCGACCGCTGCTCAAATCCTGCTAGTTCGTTGCATTATGGCGCAAGGTTATGAGGTGCCGATCGGAGCGATCCGTGAGTTGTTGCCTGCATCGGAGATCAACGTTGAACGCATCGACGATCCGTCTCAGCCTGCCGAGTGGTTTGACCTCGAATCCGGCCCGGTGACGGTCGCGGAGGTCGTGCAAACGGGATTGGCGTTGCGAACGGTCGGGCGGCCCTGGATCTGTTTTCCGCGGGGCCGTCAGCGTGTGCCGCCGCCAGTGCCCGAGTCACTGGCCCATGTCCTCGACTTGGCGCCGGCGTTGGGCGAGCCGATTGCTGATCGCGTACGGCAGTGTCGAGCCTCACTTCATGACGGGGCGTTCGATGTTGCGGTCGTTCAGTTGTTTGTCGACTTCTGGGGAGACTTGGGCGAGGATGCCCGGGAACGCGACCCGAGCGCCGCTGAAGAATTCGCCAACGGCTTGAATGACCTGCTGGCCCACGAGTGTCGCTTGTACCCGTTTCGGCCCGCGAATTTCCAGGATCATCCCGAAGGTTGGGTGCTACGATTGCCGGGACGGGCGATGGTAACTGGGCGCGTTCGTCGTATCGTGCGCCCCGGTCTTCATGACGATCAGCACCAGTTGCGAGTCCCGGCCCTTGTCGAGGTGGAATAGCTTAGCGATCTTTCACGCAGCGGAATCCCGTGTGCGATGCCGAACTATCCGGCGGGTTCTTATCGCGGGCGTTGGGCACATATCGCCGGCAATAATCGTCGCAACAGAGAAATGACCCACCGCGTCGCACTCGGCTTGGCTCATCGCCCTCGAGTGTTCGTTGGCCTTGCTCCGGCCCTTTGGGGTTCACCTTGGGACTACGCCGGTAATACCCTTCGTCGTACCAATCTTGGCACCATTCCCAGACGTTGCCCGACATGTCCACCAGCCCGAAACCATTCGGCGGAAACGACCCGACCGGAGCCGTTGTCTTGAAGCCATCGAGGCAGGTATTCTCAATGGGGAATCTTCCTTGCCAGATATTTGCTTGCCACTTCCCATTCTTGCCGGGGTGATCGTCGCCCCAGATGAATGGCTTGCGGTCGAGGCCACCTCGAGCCGCGTATTCAAATTCGGCTTCGGTGGGCAGTCGTTTCCCGGCCCATTTGGCGTAGGCGGCCGCGTCATCCCACGCGATGTGAACGACGGGGTGGTTTTCGCGACCTTCAATGGTCGAGCCTGGCCCTTCCGGGTGTTTCCAACAGGCGCCTGGCACATATTTCCACCACACCGGAGGCCCATTGAGGTCGATTTCACCGTCGGGAACCGCGAAGATCGCCGAACCGGGAACGAGCAATTCCGGTTTCGCGCCGGGGTACTTCTTCGGATCGGGCTGCTGTTCTGAAACGGTGACGTAGTTGGTGGCTTTGACAAATTCAGCGAACTGAGAATTCGTGACCTCGGTGCGATCCATCCAGAACCCATCGACGCGTACACGATGACAAGGTCGCTCGTCCATCGGGCCGTCATCAGTTCCCATCCAGAATTCGCCGCTGGGAATCCAGACCATCCCATCGGGCGCGGGCGTCGAACTTAATTGAGCCGCGATGATGATGACGGCGCCGATGAGAACGAAACCGGCGCCGGCGATAAGCGCCTTGGGCCGTTTCGATGTCAAAGCTCGATTCGTCATGCGAGTTACTTCCGGTAGTCGATCCACAGGGGTGAGGTCCACGCCAACTCGCCGTTCTTCTGTTCGACGCGAACGTAGTAGTAGTGTATTCCGGCAGAGGGTTCAGGGTCTTTCCAATCCCCCGAATAGTCACGGCTCATGGGTCGCAGGACCGCGGCTTGTTTGCTGTCGCGCATGATCACGATGCGATGAATGTCGCCCGTACCGATGATCCGCAACTGGAGCGTCGGCGGATCGCGCGTTTCAAGTTCGTCGCCCATCATGTGCCGGCCGCAACGAATGTCGCAGATGATGTCGTCGGTGGCGCCATAGACATGGCGTTTCCTCATCGCGTTCAGGATGCCCTCGCGATCGGGGCTTTCTGCCACGACGATGCAATAGCTGATGTGCGTACTCCAATGGTCGCTGGACGCCTGGAACCCGAGGCGATAGCCTTTTTCGCCAAGGGCGTGGTCGATGAATCCCTTGGGAAACCAGCCCGCGATATTGGCGGGAGCCTTACCGGATTTCGGCTCATAGCCGGCTCGCGGAGCGCCCTCCTTCTCATATGACATGCGGTCGCCCTGATATATTTCGACGAACGGCTCGACCGTCGGGTCGTTGTCGCGCCAGTCGGTGCCCATGCTCGTGGCGCTGGTATGCGAGGCACAAACGCCGCCCAGTTCCCGCAGATAGCGATAGAGCATCTTGGTGTCATCGGCATGGATGCCGGCGATGCGTTTGGTCTCATCGGCTTCCGAAAGCCTGGGCAGGGTGCGGACACCTCGCTTGGCGAAGACGCAATTGCGATGCCCGTGAGGGTAGGCCACGCTCCGCTCGTAGCAGAACATGGGCGTAAACCGGCTCGGAACGTGATAGGCATCGGTGAACTTCTGCACGAGCCACCAAGAGTACTCGCGCCCGGCGCCATTATCGTGGTCGCCGTTGCCGATCCAGTCCATCTTGGCCGCGTCGATTGCGTAACGGAACATGTCTTCGAGCGATCCATCAGGCCCGCCATCCCAACTCAACTCGGTGTGTCGATGGAATTCACCGCGAAGCAATCGATATGACTTCCCCGCGAGGTTGAGGGAATAGTTGCGAATCGCCTCAACGGCCCGATTCTCGTCGGCGTCGCGAAGTGTGGCTTCCTTTCTCTTGCCCTCAAGCTCCTTAGCTTTCAATAGCGGCTCGACCGGGTCGCCGGGAAGGTCCAGGTAGCTGACGTAAATGTCGTTGTCGATACTCTCGGGCGTCGTGAACCGGCCATCGGTGTTGTGAATGACGACGATCCCTCCTGCCTTGTGCGGAAGCAAGACCGGTCGATGGTCGAGCAGGCCGCACGAATGATGCAGCTCGATCGGCTCGGACCAATGATCGCCGTCGAGACGCCGAGCGAAGGTGAGCCAGTACGATCCAGGGTGGGAACTATAGCGTGTCCCGAATTTCTGCCGGTACGTCAACCAAATACGGCCTTTGCCATCAATGCCGAGTTGCGGGTTTGAGTAGCGGGCGGCCCGCTCGAACGTCGGCCCGTCAAACGGCATCTTGGGGTTCGCGACCGACGCGGTTGGCAGCTCCGGCGCCTGAAAAACCTTGCCGTTGTGCCTGCAAACCACGCGAACCGATCGCGAAGAGTAGAGCGGGCTGCCGTCGCTGTCGTCTAGGGCGCCATAGTCTTTCCCCCAAAGTTCGGGACCTTCTTCATAGGCGATCCACAAACGGCCGGTGGAATCGAAGACGATCGACGGACGCGCTTCAAATCGCGAGGATTCCGCCACGGGCGAATGACGGCCGCCGCTGGCGCGCGTTGCAGTACCCTCGAATGGAAGATCCACGTCGTAGTCGCCGCCCACATAGGCATCGCACGCGACCTGCCATTCTCCCTTGGGACCCGCAGTGATGGCCACGCCCCACGAGTTCCCACGTCCTCCGCTTCCGCTCATCCGTGACGTCCAGCCCGAGTCATCCAAGGACAAACCAATGATGTGAGCGACCGCCGACTGGCCGCTCTTCTGCCACGATTGGGCCGCCACGTGGAGTTGCCCCGATTGATCCGTGACCATGACGGGACTCAAATACGAAACGGAATGATCCCGAGCGGAAACGCCGGTCAGTTGATGCTCCTTCCCAAGTTTTCCATCGGCACCGAATGCTCGCGCAAAGAGCTGGAATGAGCCATTGCGATGGGCGCTGTAGACGACCGTGACCTTTCCCGACGAGTCGGCGGCGATGGCGCATCGGCACAGATCCTCGCTGGCGCCGGTAATCGCGATCGGGTCGCTCCATTGCCCGTCGCGGTGCCGTTTCACGAAAAGCTGGTCGCCAAACTCGGTTGTGAGATAGGCCTTGAAATCGGGAGGCTGTTGCTTGAGTGATTTTTGCTCGATTCGTCGGCTTTCATCCTTGACGTGGTAGCCGATCCATGCCACCCAGAGAGACCCATCAGGTCCATAGCAGGCGGCCGGGAAATCGTCTTCGGTCTTGCCGGTCGCGAGGGGCAGGGCGGCCGAGATAAGCCTGACGCGAGCGCGGCCATCAAGTATGGGCGCCGATTTGCCGGCGACAACGTCCTTTAGCGGGACCGCAACCTTGGCTTTCTCCGCCCCCGTCAGTTCCACGATGAGTTCGGCCTCGAGTCGAACGTCGGTGAGATGCAACACAACGCCGACCGTTGCGAGCGGCTCGACCTTCGCAAGTGCGGGTTGACGGGGTGGTGCTCGCATGCCTCGGTGCGAGCTAACGGACCAAGAATTCGGTTCAACCAGCTTGTCGCCGGCCGTGGGACGGAATCGGTAGCCTTCCCGGCCGACAATCGACGCTCCTGATACAGTTGCCTTGCCTGACCAGTCGGTGGGACGAACATCAGTCAGCCCGAATTCGACAAGGATCGCCGTTGGGGGAGCCGACGCTCGAGACTGAGACATCCACTCCAGCACCAGCAAACGCTGGGGTCGTTCCTGCCCTCCCCAGATGGCCGCCGCAAAAATGGCGATCGCCCCAGAAAAAACCAGTAGCTTGCGTCGCGTCATGATCTCGCTCTCCCTTCAATACCCCAGCAAGGGCCTCAACTGCCTTGCCCACCGCGTGAATTCGCCTCGTCAGAGATTACCCACTCGCCATCGTTTGACTCGTCGGCCTTGACCCGTTGCCGGTTTTTTCTTTTACTCTGGCTTGTTGAGAAGGGCTGGCCGATTATTTACTTAGTTTATAGTTTTAGTAGTCTATGTTGTTTCCCGGTGTGCTTTGATCCGATGCGGAAACTCGTTGTCATCGCTGTTGCCTATCTCATCGCGTTGCCTGCGGGCGCTTGGATCTTTGTCTGGCAAAGCTCCAGTGAACGGGAACTGCTGAACGTCTCTTATGATCCGACTCGGGAACTGTGGCGCGAGATTAACGAGGCATTCAGCCGTCGTCACCTTGAAGCGACCGGCGAACGGGTTGCGGTTCGCCAATCGCATGGCGGCTCCGGGAGTCAGGCCAGGGCGGTGATGGATGGGTTGCCCGGCGACATCGTCAGTCTGGCACTGTGGTCGGACACGAACGCCATCCATCGTGCAGGGCTGATCGCGCCGCAATGGGAACTCCGCCCGCCGCCCTTTGGGTCATTGCCGTTTTACTCCACCATCGTTTTTGTCGTACGTCAAGGAAATCCCGCGCAAATCCACGATTGGCCGGATCTGATTCGGCCCGGCGTCGCCGTCATTACCCCGAACCCAAAGACCTCGGGAAACGGGCGATTGGCCATGCTCGCGGCTTGGGGGGCGGTACGGTGCGGCGGCGGCAGCGAGCCGGAAGCTGAGACGTTTGTACGAGAGTTGTACCGTCATGCCCCGGTTCTCGATGCGTCGGCGAGGGCATCCGCGATGACCTTCGCGACGAAACGCATGGGAGATGTCCTCATCACATGGGAAAATGAGGCCCACCTGACCTGCCGAGAATCACGCGGCCAATTGGAGATCATCTATCCCCATCGGAGCATTCGGGCCGAGCCTCATGTGACGCTGGTTGATGCGCACGTGGATCGAAAAGGAACCCGCGACTTGGCGATGTCTTATCTGGCCTACCTGCACACGCCTGAGGCGCAAGCAATCATGGCTCGCAACTACTGCCGCCCGCGCGATCCGGCGATCTTGGCGCGATTTTCCGATACTCTGAAACCGATCGAACTCTTCGGAATCGAGGCAGTTGCCCGTGATTGGGACGACGCTCAACTCCGGTTCTTTGGCGACGGCGGCTATTTTGACCGGATTTACCAACCTTCCGAATAGGGCAGGTGATCCGCAGTCGAGGCGGTGGTTGAGGGGCATTCATGGCGGCGGTCAACAATCGTGTACTCCCGGGGTTTCGCCTGAGCGTCAGCTTCACGATGCTCTATTTGACGGTACTGGTTCTGGTCCCGTTGGCGGCGTGCGTCATCAAGACGGCGTCGCTGAGCTTCGATCAGTTCGTCGCCGCGGTTTGGACGGAGCGTGCCCGGGCCGCCTACTTGTTGACATTCGGAGCCGCCACGGTGGCCGCGGCGATCAGCGTTATCATTGGCACCCTGATTGCCTGGGTCTTGGCCCGTTACGATTTTCCCGGGAAGCGATTCTTCGATTCACTTGTCGATATCCCGTTCGCGTTGCCAACGGCCGTCGCGGGTCTGGTCTTTTCGAACCTCTATGCGGAGAACGGTTGGTTCGGACAGTTCCTCGTTCCGCTGGGAATCGAAGCGGCCTACACGCGACTTGCGGTGGTGGTCGTGATGGTGTTTATCGGTTTCCCGTTCGTGGTTCGGGCGGTGCAACCCGTGTTAGAGAGCATCGAAGCCGAGGTTGAAGAAGCGTCGGCGGTCCTGGGTGCGACGCGGTGGCAGACGTTTTGCCGGGTGCTGTTGCCGTCGTTGGCGCCGGCGTTGGTAACGGGTTTCGCCATGGCTTTTGCACGAGCGCTGGGCGAGTATGGCTCGGTGATCTTCGTGTCCGGCAATTTGCCGTATCGGACGGAAATCGCGCCCGTGCTGGTCGTGGCTCGCTTGGAGGAATTCAAGTACGCCGAAGCGACTGCAATTGCGAGTGTGCTATTGGCGGCATCGTTCGCGATGTTGGCGCTGATTAACTTGCTTGAGAGGCACAGCCGGCGATACGAGGCGTGATTCGGATGGTTGCCGTATCGACACTATGGGTGGCCCGATGTGGGTAAGCGTTCCGACGATTCCGAAACAGAAAACGGTTGCCGCGCACATGCTCCCTGAATCGTCACCGCCAAAACAACCGTTCGTCGCTCCGCGGCACGACCCGTGGTGGGTGCGATGGTCGCTGACGGCCGCCGCCGTGGGCATCTTGTCGGTTCTTGTTCTCGTGCCCTTGGTCAGTGTGTTTGCTCAGGCCTTCACGGGCGGCGTGGGAACCTATTTCGAAAACCTGTTTGGGGATTCGGCGACGCGACATTCGATCTTGCTAACCTTGGCCATCGCGCCGACAACAGTGGCAATGAACCTGATGTTTGGCCTGGCCGCGGCCTGGGCGATTGCCCGGTTTCGGTTCTTTGGCCGAACGGCGCTCATCACCTTAATCGATCTACCGTTTTCCATTTCGCCCGTCGTTGCGGGGCTGTTATTCACGCTGTTGTTTGGGATGCGAGGCTACTTCGGCCCATGGCTGGAAAGTCACGGTATCTCGATACTTTTCAATACGCCGGGTCTCGTCATCGCCACAACGTTTGTGACGCTTCCGTTCGTCGCTCGGGAACTGATTCCATTGATGGAGTCGCTTGGCCCCGATGAGGAACTCGCGGCTGTAAGTCTTGGTGCGAGCGCTCGCCAGGTGTTTTGGCATGTCACGCTGCCGAACATCCGTTGGGGCCTACTCTATGGCGTCATCCTTTGTAACGCCCGTGCCATGGGAGAATTCGGTGCGGTATCTGTATTATCCGGGCACATCACCGGGCGCACAGACACGATGCCTCTTCGCGTCGAAAAGCTGTTTCAGGAATTCAATCTTCCCGGTTCGTTTGCTGTTGCTTCGGTCTTGACGCTTCTTGCCGTGGCAACCTTGTTGTTGAAGGTCATCGTTGAGCGCAAAGTGCGCTCGCTCCGTGATGAGGCGCGACGTGAATCGGGTCCCGAAATTGGTCGAGGATTGGGTCGATGAGCATTTCCGCTCGCAACGTTTCCAAACGCTTTGGGCAGTTTGTCGCACTCGACAATGTCAGCCTCGAATGTGATACCGGAACGCTCGTCGCATTGTTGGGGCCTTCGGGGTCCGGCAAAACGACGCTATTGCGGATCATCGCCGGCCTCGAAGTCGCGGATAGCGGCTCGATCCTTTACTCCGAAGACGAGGTGACCAAGCGATCCGCACGTGATCGCAACGTTGGTTTCGTGTTCCAACATTATGCCTTGTTCCGCCACATGACGGTCTTTGAAAACGTGGCTTTTGGATTGCGAGTCCGAAAGTGGCCCGAGGCGAAGGTCCGGGAACGCGTGCATGAATTGCTCCATCTGGTACGCATGGAAGAGCTTGGCCCGCGTTACCCGTCGCAGTTGTCCGGCGGTCAGCGCCAGCGTGTGGCGTTGATCCGGTCGTTGGCCCCGGAGCCAAAGGTATTGCTCCTCGATGAGCCGTTCGGCGCCCTTGATGCCAAGGTTCGGCAGGAGCTTCGAGACTGGCTGCGACGATTCCACGATGAATTTCATGTGACGAGCATTTTTGTCACGCACGATCAGGAAGAGGCCTTCGAGGTTGCGGACAAGGTCGTGGTCATGAATGCCGGCCACATCGAACAGGTGGGTACGCCGATGGAAGTTTTCGAGCATCCCGCTAATGCGTTCGTTCTCGACTTCCTCGGTAATGTCAACGTGTTCAATGTTCAAGTCGAAAACGGCATGGCACGGCTCGGGGGTCTGGCAATGCCCTATCCGGAGTACCCGCATTCCGAATCGCGCGACGCTTCCATTTACGTTCGCCCGCACGAACTGCGCATCAGCCGTTATGGCGACGGCAGCGGTAGCCTCGTTTCGCGAGTCATTCATATCACGCCGGCGGGGTCGGTTGTCAAGGTTCGGCTGAGAGCCGTCGAGTTTGGTTTCGTCGTCAACGTGGCCGTCGCGGCCGATGAGTTTGCGGGACTTGAGATCAAATCCGGCGATGTCGTCTATGTGTCGCCACGTCGCATGCGAGTCTTCGTGCCGGATTATGCGATTTAGCCGATGCCCTTGAAAGTCAAGAGGGGCGACAACCCCGAGTTGCGTGAGGAGTTTGCTGGCCGCCGATGAGGCAGGTTGCTATCATTCCCATGCGAGCGGGGCGCGGCACGGCTGCTCTTGTCTGTCTCGATCGCGGACTAATTCAACGAGAATCGCGGCGCCGGCCAATCTGGTTTGGCGAGTTGTTGCTTGCGGGCAAGGTCCCAAGCCCACTGATAAAGCTGATTCACAAAGGCTTGTTGTTGGCTCGTCCAACCCTGAGCGAAGATGCTTGGGCACAAGACGAACGCGGGTTGCAGGGATGAGTTATTAGGCCGCACGAGTCGATGCCTAAATCGGTGTCTCATGGTGTTTCTCCCCGGGGAGGATGTGGGGAAGAAGATTCATAACCGGACCTAACAACTATATCTGCTATTCGCCGAGGTCGGCCGTATTTGAATCGCGCCTCAGTACAAGTTCGATGGCGACATGGGTGGGATCGTTCAACGCAGACACGTTGCAGCGACTCAACCGGATTTTTGGAACAGGGAACTTGGTTGAATGGCCAATTTTGGCCGGTCTTTTCATGGAAGGATGAACGATGACGACCGCGATGATGATGGACCGTACCACCATGGTGATGCCCGGAATGGGCATGCCGGGCGTCAGCCCCACGGGCATGGGGACGACTGCCCCGACTACCGGAGCCACCAACTACACGATGGTGCCTCGCTGCACCATGAAGTTCGAAAAATGCACCAACGGCATGAAGATCACCTGCACATGCGATGATCCGACTGCCTGCAGCATGGTGCAAAACCTCTGCAACATGATGGCCGGCGGCATGTGCAGTGTCTGTTGCCTCATGAATGGGATGATGGTCTGTTGCTGCAACCTCACCATGGGAATGTGCAAGTGCGAGATGACCCCCAAGGGCGTCTGTATCACCTGCACCAGCGCTGACCCGACCTGCTGCAAGATGATCCAAGCTTGCTGCGACTGCTTGACGACGATGCTGCAATCTGGCTGCACGTGCTGCGTGATGATGAACAACACCCCCGTTTGCTGCTGTTGCTAAGCGGCATCAGAGGAGCACGCGGTGACAACGGTTGCCCTGAACCGGCTCCGAGGTCGACCGCGTGCACCCCTTCATGTCAGCCGCCGGGCTTTGCCCTAGACGGTAATAGGCCGCGACCTATAATCACTGTTTACCAATTGGTTCTGACGAGTGACAAAAAGGGTACGCTCATGGGTGCTCGACGGATTCGACGGGAACAACGGCAACACGATCAGAAGCTATCCCGTTTGGTCAACGGATTTAAGAAAGTGAATGAACGCGAACGCCGCAAGACGCGGATGGTCGCGATCATAAAGTCCGGCGAGTTCCCGTATACGCCGGCCGTGCAAAGTTGGCTGAGTGCGGAAATTGGCAAGCCGATGCGTCAAATCAAGCCCGACGATGTGAAGAAGCTGATCGGCTAGATTATCGTCGCCGGCGCTCGTCAGGGCGAGTGCTGGCGTCGCGATGGTTCGAGCAACAACTCACGCGCCACGGCCAGATGGGAACGATGCCCCAAAGGCGAAACCACGTCCAGATTCTCGCTTCCGCCGGTCGATCGCACCATTGGCACGGGCGCGGGATCCGGTCGGAATGTTCCATCGCAGCTTGACGTAACTCGGCATGGCTTCGGACATCATTGTCGCTAACCCCGCGGCGTTTCAGCTCCGCTTCGATAATTGCCACGGCCTCCGGCTCCATTCCCGGCCGATAAACGGTGACGCGATCGAGCAAATCCTCAGTCGTCGCCGTGACAACGTTTCGTCGAATTCGTTCAACATCTAGGTGGAACATTCTCGTCAGCCGTGAATCTCTGAATTAAGGGTGGGCGTTTCCGGGAACATTTCGCGATGCCTTTTCGTCTAAACAGTGGCCCTGTAAGCCTATATTATGGGGAAAGGCGGAACTTTTTGTCCGCTGGACGGTTTGACAGTCGATGACCACGAAGATTATGATGGTAGCGATGAGGGTTCAGCCCCATACCTCGAACGCTCCTCACCAGCCGCTTTTTTGCTACTCGCCAACGGAGAATGGAACGATGCGTGATCAGCCGACCTTTCGCCGCGGCCGATTGCTGAGTTGCCTGATCGCAGCCAGCTTGGTTGTGGGTATTGCACTCCGATCGACGGCCGACGACAATCCGAAACCGGACGGCAACAAGAAAGACGTGCCCGCCAAGTCCGATGCCCCGAAGGGCGACGCCAAGCCGGACGAAACCAAGCCCGAGCCGGCCCCTTCATCATCTAACGCGCCGTTTCCAGAAACCGCAATGATCAACCGGCTATTGGCGAAGGCCTGGGTGGAAAATAACGTCAAACCGTCGCGGCGAGCGACGGATTACGAATTTGTCCGCCGGATCTATCTCGACCTCCTTGGCCGCATCGCCAGCGCCGACGAAGTGCGAGCGTTCCTAAACGATCAAAGCTCCAATCGACGGCAGAAACTCGTCAACAAGCTGTTGCGGGACAAAGATTATGCCGAAGAGTACGCGAATAACTTCGCTGACATCTGGACGACGCTCCTGCTCAGCCGCGCCGGGAATAGGACCTACCACGAGCAAATGCACCTTTGGGTGACGGAAGCCCTGGAAAAGAATCACAGTTGGGATCGGATCGTCCGCGAGTTGGTTACCGCAACCGGTCAGAACAACGACAACGGCGCCGTGAACTACCTGTTGGCTCATCTGGGCGAGCCGCAACGTAATCGCGACGAAGAGGGAATGTTCGACTTTGTGCCCATCACCTCGCGAACCATTCGGTTGTTCCTCGGCGTGCAGATTCAATGCACTCAGTGTCACGACCACCCGCACAACCCGGAGTGGAAACAGAGTCATTTCTGGGGAGTCAATGCCTTCTTCCGGCAGTCGGAACGGGAAGGCACGCCCCAAATGCGGAACAACAATCAACGCATGGAAGTGGCCGCCAAGTTGACGCTGAAGGACAACCCATCGTACAACCGCAGCAAGACGGTTTATTACGAGAAGCGAATTGGTGTGGTCGAGGCGACTGGCGCCAAGTTTATCGATGGCAGGTCGATTCCCGCTGACAACAAGAAGTCCCGCCGGGAGACTCTAGCCGACTACATCGTCTCTCACGATCAGTTTGCCAAGGCCTATGTGAATCGCCTGTGGGGTCATTTCTTCGGCCGCGGACTCAACCAACAGGCCTCCGTCGATGACTTCGGCGAACACAACGAAGTCGTTCATCGCGAATTACTCGATTCGCTGGCAGCGTCGTTCAAGAACTACAAGTACGACATTAAACAGCTCATTGAGTGGATCTGCAACAGCGACGCCTATAGCCTGAGCGTCGTGGCCAACGCGACGAACTCAAAGCCGGATGTCGAGAATCTCTTCAGCCGCATGCTGCTTAAGACGATGACGCCCGAACAGTTGTTCGAGTCGCTGATGCTCGCCACCAATCCGCCGCAACCGAAAAAAGGCAGCAAGACCAAGCGAGCCGTTGTTGACGAGGCTCGCAAGAAGGCGCGACAGGATTGGATGGACAAGCTCGTTCGCAATTTCGGCGATGACGAAGGGAACGAGGTTACCTTTAATGGGACCATCGTTCAGGCACTTCTCATGATGAACGGCCGTGAAATCAACAGCGAACTCTCGAAGAAGGACGGAGCCGTCGGCACCGCGATCACTCGCGCGAAGGGCAACAAGTCCGCGGTCATCCGAGAGCTATTCCTGATGGCTCTTAATCGCGAGCCGACCTCTGCGGAGCGGTCCTTGATCGAGAAGGAAGCGAATCGCACTGGTGTTGATCCGTTGGCGTTCTTCCAGGATGTGTACTGGGCATTGCTCAATAGCAATGAGTTCATTCTGAATCACTAATCATTCGGTGACTCAGAACAAGCGCGGCCGACCCGAACAAGTGTCGGCCGCGTTCGTTTTCAGCGAGGAGAAGGCCCAATCACTGGCTAAGCCGGATCGTCACGTTGAGTGTCGCCGAGAATCGTATTCTCGGAGGCGTTATCGAATCACTCGCATCTGTTCGACTATCATCACGCTTGCACCGCGAACCTCGGGCCTCACCCTTACCGTGCCAAACAACTCCACAATTCGATCGACGAATGGCTCCAGAGTTCGTCCCGGCTGCGGGACCGCGTAGTAAAGAACATCGCCGCGATTGTTTTCGATGGCGTATGTCGTGCGGCCATCGAGCTGGAACCCGGATCGGCGTAACCGCCCCGGCCCGCTGGCCTGCAATCCGGGATCGACTCGCAGTGACTGATAGTAGCCGGTCGAGGGGCTGTTCACGGGAGGCGGGGGTGGAGGCGTCGTCGAGCTAGTTGCCGGCGGGACCGACGGAGTCGGTCCGCCCCGCAAGTAGCTCGTTGACAGTCCACTCGATGCCGGCGAATTGCCTCTAGCGGCAATCATCTTCTCGCGAGAGGCCCGGGCGTAGTTGATACACCGCCGATACAGATTCGGGTCGGTCCGAGCGACAAGGCGAGCCTGCTCCAAGTAAAGTTGTTCGGCATCGGTAAACCGCCCCGCGGCGTCCGCGAGTTGTGCCCGCACCATCAATTCCGGCTCGTTTGGATCGAGGGATTGCATCGGGGCACGGGCCGACGTAGAGACGCCGGGCCCACTGGGCGTCGCCCCGTTGCGGTTCTCCGATTGAAACACGGTCTCGCGCAAGATGTAACGCACTTCGGTAGCGGGCGGCTCGATCGGCCACCATTTGCCCCCTTCGGCCGGGAAATCCTCGGGTGGGTTGAGCGCGATCACTTGAGCGCCGCTGGCGAGTTTTACCTGCTCGATTTTCGACGGCCCGTGCTGGTCGGCCACACCCAAGCGAATCGGAGCGTTGTCGGAAATGACCTTCAACTGTCTCGGGAACTGCTTCGAGTCGCCGATGGGTTGAACCGCTCTGTCGGGAATCCAACTCACCGCATTGGCAGGCGGCTTGATTGCCAGCCAGGCACCCTCCTCGCGGACGATGCGCACGGTGCTGCCTTGGCGGAGCGTACCGGTCTGAGCATAAGTTTGCGAGGCACCGCTGCGGACGATTGCGTCGGGCACTTGGATCATGCCAGTCGAAACCGGCGGCTGGCCCGTGGCGACTGATGCAATCGCCAGAATCCCTGCGATCCCTACGAAGCAACTTCGGCTTATCATGAGCAACCTCCCGATGCACGCGGTCCCGACAGTCCACCCCGTTTCCCGATTCGGTTCGGCGTCGGCCGCACGATCAGCGGAAGCGGCTATTCCCTATTCGACGGCGGTCACGCTTGCCACAATGAACCGAGGAATCCCTAAACACGGAGCGCATGGCATGGCCGACTTCACCTACGCTGATATCGCAGGCATGATCGATCACTCGTTGTTGCAACCGACGCTGACGGATGCTGACCTCGACGCGGGTTGCGAAATCGCTCGCCAATACGCGGTCGCCTCGGTTTGTATCAAGCCTTATGCGGTGAAACGAGCCGCCCAAATCCTTGCGGGGTCACGCGTGGCCGCCGGCACCACCATTGGGTTTCCGCATGGCGGGCATTTGACCGCCGTAAAGGTGTTTGAATCGGAAAGGGCCATCGATGACGGGGCGCGGGAACTGGACATGGTCGTCAATATCGGCAAAGTCCTCACGGGAGATTGGGATTACGTCACTCGGGACATCGCGGCCGTCGTTGAGGCCGCTCACCGTCGGGATGCGATCGTCAAAGTGATTTTTGAGAATTGCTTCCTCCAGGAATCGCACAAGGAAACGCTTTGCCGGATCTGCGGCGACGTGAGGGCCGATTTTGTCAAGACTTCGACAGGGTACGGCGATGCCGGCGCGACCGACGCCGACCTGATCTTGATGCGTCGCTGCTCGCCTCCGCATGTGGCGGTCAAGGCTGCCGGCGGCGTGCGGACCTTTGAACGCCTGCTTGCTGTCCGCAAGATCGGAGTGACACGGGTCGGAGCGACCGCGTCGGTTCCTATCCTGGACGATTGCAAGAAGTATCTGGCGTCTGTTTGAGTGTTATGAGCCGCGCGCCGGCCGATCAGCTCAGATAAAGGCGGACCGCATTCAGCGCCGACTTGGCGGATCGGCTGCGAATTTCATCGCGGGTGCCTCCCCAGTTGACTCGGAACGTGTGGACGCCGTCGTCGGTGGCCAGGCCGATGAAGACCAGCCCAACGGGTGTCTCGGGCGTCCCACCGCTGGGGCCGGCGATCCCCGTTGTGCTGACCCCGACATCGGCGCCCAACCGCAATCGCGCGCCAAAGGCCATGGCTTCGGCAACCGGCGCGCTCACCGGGCCATGGTCGCGAAGCAGATCTTGCCCGACGCCAAGGAGGTCGTGCTTTACCTCATTGGTGTAGGCGACGACCCCTCCGCGAAACCAAAGACTGGCACCTGGAACCTGCGCCAGTCGCGATGCGACCAAGCCCGCTGTCAGACTCTCCGCGGTTGCTAGTGTCTTGCGCCGGTCGCCCAGCAACCGGATGACCACATGTTGAAGTTCTTCGTCTCCCTCGCCGAACACGAGTTTCCCCAAACGCTCGCGAATCGTCTCGGCGACCGGGACCGTCTGAGCAAACGCTTCGGCTCGGGTCGCACCGCGAGCCAAGATTCTCAGTGAGATGGTGGCGTCGCCGGCGGTGATTCCGACCTCGGGAATATGCCCTCGCCGCGTTAGATCGAGCAGCTTCTCCTCAACCGTTGACTCGCCGGTACCGAAGGTGTTGATCTTTCGCTCGATCAAAACGCCTCCGCTGCCCCCGATGTCGAGCAGTCGCGGCAAGAGTTGTTCGTTGAACATGCGGTACATTTCCGACGGAACACCAGGCATGGCTGCCACATGACTGTTGCCGATACGCATCCAAATACCGGGTGCGGTCCCAATTGGGTTGGCGAGCACTTCGGCGCCGGCGGGAATCATCGCTTGAACCCGATTGCGATCCGGCATCTCGCGCTGCCGCGAAGCGAAAAGTCGTTTGATGTGTTCGAGCGACGGCTCGTGAAAGACTAGCTCGACCCCTGCGACACGGGCCATGACCTCGCGCGTGAGGTCGTCAAGTGTTGGGCCGAGCCCGCCAGTAGCAATGACGAGTTCGGCTCGACGTGCGGCCGTCTGAAAGACGGCGATGTTGTCGGTAAGGTCATCGGCGACGGTCGTGTGAAACCCGACCGCGATGCCAATCTCCGCCAGCCGTTTGCTGAGCCACTGGCTGTTGGTGTCAAGATTCTGCCCACTGGTGATTTCGCTGCCGATCGAGATAATCTCGGCCTTCATTTCTCAGCCCTCAAGATGCCCAATGCGGCCCTCTTGGGGGTAATGTACCAGTTGTGCGCAGATTGACCTGGCGCTCATCGAGCCGCGCGGGAACCGGCACGTCGCCAAATGAAGATGGTGCTTGTGTCGTCCGGCGTCGGTAATCGTTGCTCCAGGGCGAACGTCGTTTGCTGTTCCATCCAGAGTGGAATCGATTCGTAGGCAGCGCATGCGGGAAGATGATCATAGAACGCGGAGCCGGGTGGAATGTGGATAAACACAATGGCGTCGGCCCGTGTCGCTTGCAACCACGACTGAAAGGCCTGCTGATTCGGGCGAGCATGATGAGGCAGGTTTCGGCATTCCGTTTCCAGGCGCGGCGCGGCAGGGTGCTTTTCGAGATGATGCCATTGGGGAAGGAACTTCATGGGCAGGTTCGAGAGTACGGCGGCCCGATGGGTGTCCCGAATGTGCGGCGCATATTGATTGACCAATCGCAGGGGCGTGGCCCGCGCGAGATTGGGGCCTCCCTCGGGAGCGTGGCCTGGCTGAAACCCGGCGGGCAAACAGACCAAGGCGGCCCCGCCACATGCCGCCAGCGCGATGGCGTGTTTGGCGATCGCCCGTTCGCGCGTGAGCCGATCTACCAACAGGGCCAAGCCGGCGCCGGCCATGACCCATGCTGCGGGAGTCCAGGTGTGAGCATAGCGGCTCTTGCGATTAGGGTGATGGATGGTCGCCATCGCCGAGATCAATACGAACAGCAACACGACCGAGGCGCCGGAACGAAGTCGATGCCGCAGCAAACCCGCCACGACCAGCAGCACGATGACTGAGATCAACAGTGTAAGACTCACGTGATAGTCGCCGATCAGGCTATGCCAATAGAACGAATAGCCGCCCAATAGGTTGAACTGCGGCGCCTCGCCGCTGTTGCTGGCGGGGTCCATGTACCAAATCCAATAAGCCAGTCGCTTGGGCCAGAGAAACCAAATGGCGACGGGCCACGCATGCCAATAGGCCAGTGACCGAACGGGCAACGCGAACCGATCCCGGAATTCTCGTCCCTCCACACGCCACCAGAGAACCAAATGAACCACGAATGCCCAATATGCCACCGTGATGAGGTTGTGCGGATTGCGGACGTTGATGGTGTAACCAACGAGCGTCAAGGACTCTGCGCCCGATATTCGGAAAGCCGCGAGAATGACGAGCGGCAGTGCCATCGCATAGGTAATTGGGCTTCGCAACTGCCGCCCAAGCCATGCCGCCCATGGCCAGTCGCGAACCGTCGTCAGTGTCAAGTGGGTGTATAACCGGGGACGTGTTGCAAACTCGGTAACTAACAAGCCGCCGAGAGCCAGAACCCAATAGTTGTATTTCGTTACGAATAACAGGGTCAAGGCGACGGCGAACCAACGCCCGTTGGCGGTTGTCGGATTCTGATTGACGACCACGTAGGCATAAAGCACGAGAAGCGTAAAGAAGGCGCCGAGGCTTTCGATCATCAGGTCGGTCGCGAATGCACGATGGGCAGGGCTGGCCATGACGAGCAAGGCCGCGATGATACCCGCCGCGGTGCCGAGTCGCGGCACAATGCGCCGAGCGAGCATAAAGGCGAGGACGATCGACCCGAACCAGGCCAGGAGGTTGGGAAGCACGGCAATGCGGTAGTCCGATCCGAAGACCAACAGAGTCATTGCCACAGCAACGGCATGCATCGGTTGCCAAACGCGACTCGCCAAATCAACGTCGCGAATGAACTGAATCAGGTCGGCATTGCGGATGTCGGTGGCCAGGCTGATACCAGAATGGTAATGGGCGTGCCGATCGTGAATTGTGCTGCCCCAGAGAAACGGAGCGTTGTCGAGGAATCGCTGATAGCCGGCGATGGCGGCGGCAGTCGCGACGACGAGGACCAACCACGGCGAAAGGCGATCGATCCATCCGGTTCGGACAACGGCAGGCTCATTCACGGCGGCATCCTTTCCGCGAATCGACAGGGTCCCGGTTCGTTCGGGAAATCGTAGTTCGTGTTGGGAAAGGGTGTCAAGCC
>CAZESP010000024.1:0-88982 GCA_964515185.1 uncultured Alcaligenaceae bacterium
CTAGAGAAATAGCCTTCGAGAACGTGCCGGCACGAACCTTTTCAAGGAGCCTTTTATGTCTCGCCAGTGGTCGTTGGTGGTCCTCGGCCTGTTATCGGCGCCCGTGGCGGCCGCCGAGCCTTCCGCGACGATTGCTCCGTTTGTCGATCAACAGACGGCCGTTGTCATCTGGATCGAACTGCCGCGCGTGACCGCGACGGAAATCGATCGGATGGGCCCGTTGCTCGACATCGTTATGGGTGACAGCACCGACGCTCGCGCGATGGCGCTGAAGACGCGCAACGAGCTGATCCGCGCCGGAGTCCGAGAGTTGTTCGTTCTGGTCAGCCCCGCAGAGCCAATCTCGCCCTTCGCCGTCATCGCGCCGATCGCGGAGGGAAACGACCCGAAAGCGGTCATTCAGACCTTGCAGGCGCATTCCTTCGGAGCCGTCGAGGCCCATCGTCAGGCGGTCATCGCGGGATGGCAACCGACGGTCCAACGACTGAAGACGCTGAAGCCCGTCCCGAGACCGGAACTCACCAAGGCATTCGCCGCCGCCGGAAATGCCCCGATTCGGCTGGCGTACATCCCCTCTGAGGATCATCGCCGCGTCGCCGAGGAGCTATACCCAAAACTGCCGCCTATCGTCGGCGGGCGTCCCGTCACGACGTTGACGCGCGGCTGTCTCTGGGCAGGTGCCGGTCTGACCATCAGCCCCAAGTTTCTGCTTCACGCCCAAGGCCAAGCCGAGAACGCGAAACACGCCGCCGAACTCGTCAACTTTCTGCCCCTGATCTATGGCTTCGCCGGCATGGAGCTAAAAGGCTTTCCCCATGACCCGTTCGGCGGAAAGCTCGTGCCGAAGGTCAACGGCAACCAATTGACCCTCACGGTCACGGAAGATTCGGTCACCGCCGAACTGGCGCGATTGATGGGCGCCGCACAAACCGAAGCCGATCGCCAACGCAAGATGAACGATCTGAAACAACTCGCCCTGGCCTTTCACATTTACCACGACGCGCACGGCTGCTTCCCAGCTCGAGCGGGCTACGGGTTAACGAAACTGCCCCCGCGAAAGAAGCCCAACGACCCGTCGGATTGGACCATGAAACCCAAACCCGATGCCAAGCCCCTGCTGAGCTGGCGCGTCTATCTGCTGCCCTACATCGAGCAACAACAGCTCTATCAGCAGTTCAAGCTCGATGAACCGTGGGACAGCGAGAATAACAAGAAGCTCATCGCGAAGATGCCGCCGATCTTTCGCGGCGGCAACGCGAAACTGTCGGCTCAAGGAAAGACCCGTATCGTCGTACCGGTAAGCAAGGACACAATCTTCACTCCCGACGGTCCCGGGACGCGATTGGTCGATGTGACGGACGGCACCTCAAACACGATCCTGGCGTTGGAAGCCGCCGAAGAGTCAGCCGTGATTTGGACGAAACCCGACGACCTTGCCGTGGATCTGACCAAGCCATTCGCGGGCATTTTTAACAAAGACGCGAAGTCATTCGTGGCAGCCTTCGCCGACGGTTCTGTCCGGCATTTTCCGCGGAAGATCAAACCCGAGTCGCTGCGAGCTTATCTCACGCGAAACGGCGGCGAAGTCATCATGGACTAGGGCCGATCAGGCCGGCGTCGATCGCGCCGCTTTTAGGCTGAAGCGACGGCGAACGCTTGTGGCCATCGCGGCGCGTTTGTAGGCTAGTGGCAACATGGATCCCACGGTCGCTTCACAACCGTTCGCGCCGACCCCCAACGAGGAATCATTGGTGGAGCGCCTGCAAGCCGGCGACGAGATCGCATTCGAGGAGTGCGTCCGAATTTATGGCGGGCGCATTCTCCAAGTCGCCAGGCGGATTCTCGGCAACGAGGAAGACGCTCAAGATGCCGTGCAGGACGCATTCTTGGCGGCTTTCCAACAAATCGGTCGATTCGAGGAGCGGTCGAGTCTGGGTACTTGGCTGCACCGCATCGCCGTCAATGCCGCCCTCATGCGGCTGCGAAAACGCCAGAGCCGGCCCGTGGCGTCAATCGAGGATTGGCTTCCGCGATTCGGCCACGACGAACATCATCTCGACCCGCCGGCCCCTTGGAAAGAAACTTCCCAAGACCTGCTTCTGAAAAAGGAGACGCGAGAGCTGGTCACTCGATCGATCGATCAATTGCCCGAGATTTATCGTACCGTCCTGCTCCTTCGCGACATCGAAGAACTGGACACCGAGGAGACGGCTCGCCTGCTCGGCACCAGCGCCGGCGTTGTTAAGACTCGCCTGCATCGAGCCCGTCAGGCGTTGCGGGCTATTTTGGATCCTCATTTTCGTCGAGACAATGTCGAATGAACTGTCGTGAGTTTACCGATTTCTTGGATGATTACCTGTCCGGCGCTCAGCCTGCCGGCGAACGGGCGGAGTTCGAGAAACACCTGGCGCTATGCCCTCAGTGCGTGGCTTACCTCGACAGCTATCGCAAGACCGTTCAGCTTGGAAAGGCCTCCTGTGCTGACGATTCGCCTCCCGCGGATGCTCCCGACGAGTTGATCCAGGCGATTCTCCGCGCCCGTTCCCGCAAAGGTTGACCGACTCTCCATTCGGCGCCGACTTTTCAACTTTTTCGACGCCGCTTGTAACCTTCAGCCGCATCCACCATCCAACCCTTCACCTGCCTCCGATTGGGCCGAAATGGACCGAGGCAACTTTAACCCCCAACGCATTTGAGGAGCTGGAGCATGCGAAAGATTTCGTTGGCCATTGCTGTCGCCGTCACGGGTCTCGGATTGGGAATGAACGTCGGTTGTAGCCCTGCCCCGACCAGCGGAAAGATGGGCAGCGGCAAGATGGAAGGAGACAAGATGGGCGGCGGCAAGATGGAAGGCAAGATGGACGCCAAGATGGATGGCAAGATGGACGGCGCCAAGAAATAGCCTCTGGGTGCGGCTCGACCGACCCGCTTCGGTCGAGCCGCTGAGGATCACGCCATGACGCGTCTACAACCGAAACACCCGCGAGCCGTCCGATGGATGCACTGGTTAAACGTTCCGGTGTTGGCCATCATGATTTGGAGCGGGCTGCTCATCTACTGGGCCAACGACGTGTATGCCATTCGTGTCGGCGGCGTGACCATCTTCCACTTCTTCCCCGATTGGTTCTACCGTCTGCTTCAGTTGGAACACGGATTGGCAACGGGCATGGCCTATCACTTCGCGTTCATGTGGCTTTTCGCCATGAATGGGCTGGCGTATGTGCTTTACACGTTGATCAGCGGTGAATGGCGGCACCTGTTACCGAATCGGCACACGCCGCGCGAGGCGTTTCATGTGGTGCTTCACGATCTCAAGTTGCGCAAGACGCCGCCGCCTCCAGCCAAATTCAACGGCGCCCAACGGCTGGCCTACACCGGGGTCATCCTGATGGGCGCCGGGTCGCTGATAACGGGCGTGGCTATCTACAAGCCCACTCAACTCGCATGGTTGACAGGCATTCTCGGCGGCTACGAATGGGCGCGGGCCGAGCATTTCGCCTTGACGGCCGGCTATGTCCTTTTCTTCCTCGTTCACATCGCTCAGGTGATTCGAGCCGGATGGAACAATTTCCGCGCGATGGTGACGGGCTATGAACTGGTCCGCTCGGAGGAGCCTCATCATGGGTGATACGAATCGTCGCTTGCCGGCCGCGGAATCGCCGGAGGAACAAATGCGGCGACTGACCCGGCGCTCGTTTCTGACGGGCGCCGCGGCGGCCATCGCCGGAGCCGGAGCCTGGACTTGGCTCGGATCGGCTTCCACCGAAGATGGCGTCCCCTGGCCGTTGCGGCGGATGCTCCGCTTCAATCAGCGATTGGCCGAGGCGTTCGCTTCCCATCGCCATCTCGCGCCGACCTTCCCCGAATCCCGTATCCAAGACCCGCCGCGAACAAACGGCACCATCGGCCTCGACGGCACCTTCAACCCCGCGACCTGGCGATTGCGCGTCGAACACGACGGTCGCACCGCCGGCTCGATGCTGAGCCTCGACGACCTTCGCGACTTGCCCAGGCACGAGTTGACAACCGAATTCAAGTGCGTCGAAGGCTGGAGCCAGGTGATGCAATTCGGCGGCGTTCGATTCGCAGATTTCGTGACCCGTTTCGGATTGGGGACTCGCTCCGGCCGTCGCCGGGATCCGGCTGGCGCAACAGATGATCTCTATGGCTATGTCTATTTGGCGACCCCCGACGAGGAGTATTACGTCGGGCTGGACATGGTCTCGGCTCTGCATCCGCAAACGCTGCTTTGCGACACCATGAACGGGCGACCCCTGACCCGCGACCACGGCTTTCCGCTGAGGCTATACCTCGCCGTGAAATATGGCTTCAAGAGTCTGAAGCGCATCGGCTTGATCCGTTTTCAAGACGCGCGCCCACGCGACTATTGGAGCGAGCGCGGCTACGACTGGTATGCGGGTCTCTGAAGTTGTCGAGACAATGATCGCCCCTCGGAATTGACCTGTTGGCCATAATGGTCATCATGACAGGACGGTCATTGAGGTCTTCCAGGGAGCCATCACCGTGAACGGCTATCGACCTTGCTTCTCGGGCCGGCATTCAGTCTTGCCGGTAATCCACGTCGATTCGCTGGAGCAAGCCCAGTGCAATTCGCGGATCGCGCGCGACGCGGGCGCCGACGGCGTGTTCCTCATCAATCACGCCATGTCGGACAGCGAATTGCTCGACATTCATACGGAGGTAGCCGGCCAACACCCGGGCTGGTGGATCGGCGTCAATTGCCTCGGTCTGACGCCCGTGCAAGTGTTTGAAGCCATTTCCGCACGAGTCGGCGGCGTTTGGGTTGACAATGCCGGCATCGAGGAAGGCCATGAACGCCAGCCTTATGCCGAACAGGTGTCGGCCATTCGCCAGGCTCGCGACGTTCCGTGCCTTTATTTCGGCGGGGTCGCCTTCAAGTATCAGCGTCGCGTCGAGGACTTGGAGTCGGCGTGCCGCATTGCCGCTCGATACATGGACGTCGTGACCACCAGCGGCCCCGGCACTGGACACGCAGCCGACATCGAGAAAATCCGCCGGATGAAACTCGCCTTGGGCGCGACACCGTTGGCCATCGCCAGCGGCATCACGCCCGACAACGTTGTCGACTACTTGCCCCACGCCGACAGCTTTCTGGTCGCCACGGGAATCAGCCGGAGCTTTACCGAACTCGATCCGAGCCAAGTGAGGTTGTTGGTTGAGCGAGTGAGAGCCTTCCAGTCATGACACAAGGCTTCGCTGTCGCTTAAGCGGCATCCTGCCTGGACAGCTCCGCATCGTATCCCCAACGCTCGAACAATGGTTTGAGCTTTCGATACCAAAGAGCCTTCTCGCCGATGGACAATCGGCCGAAGTGGTTTTTGCGGTAGCCTTTCACGGTATCCAGGTAGGCGAGCAGCCGTCGTCGATATTCGGCCGTCATATCCAGATCGAGTTCGCGATAAATGCGTTCGATCTGCCCCAGCGGATCGCGGTCAAGGTCTTCGTAGCGGACATCGACTGCCTGGTCGCGCGGCATATTGCCCGTATCGCGATAGTAGGCTTCGACCATTTCCCGATAGAGGTCCGGGTATCGGGCGGCGTAGCCGGTTTCCGGTGCCGGATCCTGAAGCTGAAACAACGGGTGTGTCTCTTGAGCCAAGTGGGCATTCGATCGGCAGACCGCATACGGGTGCCGGTAAATGTGAACGAACTTGGCGCCGGGATACAATTGCCGGAGCAGGCCGGCGCGACCGGTGTGGTAGGGGTTTTTCAGCAGCGGCCGTTTGCCGTTCCAGAACACGAGCCGGCACAGGAACCGATGAAGCTGTTGCCCCCATCCGCGGCGCTCGTCGGCCGTCATCTGTTCGGGAAAGACTGACCGCTCGTGTTCGGCCCACTCGCGCGGGAACACCATACCCCAATAAGGCGACGACCGGCAGGCCCCCATGAGGGCAAATTCATCTTCTTGCGGGCTGAATAGTCCGCTTTCCATCGCGTCCATCGGCCTTTTGCTCGGGAAGAACAACCACATCAAGGGCGCGAGCAACCACCCGGTGACGAGAAAGCCGAACGGATTCGCGACCTGGTAATTCCGTGGCGTGACGAATTGCGGATCGAGCGACAGCAGATAGTGCAAGTGCGTCGTGCCGCTTCGGTGAGCGCCGACGACAAAGATCGGATCGCGCATCCGGCGATGGCGGAGCAGCCAAGGCAACAGAAACCGCTCGGGCAACGTTAACACGGTGTTGACGGTGGACGCCATCAGAGTCACGAGAAGCCGAGGCAGATAGATGAGGCCGACACGAAAGCGAACCAGCCATAACTGAGCCAGGAGCAAGTCGAGGGGCGCCATCATCAGAAACACACAGAACGGCATGAAGCGCTTGAGATTCGGATCAACGGGTGCCGGGCGAGTCAACGTTTGCAGCGGGGCGGCCCGAAGGCGCCGCGCCATCGCGACGATACCAACGAGCAACAACCCCGCCAGAACGGGTGACTCGCGCAACTCGCCGGCGGGGCAGAGCCAGAACGTCCAGGCCGACCCCAGGTCGGGCACGAAGAGTTGCGTCTTGCCGATGACCCGTCCGGCATAAAGCCATCCCAGGCCAACGCCGACACTCGCGACGATCGAGCCATACCAAAGCCGCAGCAGGCCCAAGAAACACGCGGCGAGGAACAGATTCACGAAAATGCGAATGTCGGCGATTGCTATCGGGGCCGACAGGTTTTCAACTCGCTGAATGACCGCGTAGCCCAGGGCGGCGAGGACAACGCCCGGCGCCGAACCGTAACGCTCCACGAATATGCCCTGAAGGTAACCGCGGAAGAGGATTTCCTGAACAACCGCAAGACCGACAATCTCGATGGCACTGAAAGACACGCCCGGCCAGTCGACGCTTGACCATTCGCCTTGCATGCGAAACGTGTCAGCGGCCACGGCGGCGGCCATGAGTGCGACGCTCACGATCGCTCCGGCCACGAATCCGGTGGCGAGTTGGGCATTTCCGCGCTGCGGCCAAAGGATACCGAAGTCGAGCAGCGGGCGGCGCTCGAACGACAGCATCAGGCGAAACGCGATCAAGGCCAGGAGTCGCAGGATCGTGGTTCCGGCCGCGCTTCGAGTCACGAGGTCGAGGTCTGAGCCAAAGGACCAAGCGGCGAGTTGAACGAGGGCGCAAAATACAGCGGCCATGCCGAGCCACAGCAACAACTTGGCAAACGGCGAAGCTTGAGCAAACGTTCGGCCCGCTCCTGATTCCGCAATCGCCTGCATTGCAGCCCTTTCGATGCCAAGCCATGCCACGGCAACGCCATGGTTCGTCGAGCTGAGATCGAGCGGCATCTATAAACGAAACCGGCTGGATTCGTAAAGGCGGATTGGGATCCGGCGAACGAGGTACTCGGCGCGGCTGGCATAAGAGGCGCGGAACCGGCGAGGCAGGTGATGGGCCGCAATTCGGGGTGCGATCCGCGGGGCCGGCCCGGCCGAAGTTTATTCAAATGGCTGGCCGAAGGTTATCTGATTACCCTCGGGATCAAGGACGCGAAATTCGCGAAGGCCCCACGGCTGGCTCACCGGTTCGCCTTGAACGTTGGCCCCTTTGGCGACCAGTTCGGCGTGAAGGTCATCGGCGTGACGAACATAGACATAGCACGAACCAATCCCTGAATGTCGCGCGGTTCGGGCGATGAGCAGGATCCGCACGACGTCGCGATCCATGACGGCAATCTCGTGACCTTGGAAATTGACCGTGAATCCAAGCACGTCGCGGTAATGGGCGACGCCGGCGGCGACATCCGTGAGCGGCAATTCGGGCATGATCTGTTCGAGCATGGGTTGCACGCGAGTATCGATGTTGCCCATGCGAGGTGACCCCATTTGGTAGCCGCGAACATCAGTAGGCCAGGAAATCGACGTCGCCGAAGTGGCTGGCGGCGAGGGCGAGCGCGTCCTGTACATGGCGAGCGGAGCGTTCGAGGCCTCCCTCGGCGAGTTTCTCTTGCACACTCTTCATGCGGGCGACGAAGAGCGGGCCATTGCCGCGAAGCACGGGCAAGATTCGTTGTTGGACGACAAAGTCGACAGCCTTGGCGGGGGGAAGCAGGTCGCGTGAATTGGCCAGATATCGCCGGACGGCGGCCAGGACCCGCGGCGAGACTTCGACGCGCGGTCCCCATTCCTCGGACTGCCGGCCGAGCAACCCCACGATCGGCTCCAATCGGCTCCACAATTCCTCGGGGCACTCGTCGGTCCGTTTGACCCAGCGACCAAAAACATCGCGGGCGGCAACCCCTTTGGAGTAATCGTGAAGGGCGACCTCGGACCGATCGGCGGGCAGCACATCGCGAGCCGTCAGAAAGACCATCCCCGTCCGATCCAACAGTCGCGGGCTGAGGCGTTCGGTCGTCTCGTCGTAGTTGATGGTGCCCCAAAAGCTCACATTGGGATAGAGGGCGATCTGGTCGACGCGGTCGCCGGCTCCGGGTGGCAGTGTGGCCGCGTCGAAGAGCCGAACCGTCCGCGGTTGCTCCGGCGGGCGGCTGACGATCTGCAGCAATTGAGAGAAATAATACTCCGGCGCCGACAAGTTGAACTCATCCAACAGAATCAGGTAGATGCCGTCGCGGTCGCCTTCCCAATCGCGCTGCGCCTGAAGCAAGCGAGGGGCCAGACCCGTGGGGCCGGGATCGTACCGGCCGTGGAAGGTGTCGAAGAAACCGAGTACGTGGCGATCATCCGACCAGGTTCGCCGAACCGCGATTTCGAGCAAGGCGTTGCCGTGACCCAAGGCGCGCGCCAATGCGGAGACGACACTCGATTTGCCATAGCCCGGCGGGCCGCTGATGAGGTTGAGAGCCGACGACTTCAGGAGCACGTAAAGGTTGGCGACGAAGTCACGCGTGAAATACAGGCCTTCGGAACGCAGGCGATCGACGAGGCGATCGACGAGCAACGATTCATCATTGACGGAATCGAGCGTCAACGAGGGAGCGGGGCGCGTGACCTCGCTCCAAAGGACGCGCCCGGAAAAGCTCGGCGCGGCGACGGGCGCATTGGCGGCGGTCCCGTTTCCGGCAGCCGCGGCGAACCCACGCATGCCTCCCATGGCGGCCAACAACGGAATCTGCTCGTGCAACCGTTCGGCGAGCCTTTCGCTTTTTTCCAGCAACGTGGCCTCCAGCAGCGCGAGGTTGTCGCGAGCGGCCGCCAGCTTCGCTTCGAGAAGCGTTTGATCGTCCTTCAAACGCTGGATCTGCCTGGCATGATTCGCCCGGAGCGTTTCCAGCTCGGCCGCGAGTTTTTGCCGTTCCTTGGCCAAGTCGCCCTTGCGATGCATGACTTCGGCATCAATCGCCTGGGCGCGAGCCTCGACTTCGCGTGCCAGGCGCTGATCGATGAGACGTTGACCATCATCCGATTCGATGAACCGCTGGGCGATGGCGTGCCGCTCGCCTTGAAGAGCTTCAAGCGACCCGATCAACTGCGACAGTCGTTGGCACCGCCGGCGAACATGCTCCGGGGCGTCGGCGTCGAGCTTGTCCGCCGCGGAACGCAGAATCTTGAGCGTCGCATCCGAAATATCCGAGATGTCGCGAAACTTCAAATACCACTCGGCAAGCTGATCGTCAGGCAGGCGATCGTGTGCTCGGGGCGATGTCAATTTCAGCACCGGGCCAGCGAGAAACCGAAAGGCGCGATTGACCACTTCGTTCGGCGGACTCGGATGCTCGTAAGCGACGATCTTACAGCCCTGGGCCTTGAGACGTTCCTCGGTGAATTCAAAGATGGTGCTTTCCGCTCCCCACGGCGCCCAGTGGATGGCCTCGATCCGATCGGCGCTGTTCATCGCCACATGAGTGCGGCGCAAAGGGCCGAACAGTCGATGCTGCTCGTCGCGAATGAAAAAGGCCGGCGTGACGTTTTGGGCGGGATTGCGGATGACGTTGTCAGAAGTGATGACATTGAAATGCGGCACGTCGAGGATGGCCGCGATGGGGCAGTCGCCGCCGACGACTTCATAGGCCGGGGGCGGCGCCAAGGTGATGTAGTAGCAGGCGCGGGTATGGTTGCTGTCGTAGCGCTCATTGATCTTCACTGAAAGGCGCACGAACTCCCAGACCCGCCGCTCGCCGCGATTCACGAGGAAGACAGCCCCGAAGTTGGGGAACTCATCGTCTTGGTCCTTGACAATCTCATTGCGGGTGAAGGAAAAGAGCGGAAACGCGTTACCGACACGACTTCCCGATGTCGAAACACTCGACCACTCGCTGACAACGGCGAGGTATTCCTGTTTCGTTGTGGTGTCTTCGGCCATCGACTCCTCAATCAGAAGAAGAGGCGAAACGGTCAGAGAGCATTACATCACCTTATCCGAACCAGGGCGGCAACACACCGGCGGGCGGCAATTTGACGACGCTGAGGCTGTGAATGTGCGCGTGTTCCTTCACCTCGGCGAGTGCGGCCTCGGTGGGGGCGTTGTCGAGGTTGAGGACCGCCACCGCTTCACCGCCCTCGGCCTCGCGACCCACGGCCATGCGCGCGATGTTCACGCCGTGCCGGCCAAAGATCGTGCCGATGTGCCCGATGATCCCCGGCACGTCGCGATGCGGGAATAGCATCAACAGCCCATCGAGATAGGTATCGAGGCGAAACTGCCCCAACTGAACCAGGCGCAAATACTGGCTACCGAACAGGGTGCCCGACGCGATGAACCCGCCCAGATCAGAGAAAACCTCGGTCTGGATGAGAGTGCCAAAATCGCCTTGCTTGGCCGTGCTGGCGGCCACGACCTCGATGCCGCGTTCGCGAGCCAACAACTCGGCATTGACGATGTTCACTTGTTCGACGCGATACTCCAGCAAGCCGGCCGTGAACGCCGACGTCAACAGCTTCGTGTTTCGCGTGGCCACGTCGCCGCGAAAGACGATCTCGGCCTTGCGAATCGGTTCGGTGGCCACCTGCGCCTGGAGCAGGCCCAGACGCCGGGCGAGATCGACGTACATTCGCATCTCTTCGAGTTCGGCGCGATCGACGGCGGCCATGTTAACGGCGAACTGAACGACCCCCTTGGTCAGGAATTCGATCAATAGTTGAGCCGCTTCCCGAGCAACGTTTTCCTGAGCCTCGACCGTCGAGGCCCCCAGATGCGGAGTGAGAACGATGTTGGGCGCGCCCAGCAACGGGTGACTCTCCGGTGGCGGTTCCGGCTCGAAGACATCAATTCCAGCGCCGGCCACGTGACCGGAGCGCAAGGCATCAGCCAAGGCAGCCTCGTCGATGATCCCGCCACGGGCTACGTTCAACACACGCACGCCGCGTTTCATCTTCGCCAGTTGAGCCGCACCGATCATGCCCTTGGTCTCGTCCGTTAACGCCGTGTGGACCGTCAAGAAATCGCAATTGGGAAGGAGATCGTCGATCGAGCGAACGAGTTCGATACCGAATTGGGCGGCTCGTTCGGGTGTGAGAAACGGGTCATAGCCGCAGATTTTCATCTCGAAGCCGGCGGCACGTCGAGCGACGGCCATGCCGATGCGGCCCAACCCAATAATGCCGAAGGTCTTGCCGGCGAGTTGCGTGCCGATGAATTTGCCCCGCTCCCACTTGCCCGCGTGCATGCCGGCGTCAGCAGCCGGAATGTGCCGGCAGAGCGCCAAGAGCAAGGCGATGGTATGCTCGGCGGCGCTGACCGTGTTACCGCCGGGCGTGTTCATGACGACGATGCCTTTGCGAGTCGCCGCCCCGACGTCGATATTGTCCACGCCGACGCCGGCCCGAACAACGGCCCGAAGCTTGCCCGGATCGGCGAGCAACTCGGCCGTGATCCGCGTGCCGCTACGCACGACTGCGCCATCGGCGCCGCGAATGGCATCCTTGAGCGCATCGCCCTTCAAACCCGGCCGGTTATCCACATCGAGGCCGGCGCCTTTCAACAGGTCCAGGCCCGCGGCTTCGAGCTTATCGCAAATCAGAACTCGGGGCATTCACCCGTCTCCTTTGGCAAACATGCCGCTCCGAAGCAGCGATTGAGCCTATTTCGCCAACCCCTGGGCCAACGCGCGTTGGGCAGCAGCGACCCCGGCCCCCGGCTCGAAACGATAACCCGCTTCCAGCAGCGTCAATTCCAGAGCCGACAGGCCCGCCAACACGTCAAAAATGTCGTGATAACCCATGTGGGCCAGACGCCAGATTTTGCCCTTCAGGTTGTCTTGCCCATTGGCGAACTTGACGCCGTAACGCTTTTCCATGGCCGTGAGGATGACCGTGCCATCCATGCCCTCGGGAACTTTCATGACCGTCAGGCCGTCGGCCGGCGGGTTCGCGAACAATTCCAGGCCCAGGGCCTTGGCGCCGGCGCGAGCCGCCGACGCCATGCGGGCGTGACGTGCCCAGACGTTTTCGATGCCCTCGGCCCTCAGCTTTTTCAGGCTCAGGCGCTGGGCTTTCAGCAGCGTGTGGGCCGGCGTGTACGGCGTATCGTTATCCGTCAGTTTGGCCTTGTACTTGCGAAGGTCGAAATAGAACGCGCGGCTTGCCGTGTTCGACTCGATCTTCTTCCAAGCCTTGTCGCTCACCGACACGAAAGCCAACCCAGGGGGCATCATCAGCGCCTTTTGCGAGCCGGTCACATTGATGTCGATGCCCCAATCATCGGTACGGCATTCCATGACGCCCAAGCCGCTGATGGTATCGACAACGAAGATCGCCGGCGTCTTGGCGACAATCGCGCCGAGACCCTGAAGATCGTTGCGAACGCCGGTCGAGGTTTCGCTGAACGTGCCAAAGACTGCCGAGGTGTCCGGGTGATCGGCCAAGGCTCTTTCCAACATCGCAGGCGGCACGGTCTGGCCATACGGAACCGAGACACTGACGACCTCCACGCCAAACGCCTTGCAGACGTTTCGCCAGCGCTCGCTGAATCGGCCGCATATCATCACGACGGCTTTTTGGCCGGCCGCCAGCGAACTGGCAACGGCTGCCTCCATGCCGCCCGTGCCCGACGCCGTCAGCGCCAATACGGTATTGCCCGTTTGATAGACGTATTTCATGTCATCGAGCACTTCGCCGAGAATCTGGCGAAACTCGCCGGTGCGATGATAGGTAACGGGCTTGGCCAACTCCAACAGCGTCTCTTCAGGGACAGGCGTCGGGCCGGGCGTCAGCAATCGCGGTTTCATGCTTGATCCTTCATCTTGGGCGTCGGGCGGGCGATCGAGGCTATTGTAAAGAAATGTGAGAAACGGTCTGCGCGGAGATGCCGCTCGTGGTCGGTGCGAACCTCGATTCGGCGATCCTGTCTTGGGAGATATGAAACATCGACCGCGATTTCGTTTCCGTTCCGCGCCACCTTGCGCCGAGTTGGGTTCCGAGGACGGGATCGACCCGCGCGATTGGGACAAAGCCGACCTGCCGCCGGTCCGCAACCGCAAGTCGCTTCAGCTTTGCCGCCAAGTTTCCGACGCGCTGCACTTAGCGTTCGCCGGTTGCGGCGACTCGATCCTCAATGACTTGCTGGTCATCGCCGCACGCCCGGCGCCGGATTCGAGCCGGATCCTGGTCGTCGTGCAATCCGCGACCGGTTCGGGGGCCGAGGCCGGCATCGTGCAGGCTCATCTCCATCGGGCCATTGGCATGCTGCGTTCGTCGGTGGCCGCCGCCATTCACCGCCGAAAGACGCCAGAGTTGGTTTTCGTGGTTGCTGGGAATCCATGATGACTGCCCAAGCCCAAAGGACGCCAACGCAAGACTCGGTCCATTGGCTCGGGCACATTGATGTCGTAGGGCGGGTTTCCTAACCCGCCATGGTGTCCATCACGGCTTAGGAAAGCCGTGCCACGATGTGGTGGGTGGTGGGGCGGGTTTCCTAACCCGCCATGGTGTCAGTCACGGCTTAGGAAAGCCGTGCCACGATGTGGTGGGTGGTGGGGCGGGTTTCCTAACCCGCCATAGTGTCCGTCACGGCTTAGGAAAGCCGTGCCACGATGTGGTGGGTGGTGGGGCGTGTTTCCTAACCCGCCATCATCCCCATCAAGGCCATCGTGGTCCAAGCCTCTTTGTCAGGCTACCCCGATCTTGCTGTCGCTGAACTGGGGAATGATTTAACTCTTCTTGACCGCCGGCCGGGCGCGCCAGATGATGCCGTCGTAAGCGTAGTGCAGCAGCGAGACCAGCAGCGTCAGCAGCGCCCACGCGTAGGCCGATTGCCACGCGATCAACCAATTCGCCGCGCCCAAAATCGCCATGAATACCAGTACGGCCAGACCCGTTCGCGGAACGACGTGACGCCATACGCCGCCCGTCTTCTTCTTGACGGTCCAACCCACGACCGCCAAGTATTCGACCGAGTGAAACACCGCTCCGGCCAGGAAAAGCGCCCCCATCCAGGCATCGTTGCCGGCGCGAATCGCGACGAGCTGAGCGATGTAGATGGCGAACACGTTTACGATGTAGACCAAACGCCCCACAACCTGCGGTCGAAAGCTGCGGAGTTCTCGCCAGAGCAGCATGGCCGGCATGACCATGACCAACGGGTCGAGCCAGTTGAGCAACGGCGTTAGGGCTTCCAACGCCGGGCCGACGTCGGGGCGACGCGAGCCGGCGTGAACGGCGACCCGCACGAAGACCCAAAGCACAAGCGAGCGAACGGCACTCTTCTCGAACTCGGCACCATCCGGCGTCTGTTCCGGGCGCGTCATGCGGCCGTAGATTCGCGAGATGCCGGCGTGTTGAGCGGCGAAGTGCCAGGCGTTCCAGACATAATCGAGCATCATCAACAACAGCAGCGAATGCTCAGCATGAGGCCAAAGGCGACTGAGCGGGATCAATGCCAGCCCCAAGGCGATCAAGGCCACCGCCAGCCCGCCGAATTTCCGCTTGTTCGCCCAGAAGTGCAATGGCTCCATGAAGACCAGGGCCAGCGTGATCCAGCGATGCGGCGTGCTGAGAAAATAAACCTGAACGATGGTCAACGGACCGGTGAACGACGGCAACGTTCCGACGGCCAACAGAGCGATGATCGGCCAAGCGATGTTGGCGATGAGCAGCAAATCAAACGCCGGCCCGAACAGCCACGATTTCGCGGGCTTCGCTGCGGATATTAGTGGCGGCTTGGGGAGAGGCGGCTCAACGACGTTGGGTCGGTCGGGGAGGACGGCGGTACTCATCGGCTGACTTCCTGGGACGGCATTATCGGGCCTACCGAACTATAGTTCACGCCCGTGATGCCTGCCCCAAAATTAAGTCATCCACTTCCGAAAGAAGGCCGTGACCTGATTCTGATACACCTCACCGCCTTTATCAAAGACATCGGAATGTCCGGCATTGGGGACCACCCAAAGATCGCGTGGCCCGCGGCATTGCGCGGCGACTTGCTCGGCGTCGGCCGGCGGCGCGAAGCGATCATTCATGCCCGTGATGAAAAGTATGGGCACGTCCCCAAGGCGCCCGACATGGGCCAGCGGCGTCAGTTGCTCCAGCCGAAGGCCGAGCCGGCGCTCTGTCACCCGCACCACACCGGGATAAAGCCGGCCGAACCACGCCGGGTAGTCGCTGCCGATGCGCCGCGCGAACGCGCTGCCGATGTCGCGATATATCCCTTCGAGGACCATGGCCCGCCACGAAAGCTGAAACTCGGCGGCATAACAAAGAGCGGCCGCCCCCATCGAACTGCCCAGCGCCGCCACGGGCTGCTGAGGCCAGCGACTGTGGATCAGCCGGTGAATCGCCACAACGTCGAGTCGTTCGTGGAAGCCAAAACTGGTTCGTTTCCCGGAGCTTCGGCCATGGGCACGATGGTCGAACGACACAACGCGAAAGCCCTGGCCGGCGAGAATCGCCAACCGCGGCAGCATCCGCACGCGCGATCCCCGCAACCCATGAAACAGGGCGATCGTGCCTAGGGGTTGATCGGGTTCGGCGACCCAGCCGGCCAGCCGCATTCCGTCCATGGTGCGGCATTCCAACGCCTCGAACGCCAAACCGAAATCGCCGGGGTTCTGCCGCGGCGCGCCAGGCGCCCGGCGCGTGAGCCATCGCGAGGCGGAATACGAGGCCGCCGCGTATCCGATTGCGGAGCCAAACGTGACCCGCGCCACCAGTTCCTTGATGCGGGGCCGCCCTAACCGGAATCGACGAGGCATTGCCGCACCCCCTATCATGGGATGGTTTCCGCTCGACTCCTTCACAATACCCGTTGCCAACACTCCTCGGCAATGGTTCATGAAAACTTCAGCCGATTGTCACCGATCGCCGGCCAAAGCGATCGCACTGATTCGTCGAGACTGTTGCCGAGGCCTTGGCGCTGCCGGAAACGCCGAATAAGCCGATAACGTCGTCACTCAATCCACGATAGGAGCGCCGCCATGACGGTTTCACGTCGCATGTTCTTGGCAGGGTCAGCGGTGGGACTGACTGCCGCAATGGGGCGCGCCGATCAGCCGCCACCCAAACGGGCCAATCGCATTGGCGTCTCGACCTATTCGTTCTGGCAGTTCAAGCACACCGCAAGGCGCGACATCGAGAAGTGCATCGATCTCGCTGCCGAGATGGGCTTCGACGGCGTTGAGATTCTGCACCGTCAAATGCAGCGTGAGGACAACGCCTATCTGCAACGCCTCAAACGTCACGCGTTCGTCAACGGCCTGGCCTTGATGGGCTTCTCGACCCATCAGACATTCCTGCGCCCCGACGCGAACGAGCGACAGAAAAACATCGATCATACCATTCACTGCATCGAGTTGGCTTATGCCATGGGCATTCCAACGGTGAGGGTGAACACCGGCACTTGGGGCACGAGCAAGAACTTCGACGAGCTAATGAAGAATCGCGGAATCGAACCGCCGCGACCCGGCCACACCGACGAGGAAGGCTTCAAGTGGGTGATCGACAGCTTCATGAAATGCTTGCCCGTCGCGGAGAAGTGCGGGGTCACGATGGGCCTGGAGAATCACTGGGGCCTGGGCCGCACACCCGAAGGGGTGCTCCGCGTCATCAAGGCCATCAATTCGCCGTGGCTGCAAGTCACGCTCGATACCGGCAACTTCCTCGAAGACCCTTACGAGAAGCTCGAAAAGCTCGCGCCGAAAGCGGTGCTCGTGCAGACGAAGACCTATTTTGGCGGCGGGTTATGGTACACGCTCGACCTCGACTACGACCGTATCGCGAAACTGCTGCACAAGCACAATTACCGCGGCTGGCTATCGCTGGAGTTCGAAGGCAAGGAAGACCCGCAAACGGCGGTTCCCAAGAGCTTGGCATTGCTGCGCCGGGCGTTTGGATGAGGACAGAGTCATATATTCAAGCAACGATTTGTTAAAACCATTTCAACTCTTCTTTGACACGTCGCCCACCGGAGGACCCCTCATCATGTCCGACTCATCACTAGCCGTTACCGTGACCGAGGAGATGATCCGATATTTGCGCCATTTGGCCGGACGGGTCGAGAAAGCCATGCGGGCGCTGCCGAAAGAGAAGGTCTACGTCAAGCCGTTCCCTTTCGGAAACAGCCTCGGACATTTGGTGTTGCACCTAACGGGCAACTTGAACCATTACATCGGCGCCAAGATCGCCCGCACCGGATATGTTCGCAATCGCCCGCTCGAATTCAGCGACCCGAACCCGCCACCGCCGGAGGTCGCCTTGGAAAAATTCCGCGACGCCATCGACCTGGTGGCGCGGACCATGCAGGCTCAATCGGCCGAGGATTGGGCGGCCCCGATCGACAGCGAGCATCCGATTCAGACGCGGTTTGGGCTGTTCCTCGTTGTCGTCGCGCATCTGAATAACCACATCGGGCAAATGTCGTGGTTGCTGCAACAAATGGGTCACACCACCCACGAGCCGCCGATTTGGTGATTCACCACCCCAGCCCCTGACGAAGCTCGTCGAGGCCGCCGGCCAAAGCCGCGTCTTCGGTGGGATATGCCGTCCCCTTGTCGAGACGCTTGCCGTTGTTTGTTTGAGTGATGGCGCAGCCGTGCTGGCCCTTCACCGGAACGATGGCGAGTTTGTACTGCATCGAGCCGCCCAGCATCACCAACCATGTGTGTTTGAGGACACCCGGGCACAATTGACCGCCACGTTTCGCGAGCCATTCGGGGGTGTCGGTCGTCGTCGTTGACATCGCGATCCTTTCGTCGATATTCTGATGGTTTTTTGCCTTACTCCGGCAGGGGTTTGCCGCGGGTCTCCGGCGCGAACGGCAGGGCGATGAAACCAATCATGAAAACCGCGCACATCGTCACGGCAGCGTACCGGAAAGCGTCGGCCTCATAGCCGGCGTAAACGTTGCTCTTGAGATATCCCAACGTAAACGGCCCGATCGCCGCCACGAACCGGCCCACGTTATAGCAGAACGATATCCCCGTGCTCCGGAGCCGCGTTGGGAACAACTCGGGGAAGTAGATCGCGTAACCACCGAACAACGCCAACTGGCAAAACCCCATGATCGGGATCATCCAGAAAATGTCGTAGGTGCCCGCGAATTTCCCCAAGAACCAAAACGTGAACGCCGTACTGCACGCCGCCAACACGAAGGACACCAGAAACCCGAATCGTCGGCTCGTTCGTGCGGACAGTTGGCTATAAAAGTGAATGCCAAGGAATCCGCCGGCGTTTTGCAGAATGCTCGCCAAGCCCGCCCAGAAACCCAGCTTCTTGGCGATTTGATCGCCCGTCAGACCCTGAGCCGCGTAGTAGGGCCGGAAAACGTCGCGAATCAGATCGAAGCTAAAGAACGCGATGCCCCAGAGGCCGACCACGCCGACAAACGCCAACGCCATGCCGACGATGGCATGATGCCGCCAGCGCCGGTCGCCGAACAACTCGGCATACGAACCGAGCTTCTCTTTCTTGGCGGCGACGGCTTCCTTCCATTTCTCGGGTTCCTTGAGCCGGCGGCGAATCAGGATCGCCAGCAACGCCGGCACGGTGCCGATCCAAAACATGGTGCGCCAGTCGGTGCCGACAATGGCGATGAGCGCTGCGGTGATGTTGCCCACCGCGGATAGCGACTGGAGCCAGCCGATGGCAAACGGCCTGGCCCGATCCGGCATGACCTCCGCGAGCAAGGCAACGCCGACGGCGAACTCCCCGCCAACCCCCAACCCGGTGAGGAATCGAAAGCCCATGAAATCCCACGGGCCGCGCGACAGGGCGCTCAGTCCGGTAAAGATCGAATACACGAGGATGGTCAACAGCATGGTCTTGGCGCGGCCGATCCGGTCGCCCAAGGCGCCGAAACACAACCCGCCGGTCGCCCAGCCGATGAGAAAGATCGAGGTCGCCAAGCCGCTGTACCATTCGACATTTGGGTCACCCGGGGTGGCACCGAGCAACTCCGTCATGGCCGGCTTACGGGCCAGCGTGAAAAGTTGCTGGTCCATCGTGTCGAAGAGCCAGCCCAAGGCAGCGACCACGAAAACAAACCAGTGATAGCGGGTTAGCTCTCGCCACCACGGCTTATCGGTCTTCGTGACAGCAGCGGCCGGCGTTGATTCGGAAAAATGCATGGCAACGCGTCATGGAGGGAGGCGGGGGCGTCGTTGCCTTTGATATACGACCCGCGGCGCGCCATTGGGAGAGGAGAAATGCATACAGCGTGAGCGAGCACCCCGAAGGAAGGGAACGAGTGCTGGCTCACGCCGGAGCGGAACAGGCGACGGACGCCAATCACGCCATGCCGAGTTCTTTTTTCAAATCGGCGTACCAGTTGCTGAACCAGCCGGTCTTGATCTTGTTCAGCCCGCTGTCTTCCATCATTTCGACGAGCATTCGCTTGATCTGCACGTCGTTCTTTTTTCCCAGCATCGCCCGCTTGGCGCTGGCGAAGATCATATCGAATTCCTTGCGATCGATCTTGCCGTCGTTGCCATAAGCGGCTTCGATGTCGTTCTTGGCCTTGGCCAGCACGGCGCTTTCGAGGACGTAGCCTTGATGCTCGCAGACCTGGACCAAGGCCGAGCGGGCCGAGTCGATGCTGATGCCCTGCTGGATGGCGATTTGCAGGATTTCGCGCTCCTCGCCTTTGTCGATGTACTTGTCATCGTAGGCACGAAGCTTGATTTCATCGACGAACCGGCGTTTGATGTCTTCAATCGACATGTCAACACTCCTGAGGTTGGGAAAGAATCTTGAACGTCACCGGCCACCACGGCCAACAACGATCGTTCATGTTTGGTACTTCGCCGGCCTTGATCTTGTATTTACCGGGAATTCACCGGATTATACCCCCGCCCACCCGCCGGGGTCAATTAGGCCCTGCCGCAAACGCTGTTTTGAGGCTCCGCGATGTCCAACCCCACGGTCGCGATCGACAAACCCCTACCGGGCGCCCGTTTCGCCCTGGCGCTGCTGCTGATTATCAACCTTTTCAATTATATCGATCGTTACATCCTTGCCGCCGTTTTGCCCAAAATCGAGATCGATTCCGCCATCGCCCCGGTCACAAAGTCGCAACTGGGCTGGTTGGCGTCGGCCTTTGTCATCTCCTATCTTGCCCTGTCGCCGGTCTTTGGCTGGCTCGGTGACCGAATGTCGCGACGCTTGCTCGTCGGCTTTGGCGTCATTCTCTGGAGCCTCGCCAGCGGCGGATCGGGCCTGGCCACCGGCTATGTCATGCTTCTGGTAACGCGCGCCTTTGTTGGTGTCGGCGAGGCCGCCTACGGCCCCGTGGCCCCGTCGATTCTCTCCGATCTCTACCCGGTGAAAATGCGCGGCTGGGTGATGGCGTGGTTTTACGCCGCCATTCCCGTCGGTAGCGCCTTGGGATATGTTCTTGGCGGGTTGGTCGCCGATTCGGCATGGGGATGGCGCGGAGCCTTCTATGTCGTCGTCATTCCGGGAATCCTTCTCGGCGTGTGTTGTTGGCTCCTGCGTGAACCCGCACGCGGCGAATCCGATGCGGCTCACAGTCACACCGCGACCCTGAAAGACTGCCTCATTCTCATCCGCATCCCGTCTTATGTTCTAAACAGCATCGCCGCGACCGGCATGTGCTTCGCCGTCGGAGGTGTCGCCATCTGGATGCCGACCTACATCTATGAGCGCGAGGTTACGCATCACTGGTCGGCCGTTTCGATTGAGCAGCTTCGGAATTCCAAAGGGCCGCCCGTGCCGCCGGTCGTGATCGAGCGCCTCGAACGCAAGGCCGCCTTTCCGACGCCTCATCCGCTTACCGTCCGCCAACTCAAAGCGCATCTACGCTACGAAGACACGATCACCGACGCCGAATGGATCGAGTATCAATCGCGCCTGCTCGACGCTGCTCGAAGCCCCGAGTCGCCGTCGTTGAGCAAGATCAACACCATCTTCGGCGGCATCGTGGCCATCAGCGGAATCCTGGCGACGCTCGCCGGCGGCTGGCTCGGCGACCGGCTCCGCGACCGGTTCCCCGGCTCTTATTTCATCGTCTCCGGCTGGTCGGCCGTGCTGGGCATTCCGCCGTTCTTGCTCGTGCTCATCACGCCATTCCCCTGGGCGTGGGGCCTGCTCTTTCTTTCGGTCATCGGGCTGTTTTTCAACACGGGTCCGAGTAACACGATCCTGGCAAACGTCGCCCCACCGCCCATTCGATCGAGTGCTTTCGCGGTGAACATCCTGTTGATCCACATACTCGGCGACGCCATCTCTCCAACGATTCTGGGCAAGGTCGCGGACACTTGGAGCATGGACGTTGGCTTCGTGTCGCTTTCGGGCGTGATATTGCTCAGCGCCGCGAGTTGGCTTTTCGGGGCGCGGTTCTTGGCACGCGATACGGCACGAGCGCCGACGATGTTGCAATAGCGTCGAGGCGAGCCGCGGGCGTCAGCCCTCGGAGGTGGAGGGGCGCCGCCAACAGCGACTCCGGGCGCTTACGCCCCCCGGCTCGCCTTGTATCCTAACCTTGACGCCCGACCCGCCAGGTGATGTCATGCGATACCCCGCCAACATTCTCGCCATCGTCAGTCTGATCGCCGTGCCAGTTTCTACCCGCGCTCAGCCTCCCGAGAAGCTCGATCCCGACCATGCGGCGAAGATGGCCCGTGGGCTGGACCTGTTCAAAAAGCACGTGCGGCCACTGCTGGTCGAAAAGTGCCTCAAATGCCACGGCGGGCGCGAAACCGAGGCAGGGCTGGATATCACCGATCGGGAGCCATTGCTCAAAGGTGGCGAATCGGGTCCGGCGATTCTGGCCGGTCGCGGCAAGGACAGCTTGCTCGTCAAGTTGATCCGGCACGAGCGTGAGCCAAAGATGCCCAAGGGCGGTGGCCGGTTGCCGGATCCAGTGATTGCCTATGTCCGCGACTGGATCGACCTCGGCGCCCCCTACGACAAGCCGTTGATCCAACGCGACGACCCGTCGGCATGGACGAAGAAGCAACTCGCGCCGGATGCCCGATTCCATTGGGCGTTTCAGCCACTGAAGCGCGTCGAGCCGCCGATGATTGCCGGCGCCGCCACGCCGATCGATCGGTTCATTCGCGCCAAGCTTGATGCCACCGGCTTGACGCCGAGCGCGCCGGCTGAGCGCCGCCGGCTCCTACGCCGAGTGACTCTTGACCTCATCGGCATCCCGCCGACGCCGGAAGAAATCGATGCCTTCGTTGCCGACCGGTCGCCCGATGCCTGGGCGAAGGTCATCGATCGGTTGCTGGCCTCTCCGCGTTACGGCGAGCGATGGGCGCGCCATTGGCTTGATCTGGCTCGCTTTGCCGAGAGCCACGGCTTCGAACACGATTACGATCGCCCCCACGCCTACCATTATCGCGACTTCGTCATCGAAGCCCTCAATCGCGATTTGCCCTACGACACCTTCGTCAAATGGCAATTAGCCGGCGACGAATATGCCTCGAACGACCCACTGGCGTGGAAGGCCACCGGCTTTCTCGCGGCCGGCGTCCACAGCACGCAGATTACCAAGAACGAAGCCGAGCGCCATCGATACGACGAACTCGACGACAAGGTCTCAACGCTGACGACGGCATTCTTGGGTCTGACCGTTGGTTGTGCCCGTTGTCATGACCACAAATACGACGCCATTCCGCAGGCCGATTACTATCGCCTCGTCGCGAGCTTCACCAAGACCGTGCGAAGCGATTACGAGTTGGACCTCGACTCCGAAGGATACCGCAAAGCGAAGGCCGATTTTGACACGGCCCACGCTCCGTTGGTTCGACAATTACAGGCGTTTGAGAAGGAGCGTCTGCCGCAGCGATTCACCGATTGGCAGAGAGCCGGCAAGACCCTGCCGCCGTCGTGGGTCATTCCCGAGCCAAAACAACAGCGTTCCGCCGGTGGGGCGACGCTGGCGATGCAAGACGACGGCAGCGTCTTGGTATCGGGCAAGAATCCACCGATCGAGACGTTGGTCTTCACATTCGTTACCCACCAAAAGGGTTTGAAGGCGGTGCGCCTTGAGACATTGGCTCACCCGTCGCTGGTGAAGGTTGGCCCAGGCCGCGCCGCCAACGGCAATTTCGCTCTGACCGATTTCAAAGTGACGATCGCTCCGCACGGCGTCAAGGGGGCCGCCCCCACAACCGTGAAGCTAGTCCGGCCTCGGGCCACCTTCGAGCAAAAGGGGCTACCAGTGTCCGCGGCCATCGATGCTGACCCGGTGACCTCCGGCTGGGCGATCGACCCGCAGTTCGGCAAGGATCACGCGGCCATCTTCGAGTTCGAGTCGCCTGTTGGCTTCGACGGCGGCACAGTCATCGGTGTGACGATGACGTTTAGCAACAACGTCGGCCACGGCATCGGCCGGCCACGCCTCTCGTTCGCTACCGAACCGAATCTGCCGTTGGTCGCGCCGGCCCTTGCCGAGTCATTCAAACAGGCGCTCGAATCTCCCGCCGACAAGCGAACCCCCGCTCAGACGGCCTTGCTCCTGAAGTGGTATGCCCCGCTCGATTCCGAATGGCAGACGCTCAACCGCAAGGTCCAGGATCACCTCAAGAAGGAACCGAGGCCGAAGAAGGTCAAGGTACTCGTATGCAGTGAGGGACTCCCGCCATTGCGATTGCACACTCAGGGCGACGACTTCTTGCCGCACACGCACTACCTGCGCCGTGGCGATCCGAATCAGAAGGACGGCATTGCCGATCAGGGGTTCCTGCAAGCCTTGTCGATGACGGGTAAGAGTTTCGCCCCGCGGCCGGCGCCGAAGGATGCCCGCACGCCACACCTGCGAACGAATCTGGCCGAGTGGCTGACCAACGTGGAGAGCGGCGCCGGGCGGCTATTGGCACGGGTCATTGTCAATCGGCTCTGGCAGCATCACCTCGGCCGAGGCATCGTGGCCACGCCCAGCGACTTTGGCACGCGCGGCGAACCGCCGACTCACCCCGAGTTACTCGATTGGCTCGCCACCGAGATGATCCGCCAAGGCTGGAGCCTGAAGGCGATGCACAAGCTAATCCTCACCTGTGCTGTGTATCAACAAGACTCGACCTATGACGAGTCGAAGGCGTCGATTGATCGCGACAACAAGCTCTTTTGGCGATACACCCCGCGACGCCTCGAGGGTGAGGCGATTCGGGATAGCATTTTGGCGGTCAGCGGGCGTCTCGATGCGACGATGTATGGGCCGGGCACTCTTGATGAGGGCAGCGTTCGCCGCAGCATCTATTTCACGGTGAAGCGAAGCAAGCTGATACCGATGATGCAGGTCTTCGACGCGCCGGACGCCTTGGCGGGCTTGGCGGAACGTCCCGCCACGACGGTCGCGCCCCAGGCGCTCTATTTGATGAACAACCCACACATTCGCACGAGCGCTAAAGCGTTGGCGGCGCGGGTCGCCCCAAACACGGGGGTGTCGCCCGCCGAGGCGATCCGCCGCGCTTACGCGATCACGTTATCGCGCGCCCCCAACGCGGCGGAATTGGCCGACGCGGTCGCGTTCATCGAATCCCAGACCGTGGAATATCGCGGCAAACCGCCGGCCGAGGCGCGGCAGTTGGCGCTGACGGATTTCTGCCAATCGCTGTTTTGCTTGAACGAGTTCGCGTTTACCGAGTGATACCTATTCGAAGCGAGATTGAAGCGCCCGCGAAGAAAGCCTGAATCGCCCGCGAAGAAGGTTTCCATCACCCCTTCGCTCGCGATTCAGGCTTATTCCTTTGTCGAATACTGGGGCATCCAATACGCTACTGCCAATCCCTCCTCGTGGAGCCTCCCCCCATGCGCCGAACGTCGCGTCTCATGTCACTTGCCTTGACCCTGCTCTTGGCCGTAACGTTTGCCCTGGCCGGCCGGCAGTCGCCGGCGCCGGTCGCCGCCGACGCGCCTCAGCCGCTGCCGCCAATCGCCACGAAGGCCCCTCGATTCTATAAGGGGAACCTGCATACTCATTCACTCTGGAGCGACGGCGACGACTTTCCCGAGATGATTGCCGATTGGTACAAGCGACACGGCTATGACTTTCTCGCTCTGACGGATCACAACGTTCTCTCCGATGGAGAACGATGGCTGGCCGTCGCCCCCGAGAAGAAGTCGTTGGCCGGCGCCATCGCCAAGTATGAAGCCCGCTTCGGCCCCAACTGGGTCGAACGCCGCGACCGCGACGGTAAGATGTCCGTGAGACTCAAACCATTGCGAGAATTTCGCAGCTTGCTCGAAGAACCGGGAACGTTCCTGTTGATCCAAGGCGAGGAGATTACCCATCGCTACGCCAAGTTGCCCGTGCATCTCAACGGCATCAATGTCCGCGACGTCATCAAGCCGACCGACGGCGGCAACGTCGGCGAGACGATTACCGTCAACCTCCGGGCGGTTGCCGAGCAACGTAAGAAGACCGGCTGGCCGATGCTGGCGTTTCTGAATCATCCCAATTTCGGTTGGGGTGTCGTGGCCGCCGACATGCTCAAGGCCGACGACTTGCGATTCTTCGAAGTCTTCAACGGCCATCCCGGCGTGCGCAACTACGGCGACGCCACTCATGCGAGCTGCGAGAAGATCTGGGACACCGTGCTCGCGGTCCGGTTGGCGAAATTGAAACTACCCGTGGTCTACGGCCTGGCGACCGACGACTCTCACGGCTATCACGAATTCGGCCAAGGCAAGGTGAACCCGGGGCGAGGATGGGTCATGGTTCGGGCGCCGTACCTAAGTGCTGAGGCGATGGTGCGCGGGTTGGAGGCCGGCGATTTCTATTCATCGAGTGGCGTGATTCTCGATGACGTCCAACGGGCCGGCAACGAGCTTCGCATCGACATCCGCGCTGAATCGGGCGTCACCTATTCGACTCGGTTCATCGCGACGATGAATGATGCCGCGATCGACCCCACAGGCGCCGGCGCCGGCATCGGCCGTGTCGTGGCTGAATCAACCGACCTTCAGCCGCGTTATCAATTGACGGGCAAGGAGCTATACGTCCGGGCCGTGGTCACGTCGTCGAAACCGCACCCGAATCCGTATCAAAAGGGCGATAAGGAAATGGCCTGGACGCAGCCCGTGGTGCCCTGAGGCGAGGCACGACGCAGCCGTTTGGGGTCACTTGCTTGCGCCGCGTGCTCGCGGACGCGCCCTATTTCCCCCTCGCCTTGAGCGCCGCGTTCATGAGCTTGCGCCACTCTTGCACGCGAGCGAACTCGCCAGGGGTTGCCGACGCGGCGTTGTACTGCGACACGTCAACATCGACATATAACCGCTTGTGCATGGTCGCGTCGAATTGGGGATTCGGCTTATTTTCCTGGGAGCCGACAGCCTTTTTCCATGCAACCAATTGGTCGCGCATCGCGGACGCCCGTTCCGGTTCCTTCGCTGCCAGATTCATGGTCTCGCTGGGGTCGGCCCTGAGGTTGAATAGTTCAATTGAACCGTCTTCATAATGTTCGATCAGTTTCCAATCGCTATCGCGAATCGCGCCGCTGGGCCGGCTACCCTGGTTGCAGTAGTGCGGAATGTGCCAGTATAGTGGCCGGCTCGTACGCTTCACGACAGCGCCCGACAGCAAGCCCGCAACGCTCTCTCCATCCAAGCCGTCGGGTGATTTGCCAAGCGCCAATTGCAGCAGTGTCGGCAGCCAATCCATGGTGATGGTTGGCGCGGCAATCGTTTGGCCGGCAGGTACCTTGCCGGGCCATCGCACAATGGCCGGCACGCGGATGCCGCCCTCATACAGAAACCCCTTGCCCGCTCGATAGGGCGTATTGTGCGTGATCTTCGGGTGCGGGCCTTCGGGGACGTGAAGCCCGCCGTTGTCGCTTGTGAAGATGACGATCGTTCGCTCCGTGAGCTTCAACTGGTCGAGTTTCGCGAGCAACCGGCCAACGGCATCGTCGAGTGTTTCAATAACCGCGGCATAGACCGGCTCCAAGGCGCCGGCGTTCTTCGCCACTGTTTCCGGCCGAGCGCTATAGGGAATGTGCGGGTTGTTGTGAGGCAGATACAGAAAGAACGGCTTGTCGCGATGGCGATCGATGAAGGCCTCGGCCCGTGCGGTCAGGTCATATTCGCCTTTGCCGCCCTCGGTCGCCGATGGCTTCGTGTTCGCCTGGCCGGCGGCGAATTCATCGAACCCCTGATCGGTCGGCAGGAAGCCTTTGCCGCCAAGGTGCCATTTTCCGAAACAACCCGTCGCGTAGCCGGCCTCTTTCAGATACTCCGCGAGGGTCTTTTCGGCGAGCGGCAGTTGCATCGCGATGGCGGGATGCAGGAGTTTCTGGGCGTTGCAATCAGCACGGCCGGGGAGAAATGTGGTCAGATGCAGCCGCGCCGGTGCCTTTCCCGTCATGAGAGCCGCTCGCGTCGGCGAACAAACCGGGCACGCCGCGTAGGCCGACGTGAATCGAGTGCCTGAAGCCGCGAGCCGATCCAGATTCGGCGTGCGATGATCGGCACGACCGTAGCAATGCAGGTCATTGATGCCGAGATCATCGGCCAGAATGAAGACGATGTTCGGTTTCGTCTCCGCGGCGCCCGCACCCGGCGCGAGAATCCCAATTGCGACAGCGAAAACCAACAATGGACGCATGTGAGCCTCGCTTGGAGTCGTTTTACCTTCGCCTGCAATATCGCGTCGACACCGCCCCATGGTCGGTACATCGAACCGCTCATTCGATGACATCATCCTAACCAACGGCGCCGCGACGGGCGAGCGGGAAAGGTGCGTGGCATGTCAAACCTTCACGCCATGGGACGAACTCGAACTCGCTTGGATGTGATAACGACAAACTTGCCCGATGGATTGGCTTCGACGATGCTCCAGGCTTGCTCCAATCTCGCGGGGCGTTCAACGAGCGGTATGTCGTGGAGTCTGAGAAGAATGATCCCTTGGCTGCTACGTCTTTCGCGAAATACCAGTTCGCCGAAGTCCTTGTCCGCCGTGACGAGTATCCGGCCTTCTTTCCTCGCCGCCATGAGCCAATGTTCGTCGGTCGCGCCGGGTAAAAGCTCTGACGCCAGAGCCAAATCGTGGCCATGATTTCGGAGCCAGTCAATGATGATCGCGGGGATGTTCTCGTCAATCATGAATCGCATTCATCAGGCATCCATGGACAGAACGGCAGCGGCGTAGAGCATGGCAGCTCGAATATGTTCCGGCTTCAAGGTCGAGTAGTTCGCCAGCAATTGTTCGGGCGTCGTGCCGGCTCCCAGCTCTTGCAAGACCAATTCAACGGTCAATCGTGTGCCCTTGAACACGGGCTTGCCAAGCATGATGCCGGGTCGCTCCTCGATATAGTCTTCCCATCGTATTTGATTCATAAATCTCTCCTCTGACATCATCCTAACCAACGGCGCCGCGACGGGCGAGAGGGAAAGGTGATGGGCGGCGTTTCGAGTCATAGACTGACCCGCGGAGGCGAGCTCATGAGTAATCCCTTCAGCGGCGACGGCTACGTGCCCGATCTGAACCAGATATCGACGTGCTGGTCGGTCATTCACGAGCCGGCTCACTTCGTTCATCGGTATGCGCCCGCCATTCAAAAGTACATCCGAGCGTTAATCAACGACCCGCACGATGCCGATGAGATCCTGCAGGAGTTTCTGTTGCAGGTGACCCGGCATGGTTTTCAACGGGCGTCGCCGGATCGCGGGCGCTTTCGCTTCTACCTAATCACGTCGGTGCGAAACGCGGTGCGGGCCTATCAGGCTCGCCAGCAGGGCCGGCCGGCGCCGGTCGATCTCGACGCCGATCGGTTGCCAGACAATCGTTTCGGTAGCGCCGAGGCTCAATTGCTCGCCGGCTGGCAACGCTGCTTGCTCGACGCCGCCTGGCGCGGATTGGAAGCCCACGAGAAGCGATCGCCGGGCAATTTCGCGCACACGGTGCTCCGCATGGCGGTCGATCATCCCGAATGCGATTCACGGGACCTGGCCCAGCGAGTCAGCCAAAAGGCCGGCACGACGATTCGGCCCGAAGCCTTTCGCAAACAACTCAGCCGCGCTCGGCGGCTGTTCGCCCAATTCATCTGGTACGAGGTTGAACAGACCCTCGACAATCCGGCGCCGGCCGACGTCGAGGCCGAGCTGTTTGAGGTCGGCTTGATGTCCTATGTGAGGCCGTTCCTCGCTACCAGCGAAGAATGAGCAACCGCGCCTACTTCGTGTACTTCGGCTGATACAGTTGCACGACGAAGTCGCCCGGCACCTTGAAGAACGTCACCAGCCCATAGCCGTGATCCTCGATCGGCGCGGTGAATTCGACGCCGCGAGCTTTCATCTCAGTGACAGATTTTCGAATGTCATCGCAGTAGAAGGAAGTATGGGCCGTCCCACTCGGGGCGCCCTTTTCATCTTCCGCTGGGTGACACCCCATGTCGGCTTCGGGCAAGTTGAAGATCAGCCAGCCCTCGCCGACGTCGGTCGCCGGCAATCCAACCTTGTCGCGCAAGAACGCGCGTAACCCTTCGGGGTCAGACGTGTAGAACATCGTGTGAACACCGCGAATCATGGGAACAGCCTCCGGTCTTGAGTTTTAGCAACGCCTCGCAAGAAGAAGGCGATCGGTTTCCGCGACCCGACGCTAGTCTTCGTGGTCGGCGGCGGCATCGCTATCGGTCTTCATCACCTCGCGCAGCAACACGGTGGCATAACTTCCAGCCGGCAGCGAGAACGTCAATCGAAGCCCCTCTGGCTCCCACGTGTCCGTCAGGTCATCGCAATAGATCTGCAAATGGCGCCGCGTGCCCAAAGCGAGCTTGCCGAATCCGTCAAACGCTCGAGGCGAAAGGCCGTGATCGGCCAGAACCGCGGCCTCGCGTTCGGCGGCGGCGCCGGCGGCGGCGAACGTTTTTCGGCCGAAAATCGGGCCAGTGATAACGGTTTCACGAGCGTCAAAACGTTGTTGTTCCCTTTCTCGAATGTCAACGACGAACATTCCGCCGGCGGGCCATTTTCCCATGACGTCCCCCATCAACACCGTGCGAAACAAGCCGTCGCGTTGCCGCCGAGCCAGGTAGTCGTTGAACAGCAGCGATTGCGCCGCCGACAGGCCAAGCTTGCGCAAGAATGGCGACGGGCGACGCTGGAGCGGCTGACCACGCAACAACCGAAGTCCGAGATCGACGGTTTCGCCACCCCGGCCGAATCGCTGCGGGCCGTAATAGTTTGGGATGCCATCGCTTCGCAGGCGATCGATAATGGGCGCGACATCGATGGCCGGATCGGCGCCGCGGATCAAGATTCGAAACCGATTGCCGTGGAGATGTCCCGGGCGAAGCTTGTTGGTGTGTCGGCTGACTTGCACGACACGCAGGCCCTCGCCATCGAGGTGAGGCAGTTTGGCCTCGGCCGTGGCGGGAACCGAGACCCATTGCCTCGCCACGGCGCGGCGATCTTTCATGCCTGCGGTGCCCACGTCGCCTACCGGAATGTCGAGCCGCTTGGCAATCTGGCGCTCGAAAAACTCGGCGCCCATGTCCCGCTTCTCGATCCACAAGAACAAGTGATCGCCGCTGCCGACCGGCAGATACGCGGGAATCTCTTCGACCTCGAAATCCTCCGGCGACTGTTTGATCGTCCCCCCGATTCCGGGACGATCCGCGGTCAACATTGGCGGTTGCGGGACGAGCATGCGAAGTTCCGAAGACGGTTGAGGCGATTGACCTTAGTGTATGGTTTGCGTTTCGAGGGCGCCGGCAGCTCAAGAGTTGGGCGAATCGAAACGGATCGGCGGCATGGCGAAACGGCTCCGTGTTTGCGACAATCGAAATCATGACCCGCGATGATGCGAATAACCCATTACTGGGCCCCGTGCCGGATCTGGGGCGGTTTCGATCGTACCTGATGGTGCTGGCCCGCGCCCGGATCGGCGTGGAATGGCAGGGCAAGCTGGATGCCTCCGACGTGGTGCAGCAGGCACTGCTGACGGCTCACCGGCAACAGGATGAGTTTCGCGGCATCGAGGCGCCGCAGGTATTGGCGTGGCTGCGCCGGATTCTGGCCGGGACGCTCGCGGACGCCTTTCGGCATCTGGGGCGCGACAAGCGAGACGCCGGCCGCGAACGGTCGCTCGAAGCGGCGTTGGAACAGTCGGCCGATCGCCTGAGTGCGTGGCTTGCGGCCGATCAGTCGTCCCCGAGCGAGCATCTGGACCGAGCCGAGAGTGCCTGCCGATTGGCCGATGCCCTGGATCAGTTGCCCGACGCCCAGCGAACGGCGCTGGTCCTGCGTTATTGCGAGGGCTGGTCCGTGGCCGATATCAGCCGGCAGATGGGGCGCACGCCCGTTGCGGTCGCCGGTTTGCTCAAACGGGGCACGCAACAGCTTCGCGAACGATTGGGAGAAACGACGTAACCCGTGACCGATTCGAATACCCATCCTGGCGACCGGGAGGCGCGCGTCGACGCGATCATCCTCGGCTACCTCGAAGCGGTCGATGCCGGCCAGACGCCGGATCGCGCACGCCTCATGGCGGACAATCCCGACATCGCTGTTGAGTTGCAGAGTTTTTTCGCCGCGCACGACGGCCTGGATCGACTGACCGACGCGGCGCGGCCTCGCTCCGGCGGCATGTCCACCGTCGATCAGGCTGCCATCTCGCCGCGGGTACTTCCAGACGACCATCCCGGTACGATCGGCCCGTATCGGCTCACGCGATTGCTCGGCTCGGGGGCCATGGGCCGCGTTTATGAAGCGACCGATCCGACGGGGCGCCGCGTGGCCGTCAAGGTGTTGGCACCGTCGCTATCGGAATCGCGCACGATCGCCGAGCGGTTTCGCCAGGAAGGTCGATTGGCCGGCTCCATCACCCATCCGCGTTGCGTGTTCGTGCTGGCGGCCGAGGAGTCGGGCGGTCGGCCCTATCTGGTCATGGAACTGATGAGCGGCGAAACGCTCAAATCGTTGGTTGAACGTCACGGTCCGTTGACGGCGACCGACGCCATCGAAAAGACCGTTGACCTCCTCGATGGCTTGGAAGCCGCTCATCGAGCGGGCGTGATTCACCGGGATATGAAGCCGGCCAACTGTTACCTCGACGACGATGATCGCGTCAAAGTGGGCGACTTCGGCTTGTCGCGTACCGTCGGCGGGTCCTTGCAACTGACCAGCCCGGGAGGGTTCGTCGGCACGCCGTTATTCGCTTCGCCGGAGCAGCTTCGCGGGGAAACGCTCGACGTTCGCTCCGATGTCTATTCAGCCGCCGCGACGCTTTACTACTTGCTCACGGGGCGAGCGCCATTCCAACACCTGGACGGCATGTCCATGGTGGCGCGGGCTGTTTCCGAATCGCCGCCGTCGCCGCTGACGATTCGGCCTGAACTGTCGCCGGTGTTGGGCGAGGTCGTGATGCGCGGCTTGGCCCGCGACCGCGACGCTCGCTATGCCACCGCGGGCGAGTTTCGCGATGCTCTGATGCCGTTTCTTCCGGGCAAACTAACCTTCGCCGGTGTTGGGCTTCGCTTCGGCGCTTACTTCCTCGATTCGATCCCGTTCTTCGTGTGGGGTCAGGTGGTCATGCTGCTGTTGCTGGGCAAACGATCGGTGGCATCGCCGTTGTTCTTTCTGCTCATCACCGGCCCGATGCTGACCTATTTCACGATCTGGGAAGGGCGTCGCGGCGCAGCGATCGGAAAGTGGCTGGTCGGGCTGCGCGTGACGCAAGCCGACGGTATCAGCCGGCCGGGATGGCGCCGAGTATTCGTAAGAACTGCGGTACTGTTCACCCTCAACGGGCTTGTCGCCGAGATTGTCGGTTCGTTTTTCATTGACCTCTTGAACGACCCGGTGTCGTGGGCCATGCTCGAATCGGTTGCGTGGTTGCCGTTGCTGCTGGTGTTGGTGACGATGCGCCCGAGGAACGGGTATCGCGCGCTGCATGAAGTCATCAGCGGAACGCGGACGATTCAGTTGCGGCAATCGTCGCGGGCGCCGGAGTTGTTTGCCGGCGACCCCGGCGAGCATGTGGCGCCGTTGGCCGACCCGCGACCGTGTGGTCCGTTCGTGATTCGTGGCACACGGCCCGGCCCGAACAGCGAGAGCGTGCAAGTCGGCTATGACCCGGGTCTGGCTCGGCCGGTCTGGATTCGGCAAGGCGTAAAGCCATCGGAAGCCCGGCGCTCGGTGTCGAGGCCGACGCACCTTCGTTGGCTTGCGACGGGCACCGGCGCCGATGGCACGCCCTGGGATGCCTATCACGCGCCGCCCGGAATGACCTTGCCGGAGTTGATCGCCGATCGCGGGGCGTTGCCGTGGTGGGCGGCGCGACGCATTCTCAGTGACATCGGCGCGGAACTCGTCGACTCCGGCCGCGACGGCACGCGGCCCGGCCGACTCGAACTCGATCAGGTCTGGGTTCGCCCCAACGGGTCAGCGATCTTGCTCGACGTGCCGGGAGCGCCTCCGGGCGACGCCGAATGCCGAGCGTTTCTCGCCAAGGTCGCCGTGGCGGCGCTCGAAGGCGTTGCAACTCCACAGGATCGCGTTCCCCGAGCGCCGATCCCGCTCTACGCTCGCGAGCCGCTCCATCGCCTCAACGGCGGCGGCGCTCCGCAAGAAATCATCGAACGATTTCGCGCCGACTTCGAGGCCATCGCCGAGCGACCCGCCGAGGTCAGCCGCAGCATGCGACTCACGCACCTGGGGGTGCTGTTCTTCCAATTATCGATCGGCCTGCTGATGATGATCGGATGGAGCCGATCGATCGCATTCGGGACGATCATCGCGATGGATCACCGCATCTTGCGGGCCGCGATGGTGTCGAAGATTCTTGAGGACGACGCCCAACGAACGGCACTGTACGCCGCCGCCAACGATGCGCCGCTCCCGCCGCCGGAGACGTTGCGAGCGATTTTGGCGGAACGGCAAATCGAAGCGCGTCGTGAAATCGATCGTCGCCTCGACTCACTCGGATACTTGCGAAATTCCTACAGCGTGGTGCCGTCGCTGAATCGTGGAGCCGATGTCGCTATGGCAGCGCCGACGCTAGTGCCGGGCGAAGAATTTCAGGCAACGTCGCCCGTGCCGTGGGTATTCGGAACGCAGCAATTGCGGCTCGACATCACCGACGTTCACAACCTTGTTCGAGAGCCTTCGACGTCGCCGCCGCCGATTCGCGCGCTGGTGTCGCTTGGCGTGCTGATCGGGTTTCTGCCGCTCATCTGGATCGGCTTCGCGTGGCTGCTTCGGGGTGGTTTGGCGTTTCGGCTGACGGGCCTGGCCCTGGTTCGCCGCGACGGCCGGCCCGCCGGGCGATGGCGATGCGCGGGGCGTGCGACCCTTTTTTGGCTGCCCATTGTGGCGATCTTGTGGTCGGTGGCGGCGATTGATCTCTATGCGACCTCGGCCCTTTGGCTCTGCTCGCTGTTGCAAGGGCTGTCGGTCGTCGTTCTCGCCGGTTATGCCGTACATGCCCTGCGATCGCCGGCGCGAGCCTGGCACGATCGGCTTGCGGGAACGTGGCTGGTTCCAAGATGAGTTGGGCGCGCCGTTTCGCGCTCGCGCGTCGTCAAGCGAGCGCGAAACGGCGGCTCGAGAGGGGCACTATTTCGCCTTCACGTCATAGCACATCAGCACATCTTGATCGCGCAGATAGAGCTTGCCGTTGGCAATTACGGGGTGCGGCCAGGAGTTGGCCCGGCTGCGATAGGCCGGCTCGAACTGGCCGTGAGACACGAATTTCGTCGGGTTCGCCTCGACCAGATGAACGACGCCTTTGCCGCCTTCATTGCGATAATAGAGTCGGCCGTCGGCGTAACCGATCGAACCTTTTCCCGGCCGGCGCTCTTCCCACATGACTTTGCCGCTCTTCCAATCGAGGCAGGTCAACAAGCCTTCATTGGAGCCGTATAGATAGCCATCGACGAGAACCATGCCGCCGTGGTGGTTCTTCATGCTCTTGGTGAAATAGACTTCCTCGGCGGTGAATTTGGCGCCGCTCTTGGCGATCTTGACCAGCCCGCCGCCGGTGCCGTAGCTCGACGCCGCGAAGACGTGGCCGTCTTGATAGAGCGGCGTGGAGCAATTGGCGGTGCCATTGTGCGGCGCGTCGTACCGCCACAGGAACTTGCCGGTCTTCGCTTCGACGCCGACCACGCCGCCGGAGAGGAAGTGAACGTACTGGCGAACGCCGTCAATCTCGGCGACGATGGCGCTGGAGTAGTGGGCGTGGTCCGCTTGCGGGACGGCGCACCGCCAGATTGCATTGCCGTTGGTCTTGTTGAGGGCGACGATGGTGGCCTTGCCGCCGCCGGGGGCCACGATGAGCTTTTCAGCATCGATCAATGGGGACTCGCTGTAGCCCCAGCCGCCGACGTTGCCGCCGAACTCTTTCCGAAGATCCTTGCGCCAGACGAGCTTGCCGGCGTTGCTCAGGCAGACCAGGTCGCCGTTGAGGCCGAGGGCAAAAAGGCGATTGCCCTCGATGGTGGGCGTGCAACGCGGGCCAGGGTAACCGCCGCCGCCGGCTCGCACCGGGCCAACTTCAAAGGCCCAGACTTCCTTGCCGTCCGCTTCGTTGAGGGCCAAGACGTATTCCTTCCCGCCGCGGTTGCCCATCAGATAGATGCGCCCCGCGGCGATGGCGGGCGTGCTGTAACCGTCGCCCATTTTCTCGACCTTCCATACAAGCGCCGGGCCTTCTTTGGGCCAGTCGGCGAGTAGGCCGGTCTCCTTGTTGAGCATCGTGCGTTCCGGCCCGCGCCACTGCGGCCAGTCATAAGGCTTCGCCGACGCCAACGGTTGAGCGAAAACAGGGGTCACACTCGCCACGAAAACCGTCGCGGCGAGAGTCGTCTTGAACCAGCGCATAGGAATAGGATTCTCCGTCGGGCGGGTGGGATACGTTTGAAAGTTTAATTCGCATTATGAAAACGGGCAAGAGGCACCTTACGACCCTCCCACGGCGCAGAACGGCGGGTAATCGATCTCGCGGATTAATTCCTGCACCAGTCCGCTGATCTGGTCGCGCACGGCGCGAAACTGCTCGGGCGTCATCTCCCGTGGGTCGGGAATCTGCCAGTCGATACGCTCTTTAGCCAAGGTCGTCGGGCAGGCGTCTCCACAACCCATCGTCACGGCCACGTCGAAAACCACGCCCGGCGGCAGGTCGCTCAGACCCTTCGATCGATGGGTCGTCAGGTCGTAGCCCAACTCGCGCATGGCCTCGATCGCCTTGGGGTTGATCTTGCCCGAAGGGCGCGAGCCGGCACTCATCGCCTCGATGCGCCCGTCGCCGTGGATGCGGGCGAACGCCTCGGCCATCTGACTTCGATTTGAATTCTCGACGCAGACAAACAACACCCGTTTCATTCCGTGGTTCCCTTGAGAGCATAGACCTGCACGCTGGCGGCGTACTCGTTCACGTCATGTTGCCGCAACAGTTCACCCAATTCGCCGTGGATGTCCGTCGGTCGTGCCGGGGGGCAGCAAGCCGGCTCCGCGACGATATTCAGTCGCCCGCCGAGCGGTTCCGGCGCCGGCGCCGGGGAGCAACAACCCGATTGCCCCTCCACCAGCGCGTAGGCGTTTAGGTCCTTCTTTGTGTCGATGACCTCAACCGTCGTGAATCCGGCGGCCCGAAGCCCTTGCTCATAATCGCTGATTGGAATTGCCCCGGCAACGCAGCCGATGTAGGCCGCCACGCTCTTCGCCAGAGCCTCGGGGAGAGGCTTTTTCAAGGCAATGTCGCTGACGGCGATTCGGCCGCCCGGCTTCAACACCCGATTCATCTCTCGGAAGACCGCAGCCTTATCCGGCGCCAGATTGATGACGCAGTTGCTAATGAGGCAATCGACCGAAGCATCCGGCAACGGGAGTTTGTCGATCGTCGCGAGATGGAATTCGACATTGGTCTGAACGACGCCATCGACCGGCGTGGCAGCGTTTCGGCGGGCGCGGGCCAGCATTTCATCGGTCATGTCGATGCCGATGGCCTTGCCGCTTGGCCCGACCTTGCGAGCCGCCAGCAGCACGTCGATGCCGGCGCCACAACCGAGATCGACCACGACCTCACCCGGTCGCAGATTCGCGAACGCCGTCGGATTACCGCACGACAAGCCCAGGTTGGCGTCGGCGGGCAACAGCGCCAGTTCTGCCGCCGAGTAGCCGAAGGCCTCCGCGACGGCCCGCAACCCCGGCGTGTCCGCCCGGAGCGTGTCCGCCGCCGCCGCGTATTTCGAACGCACCTGATCGAGAATCGTTTCCGCCATTGCCGTCTCCGAGACAATATCGTCGATCGCACTTCCTGAAGTTATTATACGAACCGATCTCAGGCGGCTCACCGTGGGGCTGACGGGCCGCAATGGGCTTTTTGCGATTCGCTTGTCGCCAATGCGTCGATGAAAAGGGAAGGCAAGAGTCAGAACGCGCCGGCGTGGCGGCGCGACCGAGGATCGCCGGCCGCTTCGAGCAGTTTCGACTCGGGGTTGATACGAATCATCACCGGGTTCGTCTGCGGGCGCCGAGCGGACTCTACCTTGTGCCCGCGATTGGTCAGTTGCGCCGCAGTCGCAGCGCCGATGTCGGGGTGGAAACTCAAGCTGCCCAGCTTCGGCGCGGTCTGCCGAAACGAGCCGAGGTGATGCTCGGTCTGCCAGCGAACCGCCGTCACTGCCTGTTCGGGACTCATGCCGAAGTCGATGGCGTTGAGTAATAACTGCAAGGTCGCCTGATCTTGGCCATCGCCGCCGGCGACGCTGACGGCCAATACCGGCTTGCCGTTCTTGAGGACGATCGTCGGCGTCAGCGTGATTCGCGGTCGTTTCCCTGGCTCGATGCAATTGACATGGCCATCCCAAGCGTTGAAGCTCTGCAGTCGAGTGCCGAGGAATACGCCGGTCTTGCCCGCGACCACACCGCTAAACCCGCTCGGAGTCGCCGCAACGACATTGCCGGCCGCGTCAGCCGTAACGCAAGTCGTCGTGTCGTTGCCCCGGTCGCCGATACCGACGCGAAGATCGGGCTTGTCGAGCAGGGCCTTGCCGCCGCGCGGGTCACCCGGCCGGCGCTCCAGCGAGGCGTGCTTGAGATCGATCAGCGGTCGCCGCAATTGGGTGTACGACTCTGAGAGCAACTCGCGGATCGGCACCTCGGCGAAGTTCGGGTCGGCGTAGAATTGGTCGCGGTCGGCCAGCGCCAGTTTCAACGCCTCAACCGACAGGTGAATCGCGTCGGGGCTGTTGTGACCGAGCGCCTTCACGTCATAGCCATCAAGGAGCCGTAGCGTTTGCAACAGGCACGGCCCTTGCGTCCAGACGCCGCACTTCAACACGGTATGCCCGCGATAGTCAGCCCGCGCCGGTTCGTCGATCCGCGTGACGTGAGTGGCAAGGTCGCTGAATCGGATCAACCCACCATTGGCTTTGCTCCATTCGTCGATCTCGCGAGCAATCGGCCCGCGATAGAAATAGTCGCTGACCCTGCGCAACCCGGCAACGCGATCAGCGCAAGATTGTTTCTCGGCATCAACCAATCGGCGCAGGGTCTTGGCGAGGTCGGCGTGCCACGGCTGGCGACCGGCATCGAGGAGTTTCAGAGTCGGCGCGACCGCGTCGGCAAACGTCATCGTGCCGTGACGCTCCAGTAGCGTCAGTACGCCGTCGAAAGCGCCCGGCACCGCGGCGGGTTCAACGCCCTTGCCGGGAATGCCGGTCTTCGAGAAATGGTCGCGCGTCGCCAGCCGCGGCGCCGACCCGAGACCGACGAGCAGTTCTGCGCACCCGCGCTTGGCGTTCCAAACGATGATGGGCGCTTCGCCGCCGAAGCAGAACAGGCTGCTATCGGTAACGCTCAGCGCCAAAAGGGTCGCCGCCGCCGCATCTGCCGCATTGCCGCCCCGTTTGAATATCTCCATGCCGGCATCAACGGCGCCCAACCCGCCGGCGGCGACGGCGCCCCGCATCCCCGACGCTTTCCACGGCCCCTGCGAGCGCGGCTGTGCCTGAGCCGAGGCGATGAGGGACGATGCTATGACGAGAGAGAGAATGATGCGAGGCATGGTGAGGATCCATAACGGAGAGCGCGGCCGTCCAGGCCGTTTCGAATTTGCGGGCGGGACGCAAGGAGCTTACACACTCGGACTATCCCGCGTCAATCGCCCGCTTCTCTTTTTCCTCGCCGTGTTGTCGCCTATGACAGTCACGGGCGCGATCTCGTACGCTGCTTCTCACTTCGGCGCTCGACTGCCCGAGTGGTCGGCTGTAAAATGGCGATAGCCCCGTGATGTACCGAGGTGACCGATGACCATCTTGGCAAACGGACTACCGCTTCACGCCGAACCGCCGCCGCTCCGGGTGGATGAGGGGGGTGCTGTTCGCGTCGGCATGAGTCGCGTCAGCCTCGACTTGGTCGTCGAGCAATACGAAAATGGCATGACCCCGGAAGACCTGGTCCGGGCCTACGACACTCTGGACCTGGCCGACGTCCACGCCGTTATCGCCTACTACCTTCGGCACCGCGAGGAGGTGCAGGCATACTTGAAGCGACGAGAAGAGGAGGCCGAAACCCTGCGGCTGAAGATCGAGGCCGAGCGCCCGCGTGTCTCGCGTGAGGAACTGCTCGCGCTTCGCAGCGCCGGGGTGAAGGCTAATGCTCCGACTGGCCAGTGATGCCGACGTCCACGGGGAGATCATCCGTGGCCTGCGCCGCCGCCGGCCGGAGATCGATCTTGTCCGAGCTCAGGACGTACTCCCCGAAGGAACACCCGACCGCGAAGTCTTGGCATGGGCCGCTGCGGAGAACCGTATTCTCGTCACCAACGATCGGAATACGATCGTCGGTTTCGCTTACCAACGGGTGGCGGCGAGAGAATCAGTGCCAGGCGTCATCGTCACGACCAATGAGCAGTCCATTGGCTCAGCCATCGACGACATCCTCCTGATAGCGGACTGCATGCCGGAAGACGAGATCCGCGAGCAAGTCGTCGTGTTCTTGCCCTTACGCGGCTAACGTCGGGTGGCCCGTTCTTTCGTCGCCGACGCTTTTTCTAATACGACACTCGCTGACGCGTCGTGCTCCGCAATGCGCTGCTTGCGGAGCACGACGCGTCAGCGAGTGTCGAGGTCGAGCCACGCGATGCCGCACAGCTCGCCAAGAACCGATTGAATTTGCCGAGATCGCTGTCGAAAATAGGATCAGTCACGGCATGCCTGCCGCGGAAATGGACCATGAAGCGGCCTACTTCGGGTGGTATGATCTCGACGATTTGAGGGAGCTCCTGGACGGGAAGATCAAGGAATTCAACCACTATGAGGATTACGTTGAATGGATCCTGTTATACCTGACTGAGGTGTACCCGGAGGCGTCGTTCGAGGTCCGGGGGTGGGGGGAAGAAAACGACGATGTGTGGGTGCGGCGGTATGCCGGAGGCCGGAGGTGGGAGCGCCGGCTAGTCAAGCGCTGGGCGCCGAGGTAGGCCCCGGGTCGAACCAGTTTGTCTCTTGGGAAACAAATTGATCGTTCTTTTGACGCGGGTGTTTTTTCGCGACTTCGCTACGATTCGCGATATGATCGACGGTTTGGGAATGCTTTGGGCACCGAAGTGATTCGAGGCGTACGAAAGCCGAGCGGCGTCAGCCGCCGGGTGTGGCCACCATTATCGGTGCCGTCGCAAGCGCGAAGAACCCGGCGACTGACGCCGCTCGGCTCGCCCGAAAAACAGAGTTGAACCTCCCAAGATCGACGGCGATAATACGGGCAGTCACGGCATGCCTCGGAGTCTGAATGCGGTAGTTACTTTCAGCAGACCCCCGCGTGCATTGTTTCTTTCGGTCTTGAAGCCCCGTGCATTTGGCGGCGTGGTATTCGAGTCGCGGCCGTCGGGTAGGATGCGTTTATGGATCCGATCATCACCAGCAGCCCGCGGGTCATGCACGGGGAGCCGTGCTTCGCCGGCACCCGGGTGGCCGTGCGGACGTTCTTCGACCACCTGGAGGCCGGGTACTCGGTGGACGAGTTCTTGGAACAGTTCCCGACTGTCCGCCGCGAGCAGGTTCTCGGGCTGTTCGCCGAGTTGCGGGCGGCCACCGCCCGAGCCGCAGTGCCGGCGTGAAACTCCTTCTCGACGAGAATCTGCCGCACCAGATGCGGCTAGAGTTGCCCGGGCACATCGCGTTTACCGTCGCGTACATGGGCTGGGGCGGCGTAGAGAATGGGGAGCTTCTTCGGCGGGCAGCCGCTGCCAGGTTCGATGCGGTGGTGACGAACGACCGGGGCTTGGAGTACCAGCAGAACATTTCGGCCCTGCCGGTCGCGGTGGTCGTCGTGCTGGCCCCCGCGAACACGATCGAAGCGTTGCGCCCGGCGATCCCGGCGTTGCTCGCTGCATTGGCCGGCCTGCAACCCTGCGAGTTCGTCAAGGTCTCCGCGCCCTGATGCGGCCGGTGTTGCAGGTAGGACGCCGTCTAGTGTTGAGTCGATATCACGCTTCGGTTTGAATCCTCAGATTCTCATTCAGAAATACGTCGTGCGGACCCGCCGCGCCACCCGGCGTTGAGTCGGTTTCGGTTCGGTCTCCAGTGCGTCCAACCCGGCCGCGGCAACGGCGCCGTTCACGCCCGACGCCTTCCACGGCCCCTGCGAGCGCGGCTAAGCCTGAGCCGAGGCGATGAGCGACGAGGCTATGACGAGAGTGAGAATGATGCGAGTCATGGGAAGAACTTCCATCGGGCGGCGATAAATCGATGTGTTTAAGATTCTATCTCTAGCAGAGCTTGGAGTCGTCTTAGAACCTGAACAACCGTATCATCCGGTACTTTTGCAATGCGCGATGCCTTCCTCGCCGATCAATCCACACTTTTAACGTGATCGGCCAAGACCACGCCAGACACACTTAAGCCATCGGGTGTCGGAACCTCAAATGGGTACCCTTTGGCCTGTCCGGTTATGGGACATAAAAGGGCCAAACCGACGCGGCCGTTGTAACTGGCCGGCGATAAGACCAGAGCCGGGCGTCGCCCGGCTTGCTCGTGCCCGACCCGAGGATCCAAGTCGATCCACACGGCATCGCCGCGTTCCGGCACATATCGCGTCTTGCGTGTCACCAAACCTCCCGGCCGACCGAAGGCCCGGTTTTCCATTCCTCGTGAATGTTCTCGTCGGTGACCGCTCGAAGCAGATCATCGAGCTTCAGCGGTGCAAGTCCCACGGCTTCGATCACAAGTTTCCCATCAACCAAGGAAAGCTCGACCGGCGAGTCTTCAGCGAGCTTGGCTTCGTTCGCAAACGACTTTGGAATCCGCAGGGCCAAGCTGTTACCCCACTTTTGAACGCGTGCTTTCATCGGATCTCCTCGTTTCTACGATGAAGATAAACCCGTGGAATCGCGATTGTCAACGGCTCGTGGCACTTCCAGATCGATCCAATGGCGACTATGACAATGGCGATGCGACTGCGCCGACCATCGCCGGCATCCGTTTCGAATCTCAGGAGTCATCGTTCATGTCCCTTACCCTCATCGCCGCCTTGGCATTGGCAGCGCCGCCGTCGCTCGATTTGCTCCTTGTCAATGCCCGCATCTGGACCGGCGACCCGGCGAAGCCCGAGGCTGCGGTCATGGGCATCGCCAACGGTCGCATCGTCGTCATTCTGACCGCCGACGAAGCGAAGGCCCAAGCGGCATGGCTCGACAAGATCAACGCGGCCCGCGTCATCGACGCCCAGGGTCGGCGCGTCGTGCCGGGGTTTCACGATTCACACCTGCACCTGCTCGGCGGTGGCGCGGGTCTCAGCAAGGTCGCCCTCAAGGACGCCCCCGATAAGGCCGAGTTCGGCAGGCGGCTTCGCGAATTCGACAAGAAGCTGCCGCCGGGTCGATGGCTTCTCGGCGGTGACTGGGACCATGATCGAGCGCTGAAAGGGGAGCTTCCGACCGCGGCGCTCATCGATGAATTTGTGCCGGATCGGCCGGTGTTTCTGCGTCGCTACGACGGGCACATGGCGATCGTGAACACCAAGGCGCTCAAGATGGCCGGTATCACCGCCAAAACGCCGGACCCCATTGGCGGCGTGATCTATCGCGATCCGAGAACCGGCGAGCCGACGGGACTTCTGCGCGACAACGCCATGGACCCCGTCTCGCGCCTTGTCCCCGCGCCGGATGAGGTCGAGATTGCCGAAGCTCTGCGAGCCGCACTCGACGAAATTCGCGCTCAAGGCATCACCTGCGTTGAAGACATGGACGGCAACGACGCCGGCACGAGGCGCAAGTTACTCCGCCTCTATCAGCGACTGGCCCGCGAAGGACGGCTGACGACCCGGATCGGTTTCTATCTGCCGATCGCCGCGACCAAGGAGCTGGCCGACCTCGGAGCCGAAACCGCGTTTGGCAACGATTGGGTCAACATCGGCGGCGTGAAAGGCTTCATCGATGGGTCGCTCGGCTCCAGCACCGCCAAAATGTTCGACTCGTTCGTCAACGAACCGGGCAGCACCGGCGTCTTCGTGACGCCGCCGTCGATCATGAGGACCTTTGTTGCGAACGCCGACAAAGCAGGCCTTTCGGTCGCCATTCACGGCATCGGCGACCGGGGCAACGCGGAGATGCTCGACATTTTCGCCGCTGTTGAGAAGGCGAACGGCCCGCGTGATCGGCGATTCCGAATCGAGCATGCCCAGCACCTTCGGCCCGCGGATTATGCCCGCTTCAAACAGCATGGCGTGATCGCGTCGATGCAGCCGTATCACGTCATAGACGATGGGCGATGGGCCGAGGGGCGCATCGGCGCGACCCGTTGCGCCAGTTCGTATGCGTTCCGGTCGCTGCTCGATGCCGGGGCGATCTTGGCCTTCGGCTCCGATTGGCCGGTGGCGCCGTTGAACGTCATGGAAGGGATCGACGCCGCCGTGAATCGACGCCCCCTCGACGGCAAGCACCCCAACGGTTGGTTCCCGGCGCAGCGAATCACCGTCGCCGAAGCAGTGACGGCTTACACGCGCGGCTCAGCGTTTGCGGCCCACAAGGAACGTGATCGCGGAACCCTGACCGCCGGCAAGCTCGGCGACTTTGTGATCCTGTCTCGCGACATTTTCGAACCCAAGGAACGCGACAACCTAGCCAAGACCAAAATCCTTGCCACGGTTGTCGGCGGGAAGGTCGTGTTTGAGCCGAAGTAGACGGTGGAGACCGAATCATTGACAGCGTGTTGTCACCTTGACGAGTGCCAACTAGAAGGCGCCTGCGGCCGGACACCCGTGCAAAACACGAATGACGCGGGCGGGTGAAAACCAACCCGCCCGCGTCATTCGATACAGGACGCCACGAGTTGAGATTCCTTATCCGACTTCCTCGTCGTCGCACTCATCGATGAACTCGAAGCCCGTTACGCTGTACAAGCCGAGGTACGAGTTATTGCAATCGACAAAAACATCGCCCGGCTCGAGAGTGGTGTTGCTCCGCCCTCGGGCACGGAAAGCGCCGTTAAAGGTCGAGTTCGCGACTTCCAGCGTGTCGTCGCCCCGGCCGAGTGAGATGAACGTGTCGCCGCCAACCGTCGTGTCTTCGACGCGGACGAAATCGTCGCCACGCCCGGTGCGAATCACCAGGCTGCCGCCAATGTCGCTGTCGGGCGCAACAATGCCGGTCGTGACATATACGCGATCATCGCCGGAGCCGGTACGAATCGTGGCGTCGCCGGCGACTCGGACGGCATATAGCTCGACTTCATCCGAACCGCCGTCGGTGTCGATGTGTAAATCGCCATCGATGGTCGTCCGCGGAGCGCCTTCGCCGGTTGTGAAATAGACGAAGTCGCCGTCGTCGCCCGTCCGCACTCTCACGTCCTGGTTGAAATACGAGCCGTACACACTCACGCTATCCGCGCCGCCATCGGTGCGAATGCGGGTATTCCCACCAACGTCGGAGTATTCGATATCGACTTGATCGCCGTCGGAGCCGGTCCGAACGTCGAGGTCGCCCGCCACGGAGAGCCACTCGAGATAAACCGTGTCGGCGCCGCCATCGGTCCGAACGTCGGCGTCGCCATCCACGGTCGAGTATTCGACGACCACATGATCAATGCCGGATCCGGTATCGATTTCCAAATCGTCCATGACGTGGGCGTATTCAATACGGACCGTGTCGTCGCCGTCGCCGGTCCGAATTTCGAGATCGCCCGGCGTCACGACGTTGTGGAATTCGAGAGCCGTTTCCGAGGGAGGCTCGGCTCCGATAATCACCGTGTCGTCGCCGCCTCTCATGTTGATCGAGACTCCGCGGGTGACCGATCGCAAGTTTGTGTAGGAGCCGCCGCCATTCACCAGGGTGCCATCTTCACCGCTGACCGTGAAAATACCGCTGCCCGGCTCAGCTTGCGTGATGCGGATCGAGTTCGAGGCGTTATCGCCAACGATACTCATGGCGCCGGACGCGGAAACGTTCACAAGAACGTTACCGGCGGGCACTGCCCGAGTTTCCAAGCGCTCCACCTCGGGACGAAAGCTCTGTCGCGTCATCAATCAACCTCCTGCTTGGGACTGGAAATACTGAGCGATCTCCAACGATCGCCGGCGGAAGATCTCAAAGAAATGAGAGGATCACCCGGGGCGAATGAACATAGTCTAGTGACGATGTCCCCGCATGGTCCATGTTTCCTGATCATCGCCACGGGGCGGCGGCTCTCGACGGGCCGGTTCGTTGCCCGCGCCCTTTGCTCTATACTGAAAATGCGGATGGGCGCCTCAGAGGATTCATCATGAGCCGTCGTTGGAAAGTCGCGTGGCTGCCGTTGATCGCGCTGGCGGCGGCGTCGGCAATGAGCCAACGCGCCGTTGACGCCGAGCGGCGAGGCGACGCGGCTTTCATTTCCCAGCGATGGCGCGAGGCCATTGAAGCCTATGAGTCTGCCGAGCGAACCGCCGACCCCGGGCGCGTGGCCTTTAATCTGGCCGTCACATTCTCACGCATGGGCAACTATCGCGATGCCGAACGCGCTTTTCGCGCGTCGCTCGATCAAGCAACCGGCGCCCGGCGACTACGGGCCTACTACAACCTCGGCACGGTATTGGTGCTGGCATCCGAGGGGCAACACGCGTCGCACCTAGTCGAGGCCATTGACTGTTTCCGCCGCGTGATGGCATCGCCCGACGCCGGTGCCGAGTTACGCGACGACGCCCGGCACAATCTGGAATTGGCGAAACTGTTATGGAAGAAGACGTCCGGTGACGCGCCGCCGCCGCAACCGCCCTCATCGCCGGGCGATGACCCCCGTGGTTCGCGGACGACCTCCAACGGCACGCCAACCGAGGGCGGCTCACCAGCAAACGGCACGCCCGACCCGCGCGGCCCACCGATGCCCGCCGCCGGCAACGCAACCCCGATCGACGATCGCCCGCCGCCCGGATCGGGGCGCCTGCTGCCGATTCCCGAAGAGCGCCAGCATCAACCGTTGCCCGCCGGTGAAGCTCGCGAATTGCTGCGTCAGGCCGCCGAACGAATCGAGCGCGAGCGCCGGGCCATGCTCTATGGTGCGCCCGCCTCCGAGTCACGCCCGTATCCGGATTGGTAATCTCATGCCGGTGCGACTATTGATGGCGATGACGATGCTCGCCGCTGGCAGCCCGACAAGCCACGCGGTTGATGTCCCCCGCATCGGCCGGCCCACCGAAGATTTTTACGGCGCCGTCGGCGAACGAGTTCGCGTCACCACGACCGCGACCCCCACCGAAATCGCCGTCGAGGACGCGATCACCTTCACGCTCACCGTTCACGGTTGCCGAAACCCCGGCGAGATTGAACGCCCTGACCTTCGCCGCCGGCCCGATTTCGCTGCCGACTTTGTCATCGATGACCTTAGCGACGATGGCGCCGACACCCAGGCGAAACCCGGCACGCGATCCTTCCGCTATCGCCTGCGACCCAAGCACGATCGCGTTCGCGAGATTCCCCTGGTGCTGTTTCGCTACTACGATCCGCGCCTCGATTATTTTCCGACGACGGCGCCCGAGCACGTGATCGCGCTGACGATACAGCCGCGACCCGCGACTGGCGATGGGGGCCTGCCAATGCCGGGGCCGGACTTTCTCTTTGTGTTGACGCCCGAAGCCGATGAGGGCATCCGCTTGCCCGATTGGTTGAAACTCATGCTGGCCCTCGTGGTCCCCGCGATCGGTTGCGGGGTTTGGTACATGGCTTGGCAACGCCGATACCCGGACGCGGCGATATTGGCGCGGCAACGGCGCGAGCGCGCCGTGCGCCGGGCGCTCGATGCTCTAACATCTCTTCGAACAACGTCGCCGGACCCCGCTGCCGGCATCGGCGCCATTGTTCTCACGTTTGTCCGCGACCGCACCGGGCTTCCGCTACCGGTGACAACGCCCAACAACGTCGTCGCGTCGATGCGGCAAGCAGGCGTAACCGAGACAAGAATCGCCGGCGTTGAGTCGCTTCTGCGCGAGATTGACGCCGCCCGCTTTGGTCTCGCCGGTCCGGGAATCGAGTCGCTGCGTGCCGGCGCGGAACGGGTGATTCGCGACTGGGAGGCCGGAGCATGATTCCACTCGGCTTGATCGCGGCCATCCTGGCAACCGGCACGGATGCGGAGGAAGCGTTCCGGGCGGGCGTGTCGCGGCGCGACAACGATCTGGCGGCCCGGCCACTGTTTCGCCGCGCGGCCGAGAGCTTTGCCAAGCGCCGCGAGCAGCAGCCCAACAACGCCAGCCTGCACAAGAACGAGGCGCATGCATGGCTCCTGGCCGGCGAGATACCGGCCGCGATTCGAGCCTATCGGCGCGGGTTAGCCGCGGCGCCCGACGATCTGACATTACGGCAAGGATTGGAATATGCCCGTTCGCGCGTCGAATACGCGTCGCCAACCGACCGAAGCGCGTTGTCGCCGCGGCGCGAGTCCCTGGTGTGGTTGAAGCGCCCGCTTCGGCTCACCGGTTGGCTCGGGGTCGCGGCGGTCTCGGGCTGCGGTTGGCTGGTGGTGACACGGTGGACGATGACGCGATCGCGTGGCCGTTGGCCGGGCATGACGCTGATACTGGCGGCCACTGCCTGGGCAGGTTGGCTGATCCTCGATGCGCGAACACGCGCCGGAGCTGATGCGATCCTCGTCGTGACGGCTCGGCCCGTGATGCTCCGAGCGGGTGACGGGCCGAGCTTTTGGTCGAGGCGCCCGCAGCCGTTACCCGCCGGCGTCGAAGCCTCGGCACTCGGGATCAATGACGGCTGGGTGCAAGTCGAATTGGCCGGCGGCGACGTGGGCTGGCTGCCTCGCGACGCCGTTCTCGGCCTGGAAACATATAACCAACGGCGAGCCGCGGGGCCATAGCCTCCGGCCATGAACCCGCCAACAACCTCGGAGTCCGCCTCATGAAGGCCCTGGTCAAGAAGCATCGCGAACCCGGCTTATGGCTTGAAGACGTTCCCGAGCCAACCTACGGCCCTCACGATGTTCTGATACGGGTCGATCGAACCGGCATTTGTGGGACCGATCTTCACATATTCAACTGGGACGCCTGGGCTCAGAAGACCATCCCCGTGCCGATGGTCGTGGGGCATGAGTTTGTCGGCGAGATTGTCGCGGTCGGCGAATTCGTCAACGACTTTCACCCGGGCGACGTGGTCAGCGGCGAGGGTCACGTTGTCTGCGGCCGGTGCCGGAATTGCCTCGCGGGTCGGCGGCATTTGTGCGCCCACACCCAGGGGGTCGGCGTCAATCGCCCCGGCGCCTTCGCCGAATACGTCGTCCTGCCGATGACCAACATCTGGCGCCATGACCGCGGCATCGACCGCGACGTTGCCTCCATCTTCGATCCGTTCGGCAATGCGGTCCACACGGCGTTATCGTTCGACCTGCTGGGCGAAGACGTCCTCATCACCGGCGCCGGGCCGATCGGCGTGATGGCGGCCGCCGTCTGCCGACACGCCGGGGCGCGATTCATCGCCGTCACCGACGTCAACCCCTATCGCCTCGACCTGGCACGGAAAATGGGCGCGACTCTCGCCGTGGATGTCCGCGAACGCAACCTGCCATCGGTGCAAAAGGAACTGGGCATGCACGAGGGGTTCGACGTCGGGTTGGAAATGTCCGGAAACCCGCAGGCGTTTCGCGACATGCTCGCCAACATGGCCCACGGCGGCAAGATCGCCATGCTGGGCATCCCCTCAACAGAGGTCGCCATCGACTGGAACATCGTCATCTTCAACATGCTGACGATCAAAGGCATCTACGGCCGCGAAATGTACGAGACCTGGTACAAGATGTCGGTCATGCTTCAGAGCGGCCTGAAGATCAACCCCGTCATCACGCATCGCTATCACTTCACGGAGTTCCGCAAGGGCTTCGACGTGATGCTTTCGGGTCAGTCGGGAAAGGTGATCCTAAACTGGCGCGACTGACGAAAACGAGGCGCCCGTTCAGGGCGATGCCACGACATCAACGCGAGCCTCGGCGGTGACGGGTTGCCCGCGTTCGTCGCGCGTCGCCGCACGGATCGTCCAAGTTCCGCTCCGGGTGACGCGCCACTTCAGCTCGCCCCCGGATTGCCCAGCGGGGATCGTCAATGGCTCGGCACGAATCGATGGGTCGTCGGCGACAAGCTCGACCGTGACCGGCCCCGTTAACCCGGTGCCGCGCCGGATGGCCAACGGCAGCGACACCCATTGGCCCGGCGAGCCGCGAACCGAGCCGCGATCCAAGGTCAGCCCCAACCGTCCCGGCTCGACGACCACGATCAACTGCATCTGTTGATCGGTCGAGCTGAAACTCACCTCATGTTCGACGCCGTCCGCGTCACGAACGACGCCGATACCCATGATGCAAACGCGGCATGTGCGGCCAATTTCCATCCACGACGGCATCGTGATCGGGTAGTCAAATTCCGTCTGCCCCGGCGGAATGGTCAACGTCGGGCCGGAGACGCCTTGCAGATGGCGGGCCTGGCGATCGGCGAGTCGTATCGTCAATGGGCCGGTGAAACCCTGGCGGTCGATCTTGTAGCGCTTGGCGAAGACCGTGCCGCGCGGCGCCTGGGTGAGCAGATAGTCTGACGTGATTTTGAATGGCGTCGGCATGGCGACGGCCAGCAACAGCGTGTCGTTCTCGACGCCCCGACTCGCGAACGTTGCCGACCGCGTCTGGGGCCGGTCGCCAAGGGTGGCCGTGCCTCGCAGCGTCAGCTTCGCCACCGTGATCGGCGCATCGGCGTCAGCCTTGAGCGCGATTTCCGCCGACGCCTGATTGGCGGCGATGGTCGCTGCCGATGCCGTCACGCCTTTCGGAAGGCCCTCGATGCTCAGCGAAATGGGTCCGGTGTACCCGCCGCGGCGATCCGCATGCAGGCGAATCTTGGCGGTGCCGCCGCGACTCACGGTTGCTGTTGAAGCGTCGAATCGCAGGCGAAAGTCCGGCTCGACCTCCGGCGGGGTCACCCGCACCCGATATGCGAAGCGAGGTCCGCCGCGAGTCGCGAATCGGTCGGCGATGGTGAGGGTGTAGTCGCCGTCGACGGCGGGCGTGATTCGCGCGACCGGATCGTTTCCGCCGGTGGTGACCGCGTCGGCCTTCGCCAACTCCTTTCCCGTTGGGTCGCGAATGACGATGGCGGCCAGCAGAGGTGAGTCGAGTTTCTTCGCTCGAACCTCGAACTCGATCGGTTTTCCCTTCGCCAAGCGAATTCGCCACGAATCGACCTCGGCCGGTTTGCCGATACGGCCATTGAGCACAACGGGCGGGGCCACCGGCGGGGCATCTTCCATCGCCTCGGGCAGGTCGTCGAGGTCGAGGCGAAACGGCGGGGTGAGGAGATCGGCGACATTCAAACGATGGTCATAATTCGTTGGCCCGTCGCGAGGCAAGGTGATGGCGACAGTCCCCGGCGGCAGGTTGGCGCCGGCCAGTTCGAATCGGGTCGGGGTGCCGCGGCGCCCGCCGAGGGGGAACGCCGCCGTCACGGTGGGGCCGACCGTCAGGGTGAGGCGATACACATGAGCCGGCCCGCCCTGACCGCGAACGTCATAGACGCGAACGCGATAATCGCCGTCGGCCGGCAGGGTGTGCTGAATGAGCCGATCGTTCGCCCCTTCGGTTTGATGACTCGTCGCGAGCAACCGGCCGGCGGAGTCCCGAAGTTCCACGACCGCCGTCAGGGGTGACCCGATCTTGTCAGCCAGCAGCGACGCGGTGATAGTCTGACCGGCACGAGCGGAGAAAGTCCATTCATCGACTTCTTCGCGGGGAAAGATACGGCCGTTGATCGTCACGGGCAGGGTCACGCGAGGAACAGCCTGCGTATCCGTTTCGCGCTCGACAATCTCGGGAAGGTCGCCGACGACGAAGATCGGTCCGGAGGCCGCCCCCTGAGAAGTCCAAGCCCGAACCGAGCGCGGGCCGAGCGGAGCATCGGGGGCGATGGTGACGCGCCCGGCCATCGCCCGCGGGTAATCCTCGGCTCGCTGCGAGTCGGGCAGCGGCAGCATGGGGCCTTCAAACCAAGGCGTCGCCGTCACGCGGAAAACAGGATCGGCAACGGCGCCGCGACCGGTCAACTCCACGCCGCAACGGCTGTGGAGATTAACGCCGCCGAGCCGAATATCGACGGTCGTTCCTCGCTGTCCTCCGGCGGGGAACAGATATGAGACAGCCGGTGGATCGGCCCGAAGCGACACAAGCGGGCCGGCACTCATCGCGACCAGAGCGAGGAGGCATCGAAACACTGGCGGGTTCATGGCAAGCCTCTTGCCATCGACAGGCGACGCGGTCAACGAGGCACAATCAAGACCTCGTTGACGCATCGCGAAAAGGTCGGCGTTGCGGCTCGCGGTCGAGCGCGATTATTTCTTCTTGGCGGGCTTTTTCTTGGCCTTGGCGGGAGCCTTCTTGGCCGGGGCTTTCTTGGCGGGGGCGTCCACTTTCTTCTTGCCGAAGATGGCGTCATATCCGTCGGCGAATTTGGAATTCTCTCCCAGTCCCACACGAACAATACTCACGGAATGGTCCTCCGATTGAGATCAGGTTGAAACCCCGGCGGCCGGCCGGTACTCGCGCCTCGGGCCAAGCGCGGTCCATCCGTGTTGGAAGAGTTAGTCTACCCAGCCGGCGGCGGCTTGTCACGATCATTGGCCGGCATCGACGGCGAAGCGATACAGGATTTCGGCGGCCTGTTCCACCTGGGTCAACTCGACCCATTCGTCCGCCGTGTGCGCCTGGGCGATATCACCGGGGCCAAAGACCACAGAAGGAATGCCGCCGGCCGCCAGCGGAGCCGCGTCAGTGCCATAAGGGACGGCCTCGACCTGATGCTGCCCGACCACCGCGTTGATGGCGGCCCCGAGCCGTCGCACCATCGCCTCGGAGTTGTCCGGCGCCAACGCGGACGCCGCCAGCCAAGGCTCCGTACAAGAGAACGGGCAATCGACGTCGGTCTGCCGTTCCAGGAAATCGCGAAAGTCACGGGCCGCCCCCAAGGGGTCCTCGCCGGGAATCAGCCGCCGGTCAATCTCGATGCGGCAAAAGTCGGGGACCGTGTTGACGCTTAACCCGCCCTCGATTCGGCCGATGCTCAGGGTCGGCGGGCCGAGCAACGGATCGGTTCGCGACCGGCGCAGGCGGTCGGCATAGCGCTCGATGGCCTGCAGCAGGCGCCCCATGCGATAGACGGCGTTGATGCCTCGTTCCGGCCGCGAGCTGTGACAAGCCCGGCCCGGCGTTTCCACGGTCCAACGAACCGCCCCTTTATGAGCGCTGACGATATTGAGCTGTGTCGGCTCGGCGACGATGGCGCCATCGGCCCGCAACCCGCGCCGGATCAACTCCGTGGCGCCGGTGAACGTGTGTTCCTCATCGATGGTGCAAGCGATGATGATGTTGGCCGATGTCGCGGGGCGCTCGCGAACCAGCCGGGCGAACGCTGACAGCATCGAGGCCATGCCGCCCTTGACATCGCAGGCGCCGCGGCCATAGAGCTTGCCTCCGCTAATCATGCCGCCGAACGGGTCGATGGTCATCGCGTCGACGGGCACGGTGTCTTGATGCACTTCGAAGACAAACGTCGGCCGATTCGGCCCCGCCTCGAACTTTGCCACGAAGTTGTCGCGTTGCGGGGCAACGGTCTGGCGTTCCCATTTCACGCCCAGGTCACGGGCGAACGCTTCGAGATAGTCGGTGACGCGCGACTCGAAGTAGATGGGCTTGTCCGCGGGCCGCCCCATGGGGTTGACGCTGGGAATGCGAACGAGATCGCGGAGTAATCGGGTAGTGTCGGTCATGCGAGCCAAGTTATCGGAAACCGCCCGCGGATGCAACGGGGTGAGCGGGAAGTGACCTGTGTGGCCGGCACTTGCTGGCGCTTCGTGCTTGAAGCTGATCGTCGGCGAAATTCGTCGTTGACCTCGCCATAACCGGTGGCGACAATGGCGACCGCGTTGGCCGGCAGTGAGCGTGACATTGCGAGGCATATCAAGACTGCCGAACGGGCGCGGGTTTGGGGCACCGCTGAGGAATTCGCGAATGGCGACGATTCGGCCCGAGAGGCCCGATGATGTGCGAGCGATCCATGACGTCCACGTAGCGAGCTTTCCGATGGACGTTGAGGCGCGTCTGGTTGATGCTCTTCGCGCAGCGGGGCGGCTATCGGTGTCGCTGGTGGCTGAGGCCGGTGAAAAAGTCGTCGGGCACGTCGGCTTCAGCCCGGTGACGGCCGCGAACGGCGCGATCGGCGCGGGTCTAGCGCCCGTCGCCGTGATGGCCGATCACCAGCGGCAAGGCATCGCCGCGGACCTGATCCGCGCGGGGTTGGCGGCCTGTCGTGACGCCGGTTTTCGATGGGCCGTGGTTTTGGGCGAGCCGAGCTATTATGCTCGCTTCGGTTTCCGCCCGGCTGCCGAGTTCGGCCTATCGGACGAATATGGTGGAGGACCGGCCTTCCAGGCCCTTGAGTTGGTGGCCGGACAGATGCCGGCCGGAGCCGGCTTGGTCCGATATGCCCCCGAGTTCGCCGCCGTTGAATAGGCGCCGAGTGGGTGCGTTTCACCATATCCGGTACTCGCGCTTCCAAACGTCTTTCATGGAGGGCGAACTGGAGCGGGGATTCACCTCGCAAATGTGTCAGTCGCACCGAGACGTCGCGATCTATTGTCGTGGTCTCAAACAGTAATCCGCGACTCGGACGACGCAACGAAGACTATTCGCGACAGAAGATTGGGCCTCCACTCATCGATTGACCCATTCGCAACCGCTCGTTAGAGGAAATTGGTGAAATGTTGTTCAATGTAACGCATACATACAGGTGGTACGGGCACGTGTCCTTTGCTCGCGATGATCAGTCGGCAAGACACAATTGAATTCGAATAACTGCGTTGGGCATTGGAGATGAGAGCGTGAAAGTATTTCGGACCACAAAGTGCAAGGAAGACGGCCATCCTGAGTTTCGGATTGCCTACGATCCGGCCGTCGTAACGGTCGCGGCCGACGCGGAATGGTTACTCGGCTGGCTTCAGGACACTGTCGCCGAAGGGACAGAATACCGGGTTGGACAGAAGTGCCAAATCGGCTGGGTTGTGACCGATGTGCGTCAACACGAAAGCGGCGACTTGACCCTTTGGGAGCCGGACATGCGGAGCCTGCCGGTCGAGTGGGTGGAAGGCGTGACGTATTGCTTGGCCCACTTGCGTGCTCAGAAGGACGTGGTCGAAAGCGTGCTCCCAGCCGAAGATCTGTTCGTTCCGTCGCTGCGTCAGTCGGCCATCATTTGCACGCGGTTCGGACCCGATGGCGGCGTGGTCATGGAACGCACTCAGCCTGATGGGACAGACTCAGGATGGTTCTGCGGATGCCGGGAGGATGGCCACGACCATAACGTCGTGACCGAGTTGCGCCGCGTGTCGCTGTATGAAGCCGCGATTCGCGCTCCACAAATCGTCCCCTACTTGGCGCTGCCGCCGGGCATCTTGGTCGGCCTTGACGGAGGCGTCCCCGTCGTGTTTCGAGACGGCGAGCCATTGAGATTTCGCCCCGGTAGCTACTTGGCCGCGCGATACGGCGACCGGTGACTTTCCACGACGCTGGCTACAACGGACTTCCGCCGACTCGCGGCACGGGGTTCACCAAAAAGCACTGAATTTACCGAGAAAGTTGACAGCAAGAGTGTCATGCATGGTATTTCCGCGGGGTGTGACGCCGCAACCTTGTTCAGTTAACCCGACCTTGCGGGTGTACTTTCAACAGCAGAGGCCCGATAGACGCTCGACGTGTCAGCGGTCCACCCATTCGAAGCGTGCGCCGCGGGTGGCACGCCCGCGAAAAGAATCGTCGCCGGAATAGTGGAAATGCCGGCGGCAGTGACGGCCTCGATCAGCTTCAAGCAGTAGGGTTTCTCTATTTCTCCGCATTGCGACCCGGCACTTGCTCGCGCGGCGTGCTCGCGTGAAAAACGTCATCATGCTTGCCGAAATCGATGTCAAGAATAGATGCATTCGTGGTATGTCTCCGGGTAATTTGTTCTGATGATCTCAGCCTGCCCGGCATCTCCAAGAAGTGTCTCGCATTCGTGAGATGTCAGGGGCCGCCCCGACTCGCGGCCGCATGATTTTACTCGGCCCGAGATGCAGGGCGCTCGAGGGCGTCCCGAAGATGCGGACTGCCGTGAGCCGGACTGCCAGCTAACCTTGCGGATCAAACCGACTCAGGAATAAGAGGCCATCGAACATGTGGCGATGCGTGAAATGTGGCGACAAACTCGAAGTTTCCTTCGATATCTGTTGGAAATGCGGTACATCGCGCGACGGCACGGAGGATCCGACATTCCAAGCAAACGTCGATGTCGATCCGAACGCCGAGGCCGACGACGCTCCAGATAGTCAGCCCGAGGCGCCGCCCCTGCAATGTCTGCGGTGCGATTGTGGGCTTGATTTCATCGGAACCAAAAAGTTCCACGAGGGCACCCGAGCCTGGAGCTTTATGCTGGGCGACATCGGCGAGCTATTTGTCAACCGTGAACACTTCGATGTCTATGCGTGCCCGCGCTGCGGCCGGGTGGAGTTCTTTGTTGGTGGCATCGGGGATGATCTCCGCCCGAAGTGAGGGCTGGGAACCCCCTGCAATCACAGTGATACTTCGCGATGGGCGGCGGCGGCGAGGTAGAGGCCCTCGATGATGCGGATCACCTTGCGCGTTTGATCCGCCGGTACGGGGCTGCTCAGATTGTCGCGTATCGCCGTCGCGAACTTCAGAATCTGATCGTCAAACCCGCGCCGATCATCGGATTTTTCCAGTCGCATCGTCCAAGGGACTCGATCCGTCTCGCCCACCACGACGCCATCGGGCCAGCTCAGCCCCGCCGAAGTACCGTAACACTGAACCCGCATCAGTTCCTCTTCGGATTGAAAAGCAAGCCAACTGGTTTCGAGCATCAGCGTGCGGCCGTCGGCAAATCGGACCACGCCGGCGGCAAAGTCTTCGACGTCGAACTGCTCTCGGTGCCACTCGCCCCATTCGCTGCCCAGATCCGGTCGATGGGCCAGCTTCGTGGCCGTCACCGCCGAGGCCGTGATCGGCTCGGGGAAATCGAGAAACCAGCAAGCCAGATCGAGCACGTGAATGCCGATGTCGAGCAATGGCCCGCCGCCGCTCAACTCACGGCGAGTAAAGGTGACGTTCGGGGGCAATCGTCGCCGGCGAAGCCATTGGGCTCGCGTGTAATACAACTCGCCAAATCGGCCTTCTTGAATGAGCGCTTTAAGCTGAAGGCTGACGGGCAGGAATCGAAAGACTTGGGCGGTCATCAGCAAGGTTCCAGCGGCATCGGCGGCTTCGCGCAACTGATCGACCTCGGCCGACGTCGCCGCCAACGGCTTCTCGCATATGACGTGAAGCCCTCGCGAAAGTGCCTCGAGTGCCATGGGCGTATGCAGCGTGGTGGGCGTGCAAATGTCGACGGCATCGAGATCGCTCATCGCCATCAACTCGCGCCAGTCGGTGAATCGCCGCGCGTCGGGGCGAAGAGCGCCGGCCTTCGCCAACGCGTCCGGGGAGATATCCGCCAGGGCCACCACTTGGGCGAACGGCACGTGGTTCCAGGCGGGCAGATGCCGATCGCGGGCAATGTTCCCCAGCCCGATAAGGCCAACGCGAAGAGTGCCATTGTGCATGAACGCCTGCTTTCCAACGAGGGCGATTTACATTAAGGCGAGACCGCGACCCGTCACGCCAACCTTGCCAGAGATCGGATTACGTGCTCCGGCGAGGGGAGGCAATAATTCGCCGCGCTCTCCGATGGATCACCGACCTTCATCGTGACCGCATGGGGTAACGCGCGAAACATGTCTTCGTCGGTACGATCGTCGCCGAGAATGATGACCAAAGGTTCGGGCGTGGCCTTTGCCGGTGGAGCGGCGGGACCGAGCATCTCCGGAGCGAATTGCTCAAGAAGCCATCGAGCGGCGGCTCCCTTGTCCCAAGGGACATTCGGCCGAACCTCCGCGACGCATTTGCCGAGCGTTAGGCGCAGCATCGGAAACGCGCCAAGCATTCGGCGCGTTTCGTCCATAATGGCGTCGCGATCGCCGGCAGCGGCATGGCGCCAATGAATGCTGAGCGTCAGTTCCTTGTTCTCGATGCGGATCCCGGAAACCGAGGCGAATCGCTCGACGAGGGTGGCGTGAAACCGGTGCAAGGCGGGCCTCGCCTGGATCGCACCGGGGTGTGTAAAGCTCAGTCCCGGCCCCTCGATTTCAAAGCCATGATTGCCGGCGCAGACCACGTCGGGCAGCCTGATCTTATCGCGAAGATCCGTCAACGCCCGGCCGCTGATGAGAGCCACCAACCAACCCGGCCGATCCGCGAATCGCTGGAGCATATCGCGAACGCGCGCATCGAGCCGAACCAAATCGGGGTGCGAAACGATCGGCGTGAGTGTCCCGTCGAAATCGGAGATAACGACGACACTCGCGGCGACGGCAACTCGTTCAACGATGGCATCGAGATTGCCAGCCATCAGCCGACTCACGCCTCCACCTTCAGAGGCGCACTGACCAAGTTGGTATCCGGGAAATCGAGCTTCAACAGAGTCGAGATGATTTTGCCGGCCCAGCGAAATACGTTGTTCTCGATGACATTCTCGCGCATGCGCTGCATCCGGCGTTCCATTTCAGCGGGCGGCATCTCGATGGCGGCGCGAATCGCGTCGGCCAGCTCATCCACGCCGAACGGATTCACCGTCAGAGCGCCCGTCAACTCACGCGACGCACCGGCAAACTCGCTCAGCACCAGAGCGCCCCGCAAGTCGAATCGACTGGCCACGAATGCTTTCGCGACCAGATTCAGCCCGTCATGCAACGAGCTGACCACGCAAAAATCCGCCAGGCGATGCAAGGCCGTCATCGACGCCGGCTCGTGATGCTCCTTGAACAGATGAATGGGTCGCCAGGAATCCGTGCTCCATTTCCAATTGATTTCCTCGACAAGGCGATTGACTTCATCGTCCAGTCGCTTGTACGGCTCGATGTGCGCGCGGCTGGGAACCGCGACCTGCGCGTAGACGAGGCGCTTGTGATAGGTCGGGTTCTTCTCCAGAAACCGATCCAAAGCGCGAAGTCGTTCGGGGATGCCCTTGGTGTAATCGAGTCGCTCGATGCCGATGCCGAGTATCTCGCCGGTCAAACCAAGACGCTGCCGCCAACGTTCCATCTCCACTTCGACGGCGCCGGACTTCGCCCGCTTCTCGTGCTCGGCAGCATCAATTCCAATCGGGAACGGCCTCACCAATGTGTCCTTCCCCTTTCGGGTGACCGTCGAGCGCGCGAGATCGACGCGCGCTTCGATGAGGCGATCCACCGTGTCGAGGAAGGCGTTGCAGTCGTATTGCAAATGGAATCCGAGCAGGTCATTGCCCAGCATGCCGTCGAGCAGTTCTTCCTTCCACGGAAACACGCGGAACGTGCCGCGATTCGGCCAAGGGATGTGCCAGAAATGCGCCACGATCAGATTCGGGTTTCGCTGCTTGAGCATTCGCGGCAGCAACGCGAAATGGAAGTCTTGAACAAAGACAAACGTCGGCTTATTCCCGGCCTCTTCGACGACAACGTCGGCAATGCGTTCATTCACTTCTCGATACATCGCCCAGTCGTTGGGATCGAATCGCGGTCGCGTGAACGTGATATGACACAACGGCCAAAGCCCACCATTGGCCAGCCCGTAGTAGTAACCGTTTTCTTGATCCTTGGTAAGCCACACGCGGAGAAGCGTATAGGAAGGATTGTCCGGTGGAACCGCGAGCCGATCGTGGGCATCCACTTTCACCCGATCGGCGCTACCACTGCCATGCGCCACCCAAACGCCACCCGTGGCTCGCATCACCGTATCGAGCGCGACCGTCATTCCGCTAGCGGGCGTGATGCACGACACATTTCGGCCGTTAAACGTGTGAATGTACGGATCACGATTGGATACCACTTTGCGGGGGCGGGTTTCCCAATGCGCCATGGTGTCCGTCACGGCTTAGGAAAGCCGTGCCACGATGGGCCGCGTGGGCTTGGTTCCAAAATGAACCCGCCATGATTGCGAGCACGGCTTAGGAAAGCCGTGCCACGATGGGCCGCGTGGGCTTGGTTCCAAAATGAAATGGGTGTGGCAATCTGTCGTCTTGGTCCGAGTCTCTTCTTCTTACTACCCCGATTTCACTGTTGCTGGACTGGGGAGTGATTCAGACCACATTGCAGGCCCTTACTTTCCGATCTTGAGGGTGACCGGCTCCATCGGCTCCTTGACCTCAATCTTGAATGGAGACTGTGAAAGGTCCGAGTAGGTGGCGGGAAAACGCGGCAGCTTCGGCACCTCTTTCGATACCCCGCCCTCGTCGCTGCGGTAGTCACCGCGACCGACGAAGACGTTACCGTAAATGTCGAGATCGGTCAGGATCACCCGATGATGGCCGATCACCGCGCCGGGTTTATTGCCCGGCGCTGAACAGGTCAGGGTGAAGTTACCCTGATCGTCGGTCGTCCCGGTGGAGCTGGGGCCGGTCGTTCCCTTGTCGGGATCCGGGTGAAAATCCAGCTTGACGTTCTTCAAAGGTTTGCCGTTCAGCAGGAGCTTGCCGCTCACGGGAACGAGCTTCGGCCCGCGAGCGCATCCGGCGACCAGGAACGCGACGAACACAAACAACAGGCCGCGAGGAATGGTGCTCATGATGTCCATTCGAGAAGGAGAAAAGCGGACGGGTCAGCCAAAGCTCCACCCGTCCGATGCCGTGAAAATCAGACTACGGGACTACAACCGGCGTGCCGTCTTGGTGCATGCATAGTCGCTGGAGCGTCAACAAATCGAGGCTGTCCACGATGAAGCGGACCGATCCGTCGCCCAAGGCAAAGTTGGCCCCACCCGGGTGAGAACTGCCGAAAACGTTGATCCGTAGGTCGTAGTTCGCCTGCGTCGGCGGCGCCGGCATCCGCCAATTGATGCGCTCTGCCGCGCTCAGCAGCACGTCGCCTTCGGCTCCGAACGCCCACCATCCCCAGAATTGTAGCCGGTCACCGGTCGAGTCGAAGACCGGATCCTGGAATCCGCGCTCTCCCAGAAAGATCGTGTTGCTCGTGCCGTCGGTTATGTCCGCGAATTTCCGCGACAAGTTGTGGATGAACGGCCCATCATTGGTTTGAAAGTTGCGGCGATAATTGCGCCGGCCGGCGTTCCCCATATAGCAGGTGATTCCCCAGTGACGCGGTGGGTTGGAATTGGCGTCACTCACGGAGTCCACCGGCGAGATCGGCGCCGACGGGCAGAAAAACGTCGGAATCGCCCGCCACGACGTCGTCGCCGTGTTGCCCGTCACCCCTCGATTGTTGTTGAAATTCACGAAGTCCCAGACCCGATGGACATTGTCCTGCTCGATGAATGGCATGACGGAGACAACCCAACTGAATCGCCGGATCGGCGACTCCGTCAGTGTGTAGTTGTTCGTGGAAGGAAGGGCTGCCCCCTGGTTGCGATGGATGCCTTCGGGGAAGAAGCCATAGGTATCGTGGTGATTGTGCAGGGCCAGAGCCAACTGCTTGAGGTTGTTTTGGCACTTGCCGCGAGCGGCTGCCTCCCGGACTTTTTGAACGGCGGGCAACAACAGCCCGATCAGGATCGCAATGATGGCGATCACCACCAACAACTCAATCAGCGTGAACGCGAGACGGCGCATACGACGACCTCCGGTGCAAACGATGTGTCGGAATCCTTGCGCTGAATCTGAGTCAACCGGCGAAATAACAGAGATTGCTGGTGATAGGGTATAACAGACTCGGCCAAGCCACGCAACAAGAAACCACGATTTGCTCTGCCCGCCGCCCCGACCCGTAATCGCCCAAGGCACTCCGCACGGGTCACCCACGGCCTGGGCAGCGGCCTCGCACGGCATGGGTCGCTCGGCGCCGTATAACAAGTGGGAAGATCCCGCCTGAAACCTCGCATGGAAGCCTAAATGAGCCAAGCCATCATGCCCAGCCTCGCCATCGGGCCGGCACGCGACCTGATCAACCTCTTGAGCGAGGGCCTTTCGCCTCGCGAATTCGCCGTACGCTATTGGGACGGCTCACTCGACGGCCCCGACCCGGGACACCAAGCTCGCTTCGCCCTCGTACTGAAACATCCCGGATCGCTTCGCCGGATGCTCTGGCCGTTCAACAAATGTGCCGTCGGCGAGGCCTATATTTACGACGATATCGATATCGAGGGCGACATAATGCCGTTCTTCGATGTCATCTTTCATTGGCTCAAATTATCCACATCGAAAACGATCTGGCAACGCCTCGGGTTGCTCCGTCGTCTCTTGGCGTTTCCCAACGAAGGTCGCCCCCACTCGCCCCACGGCGCCCAACTATCGGGCCAACAGCGAACGGTCGATCGCGACCGGCGAGCCATCGAATATCACTACGACGGCCCGCCCAGCGAGTTTTACGCGCTGTTTCTCGATCGTTTCATGCAGTACACCTGCGCCCATTTCGCGCGACCCGACGAGGACATCGACACCGCCCAGGAGCGAAAGCTCGACCTCATCTGCCGCAAGCTGCGACTGAAGCCGAGGGAAAGACTCATCGACTTCGGTTGCGGGTGGGGCGGGCTGATGGTCTACGCTGCCAAGCATTACGGCGTGCAGGCCACGGGTGTAACCATCAGCAAGGAGCAAGTGGCCTGGGCCACGCGCGAGTTCGAGCGCTACGGCGTCCAGGATCGTTGCCGCTTGCTGTTCATGGATTATCGTCTTGTGCCCGAGGATCAGCCCTATGACAAGGCCGTCAGCGTCGGCTTTATTGAACACCTCGGCGACAAGATGATGCCGACGTTCTTCGGCAAGGTCATGCGATTGCTTCGGCCGAAAGGGCTATACCTTCATCACGGGATCACATTCAAACCTTTTGCCAAATATCCTCCGTGGCGAGCCTTCACCCTGAAATACGTTTTCCCTGATGGCGAACTCGTGCCCATCCCTCGAACCGTCCATCGCCTCGCCGAAGCGGGCTTCGAAATCCGAGATGTCGAGAGCTTGCGCGAGAGTTACATCCACACCCTGGATCGATGGCGGCGACGCCTCGAAGATAAACGCGACGAAGCGATCCGGCTCACGGATGAAGTCACGTATCGCATCTATCGGATTTACCTGGCCGGGGCGATGCGCGGCTTTCAGACGTCGCTTTACAATTTGCATCAGACGCTGGTCGTGAAGTCCGGCGACGCCCCCAGTGGATTGCCTTTCACCCGCACCGACATTTACCGCGGGATGGGCGATTCCGAAGCGGGTTGAACCCGAGAGAGATTTATCCCCGCAGGCGCAAACCGGCGCGGGTCAACGATAGGCGCAGCAATTGCTCCAACGGCGACGGGTCGCTGAGACGGGGGCGGGCGTGAATGGCCCCCGCGATCGGCGTTGAAGTGTCAAAGCGATCCGACCAAAAGCTCAGGTTGTCGATCGTGCATGAACCAGCCCAGGCCGGCGCCGGTATCGGGGGCGATCCAGGGGCGAGCGGTGATAGCGCCCACACTTGTCGCGATAATATCCGGCCCGTAACGAACTCGCCGATCCGTCCATACTTGGCTCGCACTTGATCCAACAACACCGAATGAGGCACTGACGAGTATTTGGCGTCGAAAACGATGATCTGTTCGGGGCGATCGCCGCCGCCGATTTCCAACGTGATGTCCGGCGTCATCTCAGGCTCGGCGCCAAGCAAACCGTACCCCAGCGTCTCGTCAAATCTGCGGCTGCGATAGCGAGGCGTATAACGAAGCCGAACGCGCCGCCCCTGAGCGTCGAAAAAGTCGATCGACTGATTCGGATCAAACTCAACAACCACCCGCTCACGTTCGGCTCCCCGGCGCCGGAACGGGGAATCGACGCTGTCGTCGTCGGCCCGCAACAATCGCCGCAAGAGCCGGACCATCTCAAGGACGCACCAATACTCGTAGAGCACGGGCAACGATCGCGCCCGAACCAACAGATGCCCGCCGTCGAGTTGCACCCGATACGACCGGAAATGGTCGAACATCACCTGATAGGCCATCGCATAGCCGCGATGCGAGCGAAACAGCGGCGTGACGGCAGGCATCTGAAGTACAAGCGGCGCCGGAGGCAAGAACTTGACCCGAAGCAGTTGGGCCAACTCGCCGTCCAAGCGGGCCAGCGTGTCGGCCGTGCCCTCCAATTCGGCGATTCGCGGCTTGTCTTCTCGCTCCCACCACGACGGCCCGCCGTCGGCATCGGGGCGATCGCGAAAGGCGCGGCTTTCCAATCGGCGCTGCCGCTCGCGCTCGGTTCGCAGGCGAAGATCGGCGATCTGCACTCGCAAGAATCGGATGAAGCTGGTCAACGCTCGGTTTTCGGGAAGATCGAAGTGGGTGGCCGCCGCCTCGCGGAGTTGTTCGCGAAAACGCACTCCACGCCTCGCCCGAACCGCCAGAGTCGGATCGGTGCAAACTTCATGCAGGGTCAGTTCATTGATCGATTGGCCGAGAAGCGCCGGCTCGCGAATCTGCACCGGCCTCAGCCGCGACGCCGGTCGCCTCGCCACGTCGCGCAACGCCGTCGAAAGTTGGCCGACGGCGTAGTGCAATCGCCGCAAGGCTGTCGTCGGCGCCATCTCGCCGGCCCGTTGCTCCGGTTCCAAGCCGAAATAGGTCTTGCCGTAAACATCCAGCAACAACTCCGTCGAGTGGCCCGCCACCGCCTCGGCAAGCTCCTCGAAGGCTTCCTGGGTGAGCTTGCCCGCGGCGATCGGTAGCCGTTCAATCGCAAGCGCTCGATGACGCCGGCCGTCCGCGATCAGGTCCACCAGCAACTCGGTGATGCCGACCCAATCTCGAAGTAAGCGCCCACGACAAACAAAACGCCCGTCGCCGTTGCGATTCACGGGGAAGTCGGCTCGATCGCTGGGACGCGACGACGCCACCAGGACATTGCCCAACCGGATTTCGACGTCGGCATGGTTGACCATGGGCGGCCAGCCGATTTCGATTTGCAACTCACTGCCTTCGTGAAGCGCGGGGAATGTTCCGTCCACACGACCCGAAAGGGCGTCAGACTCGTAGAGGCGAACCCACGGCAAGGTGGGACGCGAACGCTCTAATAACGCAACGAGCATGCGTTCGCTCAAATCACGCAGGGGCGATCCAGGGGCGAGCGAGTCACCTGACAGGATATGCGATGGTCATGGGATTTGGGATAGAAAAATGCCGGTTATCCACTACGCAGCCAGGCGACCTCGCTCACCGTCGTTCGGTCGCCTTCGGTAACATTTTTCATCGGCTGTCGCTCTGACTGACATTGGCCGAACGATGCGTCCCCGAATCACGGAGCTTACTCTCATGTCCGAGGCCGACGTCCACAATCGCGTCAATCTGCTTTTGGCCTCAAAATCGGCTCAAAAAATCGACTTTGAGCTGGAGGGCACCCATTTCGTGGGAAGCCAACTGACGCGGGTCGCAGCCGCGATCCTGACCAGACGTATTGGCATCGGATTCGGCAGAACGATGACCAAAGGGGCAGCGGCGGAATATGACCCGATCAATAACGTATTCCGATTTCCCGGCGCTCAGACCAAATCCAACTTCGCCATGACCACCGAAGAGCGAGCCATGATTCTCCATGAGTGCGTCCACGCTTGGTGCGACGTGAGCGTGCCCACGGTTGGAACGGCGATGCATCTTGTCTCGATTGTCCGGGGGCCGATGACGAAATTGACCAGCGAGGCGCTCGCGTATGTCGCCATGTGCCTCTACTACATTTATGACCTGACCGATGCGGGAAATGATCCGGCCAAATCCACATGGGCTGCCGATGAGGAGCTGTATGGCACGGCGTTCGGGATCGCCAACAAGATTAAGAACAAGCCTGGCGCGGTCGTGCATAAGGATGATGTCTTGAATCTGAAAGTCGAGATTATGAATGATCCGAGATACAGTGACATTCAGGCGAATCCGGCGCTTATCGCCGGCTTCAACGGGGCCTAACTGCCAAGAGCCCGACGGTAGTCGCAGGCTTTAGCCTGCGCTCACGCTTCTGGTAGTCGCAGGCTTTAGCCTGCGCTGGACGTCGCAGGCTTTAGCCTGCGCTGGACGTCGCAGGCTTTAGCCTGCGACTACCTGAATACAACCTCAATGCGATGACACGAACCGGGCGGTCGAAATACCAAAGCAAAACCCCCTGCACAGGAGCTAATCGTGGCAATTCAGTTTTCAGGATTGTATCGTGCCAGGGTCGTGGATGATCGCGACCCTATCGGCAAAGGTCGCCTCTTCGTTTCGGTCCTCCCCGGATCGGCGCCTGGAAGCTGGGCCTTGCCGTGCGTTCCCTACAGTTCCGGCAAGAGCGTCACAACGCCGCCCGTCGGTGAAACAATCTGGGTGATGTTTGAACGTGGCGACCCGATGTACCCGGTCTGGATCGGCTGGTATCCGTCATGATGACGTGAACTGGCGACGAGAAAAAAACACCGGCGCGAGAGACCATTCTCGCGCCGGCGTTTCATGTCACCGATTAGTCGCCCATCCGCTTCAAAGCAGCCTTGGCGGCGTTGGTCTGGCGTGCGTTGGGAGCGCCTTCGTCAGCCAGTCGCGTCAGCAATTCGCGCGATTCCGGCGTGCCGATGCGTTCCAGGACCTCAACCGCGCGAAGCCCCCGCAAGACGCCCGTCGCCGGCCCCGAGGTCTCTAGCTTTTGCAGCAAGACCTCGGCGCGACGCCGGACCTCCAGCGACGATGGGTGACGGATGGCCTTCAGCAGTTGCGACTCGGCCTCATCGCCTAAACGCTCCAGTTCCAACGACGCTTTCTGACGTACCGAGAAACGGGCGTGATCGGTCTCGGCAATCAACCGCGTGATCTGTTGCAAGTCCGGTTCGCCGGCAGGATTCAGTTGCTCCGCCAGGAACGGAATCACCCGGTCGGGATCGGAACTAAGCGACCAAATCGCTCGATCGGCCACGATGCCATCGGTCTTTTCCAAGTCAGCCCAGTAGTAGTCGAGTTGCTCCGGCGTTAATTCGGCACCGCGCGCGGCCAAAGCGAGTTTGCCGCGAAGATCCAAGATACGAAGGGTGCCATCGGAGGCGGCACAGGCAAGCCGCTGGCCACACGGCGACACCGCGACGGCGTTAATCATGCCGCGATGATGATCGAGCGCCGTAATTTCCTTGCCATCAGCGAGACTCCAAAGCCGGGTCGATTGATCGTTGCCTCCGGTGACGAGGGTGCGATTATCGCCGGCGAATGCGATGGTCTTGACTCCGCCGGGATGCTCGAATTTGCGCCGAACGCGTCCGGTGGCGACTTCGTAGACGGTGACGGCTCGATCCTGCCAGCCTCCTGTCGCGACCAACCGGCCATCGGGGCTGAAGACCACGGGCCAAATCCCGCCGACGTGGGCCGCTTCAAATCGGCGTCGCGGCCGGCGCGTGACGACATCCCAAAGGCGGACGCTACCATCGGCACCCCCGGTGGCCAGCACCGTCCCATCCGGCGACAGCGACATGCTCCACACCGGCCCTTGACCGGCAGCAAACTGGCCAACCTCAAGACCGCTATGAAGATTCCAGACTCGAATCGTACCATCTTCGCCGCACGAAATCAGGTGTTGGCGATCCGGCATGAAGAGGGCGACCCATGCCGTCATCTGATGACCGTTAAACTGTTTCCACTCGGCTCCGGTAGCGGTGTCCCAAACGCGAACCGCTCGATCGACTCCGCAAGCCGCTACCCATTTTCCATCCGGCGAAAGGCTGAGCGACCATCCGCCCGGAGCGTTCTTGAGTTCAGGCAGTTCCTTGAACGATGCGCTCCATTGTTTGATGCCACGAGTCTGCCCACTGGCAAAAACCCGCCCGTCGGCACCAAACGCGACCGCGACCAGCGACTCGCCGCACGCCATGCGTGCCAATTCCGCCGGTCGCGTCGGTTCGACCGGTTGTTGAGCGCGCCCCAACGCCGCGAAGGCGCAGACCATGAGCGCGAGCGCAGAGCGGGTACGGGTCGATGTCATGAGATACTCTCCTCGGCAGGATCGGCCGAAGAGGTTCATCCGAGAGGAGCCTAACGGTGAAGCATCGTGCGGAGCGCGGGGCCGATCCCCAAATGGTTGTCTAACTACTTTAGAATAAAAAAATCTCTAAAGGGGTGGAAGACCAGTTTTCATTCCCTACAATCGACAGATTCTGCCGGATGACCTTCAACAAAAACCGGAAATTTTTCGAAACACAGGTCACAGCCCCCTTCCTGCCCGGTATCTCAACATTCCCTGCATCGACCCGAGCAGCCGTCCTTGCGCCGCGATGGCCATGTCGCTCGAAAAACCTCGGCGATTCACGCCTTTCTTGACGATCGCCCGCGTGAGACCACCCCACGCCGCATTACCAGAATGCAATTCGCGTACCCGTTTCGCGACTCTCGGGAAATCTTCGGGCCGACAGAGCGTTGAGCAACTTCGACGGTTATGCCAGCGGTGACGATCCGCGAAAAAAAATGCCCACCACCCCGGCCGCTCACTTCGGCCGAAACTCCTCATGAAGTCCACGCAACGTGTCGCGCACCGTTTCGAGATCGCCCACGATGACGAAATGGCGATAGCTATAATCGCCTGGGGCGACTCCCGAACGGTCTCTCACACGAAAGACGCAATTCCACTTCACGACGCGCTCGGCGGCGAATCGCCAACGCCCATAGCCGGCATTCTCAAATCCCCGTGATGGCTGATCAGGCGAAAAGATGCCCATCGCGTGCCGACCCGATTCGGTGGCCGCCACCACTGGAAACGCCTGCTCGCCGGGGCCATCGGAAAGAGGCTCCAACTCGCCCGAACGCGGATTGAATTTCCGAAACCGCGAAAAGCTCTCCGGCATGTATCCGGTCAGACTCTCGAACTGAGCGAACGTGTGGCGCTCGCCCATGGGAACTCGAAACGTGACGTCATAATGAATCGCGTGAGGCCATCGCTTGTAGCCGATGCGGACGCGCTTCGTCAGCAGGTGATCCGACAACAGCGTCGAGTTTTTCGCCGGGTGACCCGACGATGTCTCGCCGGGCGCGAGCCAAAACGCCATACGGGTGGTGGTCTTCAACTCGGAGGCGGTGACGGTTCCATTCAGAAGCCGGCTCGTGGACGTTGGCCCTCGGCCGTCTCGCCGTGAACCGGCTTCGGTCGGATTAAACGTCTCATCCGAATAGGCTGAGCCGGCATCGAAATTGGAGGCCGACTGAAGCTGGCGCCCGTGATCGAAGCTATCGATGAATTCGCGGCCGTTCCATGTGAGCGAGTGAATCGCGCCGGCAACCCGCGACGTGGTCGTGATGACTATCTCCGACGCCCCCGCCCGCCCGCGGATTACGGCATCGCCCGTGACAGGCTCGTCGGCCGCCACGCAGCCGGCGAGCAGGACGGCGCCGACCAACACCAGCAGAACAACGCGGATCATCGCTCGAACTTCAATATCTCCTCGTTTTCAGCGACCCAAGCCGCGTCACGCTTTCGCTGCTTCGCCACAAATTCCTTTGCCGACGATTCCGGGCATGTCAGAGCGTAACGCAGGATCGATCGCTTGATGATGGGTTGGCTGAGTTCCTTCTTGTCGAAAAGCCCCAGAATGACCTCCGTCTGTTTCCAGTGGTTCCAAGCGCGAAACGTCTCGATAACGAGGTCGGCCATGTCTTCCTGTTCCAACATGGGTCGCAGCACGACGGCCAAGCCGTCCTCGGAGATCACGCGCGGGTGTGTCTGGCGAAGGAATCGCATCGCTCGCAAGATCGCGTAACGACTGAGAAATGGCCGAATCGCGTTCGAGGCCATGTCGAGAGCCGTCGCTGAAGCGCTCTTGGGATCGAGCATGGCATATCCAACGAGCAATTGCTCGCTCGTGCTCGGGCAATGCCGGCATTCGAACTGAAATCGCGCCAGCAACAGCTCGGCGTCGCCGCGACTTCCGCAGAGGCCAAGAAGATAGCCGTACAGCCACGCCGCTTGCGAATCCACGCGACCGTCGCGAAGCCCGAGCCGGAGCGCATCTTTGGACACGAGTTGCGCGAGTGCCCGAAGCTCCGCTGTCGTCGCCGTTCGCAGGACCTTCTGAGCATCATTGCGAACGGCGGAATCGAAGCTGTCCAGATACTCAAACGAATGTCGCAACGACACCGTGCGCAACGGGGCGAAGTTCATCGGCAAGCTCTTGACATACGCCGCCAATGCGGGCGTGGCGTCGTCGCCTCGGTAAAAGTTCATGGCGTTGTTGGCCATCGCACCGAAGATGAGCATCTGTCGCGCGGACTTTGGATCCACGTCGCGGACAGAAACAGGAATCGTCAGCATCCGCGCGTTCTTGAGGGACGGATGGTGTTTGACGACATGCTCGATGATGAACTCGGTTCGGTCGCTGCCGTCCGCGGCCTTGTACGAGCAAATCGGACGGGCCAGAATCACCGCGTCCGAATCGTCAATGGTTTCTCGCAGCGTCTTGACATCGCGCGACATCGAGCAGGTTCCGCAGATGATCTGCGCCTTGGCCGACCCGAAGCTTAAGCCGAAGCCGATCAACGCGACGACGATGATTGATCGCATGATGAATTCCCTTCGCCCACCTCGGCGACCAGCCGGTCAAAGCCTCTTGCCGGTCCCCCCGATTCACCACCATTATTCGCAACATCATCGCGCCAAGTACAGTGCAAACCAACCATGGAGCCGCAAATGGCGGCCTTTTTTGGCCGCGACGCGAGCCGAAGGGCAGAATCATTTGCCCGTCACCGTGAACGCCGCCCAGAAATAGGGATGAGCCGCCCCGAAGCGCTTGCGCCGATCCGCGATGCGCCCCAGTTGCGCCTCACGCAATGCCTCGGCCTTGCTCATGCCCTTGGCGAGGTTGTCGAAGAAGCTCACCATGAGCAACGCCGTGTCGCGATCGGGCACCTGCCAAAGGCTCGATCTCCATGCTTTTGAACGCGACGACAGTGGTGCCTCTGGCCGCGCTGGGCGAATACCCAGAGGTCAACGCACAACGACCAGCGCTACGCAAAACGGCATCGTGGTTAATCGGCGTCTGCCGCGCCTATTCAACGGCATGAGATGCGCTTCGGCAAACAAGTTTCAGCAAAAGAGTTGATGGAGCATCGCCCAACCAACGATTCGCAGATTACGGACGTCTTTACTCCTGCGATAGACGCGGCCTTAACTTTTTCCCTTCTGGCCTTGCTCCACGATCCTCCTCTGAAGATCATCACGACATTTCTTGACGTGCCGCCGAAGCTGGCCATCGTCGCGATGACTATTGCCACGAAGCCATATGTCTAATGCGATCACTTCGCGCGGGCCGCCAATTGAAGCCAGAGCGGTCGCAGCGGCATTGACTACGATTCGCTCTGGATCGGTCAACAGGGCGACCATCGGCGCTGTCTCCTTGGCCGAGCCGATCGTCCCTAAAAGATGAACCGCGTTCGATCGAACGACTTCATTGCTATCCGTCAAATGTTGAATCGCCGGTTCGATAAAACGGTGACGGTCACCGGGAATCTTTTGAACGACAAGAAAAATACGCGACACCTCCCACCATCTGGCCTTCGGATCACGCAAAATGTCCTCGAACACAGAAAACACCTTGGGTCCAATTTTTCTCAAATCGTCTTGATGATGAAACTCCTCTCCGTCAAGCCACTCACGGATCGTTTCTGGAGATTGACCGTATCCGGCCTGATTCAGCCTACCAACAAATAGGACCAAGACAATTATCATTCTACCCATCAAAACAGTGTTGTTCTGCATCGCCGCAAAGCTCCTTAGAACCTATGTTTCACCATGGTTTTTCGCTCCGCGATCTACCGATTGCTGTGCGTCCCTCTAACTCATGGTTCCCAGCGCCGTCACCTACTAGCTGCAACTCGACCCGTGTCCTCCAAATCTCCCATGCGCCAATTCACACGAGTTATGGATCGGACAACAGATTCGGGCGCTTTATCATCATGTTTCGCGCCTGCTGCGCCCAGATTCGTCGAGGATCCGTTACACGGTTCTCCATCTCGATCCTGCCCACCATCAAATTAGTCACTTGTTCACCGACTTTTGTCGCATGGTTCCCATCGTCTAGCAAAACATGCCCAAGTTCGTGCGCGAGTGTCCGATAGGTGCGATTAGCGCCGATGACAATGCTGTCAGCGTATTTTGATTCCGGCGATGCCGATACCCAAAATGATTCTCCCAATCTATCCATGAAAGAAGTCACATAGTAGACCTCAACGTCATCGTCCGACGGTGTACGCAAATCACCAGCTTGTAAGAGCGATCGTTCCTCATCGGTCATTTGTATTTTGCCATTTACGTCAAGTTTAGGAGGGTAACCATTCAAACGATCACTCAAATCAACACCAGGCGGCGGATCAACGATTTGGATTGTGGCGGTAAACTTGATGCCAACTGGTGCGTAGATCGCATTAGCCCATGCAATATCTGCCTTGATGTGTTGTTCCGATAGCACCGGTTGACCACCATCGGCTGCCGCCTTGTCCCGAAGTATGTTAATGTGTAATTTCACAACCTTTTCCACGGACACCGCGGCCTCCGCTTTGTTGGCCCCGTAAATAGACATTACCTTGTCACCCAAGAGAACGTAAAATGTCGGGTCGTCAAGTTTGTTATCCGGAATTCCATCGACCTGATGTTCATCATCAAGTTGCACGGACGTCAACAACAGCCATCGCGACGCAAATCGGCCTGTGTTCGCCCCGGTCTCGTTTAGAATGAGGTCGTTGCCTTTGTCGTTGGTCGTGGACATTTGGACGTTGATCGTGTCGATCGCGTTTGGATTTGTGTTCGCAGCTGGATCAACGACAAACACATAGAAACGGTCTCTATCTCTTCGGATAAAGTCCGGACGGACGGAAACTTGTTTGCCGTCCACTTTGAACGCATGTTCCCACTTGGCGACCCGCAGTTTGTCGGTCATAATCCCGTTCGCGTTAACGAAGCGAATGCTTACCTCCGCGTTCGCTTCCTCCGCGACCAGGCCACAATCCACATTTGGGTTTTCCAGGCTGTTTCCAACACGAAATGGGTCAGTTAGCCCGAATGGATCGGCATCACTGTCAACGTCTTGGTCGCCGGCGTAGCGCGACGTAAAACCAAAACCACCGAGTTGGTCAAATTGTATCTGATGGACCGCGTTCGGAATGAGGCCCGTGAATTCATAATAACCATTTGTATCTGTGACGGTGAACTGGAGCTCCATACCATTGCTGTTCAATAGATGAACACCAATGCCGCCCATTCCCATCTCGTTCTGATCTTGAATGCCATTTCCGTTGTCATCAAGCCAGACGCGATCGCCGACTGTGGCTGTCGCAAATGCCACCAAACCAGCATCCAGATCCAAATAGGTATCGTTCTCGTCGAGTGAAAACCAGGGCGAACGCCCGTCGGACTCAATATCGCTGTTTCGATCATCGGGACCAACGAACGGGGTCGTTACGCCATAGTCCAACGGCAAATGGAACTGAAGTTGATAACCGGCGCCTGGCAGAAGGCCGTTGAAATGATAATAACCGTCGACCGTGGTTGTCGTCGATTGAACGATGGTGTTAGATTCATCCAATAGTTCAACGTGGATGCCGTCGAAGCCGGATTCGCCGTCGTCTTGAAGACCGTTGCCGTCATTATCATGCCAAACACGATCGCCGACCGAAGCCCGTGAACGCAGACCGGCGTCGTAGCTTTCATCGGCTGTCGTGAATTCATCGACGGCGATCGGCTCGGTCCAGCCATCGGCATGGGCATCGCTATCGAAGGCCGGGTCGCCCGCATAGGGGGTCGTGAACGTAAAACCCGGCGGCAACTGAAAGTGGATTCGGTAGAGGCCCGAGGCAATATTGGCAAACTCGTACCGACCTTGGACGTCAGTGCCCGCCGAATAGCGATGGCTACCATCAAGCTGAACCAACTCGATTGTCACGCCATTCAAGCCGGGTTCGCCCGTGTCTTGAAGCCCATCGCCGTTTTCATCCACCCAAACCAGGTCGCCAAGACGATTCGTGGCAAACGCGGGCGGTGAGTCCCCGTTGCCGCTGGATGGTTGGCCCGAACCGCCGGTATTGGGCGCAACGCCGCCGACCGGTTCCACCGGTGTTAAAGACGTTTCGACTGGTGGATCCGACAGAGGCCACATTGGTCTTGGTGCCGACGAACCACCGCCGGCATCGGTTACTGACGGAGGCGATGCGATGCCGACCGCGACCGGGGGCGCGGTTGCCATGACGGCGCCTGGTGCAAAAACAGGCAATGAAGATCGGTCTTGATGCCAAATCGGTCCATCGATTGACGGATCGAGTTGAGGCCGAGGCGGTCGGGATAGAACGGGAGGGAGCCACGTCAACTCAGCTGGCGGCACAGGTTGGTCCAAGGCCGCGATCGGGGACGGAGCCGCCATGTCAATTTGGGGGGGGCGGATATTAGGATCGAATCAGCCGACAAGGCAGTCGACCAGAACGGCAGGCTTGCGAGAATCGCGTTGAGCGTGTCCGACGGTGGATTACGTTCCTCGAGCAACTCAAGAGTTAGAATCCGAGTAGGTCGTCGCCGGTTCATGGAGCCTTCCTGGTCACGGGCCAATGTGAGGACCCTTAGAGATTTCGCCCATCACTGTAATCAAGACCGGAGATGTGTCAAGAGCCACCTCGACACAGCGGGCAAGCCCGCCGCTAACTAGCGCCCCGTTACCGTGAAAGCGGCCCAGAAATACGGATGAGCCGCCCCGAAGCGCTTGCGCCGATCCGCGATGCGCCCCAGTTGCGCCTCACGCAATGCTTCGGCCTTTGTCATGCCCTTGGCCAGATTGTCGAAGAAGCTCACCATCAGCAACGCCGTGTCGCGGTCCGGCACCTGCCAAAGGCTCGCCACGACAGATTCGGCGCCGGCCAACTGAAACGCCTGCCGCAACCCCGCCACCCCTTCGCCATTGCGGACGTCGCCCAGACCCGTGTCGCAGGCGCTCAGGACCACGAGTTCACATCCGCGCAGGTCGCAGCCGACTATTTCAAGGCCTGTCAAGACGCCGTCATCTTCGCTGGCTTTCGACTGATCGCGGCGATTGCAGCCGGTCAGGAGCAAGCCGCAACGCAGCAGCGGATTCTCCAGGTCGCTGCCCGATTCCGACTTGGGCAGTGCTGGCGAGCGAGTGTCGGGGCGGGTTCTCGTCAGGTCGATCTGTTGGGTCGGCAGGAAATAGCCGTGGGTCGAGAGCAGCAACATTTTCGGCCGTGACGCCGACTTGACAGCCGATTCGGTCGCCTGGGCGTCGAGCAAGACACGGACGTTGGCGCCGACCAGCGTCTTCAATCGCGGCAACACCTGTTCGGCCTCGATGGCGGTGCCGGGCAATCGTCGGACTGGCCCGAATTTGCCGGCCTCGCGCGTTAACGTGGCGCCGACATCGCCTGACTCGGCCCCGGTCAATTCGACCGACCAAGGATCGTTCGATCCCGGTTGGCTTTTAATCTGACGCCGGCCAGATAATCGACTCGCCACCCATTGGCCTTCATATCGTGACCGCTCGGTCTCCATGCGAATGGTGTCGCCGTCTTGCGACCACGTTCCGTTGCCGATCACGTCGCCGCCGGCATCGCCCGATCGCACGACCAATCGGCCATCAGCAAGCCAGGCAAAATGTACGTGTTGTCCGGCAAGCGTGCCGCTGCCCGATCCGCCGCGAAAGGCTCGGCGGCCTGGCTGTGCATCGAAGTCAGGATTCGCCACCACAACGGCTTGATTCGATTTCTGGCCGAACCGCAACGGATCAATGATGAGGTCGCGCCCGCTGACGACCAACTGAATGACGTGCTTCTCGATGACAAACGAATCGACGAACGGTAACGCCGCCCAAGGCACGAGCCAAAGTTCGCCGTCGGGGCAAAGGATCCAATGCCGAGCTGTCTGAAGATGATCGCGCAGCGGTTGCAGAATCAGCTTCGCCAATTCATCGAGTGCGGCCTGGGTTTCGGTCGCCGATTTCGGCTCGCCGATGTCTTTGATTTGCGCCGTCGCCCGGTTCAACGCCTCGCGGGTTCGGCGAATCGCGGCGTCGATCTTGGTGGCCTCGCCCAGGTCGATCGTCCGGGTGTCGCCGCGCGGCGTGGTCACCCAAGCGGCATAGCGCGGCGGTAACCACCGAACGTCGTGATCGGGTCTCGTCCAGTCGCGCACATGATACCGGATGAAATCGACGTAAACCGACTCGGCCGTCATGCGGCGGGTCAATTCGTCCATCTCGATCCACGGGTCGTGTTGAAACGCACGCTGGTCGTGACGGTGCAACTGCGCGGACAAGGCACGTTCGCGCTCGGTTAGTTCTTCCTTGCGACTAGCGACTTCCTTCGGATCGCGCCGGCCGGGATCGAGCGACAGTTTCGCCAACTCCTGACGGACGCCGGTCAACTCCTCGAGATTCTTCTGACTCTCAGCGGTGTTGGCGTCGCGAGCCAGCAAGACGCGTTCGGCCATCGATTGCTGGACGATGCTTTTGCCATTGATCAGCCATTCGGCGGTGCGCGATGTGTTCTCGTCGGTGAGCTTGCCGGCGACGGCCAGCGACAGCGACTCGTCCAATCGCAACGACGACTTCAGAAACGACAGTTGCTCCGGTTCGGCCAAGACGGAAAGCGTCTGCGATTGATGTGCACGGCCGAATTGAATGCACTGGTGCAACTGGCGCACGGCCTCGGTGTGGCGACCGGCGCGAAAGCGCCGTTCGGCCAACGCTCGTTGCGTCGTCAGCGTGTCGGGATGACCCTTGCCGAGTTGGGCGCGCTGAAGATCGAGAACTCGTTGAAGCAGCGGCTCACCCTTCCCCGGTTGGCCTGTCTCGAAATAATGATGGGCCTGACCACGGAGTACGTCGGTGACTAATGGATGATCCTTTCCCAACTGCAACTCGCGAATGCGCATCGCCCTTTGGTACAACGGCTCGACCTTGTCGTGTTGCTTCATCAGGCGATACGTCTTGGCAAGCCCCATGCAGACGCTAGCGACGCGATCGCTGTCGACGCCGAACGTCGTTTCGTAGAATCGCATGGCCCGCAGATAAAGCGGTTCTGCTTTGGCGTACTCTTTCAAGTCAACGTGAAGGATCGCCATCCCTTGAATGCCGATGACCGTGGCGGCATGATCCTGGCCGTGTTTGGCTTCCCAAATCGCCAGCGCTCGTTCTTGATGCTGCAGGGCTTTGGCAAACAGCCCCATGTATCCGTAGTGATTCGCCAGTTTATGATGGGAAATCGCGATGTCTGGATGATCGGGGTCGAGTTTCGCTTCGCGAATCTTCAGCGATCGCAGGTGAAGCGGGTTAGCCTTTGCGAATCGCCCCGTGTCGTCATAGAGCGAGGCCAAGTTGCCGAGCACCGTTGCGACCTTGGGGTTGTCGGGTCCTAGCTTCGATTCCCAGATTCGCAAGGCACGTTGAATAAACGTCTCCGCCTTGGCATACGCTCCCATCTGCAGGTACAACAACCCCAAATTGTTAAGCGTCAGCGCCACCTTCAAATCGTCGTTGCCCAACTGCGACTCGCAAATGCGAAGGACTCGCAAATGCAGCGCCTCCGATTTGGAGAACTGGCCAAGGTCGTCATACAACGCGGCGAAGTTGTTAAGCGTATTCGTGATATCAAGACTGTTAGGCCCCGACTTCATTTCTCCGATGCGTAGCGCCCGTTGGAACAGCGACTCCGCCTTGGCATATTGGCCCATGTGAGTGAGTAAGACAGCCAAGTTTTGAAGCCCGTTCGCGACTTCCGGATCGTTGGGACCATACAGGGCTTCCCAGATGGCAATGGCCCGGTCAAAGTACGGCTCGGCGATCTTGTAACGACCGGCATCGAGATGCAACAGCCCGAGGTCGTTGTAGGCCACCCCCATGTGATAATCGCCGGCGCCCCAGAGTCGCGGCGTGGCGTCGGCGATGCGCTGATACAGAATCAGGGCTTTGTCATAGTCGCCGGCTCGATGCAACGCGCGAGCGCGTTCGCGCAGGTCCTGAGCTTGTTGCCTGGTGTTCAACGCCTGCCCAAACGCCGGCGCTGCCACGGCGAGGACCAGGATCCACAGGCCCGCGAGCCGCATCATGGAGTTTGGTTTCATCGGTCGCCCCCAGATCGTGACGTTTTCTCCAGGATAACGACTGGCGCGACGAATACTCCCAAGAAATCGGCCAAAAAACACGGCGGGCTTGCCCGCCGCTATTTGGCCGACGGTGGGCAAGCCCACCGCTAGCTATCGCCCCGTCACCGTGAACGCCGCCCAGAAATAGGGATGAGCCGCCCCGAAGCGCTTGCGCCGATCCGCGATGCGCCCCAGTTGCGCCTCACGCAATGCCTCGGCCTTGCTCATGCCCTTGGCGAGGTTGTCGAAGAAGCTCACCATCAGCAACGCCGTGTCGCGGTCCGGCACCTGCCAGAGGCTGGCAACCACGCTCTCCGCCCCCGCCAACTGAAACGCCTGACGCAGACCCGCGACGCCCTCGCCGTTGCGCACGTCGCCCAGGCCGGTGTCGCAGGCGCTGAGGACGACGAGTTCACACCCGCGAAGGTCCATGCCGACGATTTCCTGACCCGTCAGCACGCCGTCGTCTTGCCCCGGTTTCGCCTGCTCCCGGTGATTGCAGCCGGCGACAAGAAGCCCACAACGCAGCAGCGGGCTTTCCAGGTATTGGGCATTGGCCGCCCGCACCGCCGCTGGGGTGTCGCTGACGCTTCGCTGCTTGATCGCGTCGTCATCAACCTCCTGCGACGGCAAGAAAAAGCCGTGCGTCGCCAGAATCAAAGCCCGCGGATTCCTCACCGCGCGGAGGGCCGCCTCGGTCGCGTCTCGCCCCAAAAGGATCTTTGCCGGAGCGTTGGTGAGTCGTGAAAGTTTCGGTGAGACCGCCTCCGCTTCGACGGCTGTGTTGGGCAACCGGTTGACTCGGCCGAGCTTCGCGGCGTCGCGCGTCAAGGCGCGAGTGCTAATCATGGCGCCGTCAGGAGTGATCCTTGCCGACCAGGCATCCGAGGAATCGGGCTGATCCTTGATGCGGCGCGTGCCTGAAATCCGATTTGCATCGAGGCGGCCCGTGTAGATCGAGCGTTCCGTTTCCATGCGAATCGTGTCACTTGCCATGGACCAAGAACCGCGACCGATGACGTCACCCGTTGCACTGCCCGCGCGAACGATCAACTGGCCGTTGGAGGCAAAGTCGAAATGCACTTCGGCGCCGGCGATAATTCCCAAACCGGCGCCGCCCGTGAAGGCGATCCGATCGTTGACCGTGCCGTCGAAGTCGGGATCGGCGACAACGACGGCCGCCGTCGATTTGACGGTCGTTTGATCGACAGGCACGAGGTCGCGACCGCTAATCACGAAACGAAGCGAATAGTCCTCGATGAGAAGGCGTCCCGTCGTGCTCGGTAGTGCGGCCCAAGACGCGACCCATAGCTCGCTATCGGGACTGAGAATGAGCGATTTCACTTCCTTCAGATGCGGCTGCAACGGTTTCACGACGAGGTCAGCGAGCTTCTGAAGTGCCTCGGTCGCCTCGCCCGCCGCCTTGGCCTCGCCGACCTCGGTCACTCGCTTGGCCCCTTGCACGACGGCGCGGCGAGCGCCCGTGACCGCGAGGTCGATCGCCGCCGCGTCACCCAGATCGACGACTTGTATCGGACCGGTTCCACCGATGACCCAAGCGACATATCGCGCCGGTTGCCACGATTTCTCGCCTCGCTTGGCGGCCGGCCGGTACGGTCGATAGTGGGCAATGTCGATCAACACCGTGCCGCTGGGGATCTTCGAGCGAACCTCGGCCAGTTCGATCCATGGCCGGCCCAACCGCCCCGCCGCACCGCCCTTGCCCGCCAAGCGCTTCTCCAACTCTGACCGCTGATTCGCCAGCTCAAGTCGTCGCGCCGCCGTCTTCGGGTCGGCCACTTGCGTCAGGGCCGACTCTGCCATGCGGAGCCGTTGCAATTCGGCCAAGATGTCGCGATCACCCGCCCCGGCTTCAAGATCCATTCTGGCTCGCAGCGTCTGGGCTTCGGTCGAAATCGCTTTGGCATTCAGCGACCATTCCGCGGAACGGGCGGCCCAATCGGAAGGACCCTTGGAGTCCAAACCCGTTGACAGGCTCAGCTGCCAGTTCATACCCTCATTGGCCAAGATCAACACGTTCTGATCTGCGTCAGAGAGATACGGCAACTCGCGCAGATAGAATCGCCGCGTCGAGCGCCGCAACCGTTCGATGACACCGATCGAATCGTTGACTCGGCCCTGATCCACAAGGAACCGGGAGAGGTTGAACATCGCCTTCGACGTAAACGGATGATCCGGCCCGAATGCACCCTCGGCAATCTTCAGGCATCGGCGATAGAGCGTCTCGGCCTCGGCCGGTTTACCGAGATCCGCATAGGCCAGCGCCAAGTTGTTCAGCGTGATCGACACATTCGGATGGTCGTGGCCTTCGTGTTTCTCCGAGATTTTCAGGCTGCGCTCATAGAGCGGCGCCGCCATGCCGGTCAGGCCCAGCTCCAGGTACATCGTCGCCAAGTTGTTGAGACCCGAGCCAACCATCGGATGATCCGGGCCATAGGCTTTTTCCAACATTGGCAAGCTGCGCTCGTAAAGGGTCTGCGCTGAGCCATAGCGCTGCTGTTCGGAGTACAACAGGGCGAGGTTGTTGAGAGTTTGAGCGAACAGGGCTTGATCGGCGTCTGGTTTCTTTTCCAAAATCTTGATACTGCGTTGAAAGTGTGGCTCGGCCGAGGCGTATTTGCCCTGGGCGTGATGGAGCATCCCGAGGTCGTTGAAAACCATCGCGACATCAGGCGACTCCGGGCCATAGACCTTTTCGCGAATGGCCAGCACTCGCTGAAGCAGCGGTTCCGCCGCCGCGTATTTCGCCTGATTCCGATAAACCATCGCCAGGTTTCGGGCGCTGATGCCGACGATGTAATGATCCGGCCCATGGACCTTTTCGCGAATGGCAAGACAGCGACGGGCGAAAGGCTCGGCGTCCTCGTACCTGCCGTCGTAGAGATACGCCACCGCCAATGAGTTCAGGCTCGAGCCGACATCTTCATGATCCGGGGCAAGCTGTTTCTCGCGAATCTTCAGGCCGCGAAGGTGAAACGTCACCGCTTCGGAATACTTGGCCTGGTCCGTGAGAACGCTGCCGACATCGTGAGCGACGTCCGCGATTATCAAATCATCGGGCCCTACTATCCGTTCATAGGTCGCCAAGCATCGCCGAAATAATGCCTCGGATTCCTTTAGCTTTCCTAGTTTCTGACAGACGTATCCGAGGTTGTTGAGGGTCGACGCCACCGCCCGATGATCCGGGCCGACTGTCTTTTCAAAGATCGGCAGGCAGGTGCGGAAGATGGCTTCCGCGTCCGCGTATTTCGCTTGATCGTGATAGCAATGACCGAGCATGCCCATCGTCGACGCCGTCTTGTCACTTTCCGCGCCAAAGGCCCTCTTCGCGAATTCGATCGCTTTGATGTATTCCGCCTCGGCCTCGCGAAGCTTGCCATCCTTGTGCAATTCCCGAGCACGGTTATAGGTCGTCGCGTAGTCATCCTCGTCATCGGCGCGAACACCGCCGGCGATGGCCAGCCAGACTCCAAGGATGACGAGCGTCAACAAACCACGGAATCGCATGGATAATAGCCTTTCTCATTGATGCCTGGGCGGCGGGCAAGCCCGCCGCAAATTATCGGCCGGTAGTTAGTGGCGGGCTTGCCCACCGCTATCTACCGACCCGTAACGGTGAAGGCGGCCCAGAAGAACGGGTGGGCCGCACCGACGCGATTTCGCCTCTCCGCGATCATCGCCAATTGCGCCAACCGCAACGCCTCCGCTCGGTGCATGCCCTGAGCCTGATGCTCGACGAAGGCCACCATGATCGTCGCCGTCTCGTTGTCCGGCACCTTCCATAATGTGGCGACGACACTCTCGGCGCCCGCCAACTGAAACGCCTGACGCAGACCCGCGACGCCTTCGCCATTGCGCACGTCGCCCAGGCCGGTGTCGCAGGCGCTCAGCACGACCAATTCGGTCCCGCGTAGATCGATGCCGACGATTTCAAGCCCAGTCAGAATGCCATCGTCTTGGCCCGCGCCGGCCTCATGTCGGCGATTGAAGCCGGCTAACAACAACCCGCAACGCAGCAGCGGATTGTCAAACAGACGCCTGTCGGCCGTGAGGGCGACCCGCGACCGCGACTCGGGGCCAACCATCGATGCCGGCTCCTGTGTCGAAAAGAAGAAACCATGCGTCGCCAGATGCAAGATCCTCGGGCTCCGCACCGAGGTCACGGCCAGCTTCGTGGCGGCCTCGTCGGTGTAGACCGCCGGAATCAGCTTGCTGCGTCTGAACACCTCGGCAATCGCCTTCGCTTCCGACGCAGTCGCCGGTAGCGGGCGCACGTCCCGGAGTCGCCGAATGTCCGCGGATCGTTCCGCCACATCGCCGCTTTGGCTACGTTCGGGCGCCGCTTTCGGCGCGACATTGAAATCGGGATTGGCCACGATCACCGGTGCCGATCGTCGAACGCCTGTTTGTCTCACGTTCGTCAGATCACGCCCACTGACCACGAATTGAACGACGCGATCCTCGATCAGAAAGCGACCCTTGGCGACGGGGAGCGCCGCCCAGGGCACAAGCCAAAGCAGTCCGTCCGGGCTGAGAATCACGGGCGACGCTTCCTTGAGATGCGGTTCCAGCGGCAGCCACACGAGCTTGGCAAGTTGGCTCAGATGCCGGTCAATGTCGTCCGACGCGATGCGTTCGCCCACGGCTTCGATCGGTTTACGGCCCTGGTTGATGAGTTGCTGATAGGCTGCGACGGCATTGTCGATGGCGCCGGCCGGGCCGAGATCGACGATCGATACCTTGCCGGTTCGGCCAAGTACCCACGCAACATAGCGAGCCGGCTGAGGCCCATTCGCGACGTGCTCCGGACGCAAGCGAACGATGTCTACAAACCGAGCTTTGTCGGGTATAGCCCGGCGCAGGTCGTCGAGGGTGATCCAAGCCGAACTCAGACTGGCCGCCGCGCCACCGGCCAGGGCCAACTGCTTCTCCAAGTCGCGACGCTTGCCCAGCAATTCCACTCGCTTGGGGGTGACGGCGTTGGGTTGCCCGGGATCGACGACGCGCATGGCCAGGGCAGCCTCTTGGGCACGCAGGTCATTGAGCCTTGCCAGCGTCGCCGCGTCGGCACGACGCTCTAACGTGATTCCCAACGATTGCGCTTCGATCCCGATCGCTTTTCCATTCGCCAGCCATTCGACCGCGTGGTTCGCCATCGACTCGTCGTCGCGGCGTTGCCGGGCAAGCGATAGACCCCATTGCCATTGAGGGATGTCGTCACGTTGAAGGTATTGCAACTGCTGGTGAACCGGCAGGAAAGGCAGCTCGCGAAGCAGGTATTGCCTCGCCAGTTTGCGGGCGCGATTCTGATATTCCAGCGCGGATTGGAATTTCCCGGCCGCTACGGACAACCGCGCCAAGCTGTGCAATGCCTGAATCACATCAGGGTGTTCGTCGCCATGAGCCGTTTGGCGGATCCGCAACGATCGTTGATATTGCTCCTCGGCTGCGTCGAGCTTTCCGCGGCGCGCGTTGACGTTGCCGAGATTGTGCAGGGCATGGCCGACGGCCGGATGATGCTTGCCCTGTTTGGCCTCCCAAATCGCGATGTTTCGCCGCAACAACGCTTCGGCCTGATCGAGGTTGCCCGCGGCGGTCTCGAGCAACGCCAAGCTGTTCAGCGAGTGGGCCACCGCCAAATGATCCTGGCCATGAATGGCTTCGCGAATCCGCCGGCTTCGCTCGTAGTTCCGCCTCGCCTCGGCGACCTTGCCTTGATCGGCCAAGATGCTCGCGACGTTATGCAAGACATCCGCGACCACGGCTGATTCCTTGCCGGCGATCGATTCCCAAAGCCGCAGGCTCCGCAGGCCGTGGCGCTCCGCGCCGTCGAATTTGCCCATTGACGCTTCGAGGACCGCCAGATTGTCGAGGACTTGAGCCACCGGGGCCGACTCCGCGCCGTGAGCCTTCTCACGAATCTGCAAGCATCGCTCATATCGGGCTTCGGCCTGGGCGAACCTCCCCTGGATCATTCCAACGGCTGCCAGATTAAGCAGGGTATCGGCAATGGCCGGATGATCCTTGGGCAGGGCTTTTTCGCGAATCCGCAGCGCCTGCTCATAATGAGTTTCCGCCGGCCCGTACTTGCCCCAAGTGGCATACAAGTTGCCAAGGTTGGAAAGCGACGACGCGGTCTCCAGGTGCTCGGCGCCAAGGACCTTTCGCCGAATCCGCAGGCTTCGCTGATAATCCGCCTCCGCCTGATCGAATCGGCCGGTGTCGGCAAGATTCATCGCCAGGTTGTTGATGATCGTCGCGGTGTCTTTATGATTTTCGCCATAGAGTCGCAGGGCAACTTGAAGCGCCTCCTTGTAAGCGGCGATGGCCTCGTCGAGCTTTTCTTGCTTCTCGAACTCGGCGGCTTTCCGAAATGCCGCGATCAGGTCCTTGCGGTCATCGGCCCGAGCACGACCGGCTTCGGTCGCCGCCAGCCCTAGGGCCATCACCAGACACGCGACGGCGCCCCGTTTCCAGGAAGTCATGGGTCAATCCCCCGTTGGCGAACGCTCACCGCTTGTAATAGACGACGGCCACGCTCAACACCGGCGTCGGGTCGGCGTCGAAGGCAACGGTCTGGGTCTTGAACTCCGTTCGCTCTCCTTCCACCACCAACCCGCGCGGGCCTGAATTCATCGCGTCCAGAGCGCTGCGCAGCGCCTCGTAGGAGTCGCGATTCTCGGGCAACCGCGCCTGTTGCAGTGTCGTTGCCTGGATCACATCGGTCGAAAGTCCCGGCGCATCGGGTCTCGCTCGGCGTTCGGCGAAGACCGTCATTGTGATCATCCCCACGTCGTCGCCGTAGTCCAACGCGCGCGACTGCGACTCAGCCTTCGAGGCCACCCGAAAACTCTCACGGCGCCCTTGGTCGAGTTGGAAGCCGCCGACAATCAGGGGCCGGCTGCCTCGGGGCAGTACCCATTTATCGCAGTGAAAATCAGGCTGGCGTTGCTTGAACAGCGTGTTCACACCGTTGACTTTCAGGACAATCGCGAACCGCTCATCCTTGCCGCGATGGCTTAAGGCAAGCTCGACTCGCTGACCTTCCTTGGGTTCGGCGACGAACGCTTTGCCGTCGCGAAACTCGATCGTCACCGGTTGCCCGTCGTAGCGAATCTCCAACTCGACCGGTTGCGGAAATTGCAGCGGGTGCTTGGCCTGGTTGCCCGCCGCCAGCGCCGCGGACTGGAACGCGGCTCCGTCGGCGACGGGGCGGTCTTGCTCCCGTCCGACGACCGTGACCGTACCACCGTCGAATGCTCCGCGGACGCCGAAACTCTCACCCATTTCAGAAAGTCGCGATGGCGAATTGCGCGCGACAGTCTTGCGGATGATCTCGCTGCGCCGCGTTTGACGGTCGATCATTTCTACCTGGATTTGAAGCTGGCGGAGGTTTCGAGACACATCGACCAACCCTGTCAGAAAGGCATCGACCTGGACCTTTTCTTTTCCCCACGCCAGTGGATAACGAGCGTCGAAGAGTCTCCCACATCCTTCGGGCGAGCGGTGATCGGCACCGGGAATGGTGGCCGCCACGGCGCTGGCGTTTTCGACGACCCCGACGCGAGTTGCCACGGTTTGACACATGATAAGCGCGACTTCAAATTGCTTGGCGAGGGTCAGATTCATCGCGCCAACGTTGTCGCGATACTCCCGCTCGCCCTCGCGACGAACGAGAAACTTGAGAACACCGACGTTCTTATATCCCTTCAACTGAATATGGTTAAGGACCGGCGTCATCGTCTGCACGGTGGCGAGTTCGATGGCCACAGGCTCCTGGGCAGCGGAGCGTCCCACCGCGCCGACAAACGCCAACGCCAAAACGACGACCCAACCCATCTTCATGATGAAATCTCCCGTGTACGCTGGACAAACCCGCCGCGCCGGTAATTAGCGGTGGGCTTGCCCACCGCTAGCTATCGCCCCGTCACCGTGAACGCCGCCCAGAAATAGGGATGAGCCGCCCCGAAGCGCTTGCGCCGATCCGCGATGCGCCCCAGTTGCGCCTCACGCAATGCCTCGGCCTTGCTCATGCCCTTGGCGAGGTTGTCGAAGAAGCTCACCATCAGCAACGCCGTGTCGCGGTCCGGCACCTGCCAGAGGCTGGCAACCACGCTCTCCGCCCCCGCCAACTGAAACGCCTGACGCAGACCCGCGACGCCCTCGCCGTTGCGCACGTCGCCCAGGCCGGTGTCGCAGGCGCTCAGCACGACGAGTTCGCATCCACGCAAGTCCGCCGAGACGATCTCGCGTCCGGTGACGATGCCGGTATCCGTGGCGTTTCGCCGATTGCAACCCGCGAGCAACAAACCGCACCGCAGCAGCGGATCCTCGACATCCCCAGCGCCCTTCGATGATTGATCGCCGTCACGCTCTCGGCGTTGACGTTCGGCCGGATCGATTTCCTGCTTCGCCAAGAAGAAACCGTGAGTGGCGAGCATCAACGCTCGTGGCGACTTCAATTTGCCAAACGCCGACGTCGAGGCGTCTCGATCGATGAACAATTGCGGCTTGACGCGGGCATAGGATTCAAGACGCGGCAAGACGCCTTCGGCCTCGATAGCCGTCGCCGGCAGCCTCGCGATTCGACCCAAATTCAAGCCTTTCGACACACTTCGCGAGCCATCGCCGCGAATGGCGTCGCCCTCGGTCAAGTCAAAATCGGGATCGGCAAACACAACCGGCGCGGTTGCCTTGATATCGGCCCGAGCCGGCGACTTCATCAGGTCGCGCCCGCTGACAAACGTGCCGACAACGTGGTTGTCGATGACCAGCGCGTGATCGCTCCACGGCATAGCCGGCCAGGGAATCAGCCACAGGTTGCCGTCGGGCGACAGCAGCCATTGTCGATGACGCTCCAGGTGATCGCGAAGTGGGTTGAGGACCAATCGCGCCAACTCCGTCATGGCGGCCCGCAGTTGTTTGTCCGCGGCCGGTTCGCCCTTGTCGCCAATGACCGCGCGGCTTTGTTCCAAGGCACGACGCACGGCCGTCACGGCGGCGTCGATGGGAGCCGCATTTCCCAGATCCACAAAGGTCACCGGGCCGGCGCGAGTCACGATCCAAGCTGCGTAGCGATCGACCGAATAGCCCTTGGCCGCGAACTTCTTGTTGAAGTTCCTCGCCGCCACGCGCATGAAATCAACGAACACGGCATCGACTGGCATTTGCCGTCGAAACTCGTCGATCTCCAGCCAGCGATCCGAGCCGACAAGCCGATCTCCCGATTGCTGCACCTGCCTCGTGAGGTCGTGCTCTTTGGCCGACAATTGCTCAAATTGGCGTCGAACTAATGCCTCTTGGCCGGCCTTTGGCGGGGCAAAGGTCAACCGCCCGAGTTCCTTGCGAACCGCCAGCAACTCCCGCAGCGCCTGATGGATGGTCGCGTCATCCTGCTGGCGGGCGAGCAGCAGCCTCTCGGCCAAGGTCTGTTGGGCGATGGCCTTGGCGTTCAGGCACCAGGACGCCGACGCCTCGACGGCTTGGCGTTGATCGGGAAAGTAGAACGGAGCCGTCAGGGCGACGTGAAGCCGAGGTTCGTCCTGCACCCGGAGGAACGCAAGTTGTTCCCGTTCCGAGAGGAGCGGCAGGACGCGCGACACCTGACGCCGGACCAGCCGTCGTTGCCGGTCGGCGGCGGCAATGGCCCGTTCCGCTCGCCCGGCCACGAGATTGCAGATGCACAGATTATGGAGCCGAACCGCCAGATCGACGTGATCGGGCGGCAGGAGCTTTTCGGAGATGGCCAGACTTCGTTGGAACAGCCCTTCGGCCTCGTCAAAACGACTGGCAGCCAAATAGATCAGGCCGAGGTTGTTGATCGCCTGCGCTGTCAGGGCATGTTCTTTGCCCAAGCTCGTCTCAAAGATCGTCAAAGCTTGTTGAAAGCATGGTTCGGCACGGTCGATGGCGTCCATCGCCTTGTACGTCATTCCAAGATTTGTCAGACTCTGACCGATATCGGGATGCGATGGCGGCAGATGGCGCCGGCGAATGTCCAGGCAGCGTTGGTGAATCTTCTCCGCCTCTGTGTGCCGATTTGTTTCCTGATAGAGGACGCCCAGATTATTCAGAGGCAGAGCCAGATCGGAGCTGTTTGGGCCATGATGCATCTCATAGATTCGGAGGCCTTCTTTGGTTTTCGTTTCCGCTTCGGCGAGCTTTCCCATGCTGTGCATTAACGCGCCGTATCCGACCTGAACCTCACCGACGAAGAAATCATCGGCGCCGCGTTGCCTCACCGAGCGCTCGAGCGCTTCGCGGATCGCGCGTTCGGCCTTGGCGTAGTCGCCCATCATGTCGTACAGACCCGAGAGGCACAAAAGGCTCTGGGAGATAGTCGGCTCTTGCCCGCCGGCGATTTGGCGGCGAATTTCCAGGCCCCGTTTCAGGAGAGCCTCGCTCTTGTCATATTTTCCCGTCGTGCGATAGAGCATGCCGAGCATGTGGCAACTCCACGCCAGATTCGGGTCGTTCGGCGGCAGCACGGTCTCGCGAATCGCCAGCCCGCGCGCATACATCGTCTCGGCTTTATCGAACTTGCCGACGGCTTCGTAGGCCACCGCGAGATTATGGAAGACTTGAGCCGAGCGCCGATCGAGTTTGCCGTAAAGATCGGGCGCGGCGGTAAGGGCCGACTCGTAGGAGGCGATGGCCGCCGCCATCTTACCGGCACGCAACAACGTCAGCCCCTGACGCAAATCGGCCGCCACATTGTCCGGCAGTGCCTGGGCCGGCGTGGCCGTCACGACCAACCCTACCGCGAAAAAGGCAACCACCATCGAGGCAAGAGTTTTCATCGTGGGCATCCTGGGCACAGAGAAGTACGCGCGTAATGGTAGCCCGTTACGCCGGATTCACACTCCCCAGGATAACGACTTCCGAGCCGGAATCTTCCAAAAAATGTTTCATCCGAGCACGACGCGCCAGCCGTTTCATCCGAGCACGACGCGCCAGCAAGTGACACCCATTGCACTTGCTCGCGCGTCGTGCTCGAAAGGCTCGCATTGCACTTGCTCGCGCGTCGTGCTCGAATCTTGGC
>CAZESP010000025.1:0-88298 GCA_964515185.1 uncultured Alcaligenaceae bacterium
AAAGCCGGCCGCGTCGGCCAGAGTGATCTCTTGGTCATACCAATCTGAGTCGAGCCGGAGCTTACTCGTGACCGACGGCTCTTTCATGAGAATCGTATCAGGCCCGCTGCCAACCAAATGGACGTGCGACGCCAGATAGACCGCATTACGAAGACGCCACGTTCCCGGCAGAAGTCGCACGACGCCTCCACCAAAACGGGCAACGGAATCGACGGCTGCTTGGATGACACGTTCGTCGCTCCCGACCAAGTCGCCTTTGTTGGTTCCAACCGTGAGCGTGAACCGCTCCTGCCAATTGGGTCCGATGGCGTCGCCGGCGGTCGCGCGCGGATTCACGACCGGCGGCCGTTGAGCGTCCTTGGCCGGAGATGTGGCGGCGGTTGCCAATGCTGCCATCGCACTCGCCGACCCGAGGAATGCTCTTCGCGTGGGTTTAGCCATCGTGGATACCTCGGATTCACGAGTCAGCGGGGTAGGTAACGGCTGCGGGCAGGGTGGGTGAGAATGATGGTAACGAAACGACTTGCCGGACTCCAGCATTTTTTTCCGTGACACGATCGCCTCGCCTCGATCAAATATGGCCATCAGCCCTTGGGAGTACCAACATGCTGCGGCTTCTCACGATTGCGTGCATTCTCGGCTGGGCGGTTTCAGGTCGCGCGCAGACGATCAGCTGCGTTTTTCCCGACGCATCGCGCGGGCAATCGGAGGCCGTTGTTGTTGGCCCCGCGACCATGGTCTACACGACGCAGCTCTTGCCGCTCGATCGGCGGGGCAACATCATTGGCAAGGGGCAAGCCGGTGTTCAATGCGAAGCGATTCTCGATCAAATGGTCAAGGTCCTGGCCGCGGGTAAGGCACACTTCACGCGAATCGTGAAACTGAACGTCTACATGGCCTCACCGGACGTGAAGACCGCGGTCCATCTGTCATGCAAAGAGTGGTTTGAAGATATTGGGCCGGCGATGAGCTTCGTTGTGACACGGTTGCCGCATGCTGACGCCTTAGTGGCCATGGACGCGGTCGCGGTGGCTGATCCGATCGATCGTGTCCGGTTCTCGAAATCGTCGGAGGGATTCTCGGCGTCTGCGGGGGCCGAGTCGGCGATCATGCCGATTGGGTCGCGAGTTTACATCTCGGGTCAGGCCGAAAAGGGCCGGGACCCAGTGGAAGCAACTCGAAAGACCCTCGCCAGTCTCCGCGCCACTCTGCAATGGCTCGGGATCACCGAGGACCAAGTCGTTCAGGTAAAGTCATTCCTGACACCCATGACCTCGGTCGCTGACGTGACGAACGCCATGGTCGCCCATTTTGGTGAGGGCAAGACGCCCCCGCTTGTGTTCGTTGAATGGACTTCGTCGTTGCCTATCGAGATCGAGTTGGTGGCTTTTGCCCCGAACGCAAAACAACGATCGGACGAAGCCATCGAGTTTCTGACTCCGCCTGGGATGGCCGCGTCGCCGGTTTACTGCCGCGTCGCCCGAGTCCATTCGCCGGAGACAATCTTCGTCTCGGGACTGTACGCCGCGCCGAATCGGGGCGCCGCGGACCAGGTCGACGAGGTCTTCGGCAGGTTGTCCAAGATTCTCGCGGAAACCAAGAGCGATATGCGTCATTTGGCGAAGGCAACCTATTACGTCAGCGACGACGGCACGAGCCAGAAGCTCAACGAATTGCGCCCGCGACTCTATGACGGTCGACGACCACCGGCGGCCTCGAAAGCGATAGTTGTCGGCACGGGCATCCGCGGGTGTGGCATCACGATGGACATGATTGCCGTCCCGGTCCCGAAGCCCCCGCGATAGTCGATCAGATCTTGGAAAGGTGCTTGGCAAGCGCCGCCGATGGATCGGGATAGCATGCCTTCAGCAATGGCAACAACGGCCCAGGATTGGCCGTCGTTCTCAACTGTTTTAGATAGTCAAGAAGGACCTTTTTGCCCTCAGGTCGATCCCGCATCATTAGATGGACCCACGCCCAAGCCTCGCGATATTCGACGGGGTTCATTTGTTGAACCTGGCTCAATTGCTCCAATCTCGCAAGATCGGCACGAAATCCATCGGCCTTGAGTGCCTCAAGGTGCAGGCGATTCACATTACGATTGGCCGGAGGAAGCTCGTAAAACTCGGCCAGCCCCTCATCAAGCCAGAGCGGTACATCTTTCAACACGCTGTGCAAGACCGCGTGGGTGAGTTCGTGGCGCAAATCCTGTCGAATATGTTCACCCCAAAAGGTGTACACAAGCAGGTCATCGCCCCCGTTGACGCCGCGGGGCTGAGCCACGAAAAACGCTCGCCGCCTCGGCAGTTCGGGATAACGAGCCTTCATGAATTTCTCGTAACGGTCGCGATCTTCGAAGAGATAGACTTGGATCAAGGCAACGGGCGTCGGAAGTTGGAGTTCCTTGACGATCTGGTCGCGCATGGTCGCCAATTCGGCGAAAATCGGTTGGTCCGACTTCAACTCGAAATCGGAGACGAAAACGAATTGCGAAACCCTTTGGCTGTGTCGAGCGGGTAGGGTCGTCGCGGTCGGCGGACCAACGGTGACAATCTGTTCGTTGTCGGTCTTCGTAACCGAGTAGCGAAACAAGTTGCAACCGGCCGCGAACAGAACGAGGGCGGGTGCGACGCGGTACAGTAGGCGGCGATCAATCGGATGCATGCCCGACAACCCTCGTCAGATTGGCCCTCTCTGAAGAGTGGGCGATCATACCGGGGAGCTGAACTCAATACCAGGGCAGTAGCCAGGTCGGGTGCGACCTGGTCGAGCGGGAAGTCTGGCGAGCGTAGATAATCAGGCTCAATACCGGTGGCTGGGCGGCAACCCGTCAGAGGAGATGTTCGTCATTTCGTCGTATCGATCTTCACCCTGGGTTACGGCTCACGCCAAGGGTCGCCCCGAGCGACGATTCTGTTCGACCTTTTTTGCGGTGAGTTGGTCGATACCTCGCCAGAGTCGCTTCCACCCGCCGCTGCCGCGCATCGCCCAATCCATCCAGGTTCGCAGGAATCGCAGACGTTCCGTGCGTGTCAAGAGAGGATCATTGATGAAGCTGACATTCAAACGAGCCAAATCACGAAGCCGGCAATCGTAACCGGCGCGGATGCGCATGGCCCCAGCAAGATCGATGAACCAGACATCGGTGCCCGACGCGGAGATGAGCAGGTTGTTGGCCTTGAGATCCATGTGCATCCACCGCCGCTGGTGCATTTCGCGAACGGCCCGTGCGATCCGTTGAACCGTCTCCCGGATCATCGCAGAGCGCCGTTCCGGTATCTGATGGCGAAGCTCATGACTATAGCGGCAAAGGTCGATGGCATCGACAATCTTCTCAACAATGAGGTATCCCTCGAGAAGTCGCCCTCGCCGGCATCGATGCCAGACGGCGATAGGCCGAGGAGTTTGAAGACATGCATCGCGAAGGCCGTGACCGGCACACCAGGAACGCAACGCCGGTGGTTTTCGGAACAACGACTTGGTTGCGTCGAATCGCGCACGGGCACGAAACCTCTTGTAGATTACCGGAACTCGCCGCACGCCGACGGTCAACGTCATTTCAACGATGGTGGTACTCCGCGATTCCTTGATCAGGCGATTTCGGCCGTCGCGAAATGGCGCGTCCGGGTCTCGGAGCAATTCTCGAAGAGCCTCGTTGCCGATGTCGCGAACGGCATGCCCGACGAAGTTGGTCTCGTGAATTCTCTGAAAGTGGCGATTGTCGCCCAAGCAACGTGACGCACGCCCACGCCAGAATCGGAGATTCGATTGCCACGTGGCTCTTTCGACTTCACATGCGCGACGGTTGATCAGTGTCTTCGATTGCCATGCCGGATGGGATCGTCGAGAGTGACAATACGCGTGCCAGAAACGAAGTCGATCGGTTCGCGACGCTCTCACGATGAACCAACGATTGAAAAGGGCAAGGCTCGCTCGTGACGCCGACCAAGAGAGCGGCGAGTGAAGTTCGACATCGTGCAAGTCGATCAGGAACAGCGATGGAGTGTTGCCATCCCATCGAATGAGCAAATTTCCCGGATGCAAGTCGGGGTGAGCCACGCCCGATTCATGGAGTCGTGCCAGAAATTCGCCGAGGGCAACCGCCAGGATTTTTCGTCGAGCCGACGTGTTGCCATTCGGTGGCGTTTGCTCCAGTGTGGTTAGGCAGCGGTCGAGCGTCTCCGTGCCGGCGACGCTGTGGGTTACGACAAAGCTATCCGTGGGAAGATATCCGCGCCGGCGACCCCATCCGAGTGGCGGTGGAACGGGCACGTTTAGGCCGGCAATCGCGCTCGCCTTGCGAAATTCCAACAGACCCTTGGCCGGTCGAAGCCATTCGCGGATCCAAGCGCGAAGCCCCGTGGGTCGGCATTGCTTCAAATAGATGACGGCATTCGGGAGCGTAACCTGCCACACCGTTCGAAACGTGCCATGTTTCACGACCGTGGCGCGATCCTCTCGCAACCATTCAGCGGGCGGAATCTGTGATTGCAGTTCGGGCGCCAGATGCCAAACGACGTTCGTAAGATCGATGAGATTCGGATCGGCCATTGTCAAACCGTGATCGGAGTATCCTCAGTGAGTCGTGACAACAACTCGCGCCAGCGTTGAGCGCCAACTCGCGTGCTGAATGCATCTTCAACCAGCCGGCGGCCCGCGAGGCCCATGCGTCGCCGTTCGCCCGGATTTACGGCGAGAAACCGAATGGCCTCGACCCATTCACGCTGATTGTCCGCGAGGAATCCAGTCTGCCCGTGACGGATCATGGTTCGATGGACGCCCACCGAATTCGCAACGACGGGCAACCCGGCAGCCATGTATTGCAAGACCTTCAGGCCGCATTTTCCGCGACTCCAATCGTCGTCGGGCATCCATGCGATGCCGATATCCGCGTTGGCGAGTTCGCTGAGTTCAGCCGATGCGGACCAGGGGACTTCAGTCACGGTCATCGGCGGAAACGAAGCAAAACGATCGGCAACGAGCGCAAGACCGATCCCTGGCACGGCCCTGGCGACGGCGCCGAGCCAATTCGAAATCTGTTGCAAGCCCTTCAAGGTGCTCGCGGATCCGACCCAAACAAGTTTCGCCGCAGAGCCATTTCGGGAATGGTCTGATAGTCGATAGATCGTTGGATCGACGCAGGTTGGAATGACATGAACTCGATCGGGTCTTGTGAAACGACTCGCCAGTTCGGCCAAGAAATCGTTGCCGGCGACGACGGCATCCGCCCGTTGAACCACCTTCCGGAATCGGCTCAGCCGCCGGCGTGAGTGCAGCCCCTTGGCCGCGTATGAATCTCGCAACCAAATTGCGTCATCGAAATCAAACACCAATTGACTGTCATGGCAAAGCCACCGAAGACGCCACGTCGAGAGCAGGCGGCGTTGGACAATGACGACCTTCGCACGAGTCCGAGGCCACCAGGGCGCAATCAACCCCGAGGGGAATGGATGCAGAGATAGTTGATGTCCCTCGGCCTGGAAGTCGAACGCGGCCAAGCGATATCGGCAGCAAACGTGATCGGGAGATTCGACATACGCCGTCAGGTGCAACCTAGCTCCTCCATGAGCGGTGGTCCGAATTCGAGAATCAACGTCGGCGATTGGTCATGGCCCGGCGCATGTCCCGTACGGCTTCGGCTTTCTTCTTGGCTTGCCGTTTGTCGTGCAACTGTTTCCCCCGGGCCACGGCCAGCTCAACCTTGGCCCGTCCGTCCTTGAAATAGAGTCGCAACGGCACGAGGGTAAATCCCCGTTGTGTGGCCTTGGCGGCGAATCGGGCAATCTCGCTTTTTCGCAAGAGTAGCTTGCGGGTCCGCTTGGGCTTGTGATTGAGCCGGTTGCCCATGGCATATTCGGGAATTTCGCAACCGATCAACCACAACTCGCCGTCTTCGATCTTCGCGTAGGCATCTTCGAGGCTCGCCAATCCGTCACGCAGACTCTTGACCTCGGTGCCGACGAGGACGAGGCCGCACTCGAGGCGCTCCAGCACGTCGTATTCGTGCAAGGCTCGTCTGTTCCGACAAATCACGCGGATGTTGGAATCGTCATCCGCTTCAGTTTTGGCCATGGCTATAGGTATCACCGACAATTTATTCCGCCCGATTTTGGGCATATGCTAGCAACTCCGGCAGCCGGGGGGAACGCCAAGCCGTGCGATCCGGCTTTCGGATCGAGTCATTTCATGACACAGAAAATCGCCGATTTTTCCTTTGACCACGTTTCGTGTTGGCGTTAAAACCAGTTTACCACAAACCTTATTGTGGAGACACACTTGCGACCACGCTGCCGCGTTGATGCGGGTGTGTTCCGGCTCGCCACACTTTAGGGAGTTGCTTCATGAAACGCGTGTTCTTTGCCGCCACACTCTTTGCGACGATGGTTTTCCTATCGGGGAGCGTCACGGGCCAGGACAAGAAGGACAAGGCCAAACAGCCACAACTCCCCGCGGGGTGGAAGGCTCTGGGACTCAGCGACGAACAAAAATCGAAGGTCTACGCCATCCAGGGAGAGTACCGCGAGAAAATGGCCGCACTCCAGAGACAACTGGATGAGATGAAAAAAGAGCAAACCGAAAAGATGCTCAACGTTCTCACGGACGAGCAACGAAAACAGCTGCGTGAGGCCGCGTTGAAGAAAGTCGATCCGAAGGGCAGCGACAAGAAACCGACCGACAAAAAACCCACGGACAAGAAACCCGACGCGACGAAAGACAAGTCCAAGGATAGTAAGGACAATTAGCGCTGGAGCTGCAACTGACTACGTCATCAAAACCCCGGGGCCGCCCGGGGTTTCTGTTTCAAGGCGAATCCAATGGGATGGAACGATTATCAGCTGCTGGCGTCGTTGGGTACCGGGCCGGATGGAATTCGCTATCAGGCGAAGTCGATTGCAGGCGATGCGGTTGAACTCGTGCTCTTGGCTGACCGAGAAGGTGACGATGAATTGAAGCGGCACGATCGCATCGCAAAGGCGCGCCTATTGGATCACGTCCATGCGACTCGAGTTTTGGAGTCGGTTCTCGACCATTCACCGCGATTCGTCGCCATGACGCCTTTTCCGCGGACGAATCTTCGAGACTGTGTGAACGATTCAGTTCCGTTGGCGCTCGACTCGCTTCTCAACCTCAGCCTCGCTCTGGCCGGCGCAATGCAAGCGGCACACCACTTGGGAACTGTCCATGGCCGATTGTCACCTAGCCGAATCGGGATGGGTGGCGGCGATCAACTCATCGTCGATTTCGTTGGGCTTGATTGCGGGCAGACCCTTGTTGTCGATGACGTCGAACGATCATGCCTTTCGAGCAACGAGCCAGCCGAGCGCGACCGCGACTTCGCTGTCGATCAATACGCATTCGGTGCCGTTCTACACTGGCTCCTTTATGGGCGGACCGTTGGCACATCGGCCGTGGGCGCCCCCCACGATGATGCCACCTTGGCCCCCGAGGCGCTTTCGACCAGCCAGAATCTCGGCGAACTGATTCAGGAGTGTTTGTCCCGCGAGCCCGAGGATCGACCATCGTTCGTGGAAATCTATCGAAGGCTCAACGCCATCTTGGAGCGGTTGCACCCCGGATCAAACGACTTGACTCGTATCAGCGAACGTACCCCGATTGTCCTCAATCCAACCCAGCCCCCGGAGCGCTTCGGTCGATTTCGGATCATTCAGAAGATCGGGCAAGGCGGCATGGGAACCGTGTTCAAGGCTGAAGACGAAACCAATGGCCGAATCGTCGCGATCAAGACGCTCAATCCCGAAATGGCCCTGAACCCCGCGTCACTGAAGCGATTTCAGAAGGAAGCGCGACTCTTGTCGGCGGTTCGTTGCCCGCAAGTCGCCAATCTCATCGAGATCAATGAACACGACGGCCTCCACTACTTGGCCATGGAGTACGTTGACGGCTCGAGTCTTCGCGCGTTACTCAACAAGTCCAAGCGGTTCGATGAGCCGACGGCGTTACGGCTGACCGCGGACATCTGCCGAGCGCTCGCTGAGGCGCATCGTCGCGGCATTATTCATCGAGATATCAAACCGGAAAATGTCCTCGTCCGCGGAACGCCACCGGATGTGGAGATACGACTGACTGATTTTGGTTTGGCGCGGCAAATCGACCAATCGGCATCGCTGGATTTGACTCAGAACAACGTCGTCGGAACGCCCCTGTACATGGCGCCGGAGCAGGGGGTCGCCCGGGGAACGGTCGATGCACGCTCGGACGTCTATTCGGTCGGTGCGACTCTATTTACGTTGCTGGCGGGCCGGCCGCCATTCATGGGCGATTCGCCCTTGGAGGTGATGCTGCAACATGCCAACGAGCCGTTGCCGTCTTTGAAATCGCTCTTTCCGGCAGCCAGCGACGGCGTTTGTCAGATTGTCGAAAAGGCAATGGCTAAACGTTCGGACGAACGTTACACCGACGCATCGGCAATGCTCCGCGACATCGAAAGGCTCCTGCGAGGCGAACCCACAAGTATCGTCGTCCATCCGATTCTTCCAGCGACAGACCCTTCGCGACTGATGCAGTACGAGTTCAGTTGGGACTTGGCCGCGTCTCCTGAACAACTCTGGCCGTTTATCTCAAACACCGAGAGGTTCAATCACGCGATCGGCCTGCCGGCGGTGCAGTTTACCGATCAATTCGACGGGCGCCGCATGCGGCGCATGGGCAGGCTGCGAAAACTCGGAATTGAATCTGCCTGGGAGGAGCACCCATTTGAATGGGTCGAGGGCCGACGATTCGGCGTCCTTCGAGAGATGCATCGAGGGCCATTTCGTTGGTTCTTGAGCATCGTCGAACTGAATCCTCGATCCGGTGGTGGCACCAGGCTCATTCATCGACTTCTATTGGAGCCGCGCGGGCTCATCGGCAAGCTGGTCGCCCGCTTGGAAATCGGGATCCGGGGACGACGGGCAATTGACCGCGTCTATCGCCGAATCGACGCAACCGTCACCGCCAAGCGGCCCTCTATTTGTGATGCTTTCGAGGAACCGCAAGGGTTGACGCGATCGGGACGCCAACGACTGCAAATAGGGTTTTCAAAACTGTTGAGTCATGGGGTGACTCCAACCGTCGCCGAGCAGTTCATCGAGTTCTTGGGCCAGGCCGCCGATCAAGAGGTCGCTCGAATCCGGCCGCTGGCGTTGGCGGCTCGACTTGGCCTCGATCGCGACCAATTCGTTGCCGCATGCTTACACGCTGCCGGTGAGGGGTTGCTCCTACTGCTGTGGGATATTCTCTGCCCGATCTGTCGCATTCCATCCCAAGTCCATGACACGCTGAAGGCCGTCAAGGAGCACGGCCGGTGCGACGCATGCAATCTCGATTTCGAGCTTGATTTCGCCAACACCGTCGAGATGCTTTTCCGCGTTCACCCTGAAATCCGTCCCACGGAACTAGGCAAATATTGCATCGGGGGTCCGGCTCACTCGCCTCATGTCGCGGCCCAGGTCCGTGTCGCTGCCGGCGAGCGGATCGAACTCCATCTCGCGCTCTCCGAGGGTGCCTATCAGTTGCGCGGGCCGCAGTTGCCGTTCGCGATCGACTTTCGAGTTGGATCCAACGGCGTTGCACGATGGGACCTCCTCCTCTCGCGCCGGCCTAGCGATGATCTTTCGCGAACTCTGGCATCAGGGTCGCAAACCATCGCGCTGACCAATGACACCGAGATGGAACTGGTTGTGCGTGTCGAGAGAATCGCCCCGCGAACGGATGCCTTGACGGCGGCCCGCGCCGCGACCCTCGCCCTGTTTCGAGAGTTGTTTCCAAGCGAAACGCTCTCACCGGGGCAACTCGTTCAAATCACTCACACAGCGTTTCTCGTTACGGAGGTGGTCAACCTCGACGATCTCTATCGTGAACTTGGCGACGCGACAGCGTTTGCACGCCTTCATGAGATGTTTCGATTGCTTGAAGAGATAACGGGTCGCGAAGGCGGGGCTGTCGTGAAGACAATCCAAGGAGGCGTCCTGGCGGTGTTTCACCAAACCGTCGCCGCGGTCCGCGCCGCTCTGGAGGTGATCTCCGAAGTGACGAAACACTCGACTATCCACCAATTGCCCGTGCGCGTCGCGGTTCACCATGGGCCAGCATTTACGACGACGCTCAACCAACGACTTGACTATTTCGGTGCGGCGGTGAACTTCGCGTTCCAGTTGACGCAATTTGGAAAAGCCGGCGATGTTCTGCTGAGTTCGGCTGTTGCCGGTGAATTGGATGTTGCGGTGTTGCTGGCGGCAGCCAATGTGCAGTCGGACCTGATTCCGGGCGGCGACGATTCTCTGCCAATCCATCGGGTTCATCCGCTGAATGCCCACGGATGACGTTCCGTGCCAGCTTTCTCGGTCCCGGAATCAGGTATCCGCGGGTGCCAGGCCAAACTCGTCACGAAAACCCGCGAGATGCTGCGCCAGCAAGGCCTTCAATTCCGATGCGTGAACGTGATCCTCGCTGACGAACACCAATTGCAACAACTCGCTGCCGTCGGAACGATCGGCGTCGAGACTCTGATTTGTTCCGATTCTCTCAACCTGGCTCAGATTGACTTGGCCGGGTCGTCCCACGAATCGACAATCCAATCCGGTATCGAGCTTTGTGCGCCATCGTGCCCACGCCTTGGAAACGCCCGGCACATAGATCATGATCGAGTCGCGAGTGTCCCAACTCACTTCGAGATTGGGTTCAATTTCGCGGAGAAGCTTCAGCAGACGCGGAAGCAAGGCTCGATCCCATCGAACTCGGCGACCCGGAGGAAACCCCTTGTCGCCGAGGTGCCACCGTTCTCCGTTCACTTTCCACGGCATGACGTCTTCGGGCTTCACCTGAAGCCTTGTGAGATTGGTGTTAAAGGCCGCCACCGCGTCGCGCAGAAATGCCCGAAAGGCCTTGGTGTCGAGTTCATGTCGTTGGAACGCGATGATGGCGACCTCCTGCCACGGCCCATGACGATTGGCTACTTGAATTCGTTCGCGTTGGCCAAGCTCCTCCAAACCGGGCGTCGAATCGAGTGACGCAAGCTCTAATCTGCGTGCGAGTGTCGCTTGCTTGAACGAGTTTCGGCCGACTCGAAATACCAGCCTCAAGACTCGCTCCTGCCCCGTCATGGCATGCAAGAACCAACCTTGAGATTTGTTCTTGGCAGCGACTTCGACGATCGTTCGATGATTCCAGTTTGGCGGCGAAAACTCGCCGAGCCGGTTTATCTCGGCGATGAGCCATGGAAGAATCTCTCCTTCCCATCGGCACGGCCGGCCCATGGTGGTTATCCGATCCTGAGTATGCCATCGCTCGCCATCGACTTCCCAGGGAAGCCTGGCGTCGGCACCGACATCATCCAGGTCGACATCGCCCGCCCGAGCCGCCTTCGCGGTGGCGGCGTCATACCTTTGTCGTTCGACATGTGGTCCCGCGGCCAGCACCTCCGCCAGAAATTGGGCCGTATGTGACCGCGGCGAACCATGGCCGCCCATCGTCACGATGTCTTCGGGTGTTCCCTCCGCCACGACTTCGCCGCCGTCGTGACCCGCTTCGGGTCCAAGGTCGATAATCCAGTCCGACGTCTTGATAACATCGAGGTTGTGCTCGACGACAATCACCGTGTTTCCGCAATCGACAAGCCGATTCAACACATCGAGGAGCTTGCGAATGTCATCGAAATGGAGGCCCGTGGTCGGCTCATCGAGCAAGTAAAGCGTTCGACCGGTTCCAGGACGGGCAAGCTCAGCGGCCAACTTGACCCGCTGGGCTTCGCCGCCGGACAGCGTCGGCGCCGGCTGGCCCAGGGAGAGGTAATCCAGACCGACATCGACAAGCGTCTGAAGGATATTACGGATTTTCGGGATGTTCTCGAATAGCTCCTTCGCTTCCGCGACGCGCATCGACAAAACGTCGGCGATCGACTTTTCCTTGTAGCGGACGGCCAGTGTCTCTGGGTTATAGCGTGCCCCGTTGCAGACATCACACTCGACCCACACATCGGGGAGAAAGTGCATCTCAATTCGTTTTTGGCCATTGCCTTCGCACGCCTCGCACCGCCCGCCCTTCTGATTGAAGCTGAAACGTCGAGCGGGATAGCCTCGCACTTTCGCGTCGGGAAGCTGCGCGAAGAGTTGGCGGATCAGATCGAATACGCCAGTGTAAGTCGCAGGATTCGAGCTAGGCGAATTGCCAATCGGCTCTTGATCGACCGTGATAATCTTGTCGATTAGGTCAAGCCCCTCGATAGAGTCGTGGGCGGCACCCGTGGTCCTTGCCCGGTGAAGGCGGCGGGCCAGGGTCGCGGACAATATGTCATGCACCAAGGAGCTTTTGCCGGAACCACTGACTCCCGTCACCGCGACTAACGCTCCCAACGGAAACGACACATCGATGTTCTTCAGATTATGATGACGTGCCCCCCGAATGGTCAGCGCGGCGCGTTTCTCGGTTCGGTGATTGGGCGGTATTCGCCGATTGGTTGGAACGGGAATCGCTTGCTTTCCGCTGAGATACTGACCGGTGAGTGATCGCCGGTTTCTCATGACTTGCTTGGGTGATCCAGCCGCAACGACTTCACCACCTCGGTCACCAGCGCCTGGGCCGAAATCCAGCAAGTGGTCCGCCGATGCGATCACCTCGCGATCGTGTTCGACAAGCACGAGCGTATTCCCAAGGTCTCGCAGGTGATGCAGTGCTTTCAACAGTCGATGATTATCGCGAGGGTGCAGGCCAATCGTCGGCTCGTCAAGAACATAGAGAACGCCCGTCAAGCCGCTGCCGATCTGACTGGCCAGCCGGATACGCTGAGCCTCACCGCCGGAGAGCGTCGGCGCCGCTCGGGACAAGGTGAGATAGTCCAGGCCGACATCGACCAGAAACTGAACGCGATTGGAGATTTCCCGAAGCAGCTCCCCGGCCACCTGACGTTGGGCCGCCGTCAGCGCCAGATTCTGAAACCGCGACAGCAAATCAGACAAGGGCATGCCGCACACTTCGCCCAGCGTCAGACCATCGAATCGCATCGCGGCGGCATCATCGCGCAATCGGCTGCCGGCACAGACCGTACACGGAATCTCACTCACAAGATGATCGAGCCGTTGTCGATAAGCGGGACTGATGCGTGAGGCTTCGTCGAGCGCGGGAAACAACCCCTTGTATTGGAATCGCGGGCCTGGCAGGCCCCGCGACTTGCGTTCGTTCAGGTCGATCCACGTTTCGCCGGTTCCATGAAGCAGCGATCGTTGCACTCCGGCGTCGAGGTCGCTGAACGGCGTATCGAGCGAGATACCCAGAAATCTCGCGATGGCATCGGCGAATCGGGCAAACTCCAGGTTCTCGTCAAGTCGAGGCCATGCGGAAATCGCGCCGTCGCGAAGGGACAGTTTGGGGTCACTGAGAAGCAAATTGGCATTCGCCCCGCGTTGAACTCCCAACCCCTCGCAGGTCGGGCACCAACCCAGCGGACTGTTGAACGAGAAATGATGCGGATTGAGCGGTTCAAAGCTGCGCCCGCATTGCTCGCAGGCCAAGTGCTGGCTGTAGCGATCGACTCTCCAATCGGTTTCGGCTCGATCCTGTTCGACGTGGGCAATATGCATGATCCCGCGACCAAGGCTAAGGGCTACTTCCACGGCATCGGCAATCCGTGTTCGTTGATTCGCCTTGACGGCGATTCGATCGACGATGACTTCGACTTTGTGCTTGCGCCGATGATCGATTGCCGGAGGGGCGTCGAGATTGTGAGACTGTCCATCCACACGAATTCGCGTGAAACCCGCTCGGCGGATTTCGTCCCAGATAGCTTCAAAACGCTCCTGTCCGCGGCGTTCAACCGGGGCAAGCAGATACAGCCTGGTCCCTTCCGCGAGGTTCATGACTTTGTCGATAATCTCGTCGGCTGTTTGCGTTCCGACAGGAAGTCTACAGGCGGGGCAGTGGATTTGGCCGAGCCGCGCGTAAAGAACTCGCAGGTAGTCGTAGACTTCCGTGACGGTGCCGACCGTGGACCGAGGCGACTTGCTTGTGGTTTTTTGCTCGATGCTGATCGCTGGCGACAAGCCGCTGACATGTTCGACCTTGGGTTTCTGGACCTGGCCAAGAAACTGCCGCGCGTAGCTCGAGAGCGACTCGACGTAACGGCGCTGGCCCTCGGCATAAATCGTGTCGAGTGCCAAGGAGCTTTTACCCGACCCGCTTGGTCCGCAAAACACTGACATGGCTTCTCGGGGTAGGCGAGCCGTGACGTTTTTCAGATTGTGTTCGTTCGCCCCCTCGACAGTGAGATGAGTGATTCGCGCTGCCGAAGCCGGTCGGGATCGAGATCGCGTTCCGATCGAACCGGCGCCTCGTTTCGGAGCCAGAATCGGTTTCAGCGCAGCGCCCGTGAACGAGGCTTTGGCTCGCGCAACCTGCTCGGGTGTCCCCGTCGCGACTACCGACCCGCCGCCGGCACCCCCTTCGGGTCCAAGGTCGATAATCCAGTCGGCCGTCTTGATGACATCGAGATTGTGCTCGATCACAACGACTGTGTTGCCAGCCTCAACAAATCCGTGCAGCACTTCCAAGAGCCGGCGAATGTCCTCGAAATGTAAGCCCGTGGTCGGTTCATCGAGAACGTACAGAGTCTTCCCCGTGCTGCGGCGGCAGAGCTCGCGAGCCAACTTGATGCGTTGAGCCTCACCTCCCGAAAGCGTCGGCGACGGCTGACCCAGTTTGAGGTAGTCGAGGCCGACATCGTGCAGCGTCTGGAGCATCGACCGGACCTTCGGGATGTTCTCGAAGTGCTCCAAGGCCTGCTGAACGTCCATTTCGAGCACATCGCGGATGTTCTTCCCCCGAAAGCGAACTTGCAGTGTTTCCCGATTGAAACGATGGCCCTCGCAGACCGGGCAAGTTACCCACACGTCTGCCAGAAAGTCCATTTCCAAACGATTCGAGCCGTTCCCTTCGCACGCTTCACATCGACCACCGGGCCTGTTGAAGCTGAATCGCCCCGGCGAATAGCCGCGAACCTTGGCATCGGTCACTGCCGCGTAGACATTGCGAATTTCGTCGAACAACTTGATATAGGTTGCCGGATTCGATCGCGGAGTACGACCAATCGGCGACTGATCAATATCGATCACCTTGTCGATGTTCTCGACTCCTTCGATGCGATCGAATGATTGTCGAATGTCGCTTAGAACGTCATCGCCATTCCCGTCGCCGTTCTCGACATCATCGTCGTCCGGGCGTTGCCCGCGATTCGCGAGGCGTAAGCCACCGAGAAGGATCTCATTGACAAGCGAACTCTTGCCCGAGCCGCTGACACCGGTGACGCACACGAATCTGCCAAGGGGAAAATCGACCGTGACGCTTTTCAGATTGTGACGCCGGGCGTTGATGACTCGCACCTGGCGCCCGTTACCGTCACGCCGAGTGGTTGGAACGGCGATTTTTTCGGCACCCGTCAAGTATCTCGCCGTCAGACTCCGAGGATTGGCTAAGACATCGTCCAGCGTCCCGCAGGCCACGACCTCGCCACCGCGAATCCCTGGCCCAGGCCCAAAATCCACGATGTAGTCGGCAGCCCGCATCGTCTCTTCGTCATGCTCCACCACGAGGACGGTGTTTCCCATGTCGCGGAGATGTTCGAGGCTTTTCAGGAGCCGTTCGTTATCTCGCGGGTGAAGGCCGATGCTCGGTTCGTCAAGGATATAGAGCACGCCAACCAAGCCCGATCCGATCTGGCCGGCGAGGCGAATCCGCTGGGCCTCGCCGCCGGACAGCGTCGGCGCCGATCGATCGAGAGACAAGTAATGCAGGCCAACGTCCAATAGGAAATTCAATCGAGCGCGAATCTCTTTCAACAACTCCGTGGCGATCGTTCGTTGAACCAAATCGAGTGAACGTTCAAGGTCACCCTCCGCGCCGCACCATGCCGACAAGTCACTAATCGGCATGGCACATGCTTCGACCAGAGTCCTACCGGCAATTCTGACCGACCGCGCTTGAGAATTGAGGCGTTGTCCCTGACACGAGGTGCAACCCACGACGCGCATGTAGCGCTCAAGTTGAAGTCGTCGCGGGCCGGCAGCGCTTTTCTTGAAACTCGCCAACAACTGAGGGATGATTCCCTCCCACTTGCCCCCGTGTTTGTAGATGCCGCTTCGTTGCTTCCATTCGAAGGTGATGTGGCGGTCGCCGGCACCATAAAGGAGCAACTCTTCGTGGGATTTTGGCATCTCAAGCCACGGCAACTTCAGGTCAATTCCCAGCGTCTTGGCGACGCCCTCGAAAATGTGCTTTCGCCAACGCCCCATGCCGCGAAGCGCGCCCACCAAAGGAATCGCGCCATCGTAAAAACTTAACGATCGATCGGGGATCAACAGGTCGGGGTCGAAGGTGAATGACTTCCCGAGGCCGTCACAGCCGGGGCACATTCCGTGGGGACTATTGAAACTAAAAAGCTGCGGGGTAGGGGGTTCGTAGCTTCGCCGACAATGAAGGCAGGCATAATGAGCTGACAGCAATAAGTCTTCAAAAGCTGTTTCATTGTCGGCTCTATGTCTCGCGTCGGCGTCAATCCCCTCAGCATGCCTTTGTTGTTCGACGGCAACAATCAGCGATCCCTGAGCAAGTGCGAGCGCTTGCTCGACGGCTTCCGCGAGACGTGTACGGGTTTTGCCGTCACTCACCAGTCGATCGATGACGATAGCGATGTCATGTTTGATGCGCTTGTCCAGGCGTAACTCGTCGGTCATTCGGACAATCGCTCCATCGACCCGTGCTCGCACAAAGCCGCGCCGGAGCATGTCGGCGAAGAAGTCCTTGAATTCACCCTTCTGGCCGCGAACCATCGGAGCCAGGACGAGGTATCGCGTGCCGGGTGCCAACGCGAGGATACGGGCAATGATCTGATCGCGACTTTGGGCGGTGATCGGTCGGCCACACTCCGGGCAATATCCCTGACCGATGCGTGCATAGAGCACCCGGAAGAAATCAAAAACCTCCGTAATTGTGCCCACCGTTGAACGAGGGTTACGGGCCGCCGTTTTTTGTTGGATACTGATTGATGGGGAAAGCCCACCCAGAAAATCGACATCCGGTTTGGGTAACTGGCCCAAGAACTGGCGCGCGAAGCTAGAAAGCGATTCGACGTATCGGCGTTGCCCTTCGGCGTACAGGGTATCGAACGCCAACGAGCTTTTTCCCGACCCGCTGACCCCGGTGAAGACAATCAACGCGTTTCGCGGGAGCTGCAGATTGACGTTCTTGAGATTATGTTCACGGGCGCCGCGAACGATGATCTGTTCCTGTTCCATGATGGCTCATGCCTTCCACTTGATCGAGCAAACGCAGTATACAGATGTCGGGTATCGGCGGGCAAGGTGTGCCGCAGGGGACTTGAAACTCGCGTACCCCACCATGAGGTCTTCGCGACATTTGCGGCTCAGAGCGTTAGGGGACACCCTGGTCGAACGGCGTCTTGGCCAAAAAATGACGAGTCGGCTACTCGGGAGACGGGTCGCGACAGCGTAATACGCGCTTCGCCAAATAGGGTTGCAATGATCGCAAAATACTGATCGACAGATAGTTAGGCCCGATTGACGATACAACAGACGGATCTTTGACACAGCATAGCGTCTGTGTCATGATGACAAACAACGTTCCACGCTGATGGCGGAACTTTCTCGCGACGTGGAGCGTCCTAGAGATAGGGATGTTGTGGAAGCCGACGACCATCGGGCCATCCGCGAATGTCTGAAAGGCCGAACTGCGGCCTTTGGAGAGTTAGTACGCCGTTACGAGCATCGGCTTTATCACACGGTTTACCGTATTCTCGGGAACTCCGAGGACGCCCAGGATGTGATGCAGGAGGCGTTCATTAACGCCTTTGAAAACCTCGGATCATTCAAAGGAGATTCTCAGTTTTCGACGTGGCTCTTTCGGATCACGGTGAATGCGGCCTTGAGCCATCGACGGAAGCGCAAAGTTGTGTTGAGTCTGGAGAGCCTCCGAGCCAGCAATGCAGGTGTTGAGCCTTTGGATGAATCGGTAAACAACCAACCCAGTGATGGACTGGAACAGCAAGACGAGGAAATCAAACTTCAAGCCGCCTTGAATCGCTTATCTTCGGAACACCGAGTGATCCTGATCCTCAAAGAACTCGAAGGGCGCAAGTACGACGAAATCGCGGCAATTCTCGATGTGCCGGTGGGCACTGTGAGAAGCCGGCTCCATCGGGCTCGATTTGAGTTGCGGGCGATCCTGGAACAGCCTGAGGGCTAGCCTTTGGAAGGAAACGGCGACGGGTCAAATGTGAAAAGGTCTCCGTGAGCGAAATGGCATCGAACGTGAGTTAGGGTGACGTATGTTGTCGGAACGAAACCTTCACCTGTTGACGGCGGCCGTCGATGGCGAATTGACCGCTCATGAAGAGCGCGCCGTCCAACGACTGCTTCGCGAGTCTCCAGCCGCCCGCGAGTATTATCGCCAATTGCGTCGCGACGCCGAACGCATCCGCAACCTAGCGGCTCCCGCGCTTCCAGCGAACTTCAGCAGCGAGGTTCTTCAATCAATCGGCGCGCGTTGCCGGCACCCGAATTCCGGAGTCCGACTGGGCCAACGATGGCTTCCAGTCTCCGCGAACGTGGCCGCCGCCGCCGCAGTCGCACTGGCCTTAGCGGCGGGTATCTTTGTCATCATTTCCCGAACGGAGCCAGAGAATCCGACAGCGAATCGACCGATAGCCAGTCAGGCGCAACCCGAACTCATTGGCCGTCCGCGAGCGGAAATGCAGCCAAGGGTCATCGAATCGGAACCCGAACTACTGGCCAAGGCTCCCGCCACGGTCGGTGAGGCAGAACCTGCCACTACGAATACCCCGCCCACCACGGGCAACGCGTTGACGTCGGCGCCAGGTGATCGCCCCGAATTCATCAAAGTCGAACCGCCAAAGACCGTGGCAACCGTAGTCAATTTCCGCGAGATTACCGAGAGTCGAGACCGACTACGATCTGCTTTGCGCGAAATGACGGCCATTCGGATCGACCTATTCTCGCGTGATCCGAATCGGGCCATGGAGCGGTTTCAACTTGCCATGCAATCGCTGAACAAACCCTTGCTCGCAGATGGGATTGCGGCTGAGGCCAATCAACGCCGGCTGCGGATTCCGTTCGCGGTCTACAGCGAATCATTGTCAGTCGACGACATTCTTCGCCTGTCGCAAGCGCTGGCCGCAGACGACGCCAAGGCCGAACCGAAACGGGAATCGGTGTTTGACACGCTCGTCGTGATGCCATTTAGCATTGATGACCAGAAGCGTTTGGCGGAGATTCTCGGCGTCGATCCGAAGACACTGGCTCCGAGGACGGGTGTTGATATTCGAAAACCGCTGGCTGATGACACAACCTCGCATCTGGCGAACAAGCTGGGCGGGGCAGGGGGCGCATCGGGGCAGGGGGGGGCGACCGCCCCGAAGTCCGCTCGACCTGCTGACGCCGCCTCCATCCTGTTGGCGATGCTGCCGGGACGCACGAACCCCGCGAACTCGAGGGAAATCAAGGCTTTTTTCGAGGGTCGCAAGAACCGCAGCGGCAGCGCGTTGCCCGTATTCATCACGATCCAACAGCCGAAATCGCCATGATTCTCAATAGCATGGCGTGTGTAACCGACCTGTAACGTCCAAAATCGCGCAATCGAAACCAGGCGATGATTCGTTTATAGTGGTGAAGACTCTTCACCGCATCAAGCGAGGATTTGCCATGCGAACCGGGTTCATTGCCACTCTTGTTGCACTTGCCGCGATACCGTCGGCCCGTGCTCACGGCTTGTTGATTCCCGACGACAAGTCGCTTCCACCGTTAGCGATGGTACATCACAAAGTCGCCATCACCATTGAAGACCAGGTCGCGACGACCAAGATTCAGCAGGTGTTTCGCAACCACACCACGCGTCAACTCGAAGCCACTTACATCTTCCCGATTCCCAAGGGAGCGAGCGTCAATCGGTTTAGCATGACGGTCGATGGGAAAGATCAGAGCGGTGAGCTGATGCCCGCCGATAAGGCTCGGCAGATTTACACCGACATTGTTCGCCGAACTCAGGACCCCGGGCTCCTGGAATACATCGGCAACAACCTCATGCGGCTTAGGATTTTCCCGATTCTGCCCAAGGTCGATCAAAAGGTTGAGATTAGTTTCCAGTCGGTGATCCCCGCAGACTCTGGGATTATCGAGTACGTTTACCCGCTAAAGACCGATGGCAAGGCAACACGCACACTCGAGGAATTCTCGATCAACGCCACGATTCGATCGCAACACAAGATTCAGAACATCTACAGCCCGACGCACGCCATCTCGATGCAACGTATCAGCGACAAGGAAACCAAGATCGTTTTCGAGCGCAACCAGGCTCTTCTCGACAAGGACTTTCAGTTGCTCTACACGGTCGGAGACAAAGACATCGGCTTAACGCCGATGTTCTATCGACCCGTCAGTTCCGAGAACGGCTTCTTTATGCTCCTGGTTACGCCGCAGGTGAGTTTCTCACAGACGAACGTGATTCCTCGCGACTTGGTGTTGGTGCTTGACACCTCGGGCAGCATGACGCCGGTCAAGATGGATCAAGCGAAGAAGGCTCTGAAGCACTTTCTCAGCAACTTGAATCCGCAAGACCGATTCGCGATTCTCAATTTCTCGACGACGGTCAATCGTTATCGCGACCAATTGGTCGAGTCGAATTCCGAGCAGATTGACCACGCCAAGAAATGGGTCGACGGTCTTCGCGCGGCGGGTGGCACGGCCATCCAGGATGCGCTTCTCTCGGCCTTGGAGCTGCGTTCGAAAGACGAAGGACGATCATTTACGGTTGTCTTCTTCACTGACGGGCAGCCGACCATTGGAGAAACGAAGCCCGAGAACATATTGCGATCCGTCGAACAGAAAAACTCGGCGAATACCCGAATCTTCACGTTCGGTGTGGGCGACGATGTGAATGCCACGATGCTCGACCAACTCGCGGAGAAGACGCGTTCGGTATCGACCTACGTTCGTGAAGCCGAGGACATCGAAGCCAAGGTGAGCAGCTTGCACGGCAAGATCAGCCATCCAGTGTTGGCGAATCTTCGGCTGGCGACGAGCGACAATGTGCGACTCGAAGAGGTCTATCCGCCGCAAATACCCGATCTGTTCCACGGGGGGCAAGTCGTCGTTCTCGGCCGATATACGGGGCAGGGGCCGGCGGCCATCAAGCTCAGCGGGATGATCGGTATGGAAGCTCGCGAGTTTGTTTATGAGACGACGTTCTTGCCCAAGACCGGAGAAGATCGCGAATTCGTCGAACAGATTTGGGCTCGGCGAAAGGTCGGCTATCTCCTCGACCAGATTCGCGCCAATGGCGAGAAGAAAGAGTTGATGGATGAGTTGCTGGCATTAGCGAAGAAATACTCGATCGCGACACCTTACACGAGCCATTTGATCGTGCCCGACGCGCCGATGCCGGTTGCCCCTGGGCGACCGATGGCGGGCGCTCCGGGTGGAGCCGGAATGCCGGCCGGCCCTGGGCTCGGATTCGGCGGCGGGGATGCCTTCGGTCCGCCCGCCGACGGCCGTACCGGCGCGAAGACCGTACCGCCCCCGAAGGTTCTCGATTACGCCAAGGCGAATCAACAAGGAGCCGGTGGTCTCGCCAAGGGACGAGGAGGATTGGCGGATCGGGAACTCGACGAAGCAGCTCGTCGCTTTCGAGCCGAGGGAGGCAAGGGAGACGCGGCGAAACGATTGGCCGATGCCGCCGAACGGACGCGAGACTTGAAGGCCGCATATGACAACGCCAAGCAGGCGTTCGAGCGCGGCGAATGGCGCCAGGCTCAGGCCGGAAAAGTCGGCGTCGATCTCTCGTGTGCCGGCAACGAGCTACGCAATCAGACTCGACTGGCACAAACAGCCGTCGTTGCGTGCAACGGCCGCAATGTGATGGAACTTGGCGGGGCTTGGATTGACGAAGGATTCAATCCCAAGTCGGCAGCCGTCATCGTCAAGGCTCAGAGCGATGCCTATTTCCGAATCCTCGAAAAACAGCCGAAGATGAAAGACGTCTTCCGTCTCGGCAACTTCCTTGTTTGGGTCACCCCAAGTAACACGACATTGGTTATCGATGCCAATGACGGCAAGGAAACGCTGACCGACGAAGAGATTGACAAGCTCTTCGTCCAACCGAAGAAGTAACGAGCAATTCGCGAAGCCTCCGAGGGATTTCGTTTCCTTCGGAGGCTTCGTCGTTTTTTCGACTGGCCTTGTTGGCGCTCGGCTCGGACAATGGCATATATTGCTCGTTTTCCAACAGGAGCCGAATCATGACCCGTATCGACCGTCGTGGATTTCTTCGTTTTGGAGTCGCAACAGCCGGCGTTGCTTGCCTTTCACGGTTCGTGCATTCGGCAGACAAGGACGACGGTTTTGGCGGATTCATCGTTGGCGCTCAAAGCTACACGTTTCGCAATTTCGACTTGGAGCCGGCGTTAAAGCGGATGCAGGAATGTGGTCTGCGACACGTTGAGTTCTATCAGAAACACGCGCCGCTCACGGACGATGCCAAGAAAGTCGCCGCACTGAAGAAGATCTGCGCTGACTATGGTATCTCCGTCGTGGCGTGGGGAGTCCAAGGATTCTCCAAGAAGATGGATGCCAACAAGAGAATCTTCGAATTTGGAAAAGCTCTTGGCGTGAAGTCGTTCAGCGCCGACCCGGACCCAGACTCGTTCGACGCCCTCGACAAGCTGTGCGACGAATACAAGATCGCGATTGCCATTCACCCGCACGGCCCGTCTGGGAAGAATAGTCGCCATCGCTGGTATGGCTCGGAAGTCATCCTTCCGGCAGTGAAGGATCACCACCCGTTGATTGGAACGTGTTTGGATACTGGGCACCTCATTCGAATGGCCCAACTCGGTGTGAAGCTCGACCCAGCCGCTGAAGTCAGAGCGATGGGATCGCGCAATTTCGGTATCCATTTGAAGGATCACGACAACGCGCGTAAGACAGACGTGATATGCGGCAAGGGAGTGCTAAACGTCGTGGAGCTTCTCAAGGCGCTTCGCGATGTGAAGTTTGGCGGGCACATCAGCATCGAATATGAGGCGAATCCCGCTGAGCCGACCGCTGACGTGAAGGCATGCGTGGCGGCGGTGAAGGATGCCGTTAAGCAACTGGGATAGGCCTCATTGAGTCTCGCGCACCGACGATAGAATGCCACAATGACTCCCGACCAAATCAGCGACGAACGCCAGCGGCGCTACAACGCCGTTGTCGTTCGCCTTCATAAGCCGAATCCCGAACTCATGATGCTCCGGGTTCGCCCCGATTTTCCCATCCCGCAGCATCAGGCGGGGCAGTACTGTTCCTTGGGTCTTGGCAATTGGGAGCCGCGGTTTCCCGGGAGCCAAGATGAGAACCTTCGCCCGGAAGACGAAGCCAAGCTAGTTCGCCGAGCCTATTCGATCAGCCATCCGATTCTGGATGATGCCGGACGGCTCGTGGCTCGCGACGAGCAAGATTGGCTTGAGTTTTACATCGTCCTGGTGAAATCGGCCCCGCCTGGACAGCGCCCGCCGGGACTAACGCCGCGTCTGTTCATGTTGCGCCAGGGTGATCGCCTCAATATCGGCGACAAGATTACCGGACACTTCACACTCGAAGGTGTCAAGCCGGACGACAGCATCTTGTTTCTCTCCACCGGCACGGGCGAGGCCCCCCACAATTACATGCTTTGGGAGTTGCTGCATCGGAAGCATCCCGGGAAGATCATCAGCGCTTGCTGTGTTCGATACTCCCGAGACTTGGGATACTTAGAAACACATCGAAAGATTGCCGACCATTTCGCGAACTATATGTACATCCCGCTGACCACCCGAGAAGCCCGCGACGGCGGCCGAAAACTCTACATCCAGGACCTCATTGAAGGTGGGCTTATTGAGCAGACGCTCGGAAAGCCTCTCGATCCTGCTTCGACACACGTTTATCTTTGCGGAAACCCGTTGATGATTGGCGTCCCGACGGTCAATCGCGAAACCGGGGAGCGCGTCTATCCGCAGCCTCGAGGGGTTATTGAGATCCTCGAAGGGCGCGGTTTTCGGATCAGCGACCCGAAAGCAAAGATTCGTGGTAACATTCATTTTGAAGAATACTGGTGAGGGGTTGACGTGGACGCAACGGAAATCATCGACGGCTACCGCTTGCGGACCCTGATTCAGACCGGCCAATCGTCGCAGGTCTATGAGGTTGTGGAGGTAACAAGTAATCGCCACTTCGCGATGAAACTGTTGCTCCCGGAAACAGCCCGCGACAGCACGCATCGCGCCTTGTTGTTTCACGAAGCCGAAGTCGGGAAGACTCTGGCACACCCGAACATCATTCGCATCACCCGAGTCAGCCGAAGTCAGACGACACCCTATTTCGTGATGGAGTTTTTCCCTTCGGGTAGCGTGAGGACGCGGTTACTCACAAAGCAGATGGACTTCCTCAGGGAACATTCTCAAAGTGTTTTGAAACAGACGGCGACGGGATTGGCGTTCATGAATGCTCAGGGCTGGGTCCATCGCGACGTCAAGCCGGACAACATTCTCGTTAATGCTTCGGGTGATGTTCGCATCATCGACTTTGCCATCTCGACGCGAATCACAACCGGCATGGCAAAGTTGTTTCGGAAGCGAGGGAAGGCCCAAGGCACTCGAAGCTACATGTCGCCGGAGCAAATCCGCGGGCATGCTTTGGACGGGCGCGCCGACATCTACAGTTTCGGCGCGACGTGTTACGAGATTACTACAGGCCGACCGCCGTTCCGCGGCTTGGATGCCTCGGATCTGCTGCGCAAACACATCATCGAAAAGCCCATTTCACCCGCCAATTACAACCCCGACTTGACCGATGAATTCTCGGCCCTGGTGTTGCACATGCTCGCGAAGAAGAAGGAAGATCGCCCCAAGGACTTTCACGAAATCTTAATCGCCCTACGCGGGATGCGAGTCTTTAAGACCCCAGGCCCGGCGGCTCCCGCTGAGTCGTAACGCCCCCCACTCGGTCGTCTTTGCTTTCTGAGGCGGCAGTCGATAAATTGTTGCCAGGTCGTTGCGAATGTGAATGCAGGGGAGTTAGGGAACCATGCCGCCGACACCGCTTCCATTTGAAGCCGACATCCACGAGATGGAGGTCGTTCTGGCTCGATTGGAGTCCAGCGGGGGCGCCACGGACGAGATTCGGCGCATCCGGCGGGAAATTGAAAACCTCCTCAGGAAGCGGTATAGCGAACTAGCCCCCTGGGAGACAATTCTGGTATCCCGGCACCCCAATCGCCCGCAAACGGTCGACTACATCGAAATGCTGTGTGATGAATTCGTCGAGTTGCACGGGGATCGGGCGATTGGCGATGATCGGGCCATTCGAACCGGCTTCGCCCGCCTCGGCGAGCATCGCGTCGTCTTGATCGGGCATCAGAAGGGACGTTCGTACAAAGAGCGAACCGAGTGCTTCTTTGGATGCGCTCATCCCGAGGGATACCGAAAGGCCCTCGCGAAGATGAAACTGGCGGCGAAGTTTCGGATCCCCATTATTTGCCTCATTGACACTCCCGGTGCTTATCCGGGGATCGGAGCCGAGGAACGTGGGCAAGCACAGCTAATCGCGACGAGCATCCTCGAAATGTCACGACTGGCGACGCCGATCATCTGTGTCGTCATCGGAGAAGGGGGGTCCGGCGGGGCACTAGGCATCGGTGTTGGCGATCGCGTGAGCATGCTCGAGCACGCCTACTATTCAGTCATCAGTCCCGAAGGATGCGCGGGCATTCTTTGGAAGGTCGCGAATGACGAAACCAAGCCGCGAGCCGCCAATGCTCTTCGACTGACCGCCAAGGATCTGCTGAAGCTCAAGGTGATTGACGAGATTATTCCCGAGCCACTGGGGGGCGCTCATCGAGACCCACGTGAAATGGGAAAAACTCTGCAGAAATACCTCCTCAAGACGCTTCGAGACATCGGCCAGATACCCGTCGATGAACTGCTTGAGGCTCGCTATCAGAAATTCCGTCGGATGGGCGCATTCATTGAAGAACGGCAACCCATGCCCGCAGGCGACGGCGTCGAAAAAGCCCCGATCACTTAGACCCATTGGCATCGCCGGTTCCCGTCGTTTTATCCCTGAAAAACAGCATTTCTCAGGCCTATTGCCAGAACCACCAAGTCAGATCGACAACCGAACATAACGGCCATTATCGGACGTTGGCGGCCTGGGCCAGGCTTTGCCGAACGTCCGATAATGGCTCTTATGTTCGGTTGGCTCGTTGATCGGCAAGCGGACTTTCGGGGAGTCACCAAGCCGCCAATTTCGCAACTCCGACAAACCCATAAAATGGAAAATCGCCGTAGACTCGATCGGATACTCGCACCACTGGGAAACCATGCTCGAACCCAACCTGACACGTAATCACCTTCGAATCGGCATGGTCGGCTTGGGCATGATCTTCGATGAGACTTATCGACCATTGTTCGAGCAATTAGTCGACGGCCTTTACCGCCGTGACTTCGGATTTGTCGAGGTGGCGTTGGCCGCTGTGGCAAGCCGTACCGGAAGCCACGTCCAACGCCTGTTGAACGACAATGCGAATCGCCTGAGGAGTTTCGTGAGTTTCATCGAACCCGATTCCGTTGGCCAATTGGTCCGACATGGAGTCGATGCGGTTTGTGTGGCGACCCCGGACGATCGCCATTTCGAGGCCGCTCGTGCCGCCCTCATCGCCGGCAAGCACGTTCTTATCGAAAAGCCGTCGGTGCTGAGCCTTCAGGAACTGGACGAACTTCAGCGACTCGCCGAGCAACATCAAGTTCTTGCCAAGGTCGTCTATCACAAACTCGCTGACCCCGATCACAAGAAGCTTCGCACCCATGTCGTCAACGGCGTGTTGCGTCATGTCAACAATGGCTATTGTTCGCTGCTGGAGCCGAAGTCGATTAGTGGACAACAATTCGCGGAGTGGATCGTGGGCCGCAATCCGGCGACATACGTGGCAGTCCACTATTTGAAACTGATCGACTTCACTTTTGGCCCGGCATGGCAACTGAGTCGGGTCACGGCAACCGGTCAGCGCGGTCTCGTCGGGCCGGCGAACGGGCCCACTTGGGACTCGGTACAGATGCAGGTTGTTTACACCCACGCGGATCAGCGCGAGGCGGCCTTCGACATTCACACCAGTTGGGTCACGCCTGACAACTTCCCAGGCTACGTCGAGCAAGAGGTTCAGTTCCGTTTCGACAACGGCGTGTGGAATGCCCATCAACGAAAGCGCGGCGTCGAAATCACCGTTGAGGGGCTGACACCAAGCGAACTCAAATACACACCCAACCATCATTACAATGGGTCGTTTGTCGAACCGTGGGGCGAGCGGAGCCAACGGGGCTATGGGATCGAGATTTTGAAGCGGTTTTTCGAGGAAGTGGCCTTCGTGGAATTCGCTGGGCCCGCGGCCGATCGTGCCGCGAGATTGGCGCAGACTCGGGCATTGTCGTACAACGATTTGAGTGCTGATCGCAATGTGGTTGCCATCGTCCAAGCGCTCGAGGCGATCCTGACCCGTCATGCGGGCGGGCAACCGGCATGCGTCGTTGAGGTCAACGGGCGGCACGGTGGATTGGTGCTGCGATCCCCGGGCCGGATGGACCACGAGGTTCTGTATCGCGATCGGGTCTAGGCCATGAACGAACAACGAATGATGAAGATCAGCAAGTTTCTTGCTCGTCACCTCCGTCACGCCCCCGAGGACATTGGATTGTCATTGCAACCTGGCGGGTGGGTCGCGGTCGTTGCCCTTCTGGAAGGTTGCAAGCGAGCAGGGGTCGCCTTGACCCGATCCGAGTTGGAACTAATCGTTACGATGAGTGACAAGAAGAGATTCGCCTTCAACGAAGCCGGCGATCAGATCCGCGCGAATCAGGGACATTCGGTGACCGTCGATCTTCAGTTGATTCCGACCGAACCGCCCGAGGTGTTCTACCACGGCACGCCTCGGTCCGCCATCGGAGCGATACTTCGCGAGGGGCTGAAGAAGCAGAAACGGCATCATGTTCACTTGTCACCAGATGTCGCGACCGCGACCAAAGTCGGCCAACGACGCGGCAAACCCGCTATCTTGAAAGTGGACGCCGCTGCCATGCATCGGAACGGCGTGGAGTTTTTCTGCAGTGACAATGGCGTGTGGTTGGTTGATTTCGTCGCGCCCGAATACTTGAGCGAGCTATGACACCTTCGATAACGCACTCCGGCGAGCCAGAGTCCAATCGAGATCGCGACACAATCGCGAATTACGAACCTCGCAGCCTAAGGACCTTTACCCCCACGCAAGCGGTCATCACGAAGAGCGCGGGGATATTCCATTGGACCCCCGAAGGGCGCCGGCTGTACGACTTTAGCTCGGGCGTTCTGGTGGCCAATTTGGGGCACAACCCCACGCGATGGACGCGGCGTCTCCTCGATTACATGGGGTGGTCCGGAACGGATTCGAGCGGCGACTTGCATTTCGCAGGAGTCCCTCTCACCGCCTACAACGCGATAACCCCCCTCGAAGGCGAGGCAAGCCGCCGGTTGGTCGCGTTGCTGCAACAGGGCATTGGCGGCCGGCGACTTGATCAGGTCATGTGGGCGGCCTCCGGGTCCGAAGCGATTCAGAAGGCGCTTTGGGCATCGATGGCCCGTGATCGCTCGCGACCGATGATTCTGGCCACGCGATACGGTTTCCATGGCAAGAAGGGCCTCGCCGGCGCCGTGACTGGGTCGGAAACCGATGCCGAACGCGACCCGCGAGTTCGATTCATCAGCTTCCCCATGGCGGACTATCACGACATCAGTTGCCGTAACAGGCCTTTTGACCCAACGCCGTATCGGCAAGAACTCGATGCCCTACTCCATCAATTCGGCCGGAAGATCGGCACGCTCATCACCGAACCGTATCTTGGCGGCGGCGGCTCGTACCACCCGCCCAAAGAATACTTGCAGCTTCTTCAGAGTTTCTGCCGTCAGAACGACATCGTGTTTATCCTCGATGAGATTCAGGCGAACTTTGGTCGCACGGGGAAGATGTTCGCCTTCGAGACCTACGAATTGGAGCCGGATATCGTTGTTCTGGGCAAGGGTCTGACCAACGGCATCCCAGCGGCGGCGGCCGTCGGGCGCCGCGACATCTTTGAAGCGCTCGACTACGGCGAAGGATCGGACACCTGGAGCGCCTGCCCCTTGGGATGCGCCGCTGTGTTGGCGACTCTCGACGAATTTCAGGCCGGTGACGTGATCGGCGCGGCACGGCGATCATCGGCCATTATTGAAGCCGGGCTCGGCCGCTTGAAAATCCTGCCGTTCATCGCCAATGTCCGGGGCGAAAATGGCGGCATGGTTTGGGGCGTTGAGGCCCGAGATTGGAACGGGAAATCGGCGGCGGAGATCGCCAACGTCTGTGTTCTCGCTTGCTATCGTGGCATCGACGGTCAGGGCATCCATTTGCTGGGTCCCCTAGCCAAGAAAGTGATTCGCATCGCGCCGCCGTTGGTCATCACTGAGGCCGAGGCCCGCGATGCGATGGTGTTGATGAGCCGATTGCTCCAAACGATTGCCGGATGAAAACCGCTCGGACTCGATCATGCTAACAGAGAGCTTAAATCGCTTATTCATCGTGGTCGGCGAATCGTTCGGCCTCGACGGCTTCCTGGTCAAATCTTCCGTTGTCATCGTCCTCGTCTGCCTCATATGCGGCAGTGTTGGGTCGTTGGTTATCGGTAACCGCATGGCATTCTTCAGCGACGCCTTGGCACATTGTGCCTGGGCCGGCATTACCCTTGGCATTCTCGTCACATTGTTGTTCGGCATATCCGAACGTGACCCGATTCACGAATGGCTTGGGCCAACCGTGATGATCTTGTTCGGAGCTTTGGTGGGCATCGGCATCGCGTTTGTACGGGACCGCACGACACTCGCCAGCGACACCGTCATTGGCGTCTTCTTTGCGGGAGCCATCGGCTTCGGGGCCATTCTATACGGAGCATTTCGCAAACTTGGAGGCAAGACCGACCCGGAGCAGTTTCTGTTTGGAAGTCCTCACTTCGTCGAGATCAGCGACCTGCTCCGGCTGGTCGCCCTTGCCGTGATCGCTGCGATCATTTTGGGGCGGTTCTACAATCAATTTATCTTCGCAAGCTTCAACGCGAGCCTCGCTCGGTCTCGCCGAATTCCGTTGGTGTTGCAGAACTATATCTTCATCGTGCTGCTTGCCATGATCGTGAATATCTGTTTGCGTGCAGTCGGCGTACTGCTTATCAACGCCGTCTTGATCGTGCCGGCGGCGACGGCGGCGAATCTGAGCCGCAATATCCGGCAGATGTTTTGGTGGACAATCGGCGTTAGCGTTGTCGGCGGTATTGGCGGGCTGTGGCTCAGCATGTTCCTGACGCTCCCCTTGCCCGGGAACAATCGCCTGGAATTGGGTACCAACGGGTGCATTGTCGTCCTGTTCGTCCTCTCCTTCTTCCTTTCGATCATCCTGGCGGGCGTCCGCCACAAAGCATGAACCCCCTGCCCTGCTCTGGCACTTGCCGCGGATCGGCCGCTGCCGACAATGCGCGTGTAAGGTCCGAACCATGCATTAGGCCCGGGCGTAATAGACTCTGATTCCTGATGGTACATGGCGACTCGCCCAAGTGAAGCGCAACCTTGGGTGGAATCAGTTTCTCGAACCAACCCGGCCCGCATTCTTAGGCGAACCGACGTGGAAGACAGCGTAAAAGATTTTTTCATCCACTTCAGTGCCATTTTCTGGGAGGCGATGCCCTTCGTCGTCCTTGGAGCGTTGATAGCCGGCGTTCTCGAGGAAATGGTTCCTCAACAAGCCATTGCCCGTATCGTCCCCAAGAATCGGGTACTGGCAATCGGATTGGGTGGTTTGCTGGGGCTTGTCTTCCCGATGTGCGAATGCGGAATCGTGCCGGTCATGAGGCGGTTGATCCGCAAAGGCCTGCCTCTCGGAACGTGTGCCGCGTACATGCTCGCGGGTCCGATCATCAACGTCGTCGTCATTAGCAGTACCGTGGTTGCCTTCGCGCCCCATGCCGAACGCGGAGGATATCAAATCATCGCCCTGCGTATTGGATTGGGATTTCTCATCGCCTGCGTGACGGGACTGCTCGTTGATCGCGCCTATCGAAAACACGGAAACGACTTGCTGACGAACCTCGCCCGACCCAGTGATTCCGACCAAGACGGCAAGTCGCTGATGGTGTCGGACGCCGGCAACGGCGACTCGAAAGATGCTCCGCGTCCGAGTTTCATGAAGCGTCTGGGCAACATCTCCGAAACGGCTTTGCACGATTTTACGGACATCACCATCTTCTTGAGTATCGGCGCCGTCCTTGCCGCTATCTCGAAACAGCAGTTCACGACCGACGACATTCAAGCGCTCTCGACTCATTACCCGGCACTGTCAATTTTGGCGATGATGGCGTTAGCGGTGCTGATGTGTTTGTGCAGCGAAGCCGATGCGTTCGTGGCAGCAAGCTTCACGACGCTTCACCCCGCGGCCAAACTCGCGTTCCTGGTTCTTGGGCCAATGTTCGATCTCAAGTTGTTGATGCTTTACACGCGCGTATTCCGGCCACGACTCATGCGAACGATCATCGTGTCGAATATCGTTCAAGTGTTCATTATAATGATGATAGTCTATTATCTTTGGGATTCGGTGATTGGGCCGCTCTATCCACGGCCGTAGCAGGAGACAACGATGGCGCACGATCATCATCACGACGGCGAAGGCTACTACCTCGATCAACTCTGCACGATCGCATGTTGCGGACTTCTGGGGGCGATTGCGTTCCTGATGTGGAAAGCAAACATCCTCCGAAAGTTCGAAATACTTGCCGAACCGTTCAATCTGCCCGTCATGATTGGCGGCGTCACGTTACTCGGTGTGGTTGCTGTTCGCGCGGTTACTCTTTGGTCAAGCCTTGGGAAATCGTCGAGAACGGTGTCTGTTGAAGGTCATGACCACCGCCACCACGAACATGACCACGCTCATGAACACCATCACGACCATGAGCACCATCACGACCATGACCATAAACATGGGCCAGGATGCGACCATCACCATCACGGCCTCGGCTGCGATCATCATCACCATCATGGTCACGATCATCATCACCATCACGACCATGTCCACGATGACGGCCACAGTCACGGATTCGCCCCGTGGCGTTACGCGGTGTTCCTGCTTCCATTGGCCCTGGCGTCGCTCTTGTTGTATTACCATTACAACGGACTCGTACTTGGATTCAGCGACAAGTGGATTGCCGACCAATTGGGCAAGCAAGGCACGGTATCCGAAGACGTCGTTCAGTTGGCGGATAAGGGCACGGTGAATCTAGGGTTCAATGACCTGACAGTGGCGGCGGCGAGTGCGAATCAACGACAAGTCCTGGAAGGCCGCACAGGAACGCTCAAGGGGATGTTTTGGCCCTTGGGTAGCGACAAGGTCTTCACCTTGTTTCGGCTCAAGATGACATGTTGCGCGTCGGATGCCATGCCGTTGCGTGTTCGAATTATTTCTCCGGAACCGGTCGTGGGATTTAATCAGCGCGATTGGGTTGAGGTCAGTGGACAGATTCAGTTTCGTCAATCTGACAAAGGTGAGTATATCCCGGTATTGCAATTGCGGTCGCGCGCGGACATTCGCAAGACCGACCCCGGCAACAGCCTTTACGAATAGCCTGAAAGGGGCGTCATGGCCGCCGCGCCTGTCGATGGATTGCTCGATGCGATCGCTTTTAGCGCCCGAGCGCACCGGCACCAGATTCGCAAGGACGGTCAGACTCCCTATGCGAGTCACCCGTTTCGCGTTTGCTTTATTGTTCGCCACTTGTTCGAGATCGACGACCCGCGCGTGCTGGCAGCGGCCGTCTTGCACGACACCATCGAGGACACCACGACCGACTGTGACGACATCATTGAACGTTTCGGCGACGAGATCGCCGGCTGGGTCGCGGCATTGACGAAAGACAAGCGATTGCCCGACGAAGAACGTGAGCACCATTACGAGGAGAATCTGGCCAAATCACCGTGGCAGGTGAAGGTTTGCAAACTCGCGGACATATACGACAACCTTACGGATTCAACGCACTTGTCGGCCCACGGCAGGCAACGAGCATTCCGGCGTTCGCGACGATATTTGTCGGCCCTTTCGCGCGACCTGCCGCAACAAGCCGAACAACCATTTGAACTGGTCAACGAGTTGCTTCAGCGCCTCGAAGCCTCCCCCGGCAAATAAACCGCTTGCCGCCCGTGTCACTCGTCGATCATAATAAGGGTGTCGATCCCACCTGCCGGACCCCATGGAGTAGCCTCGATGCGTATCAGCCGGATTCGCGCCATCCTCATTGTTCTGATGGCTATCGGAATAATGTCGTCGGTGGCCAATATTCAGGCGGCGCGAGCCTGCCCGTTTTGCGGGGCATCAGGAACGACGCTCACCCAAGACGCCGGGCAATCAGCCCTTATCTTGTTTGGCACTCTCGAAAATGCCAAGTTCAACCCCGACGCGCCCAATGCCGGAACCACCGATCTACAGATCGAGTTGATCGTCAAGGATCATCCATTTATCGGCGGCAAGAAAACAGTTACCCTTAATCGGTACATCCAGCTCGACAAGAACACGCCCGTGAAATACCTCGTGTTTTGCGATGTTTTCAATAACAAACTCGATGCTTATCGCGGCCTACCGGTGAATCCAAAAAGCCCAATCGCGACCTATCTGAAGGGCGCGCTGGAGTTGCGGGAGAAGGATGTCACCAGCCGATTGACGTACTTCTTCAAGTTTCTCGACAGTGACGATATCGATGTATCGAACGACGCCTATGTCGAGTTCGCGAATGCCGACTACAAGGATTTTCGACCACTCGCCGAAAAACTCCCGCCGGACGAGCTGGCCAAATGGCTCGACGACCCAAACACGCCTGCGTCGCGGTTCGGATTGTACGGGTCGATGCTCGGTCATTGCGGGGCCGCGAAACATGCCGTGACACTTCGGCATATGCTTGACGACCCGAAGAAACGATTCGGAACCGGAATCGATGGGATGATCGCCGGGTATGTCATGCTCCTCCCGAAGGAAGGTTGGGGATACGTGCTGGACCTCGTGAAGGATCCTGGCCGAGATTTCCTTGTTCGTTATGCGGCCTTGCGGGCCATTCGTTTCTTCTGGGAATACCGTTCCGACATTGTCGCGCCGTCCGAACTGATCAACGGCGTCATGTCGATGGTGGGGCAGGACGATATCTCTGATCTCGCGATTGAAGACCTGCGCAAATGGAAGCGATGGGAAGTAACCGAAAAGATCATTGGTCTCTATGGCCGCAAGAGTCACGACGTGCCGATCATTCGACGGGCCATCCTGCGATTTGCCCTATGTGCCCAGGCCGACAATGAAAAGGCTCGGGAGTTCGTGAAAGCGATGCGGGCTAAGGACAAGTCATGGGTCGAGGATGTTGAAGACCTCTTGCGCTTCGAGAACGAGCCGCCGAAACCCGCCAACACTACTCCGACAATCAAGACGCCCAAGACGAAGTAGGATTGCGCAAGGAGACGACATGAGGTTGCGAACTTGGGTTTGGACCGGCATTATTACAGCCCTGATTCCCTCCCCTGCCCTGCCGTGCTCATTGTGCAGCAATACTCGCGACCGTCGAACAATGCGCCAGGAGTTCGCCGAAGCACAAGTTGTTGTCTACGGCAAGCTCTCCAATGCCCGTTTGAATCCCGACGGCACGGGTCTCACCGACTTGCAAATCGAGAGCATCTTAAAGGAACGAGTCTCGCTTAAGGGCCTCGCGACCTTGACAATTCCTCGGTACATTCCAGCGAGTGCGAACGAACCTCTACACTTCTTGATGTTTGGTGACGTCGTCAAAGGAAGGCTCGAATTCGTATACGGGCGCACTTCGAAGGATCCCTCGCTCGTCAAGTACATCAATGGCCTGAAGGATTTCACGCCGAATGACGCGGCCAAGGCCCTCCCCTATTTCATTCGTCATCTGGATTACCCGAGTGCCGAGATCGCAACCGATGCCTTTCTGGAATTGGCGAAGGCTGAAGACGCCGACATTGCCCGTGCGGCGCCTTTGATGGATGCGGCCCGCTTGCGCAAGCTCCTTGCCAGCCCGGACACACCGCAGGAACGGATCGGCCTGTTCGGCTACATTCTCGGTGCGTGCGGCAACGAATCGGATGCCAAATTCCTCAGACAGCTCATCGATTCTGGAACCGAACGATTTCGCGAAGGGATCGGCGGCTTGCTTGCCGGGTACATCGTTCGCGAGCCGAAAGCCGGATGGGAGTTAGCCAATCGAATGCTCGCCGACGACAAGCGGTCATTCATCGAGCGATATGCCGTCGTTGGAACGATGCGGTTCTTTCAAGCGGCTCATCCCAACGAGGTGAAATCGCAAATCTGCCAAGCCTACGGGGCGGTCCTTGCTCAGCCCGACCTCGCTGACGTAGTCACGGAGGACCTTCGGCGGTGGCGGTGGTGGGATCTCACAACGCAGGTTCTCGCCAAATACAGCTTGCCCGGCTACGAAACGCCTATCGTCCAGCGAGCCATCATCCGCTATGCATTGAGCTGCCCGAAGCCCGAGGCCGGCGCTTTTGTCTCAAAAATGAAACTCAAATCGCCCGAGCTTATTGCAGAAATCGCCGAAGGGCTGGAACGCGACAAGTGATTCGCGAATGAAGGCCAACAGGAGAAGCTTGCCGCAACCGGCTTTGAAATTCATCTCCGCATGGGAGCAACCGGCACCAGCCTTAACCGTAGGCTGGCACGACCTGAAACGGGTGTCGCGATCGATAGTTCGATTCGATCGATCAATTCGAAATTGTCGCGGATCCGATTCAGCTCTCGTATCACTTCAGCTTTCGGGGTCTTGGTGTTGGTCGCGACCACTGCCGACAGAGCGTCTTGCTTTTGCATCAGATACGAGACCGCGCGGCGTACGGAGAGAACCGCCAGCCGCGCCTCATTGTCGGGAACAGCCGAACCTGGAGAGGAGAATCGTTCGACAACTTTGGGCGATGTTGCAACCAATAGGAACCCATCTTTTAAGGCGTAGCATGGGACGAAACCGGCTGCCTCAAACTCTTCATTCACCAGACACCGGACATCAACGCTACCGACCTTAACAGATTTCAGGCGGACCGAATTTGTGGCGTTCGCATTCCATCCGACCCTTACGAGCGTGAATATGGTGTTCATCGCATCGAGCACGGCGGCATCGACGTTGGCGTCCGAACTGCGAATCCGGACACCGGCTAAGACTCCCGGCATGGTTTCATCGGAAATGGGCGGAGTCACGAAAACCAGGATATCCGGCCCGAGAATTTCGGGTAGCTTCGGGATCAACTCGCGTTCGACAATGCTGCCGAGTCCCTGCATGATCGCGTTCTTGGCGTTGGTTCGTTCTTCTGGGGTCATCATCGACTGTACGACTTCCGCGAGCGAGTTGAGATCGAGAGTGATCGCCAATATAGCCAAACCATCGTTGGGGGCGACCGTCCACGTCGAGGAGGGTCTGGCAATCGCTGTGAGAAACCGCTTGATTTCTCCAGGGAAACGCGAAATGTCACCGGTCACGCTCAAGTCAAGGTCTAGCTGTTGATCGAGGCGAAGTTTCAACGCGAATCCGTCGATGGCCGACCAGCATTTCTGAAAGGTCTTGAGGAAGGCCGCCTCGCCACCGCGTGCCGCACCGAGTTTCTGAAGCAGCGGTTCGTCGAAAGCTCTGGGGTTGATCCACAATGTTGCCAAGGCCGCGTCCGCCCCCTGGCGCTTGAGTTGATTGGCGACCAGCGCCGGCGCGCGATGCGATGGATCGACATGGCGTTCAACAATCCGCTTGAGTAGAGCTTCTTGCGGAGTGACGGCCAAGACCTGCCCGTGATGGTAATAATACTCGTCGGTTCCATCAGCCTTTTTTCGCTGCCAATAGGACCGGCCGCGATGCCGTTGCTCGCGGACCTCCTTCAACTCACCTCCCTGTTTCTGTAACTCGTTGAGTCTTTCAAGAAGCTGTGCCGGTAGTCTTGGATGGCGAGCCCACGTCAGAAACACGCCGGACTCGGAATCAGGCTCTTGCGGCGATCCCGGACGAAACGCAAGGACGACGGCATCGCCGACAAGGTCGTCGCGAACTTGGCGAAACGACGTACCGAGCAGCGGTTCTATCTGGCGCTCAATTTCGAACAACCTTCTGATTTCGGGCGCCGAAATGAACTTCTTGCCGAGGGCCGAGTCTTCGAGTCTTGCGACGAACGGAGAGTCTTGCAGCGCCGACCAATGCCCACGGGCATCGCAAATCAGTAGGCAAAGGCCGATGTCATCGGGAAGCAGCGCTGTCAGTTGTTCAATTGGCGGCTCGGCGGAAAGGCAATCGCCGCGGAACATCACGAGAATCGAGACTGCCACGCAGAGGCTTCGGAGCAATTTCATGAGGATTAAGGTACTCGCGGTCAGGTATTCGGCTTCCGCGCCGGTTCGGCAGGCGGTCGCGGCAACTCACGATAGAAGAAATCGAACGCTCGCCGGGCGGTTGTAGCAACTGGTTCAAACCCTTCAACGATCCCCTGCCCCATCGGTGATAGCACTGAAGTTGCCGGGTCGAACTTCGGAGTCGCGTTAACCGTAAACGAGCTTGGAACGACGGCAGACGGAACCAAGACTCGCGTCGGCTCAATGGTCTCATCGGCGGCTCGTTTCGACAATGCCGCGAAGACCAAACCCGCTTCGGAAAGACTCTGGCGAAGCGCGTTTGTTGCAACCACGGGGGGAACAACTTCCACCGGCGGTGGGATTAGTTCGGGATGAGCTGCGGCCGACGACGCGATTGTTCGATTGGAAATATCTTCCACTGGTCGCGGCCGTCCAAACCAGATGAGGGCCAAAATGCCAGCGGCCGCCGCCATAGCGGGGGCCAACCAGAAAAAGCGCCGAATGCGCGGGCCATCAGCCAAGACATCCTCAACGATTCGATCGGAAAGACCTGTCGGCGGCATCACCACGGAATTCCGAAGCCGCTCAACGCCGTCCCCAAAACAACGCGCGGCTGCCATCCAGTCGCGACAAGCCTGGCAATCAGCGGCATGAGAGGCGTTCCAAGGAGCATTCCGGTCAAGGGACTCGTGCCACGCCTCTCGCATCGCGGAACACGGCGCCGGCAGCATTTCGTCATTGGGGCGAGTCATCGTTGGCGAACCTCCGCGTTATCGGATGCCGGCAACGGTCGAGGCATTTCAGCCTGCACCATTCCCCGTTGTCGCAGTCGTTCGAGAATCTCAGCTCGGGCACGATGGAGCCAAGTCTTGATGGTACCCACCGGCCTCCCCAAGACTTCCGCAATTTCCTCGTACGGTACGTTTCGCTCGTGGAAGAGGACAAAGGCGGTCCGATACTCCGGCCGGAGACGATCGACAGCGCTGCGTAACTCAACAACCAGTTCATCGACGTCATCGGCCGGCTTTGAGGCTAAAACCTCATGCAAATAGTCCACTGTCTCAGGGTGATTTCGGCGGCGGGCCATCCAAGTCCGGCACCGATTTACAGTAATCCCAAGGATCCACGGACGCAGTGGGCGTTGCGGATCCCAGCGACCCAAACTCCGAAAGACTCTCAGAAAAACTTCTTGAGAGACATCCTCGGCATCCTGACGGTGGCTTAGCAAACGAACACAGACACCGAAGACGTCGGCTTGATACCGTTCAACCAACGCCCGGATTGCGTCGGGATCGCGGCGCAGGCACTTGCGGACCAAGGCTGCATCGTCAACGGTCACGGCGTACTCAGAAGGGTTTACCCATTGGTCGGGCAACTGGTTTCAGTCTTAGTGTAATTCGTGAAAGGACGTTGCAGATTTTTCTCGCCGCGATTATTCGATACACTCGCGAAGTAGATCCATCAGCTCACGTGATTCGGTATCCCGAACTCGTTTGCCCTTCTTGTTGAGTTTTTCGTTGAGTCGAATGACGGCGTCTTGCATTTTTCCGTGGGTATCTTCGGAACCTCCAACCAACAAGACATCTTCAGCTTCCGTGACCCGTCGATGTTCGTCGTCGGCATCCAGACCAATTCCGACCAGACCGAGGACTTGTTTATCGCGTTTCGAGCGTCGTGGAGTCACGTCTTGCTCCTAGTAGTAATCGTTCCATCAACTATAAGTCGGCGATCCCAATCGGGTCAACGACAAACCTGGGGTGTTCACAACTTATTGATGCGTTTTCTTGAATCGCCGGATGAAAGCAGGTAGAATCGGACCATTAATTCCGTCCTCGAGCGGAGGCCGCATCGTCTCGCCACGCTCGTAGCCCATGATGGCCAACGAAACAGGGGAAACCAATGGCTTGGCTTCAGACGCTCAAGGGAGACAACCCCGGCGAAAAGATTCCACTGGTCGGCGATACGATAATCCTTGGCCGCAATCCCGATTGTGGCATCATCGTCCCGGGAAATGCCGTTAGTCGCCAACACGCGAGAATTGTTCGATCTCAGAACAACTACTACATCGAGGATCTCAAGAGTCGCAACAAGACGTTTGTCAACAACCAGGAAGTTCAACCGGGTTTTCGGCAGATTCTCAAGGATAACGATCGCATCAAGATTTGCGATTGCCTTTGGACGTTTCACATCGATCCGGCCAGCAGCGGGACGGGCATCGTCTTCGATGAAGACGAAGACTCAGCGAACAGCCCGTCCACGGTAACCGCATCCGTTGGGAGGCTCTCCAATCAGCAACTGCTCGAAGCCCAACCAACGGAAAAACTGCATGCTCTCCTTGAAGTGGCTGCCACTTTGAGTAAGTCGCTTCAAGAAGACGTGCTTCTAAACAAGGTCGGCGATATCCTGTTTAGTGTGTTTCGACAAGCCGATCGATGCTTTATCATCAAGCGGGAAACAAAGGAAAACGGCGATGAAGTCTTCCTCGCCAAAGTGACCAAGACTCGGCGCGCCGGCGCCGATATGACCGCTCGCTTCAGCCGAACGATCGTGCGAAAATGCCTGGACAGTGGTCAAAGCCTGTTGTTCGAGGACGCGCAAGACAGCGGAAAAATGGCAATGTCGGCGTCGATCGCCGAGTTTCGGATTCGCTCCGTGATGTGCGCGCCGCTGATCTTCCAAGACGGCGTCCCCTATGGCTTGATCCAACTCGACAGTCAGGATCGAAACAAGACCTTCAGCCAAGACGATCTCAAGCTCCTCATCGCTGTCGCCAATCAAGCGGTCATCGCACTCTCGAATGCGGAGCTTCATGAGCGCGAAAAACAATTGGCCCTCATCGAGAAAGACCTCGAATTGGCACGAAGGGTCCAACAGAGCTTCCTCCCCGACCGGCTTCCGACGGTTCCCGGATACGAGTTTTATGCCTTCTATCAGGCGGCAAAGAACGTGGGCGGGGATTATTACGACTTCATACCCAAAGACGGGTATATGGGCGTTCTGCTGGGTGACGTCGCGGGAAAAGGCATGCCGGCGGCCTTGTTGATGGCCAAGCTCAGCGCCGAAGCACGCGGCTGTATGTTGCTCAGCCAGGATCCTTCCAAGGCGATTAATCGGCTCAACGATCAGTTACTGCAAGCGGGTCTCATGGACCGATTCGTCACTCTGGCCGCCTGCGTCGTCAACCCCCTGACGCATACAGTTACGATCATCAACGCGGGCCACATTAGCCCTCTTGTCTACCGACAGGAATCGGGTGAGTTGGTCGATTGCATCACTCGCGACCTGACAGGTTTTCCCCTCGGGATGATGGAGGGGACCGAATATGATCATGTTCAGGTCAAGCTCAACCCCGGCGACAGCATCATCGTCTTCACCGATGGTGTAACCGATGCCCTAAGTGCCGACGGAGTGCGCTTCGAGGAAACCGACGGCGTCCGCAAAGCCGTTAATCCCGGCGCCATGGCAGTTCCAGAAGACTATTACACGCCCAAGCAGATTGGGAAACGGATCATCGACGCCGTTCGCTCCCATGCGGGAGCGCATCCGCAGAACGACGACATTGCACTGGTGTGCTTAGGCCGGCGAAATGGTGATGACGAACTCGAATTGGGGCCTAACCCCATTAGTTCGGCGACAGGACCCATTACGGCTAACTTCAAGAAACCACTGATTCCGTAAACAATGTCACAATTCGAGTACTCGAAGTGGGATGGATCCCCACCGTTTCCGCAACTGAACGCGGACAACGCCTTCGATCAGTTGACGGACTATCTCCTCGATCACGGGGAGTATGTGTTGCGCCAACTCGAAAGGCTGCACCCCGATTCCGCTGACGTTCTCAAACAATTGGTGCGAGAGGGTCTGCTCGAACAGGACCAGGACGGCCGATTTTCCGTCACGCCCAAGGGTATCCGCCGAATTCAAGATCGGGCGCTGCACGACCTTTTTCAGATACGCCAAAAAGGTCAATCGGGTGGTCATGACACAGATCAACGCGGGATCGGCAGCCTTCTGCATGACACGACCCGCCCCTATCAATTCGGCGATCCGGTCGCGAATTTGGATTTGCACGAAACGCTCAAGAATGCATTGGTGCGTCAAGGCGGAGGCAATCCCATCACGGTGGGCGAGGACGACTTTGTGGTTCACGAAACGGAGTATCAATCGAGCTGTGCCACGGTACTTTTGCTGGATATGAGCGGATCCATGGCCCGTTATGGCAAGTACTCTCAGGCAAAGCGAGTGGCTTTAGCCGTGCATGCCCTGGTCCGCGGCCGGTATCAGAGCGACACAATCAAGACGGTCGGTTTCTACACTTACGCTTCGCCCCTGACCGAACGACAACTGTTAAGGTCGGCGCCAAAGCCAGTCAGCATCTTCGACCATCGGGTCTTCATGCGCGTGCCGCTGGACGGCCTGACCAAGTCGGTGCCGGAGCATTTCACGAATATCCACGCGGGGCTCAAATTCGCGCGGAGTATTCTCGAGCGCGAACCGGGACGCAACAAGCAGATTATCTGCGTGACGGACGGAGAACCGACGGCCCACATCGAGGGCCGCGAACTGGTACTTATGTACCCTCCGAGCGACAGGACTGCCCGAGCGACTCTGGAGGAAGTGCGACGGTGTGCCGCATCGGGTATCCGCCTGAGTACATTTGCGCTCATTGAGGACTACTTTTACTCGGGCCTGCGGCAGTTTGTCGATGAAATGGCCCGACTCAGTCGCGGAATCGCGGTATACTGTACCGCGGGGGAACTCGGTCGATATGTCTTGGATAGCTTCGTCGATGGACGACGAGCGCGCCGGCTCCTGGGGTAAGAGCAATGAGCGAGACCACGACTCTGCCAAGGACGGATACGGATGAAAAGCAGGACCTGAAGCGGCAACCGCCTTACAACGTCATCCTTCTCAATGACGACGATCATTCATTCGACTACGTCATTCGCATGCTCAAGGAGCTCTTTGGCCACCCGGAGCCAAAAGGCTACCTGATGGCATTAGAAGTCCACGAAACCGGTCGTGTCATCGTTTGCACGACTTCGATGGAGCGTGCCGAATTGAAACGGGACCAGATTCATGCCTATGGTCCCGACCCGCTCATTCCCCGATGTAAAGGCGCGATGTCGGCGTATATCGAACCTGCCGAGGGATAAACCCTTCGCGCTGGGTGTCTATCGCAGATGCTATTTCTTTGGCGTCAAATCCCAAATCCGAACCGTTCCATCGACGCCGATCGTGGCAAATCGGGTGCCTTTTTCGAGCATCGAAACGCCGAGAACCCATGCCGCATGATTGTCCAGAGAGGCAAACGGCTGGCCATTGTCCGCATTCCAGAACTTCACCGCGCGATCTTTGGCCGAAGAGACGAGAAGGTTTCCGGCAGGATGAAATCGCAGACCGGTCACTACGCTGGTGTGACCAGTCATGGTTCGAACGAGTTTGCCATCGGTGACGTTCACGAGAACAATCGCCCCGTTGCTGGTGCCTGCGGCAACGACCTTGCCGTCGTCACGAAATGCGACGGACGTAATCGTCAAGCTCGGATTGGGAGGGCCTTTCGGCGGAGGCGGCGGCTGAAGCTGCCCGACACGCTTGCTGCCATTACTCACGTCCCAGATGAGCAATTGCCCGTCATAGCCACCCGACACCAATTGAGTTCCATCCGCTGAGAAGTCGAGGGCCAGCAGCCAGTCGGTATGTCCTTTCAATGAGGAAACCGCCTTGCCGTTCGCTGCGTCGATGATCGTAATCGTGTTCGAGTCGTCACCCATGGCGATTCGCTTGCCATCACGGGTAATCGCCAAAGTCCGAACCGTTTCGGCCGTCTCAATCGTCTGACGAGCAGCTTGATGATCGAGGCCCCAGACCTTGATCTTGCGGTCGGCTCCGGCCGTCGCCAGAGTACCCCCGCCCAGAACCATCGCCAGAATCGGACCATCGTGAGCACGGAATTGATCGGGTGAACTTACGGCGTTTCGCACGCCGAGCCACGCGGCTCGCGGCCAACAATGAACGCGGCCATTCTCCGTCGCGGCGAAAACCAGCCCCGAGGGTTCATCGACGGCTATCGCAGTGCCGGCATCGGTAAGCCCGGGAAGCGTCTGTTCCAGCCGAGCCTGCGAAGCATTGATGGTCGGCAGCACCGGGGGCTTCGGTGGTTGGGCTAATGCGAGGCTAACGAGTGCAATAATCATGATTCGTAACTGATGAGGGTCACCGTCGTTCGAGCGTTGAACCCACTCGAACGACGGCATCACGGGAAGCCGGCTACTTTAATCGTCGAACGGATTTGATGACGACATCGTCGACAGGTACGTTCTGATGATCGCCCTTATTCGCGGTACGAACCTTCGCGATCTTATCGACAATTTCCATCCCCTCGATGACTTTGCCGAAGACCGCATAGCCGGCCCCGCGGTCGCTGCGATCGAGGAATTTGTTATCGACGTGGTTGATGAAAAACTGAGCGCTCGCGCTATCAGGGTCATTCGTGCGGGCCATGGCCAGCGTGCCGCGAGCATTGCTCAGGCCGTTGCCTGCCTCGTTCTTGATCGGATCCTTGGTGCGTTTTTCACGCATTCCCGGCTCAAACCCTCCGCCTTGCACCATAAAGCCGTCGATGACCCGATGAAAGATCGTTCCGTCGAAGTGCTTATCATCGACGTAGCTGAGGAAGTTGCGAACGGTAATCGGCGACTTATCTTCAAACAACTCGATCTTGATCGTCCCGTGTGAGGTTTCCATAACCACGACCGGGTTGGCGGCATGCACTGCCGCCGGTACCGTCATTCCGAGCAACGCGGCTAGAAACTTGCCGATACGCATCTTGTAACTCCGTGAAGCGAACGGGCGACAAAGGTAGCAAAGAGGTTTATCGTCACATTGGCAAGGCCCCTTGTCCGCGTGGATCGCAACTCCTATCGTCTCGGCGAAGCCCTTCCCTCCCCCACACGGATGACCTACCATGGGAAAATACGTCGCGGCCTTTGCTCTGATACCGATAATGGTCGCGGTTTCCGCAGGCCAACAACCCAAGGCCGATCCCAAGAAGTATCCGCCTGACGAGGCGACAGCCAAGCTCATTCGCGACCGTGCGACCCAACTGAAGCAGACACTCATTCACTTGCAACGACTGGGTCTGCGTGACCCTGTCTTGGCCGACATCGAGGTTTATCACAAGGCCGCCGATTGGATGACGCGACATGAGGAATATCTGCAAACTCCGACAGCCTCTCAAACCGTTTCCATCTTGGATCGCGGACTTCTCCGGGCAACTCAAGCCTCACGCGGCGAGTCGCCTTGGTTGAACCTCACGGGGTATCCCGTCGTTCGCGCGTATCGTTCCCGGGTCGATGGCTCGATTCAACCTTACGCCGTCACATTTCCTGCCGAGTATGGTCAGGACCCGAAGCGAAAATGGCGACTGGATGTGGTACTCCATGGCCGCGATGCCACACTGACTGAGGTCAAATTCTTGAACGCCCATGCGGGAAACGAGAAAAGCCCGCCGTCCAACGCGCCCTTCGTGCAACTGGACATCTATGGTCGCGGGAACAACGCCTATCGATGGGCTGGGGAGACCGACGTCCTCGAGGCCATTGACTCATTCATCGCGACGGAACGGGGCATGGGCCGCGATTGGATCGATCCAGCGCGTTTCGTGCTTCGAGGTTTCTCGATGGGAGGCGCGGGAACCTGGCACCTGGGCCTCCATCGGCCTGGACGCTGGTGTGTCATCGGACCCGGCGCCGGCTTCTCAACGACACGAGGCTACCTCAAGGACTTACCGGAACAACTGCCCGCCCACATCGAATCGTGCTTGCACATTTATGACGCCGTCGAGTACGCGCCGAACGCTTTCAATGTGCCAATCGTCGCTTATGCCGGCGACAAGGACCCACAACTAGCCGCTGCCAAGGGAATCCAGGACCGGCTCAACCAACTGAAGCTTCCGATGACGTTGCTCATCGGCACTGGGCTTGAGCACAAGTTCCCCAAGGAATGGCAAGACAAGGCCGAGCAGGAATACCTGAAATACGCCGGCCCGGGAAAGGGTCGCAAAGAATACCCTGAACAGGTTCGATTCACGACTTGGACCATGAAGTACAACGTGTGCGACTGGGTCGAGATACTTGGGCTCGATCGGCACTACCAACTGTCCGAGGTTCAAGCGACTCGGTTGGACAACGGGTTTCGCGTCACGACCCGCAACATCCGCGTGATGAGACTCGCAATCCCCGGAGGTGATGCCTCGCCGCAGGTCATCACGATCGACCATCAAGAAATCGTGGCTCGCCCCGCGCCGGCCGGCCCGACGACGCTGGCGGTTTATTTGGAAAAGGCTGGCGGAACCTGGGCAGCAACCTTGCCCCAGAAAATCGTCACCGGTGCGTTGCGCCAGCCCCAGAAAATCGCGGGATTGCAAGGCCCGATTGATGACGCGTTCACGACCTCTTTCCTCTGTGTCCGCGGGACCGGAACGCCGCTATTTCCCAACGCCCAGCGATTTGCCGATGCGGAATTGGATCGTTTCCGAACTGAATGGGACAAGTTCTTCCGTGCCGAATTGCCGGTCAAGAACGATGCCGACGTGACCGACGAGGACATTGCGACCAAGCATTTGATTCTCTTCGGCGACCCCGGCTCGAACCATTTCATCGCTCAGGCCATGTCGGCATTACCGATCCGCTGGAACAAGCAGAAGCTGACCGTTGCGGGCGTTGACTACGACCCACAGTCACACGTTCCCGCGCTGATTTACCCCAGTCCGTTTAACACGAGCCGTTACGTCGTCTTGAATAGCGGTCACACGTTTCGTGCCGCGGACTTGCTCGCCACGAATGCTCGCCTCTATCCTCGCCTCGGTGATATCGCGGTACTAAAGCCGGCCCCGACGTCGAAGGACCCCGCAGCCTATGACATCATCGCGGCAGGTCTGTTCGATGATTTTTGGCAGCTCAATCAGAAGTGAGGTTCCGATATGCGAATAACCCTGATTTCCATCGCGGCACTGATGGTGTCGTGCAGTTCCATCGCCGACGAACCTCGTCAGGCCATCGTTCCACCCGGTAGCCGACTGGAAAAACTATGGAATGAAGGTGAATTCACCGAAGGCCCCGCTTATGGCCCCGACCGCTGCATCTACTTCACCGATATCGGCAACCGCATCATGCGATTTGACCCGGAAACCGGCCGAACCGCGGCTTTTCGTGACCCGAGTGGCCGCGCCAACGGACTCGATTTCGACCCACAAGGTCGGCTGGTCGCATGTGAGGGTGCCAACACCGGCGGCCATCGACAGGTCACCCGCACTGAAAGGGACGGGAAGATTACCGTTCTGGCAGGTCGATTCATGGGCAAGCGTTTCAATAGCCCGAATGATCTGACCATCGCCCCCAACGGCCGCGTCTACTTCAGCGATCCTCGGTATGTCGGCAAGGAGCCTATTGAATTGGCAGGCCAGCACGTCTACCGCATCGACACCGACGGAAGCGTCACAGCGGTTGTCACGGATGTCAAAAAGCCCAATGGTCTCGCAATCTCCCCTGATGGGAGCACGCTCTATGTGGCGGAGAGCAACCCCGGCGGCGACCAGTTGTTATTGGCTTACGCGATCAAGCCCGATGGCTCGGTTGGTCCGCAACGACGCCTACACGATTTCGGCAAGAAGCGGGGAATCGACGGGATGTGTTGCGATACCGCCGGGAACATCTATGGCGCCGCGGGCAGCAATGAGGATGGAGGCGTGTATGTGTTTTCACACAACGGCAAAAAGGTCGCGTTCGTTCCCGTCCCGGAGACGCCCACGAATTGCGTCTTCGCCGGAAAGGACCGAAACGTGCTTTACATCACGGCCGGCAAGTCGCTTTATCGGATCCGGCTCAACGCAACGGGCTTCGCCGCATTCTGGCCGTCGGAGCAATGACGACCGGGAATCAGATTGAACTTTTCGACATATGCTTCGTCTAAATCCATAGGGGCATCGAGTCCTCGACAATGATGGTTGATGAGATTCAGTCGTTCATCGGACATCGCTGCCGATGTGTCGGACCCGTTGCGGAGCAAATAAATGCGGCATGAAATCATCGCGTGGTTAATCGTGTTGGGTATTCTCGCCCCGGTGATGGCAGAATCTCCCGAACTCAAGCCGGTCAATCTGGATACCGTCAACTCCGCTCGCGATGAAGACGAGCCGTTCTCCACGGGTCACGGGCAGTTGTATTTCACCGCCGGCCGCGGCGACGACATCGAGCTTTACGTATCCAAAAAGACCGCGCGAGGGTGGGGCCCCGGCCAACGATACAACGACCTCGAAGACAAAGGCACTCATCGCGGGCTTTTCATCGCATTCCCTCGATCAACAACCTACCCTCAGACGATTTTCTTCACGACCAACCTCGATTCTCGCCGGGACAACGGCAAAGGCGACAACTTCGATATCTACATGATGGAACGTCGCGGTCCGTCCGGCGGTGATTTCAATGTGCCGATTCCGATCAACGCTATTTGCACCGGCGCCGACGAATTGCATCCGTGGCTGGCGCCTGAAGGCAAGCTCTATTTCAGCCGCAAGACCAAAGAAGGATGGCGGACATTCGTGGCGATGCGCCCGAAGTCGAATCTCCCCTTCGGAAAACCGACGGTAGTCGAACTCCCCGTGGGATTCCATCACCCGACGCTGACACCGGATGGCCGAACGATGTACCTGCAAGGCCCCCTCGAAGGCGACCGTATTGGTCTGTTTCGATCGAACCTGTCCGGCGGCAAGTGGTCGGCTCCCGAACCACTGGTCGAACTGAATCACCCGCAAGCCGCAACAGGGGACCGGTCGCCGAGCTTGAGTAAGGAAGGGGGAACCCTTTACTTTGCCTCCGATCGACCCGGCGGCAAAGGCGGACTCGATCTCTGGTCGATAAGCACCGCTCAACTGGTGAAAAAGAAATAGCAATCAATTGCACTCAGCGACCAAAGGCTCGGCCATTTCCGCGAGATAGAACAGCCGTCCCGGCAGTGTGGGCATGTAGGTACTGGGAATCCATGGCGTCGGGCGATGATGCAAGGACATTCTCAACGACAACCCTTGCCATTGCATGCCGCGGCCAAACGTGCCATCCGCGCCGCCGATGATCCGGTCCGATGACAGAAACAGCCCTGGGCCAATCGTGTTCGCGAAGGCCGGCACCAAGGTGGTTCGACTCTTGAAACTGGTTAACGCGTTCTGCTCGATCGTGAGCGGGTGCAGTTTCGCCCCGAGGCGATGTGTTTGGGCTTTCCATTCGGCTTCCGTCGAGAATTCGGCGGCAAAGTGCGGTTCCCAAAAAGCAATGTGACAAACGCGGCCGATTCCAAAGACCGTCACAAGCCGGCCTCCCTTCGTCCTCAAATCGTTGATCTGATCTCGATAGGTCGGCAGTTCGGTTTTCGAGGCAAAGTGTCGTTGAGACGGCGGGATTGTCCGGCTGCCGAGCGGGCCGTAAAAAGCGTGTTCCATCGCGAACTGAAAAGCGCCGCTGTGCGTAGGAGGAAGTGTATTCCCCTGAGCGTCCGACCATTCGTCCATATTGAACCCGTGGACGTGATCGCAGCGGACACCCCATTCGTTGAGGAAATAGACCGCCCAACGATACATCCCCATGGGTCCGACAGGGAGAATGAGTACGAGGGGCTGTTGAAGGTCACGGCTATTGCGTATTTCCATCGCGATTTCGTGGCCCATCATGGTGTCGAAGTCCGCGACGGAGCCGCAGGGCGTGGGCACGAACGCGGGATGCCACCACTCCTGGCGCAGTGTGAGGGCCTCGCCGGCTATACCACCGAGACGGTCTATCTCAGCAAGGTTCCACCCCGCCGGAAGGAAATGTTCCATCATCGAGCCGGAGAGCGTCGTCGTGAGGTTCATGAGGAACTCGTGGGGGTTGAAGGAGGTACTTTGGGTCTACGTTCAGACCTAGATACCTCGACAGAAAAGGCAACCGGAGCATCCGCCCAACGCGGGTGTTCGGCGTTGCCTCTTGTTTCCGAGTCCGTTGCCGGTAGAACTATCTCCTACATGGCGTGAGTTCGACGCCGTTCATTGATCGGAGGAATTCGACGTGTCGTTTCGCCGTCTGCCGCTTGCCATCGCCTTGGCCCTTGGTTTGTCGCTGCCGCTTTTCGCGCAGGATAAATTCGACGTCAACTGGAAATTCGAGAAGGACAAGACCTTCTATCAGGAAATGACGACCACCACGAACCAGACGATGAAGGTTCAAGGGATGGACGTCACCCAAAAACAGGCGCAGACGTTGTTCTTCTCGTTCACTCCGAAGGAGCAGGACAAGGACGCGAACTGGAAGATCGTGCAGAAGATCGAAGGCATCAAGATGTCGATTGATCTCGCCGGTAATCCGATTTCCTATGATTCGACGAATCCGGGTGCGGCCAATAATGCCCTCGCCGAATTCTTCAAGTCTCTCGTCGGCACCGAGTTTACATTGACCGTTGACAAGAACCTCAAGGTGACCAAGGTCGATGGTCGTGATGAGTTCTTGAAGAAACTCGGCGCCAGCAACACCCAAATGGAGCCGCTACTTAAGCAGATTCTCAGCGATGAAGCGATGAAGCAGATGGCGGATCCGACCTTTGGCCTGCTCCCGGCCAAGAGTGTGGCGAAGGGCGAGACCTGGACGCGCGAAACCTTGCAGAACCTGGGGCCGATCGGCAATTACAAAAACACCTACAAGTGTACGGCCGAGGGGGTCGATGGCGATAATCTGAAAATCAAGGTCGAAACGACCATGGCTTACACGGCACCGGTAGGTGGCAGCCAAGGATTGCCATTCAACATCAAGTCGGCGAATCTGACACCTAAAGATGGCAACGGAACGATCTTGTTTAACCCGAAGAAAAGCCGAGTCGACAAGGTTTCGCTGACCCAGAAACTCGAAGGCGACCTCAACATCGAAATCGGCAACACGACCACAAAGGTCGATCTGAAACAAGAGCAATCGACGACCATCACGACGAGCGATTCGCCCCAAGTACAGCCACCGAAGAAATAGGCAGCGGACCATCGCCTCGAGATCGTGGGAATTCTGGTCAATCTTGACTGGGTTCCCACGATCGTGTTATTTGCAGTGTCATGAATCGCATCCTCGTCATTGGCGCTCAAGGACAACTCGGTCGCGACCTTTGCCCGCGACTATCAGGCGAAGTAATCGCTGCCGGGCGTGATCGCGCCGATCTCAATCAACCGTCGTTGCTCGAGTCCACGATCGACGCGGTCCGCCCCAATATCGTTATCAACTGCGCTGCTTATAACTTTGTAGACAAAGCTGAGTCGGAACCCGAGGCCGCATTCGCAGTGAATGCCTTCGGCGTCAGGAATCTGGCCGTCATCTGTGCCAGGACTGATTGCACTCTTGTTCACTTCAGCACTGATTACGTCTACGGCCTCGATACCTCTTGCAGTGAACCATGGCGGGAAACCGATGCTCCCGGGCCAGTCAGTGTTTATGGCGCCAGCAAACTTGCCGGTGAGTACTTCGTACGTTCCTATTGCCCAAAGCACTTCGTCATCCGAACCTGCGGTTTGTACGGTGTCTGGGGTTCGGGTGGCAAAGGTGGCAATTTTGTCGAGACGATGCTTCGCGTTGCCAGTCAGGGAAAACCGCTACGAGTCGTTGCGGATCAACGATGCACGCCGACCTATACCGCGGACCTGGCCATGGCGACGGTTGCCTTGATCTCGACGGAGAAGCCCGGCCTCTATCACATCACCAACAGCGGATCAATGACCTGGCACGAGTTCGCGGCAACGATTTTTGAAATGGAAGGAATCGACGCAGACCTGACACCGATCAGTAGCGCGGCTTTCGGTGCCGCGGCTCGACGACCGGCCTTTAGCGTGCTGAACACCGAACTCTATCATTCACTTGCTCTGCCGCCGATTCGACCTTGGAAGGAGGCCATCCAAGCCTACCTCACCGAGCGGCGATCGCGGCACCAGTCATGACTCGCTAAAAACGACGCGACGCGCCGAGAGAACTCAGCGCGTCGCGTTGTTTTCTAGACTTTAGAATCGCACTTGCAAACCGACGCTCGCACCATGCAGGTAGAAGTCGGTCGTGTTGCGGGGCTGAAGCGGGGGAGCCACACCGCCCAAACCGCCGAGCGACGGGATCTGTGCGGGGTTGATGGCTCGCTCAATCTGATCACCGGGACGGGCGACGTTGCTGATATACAGGAAGTTGTAACCTCCAAACACTTCGAGCCAATCGAAGACTCTGTACCGCACGTTGGCGTTCACTTCGGGAACGACGACGAACGTATTGAGCGTTCGCTTGCCCGTGTTCGAGTTGACGACAAGGACACCCGCGGGGGTGAATGCCGCGGGGCCACCGGCGATGGTTCGGGCCGTCGCTCCGTCGGCGTAGGAATTCTGGTTGGACCAGCCAAGGCCGACCTTGACCATGCCGCCCACCGAGAGGGCGCCGAACTTCATATTGCCCTTGAGGCCCAGATCACCCGTGAAGATCGTGTTGATTGTCGACAGGTGATCCGACACGCGAGTAATGACGTCGCGCTGAAGGGTCTGGCCTTGGAAGATACGCAAGCGCTCTTCCAAGCTGATGTAACCGCCGCCCACGAGGACGTTGAGTTCGGAGTTGCAAGTGCGGTAACCGTTGATGACCAAGTCCCAATTGCCGCCGTACATCTCGCCCAGGGACGAGTTGACGATGACCCCACCCGAGGCCACGCCGGGAATCGAAACCAAGACCGAATCTTCAGCTTGCTGGGCGGCGTTGAAGAACGGTCGAGCAAGCAGCGGATTCCCGTTGGCGTCCGATTGAACTCCGAAGTTCCGAGCGCGCCGGCCGAGGAACCACGCCGTGCTTTCCACGCCGATATTCCGGCAGTCGTCGATCCACATGCCGGAAATGGTGCGGAACCCGTAGAACGTTCCGTAGTCAACGTCGTTACCGCCAATGAGGATATTGGTCCCTTGAGCGCCCAGCACGCCGCGAGACGCTGCCGGTCCAGTCGTGACCAACGGGGTCTGAAGCGGGCTGTCCTTGGCGAAATAGATCAAGAATTCCGCCGAAGCCCAGTACTTGCTGGGCCGGCTCGAATCGGTCATGACCATGACCGGCTCATGAGCCATTTCAACAATGGGCGTTCCCGGAGCAGCAGGAGTCACGAGCGGAGACGCACTGGTTGGTGGGAGCGTATTGGGTGCCTTGTTGGCAGGTGAAGTTACGGTAGCCTTGCCGGCATCATCGGTGAGAATGCCGGTAACGGGTTTGCGGGGAAACGGTGGTGGTTCGGGTGGGGCAGCCTGGGCCATCGCCACCGGCAATCCGACCGCCAAAGCCGCTGTCGATAAAAAGCGCGATCGCATCGGAGATTCCTCATCCGTGAGGGGTGTGCCGCAGGGGATCGGCGGCAGTGTCATTCACAGAGAATATCGGACGGGGGGATAAACCAGATAACGCCGAAATTCACACCGCAACGGGTTTTCGCGATAAGACAGCGAATATGCAACGGACGCGGTACGCCGGTTGGGGCGATTCTACCGGGACTCGGACGAGTTCCATGTCGGTTCGTAGGATGACGCCATTCCACCTGATCCCGGAGGGGAGTACCTTGTCGCCGAACCGAACCCATAGTGCAAATGCCTTTGAACGAGCTTGCCGTTTGATACCGGGAGGAGTCAACAGCCCTGCCCGAGCTTTCGGCGGCGTCGGCGGCAAGCCGATATTCATTGCCCGCGGCGAAGGACCATTTCTGTTCGACGTCGATGGAAACCGCTACTTGGACTACGTCGGGTCATGGGGACCGCTGATCCTCGGCCATGCTCATCCACGCGTTGTCGAAGCGGTCACCCAGGCAATGCGTGATGGCGCAAGCTTCGGCGCCCCCACGGAACGAGAGAGCGAACTGGCCGAGCTGATTATCGCGGCCAAGCCCTCGATCGAGATGGTCCGCATGGTGAGTAGCGGCACCGAGGCCTCCATGAGCGCGATTCGGCTCGCGCGAGGATTCACCGGACGCGATCGCATCATCAAGTTCGCAGGCTGCTATCACGGTCACGTCGATAGCTTGTTGGTCCAGGCAGGATCGAGCGCGACCACGTTGGGGGTACCCAACAGCCCTGGGATACCGGCGGGCTGCACGGCCGACACACTCTCATTGCCGTTCAACGATACCGATTCGCTAGTTGATACGTTTCGGCTCAGCGGCGACACGATTGCCGGCGTCATCTTTGAGCCGGTCGCCGGCAATATGGGACTCGTCGAACCATCAAACGAATTCTTGAGCGAAATGCGGCGATTGACCCATCATCATGGTGCCTTGATGATCTGCGATGAGGTCATGACGGGCTTTCGATTGTCGTTGGGCGGAGCGCAGCATCTCTTGGGAATCAAGCCGGATTTGACCGTACTGGGAAAGATCGTAGGCGGCGGTTTACCCGTTGGCGCTTATGGTGGGCGGGCCGATGTTATGCGACACGTGATGCCTGCGGGGCCGGTCTTTCAAGCCGGTACGTTGTCGGGGAACCCGTTGGCGATGGCCGCCGGCATCGCCACGCTGAGGGAATTGCACGAGAACCCGCCGTACCTGCAACTCGAACGTGTTTCCCACCGGCTCTGTGAAGGTATCGCCCAAGCCGCTACGGCCGCCGGTATCCCGCATCAGTTGAATCGACGCGGAAGCATGTGGACGCTCTTTTTCGCGAATGCACCGATCACTGACTATGAATCGGCAAAGCGAAGCGACACCGCGCGATTCGCCCGATTCTTCTGGGGACTCATGGATCGCGGAGTCTATTTGCCGTGCAGTCAGTTTGAAGCCGCATTCGTATCCGCGGCACACACCGAACCCCAGATCGACCAAACCATCGCGGCTTGTCGCGATGCCCTTGGCAACCTGTGAAAGCTCATGCTTCGAATCATTCTCGCAATGTCATCGCTCTTTTGTTTCGTTTGGAACAGCCAAGCCGGCGAGCCGAGGCGCGACATCCTCGATAAGCAACGGCTTCTGGATTCCGAACGGTTTTGGGACAACCGCGATTGGGAGTGGTACGCGCGGCAAATTCCGTTCTTCGACTGCCCGGACAAGGAATTACAAACTACCTACTACTATCGCTGGGAACTTCTCACGAAACACTTGACCTATGGCTCGCCGCAGACCGGTTACTGCTTCACGGAGTTCATCGATCGGCCCTTTTGGTCCGGTACGTATGGTTCGATAAGTTGCCCCGCTGGTCACCAATTGTACGAAGCTCGATGGCTTCGTGATCCACGTATCGCCCAGGACTACGCTCGATACTGGTTCCGCACACCCGGCGCCGAACCACGACGATACAGTTGCTGGATCGCCGACGCCATCTGGGGCCTGCACCTCGTCCATCCCAGCCAGAGATTATTGCTCGATCTGCAACCCGACATTCAAAAGAATTTCGAAGGATGGAAACAGCGACATTATGACGCCGATGTCGGATTGTTTTGGCAGACTCCCCACGACGACGGCATGGAATACAGCATCGTCAGCCGGCAAACGCAAGACATCGTTCGGGGTGGTCCCGGCTATCGGCCGACCTTGAACAGTTATCTCTGGGCCGATGCTCTTGCCTTGGCTCGAATCGCTCGCCTCGCACGAAACGAAACGAAGGCCGACAACTACGAGAAACTTGCTGCCAGCGTAAAATCAGCAATGCACAAGCGACTTTGGGATCCGAAACGACAGTTCTTCTTCCACGCCTCTCGCCGCGATGAGACAGCTCATGGCCATACTGTCAAGGCGCTCTCGCTGACGCATCAGACCGGCAAGTTTGCGGGGAGTGAGCATGGACGTGAGTTGTACGGATATGTCCCGTGGCAATTCAATTTACCGGATCGCGGTTACGAATCGGCGTGGCGATTTCTGTCCGATCCTGCCAATTTCGCGGCGCCGTTCGGCCCGACGACGACGGAACGGCGCGACCCCATGTTCCACCTATCAAAAACCTGCTGCTGGTGGAGCGGGCAGTCATGGCCCTATGCCACCTCTCAAACGCTGACCGCACTTGCGAACGTCCTGAACAACTACCCGACACCGGTTGTGAGCAAGACCGACTATTGTAACCTACTGTTCACCTACTCCCGAACGCACCGCAAAGGCGGCCGGCCGTACCTCGCCGAGGCCGCCCATCCCGATAGCGGCAGTTTCGAGGGCCACGACAGCTACAACCACAGCGAGCACTACTTTCATTCAGGTTTCATCGATCAGGTCATCACGGGCCTCGTCGGGTTGAGGCCGCAAGACACCGACACAATCGTGGTGAATCCACTTGTCCCCGACAACTGGGACTATTTCGCGATAGTCGACGTGCCCTATCGAGGGCATCGCGTCGCGATTATCTGGGACCGTGACGGCAATCGGTACGGCTTGGGAAAAGGACTCCACCTTCAAGTCGATGGTCAAACGCTCGCGACTTCGGCCACGATCGAGAAGTTAGTCGCGAAACTCCCGCAGGCTTCGGTCACGCCTGTCGTCATCCACACGATGAACTTCGCCGTTAACAACGACGGCGATTACTACCCACGCGTCACGGCTTCCTATGCGGCGCCCCGATCGCCGGCTACCGCAATCAACGACGGCAACTACTGGTATCATCGCTCGCCCCCAAATCGTTGGACGTGCGAGAAATCACCCAATGATCGAGATTGGTGCGTGATTGACCTTGGCACGCCGCGCCTCGTTCACACAATCAAGCTCTACCCTCTGGACGATTCCTCCGATGGCGGCACCATCGCCACGCCGTCACGTATCGAACTCGAATATTGGACGGGCACGCAATGGAAGGCAATTGTCCCCACGGTTGAAAGTCCTGCGATTCCGACGGGCCGTCGGGCAAATACGACGCGATTTGAGCCGCTGTCAACGTCGCGAGTTCGAGCAACGCTTCACCATCGACCGGGAACGCGAGCGGGATTGACGGAGTTTGAGATTTGGGGCGATGCCCCGCGCGACTACCGCCCTGCCCCACCGCCGCCGGGAAACCTTGCCCTGAACCAATCAGGTCGTGGGTTCCCTCAAGCCACTGCGTCATTCACATCGAGGTTTGATCGAGTCGAATGGGTCAACGACGGCAAGATCTCATATCGGCCCAACCCTCACAACCGATGGACGAGCTATGAGTCACCGAACGCAAGCGACTGGTTGAGTATCGACTTCGGAGTCTCAAAGACCATTAGCCGAATCGAGCTTCACATTTACGACGACCGCGGCGGTGTACAACCGCCCATGAAGTTTCAGGTGCAATACCTGCAGGGCGAAACATGGGTCGATGTCGCGGAACAACAGACAACGCCGCCAGAGCCGCGTGGCGGCACAATGAATTCGGTCCGATTTCGGCCTGTGACGGCCCCTGCCGTTCGCATCGTCTTTACTCACCGAGGCAAGTCACGCACCGGACTGACCGAATTGGAGGTCTGGCCCGAATAACCTGGCTCGTCAGGAGGCATGCAACGAGTGACAAATCGCCTTCATGACGAGGTCGTATTTTTCCGTTTCGAGGTCGTTCATTTGCCACAGGACCAACACCGTACCGGCGAGGGTCGAGAACGATCGAATCGATACCGAATTAGTCAGATCGAAGGCGAAGAACTTCGCATCGAATCCCGTCGCATGATGCCCGGCGACTTGAACCGAGACGCGATCCGCTTCCAGGTCGGGGTAATCGTCCCTTAGATCGGCCAATGCCTCCTCGGCCATCTCAGCCGGCGACGGTTTGTCGGTTCTGAGGCAAACCATCAAGAACGCCGTATCAGGGCTTTGGACAGTAACGGCCCAGCCCCCATCGATCGATTCGCGTTCACGTTTCCAATTCTCGGGATACTGAAACTCGATCCCGTTCTCACTACTAATGGCCGGCATGGTCACCCCTGTCTTGGAAGCCCAGGTGATTTTGGATATTCTATGCTTTCGACAAGCCAACGGTTCCCACCCGCGACGTCCGATTGCCGCTGCGTTACTATTCGAGGAGAATCTCGCGTGCGATCCCCAATCCTAGCCGTCACCCTGCTCGTCTTGTCGAACTGCTTGGCGACGGCCATTCCGCCGACGGATCCGAACCAGCCGCAATCCCCGCCGCGACCCACACCGTCATGGGTCAAGCTCGTCGATCACGGCGGCGATGATCCGCGGCTCAAGGGGTATGTTGCCCCCGAAGGATTGAAGATTGAGATTATCGCTGAGAATCCGGTCGTGGTGAACCCCGTGGGCATAACCTTTGCCCCGGATGGCACTCTGGTCGTGCTTGAGTGGTGTCCCAGCCCCGGCGATGAATGGCGCGAGACTCCCGAGGAATTCACCTACAAGGATGGTACGAAGCGCAAAGTCGCGACGATGAAGAAGAAGACGAAGGACGTGGTAAAGGTTCTGCATTTCAACAAGGATAAAGGTATCTACGATCGCGCCGAAGTCGTTCTCGAAGAAGAGTTGCCTTCGAGCCTCCTACTTCACGATGGCTGGCTGTACATTGCTAGCCGCGGCACAGTGCGGCGCTATCGTTGGGAGGAGGTTCTGGCCAAGCCGAAGATGGCAAAACCCGAGGTCATTGCCCAAGGATTCTGCGGTTTTCATCACCATCAAGTCTCCGGTGTGAGCGTTGGCCCGGATGGATGGCTCTACATCACCTCCGGCGACGACGACAACTACGTTGAAGGATCCGATGGAAGCCGGGCGACCGTCCTGCGAACCGGAGCGGTATTTCGCTGCCGGCCCGACGGTTCCAAGATGCACGTCTTTTCGATCGGATACCGGAATCCGTATCGCGATCTCGTCTTCGACACCGCCTACAATTGGTTTCACGTCGATAACGACAACGAAGACGGTTCGCGATTCACGGGTTGCCGCTTGATGCACGTCGCGGAGGAAGCCGATTTCGGCTGGCGGCTCTTTACCGGAGCGCGATGTTGTCGCCCCGATCACGTTCGAGGCGCGGTCTTTGGCGAGTTGCCCGGAAAACTGCCGGCGATGCTGAAAACCGGCCGAGGGTCACCGGCAGGCTTGTTGATCTACAACGACACTCGATTCCCGGAGCATTATCGGGGGCTGTTCTATTATCCCGATGTGTTTCGCAAGTTGATTCGAGCGTATCGGGTCACCGCGGAAGGCTCGACGTTTCAGGTCGCCGAGGAGTTCGAGTTCCTCAAAAGTGACGACCCGCTCTTCCGGCCGTGTCACATGATTGCTGGCCCCGATGGGGCAATGTACGTGTGCGACTGGCGATCGGATTCGGGCGGCGCCGGCAAACTCTGGGGCGATGGTGTTCATGGGCGTATCTATCGCATTCGATGGGCAGGCAATGCCAATGACGCCGCCATTCCCTTACGAGGATTGGACAGTTGGGCTAAGGTAGTTCAGCAATCAGACGCGGAGTTGGTGAATTCGCTTTCAGCAGCGGATTTCAGCGACCGGCTCCAGGCCCAAGAAGAGCTGCGCCGGCGAGGCGAAAAGAATCGAAGCGCCCTGCTGGCGCTCCTGAGCGACAAACAGAAGCCTGTAACGGCCCGCTTGGCGGCTTTGGGGGTTATTCAGTCGCATTGGAACGACGAGTGCAAGGAACGCGTCCTGGGTTGCCTTCAAGATGAAAGCGATGACGTGCGCCGTTTGGCTGTGACAGCGCTCGGGCTGAACTGTGCTGCCGGTGACGGTTCGGTCCATGAGACATTGGTGCGTCTTCTCTCGGATGGGTCGATTGCCGTCCGGCGGGCGGTGGTCTTGGCCTTGGGCCGAATCGCCGCCCCCGGCGCGGAAGACTCGCTCCTCAACGCCTATCGATTTGATGACGGCAAGGATGCCTACTACACCGATGCCGTCTTGCGCGGTTTAGAGCGCGTCGGTGAACGAGGCGTGCGGAGACTCATTGACCTAGCTCAGTCCGGCTCTGATAAAGACCGCGAGCGGGCCGTGTCGGCTTTCTTGACGCTGCGGTCGCGAGCCGCCGCCGATGCCTTGCCGACGTTGCTGCGGAACCCTCACCTCACGGCCAGCCATCGGGCGAGTCTGCTTCGTTCGTTCGCGAATTATCTCTTCGACCCGCCGCTGTCGCCCGAGGGATTGATCGGGTATTTGAAGAGTCGCCAAAACGCGCCGGCCGACGAGAAAATCGCGGGACTCGATGCCTTGCGTATGTTTCCGGCAATCTCCGCGGAAACAGTCTCAACCATGGTTCTCGCATTATTGGAAGACAGTGACCCCGCGGTGCGTCAAGCCGCCATCGCAACCGTCGAATCGACGCGAATGACGGCGGCCATTCCGATTCTGGCAGCCCGAATGGGTGACAAGACTTGGACGGGATTCGAGCGATCCGCCATGCTCAAGGCACTTCGCAGCTTTGGCGACAAGCGAACGCTTGAGCCGTTGACCGCAATTCTGAAGAACGAACAGGGCACGACCGACGAGATTCGCACGTTGCGGCTCGAAGCCCTACGCTCCTTAGCGCAAATGGATCCGGCCGCCGCTCAGCCGTTCGCGGAGCAATTGCTGAGCGACGGAAGCGAACCCATGCAAGCTGAAGCGATTCAGTTGCTCGGAAGCCGACCCGAAGGGGCGCGATTGGCGGCCAAGCGATACCTCGGCAAACAACTGCCACGAACTCTGCTTCCGCAAGTGGCTGACGCACTCCAGAAACACGTCGCCCGCCATCCCGACCTTGAGATTCTTCGCGCAGAGGTGATGAAAGGAGGACTCCTGATCTCGCTCGACAAGTCTGAAGTGGCACGGGTTCAAGAGTTGGTCCGTAAACGCGGCAACGCCCAACGCGGAAAGGCGCTGTATGTCGGGAGCAAGGCGCTCGCGTGCGTCCAGTGCCACAAGATGGAAGGCTTCGGCGGAAACGTCGGCCCGGATCTATCACGGCTCTGGGACACGCATTCCCTGGAGAAGATTCTCGAGTCGATGATCGAGCCAAGCAAAGAAATCAAGGAAGGCTATCAGGCGTATCGTTTGACCACCAAGAAGGGCCAAACCTATAGGGGTCTTAAAGTAGTCGATACGCCGGCGGAAGTCGTCTTGCGTGAGGCGACGGCAAAAGAGATCCGCGTGCCCCGTGCGGAAATTGAGGAGTTGGAAGTCAGCAAGCAATCTCTGATGCCGGACAATGTGATCGGCCAATTGACTTTCGATCAGTTTCTCGACTTGGTCGCGTTCCTCAAAGATCGAAGCGCCCAAGAATCATTGAGGGGAATGAAATAGGGAACGAGTCGAGGGCAGGCGCCGGAGAGGAATCGTAAGCCTCAACCGAAGTGCTGTTTTTCCCCGGTTCAAAGGCGCCTCGGAATGCCGGTTTGTCGTGAAGGCCGTGACCGAAATCACGACAAACCGGCATGACCGAAAACGGATTCGCGGACTGACGGCGGCGTCGCTCGACTAGATGCCACCGTGAGTCCGATCCGGCGTCATATGCGATGGCTGATCCGTAAACCAAATCCGGCTCCATTCACCACGAATCTGACGGAGATCTTCGGATTGATTGATGAGTTGGCCCATTCGCCCATTGGGATCGCTATCGTACGCGTTCATCAGACAGCCCGTATTTGCGAAACCCATCCCGGCCAGGATCGCGAGCAGCAGTAAGCGCCGCATGGTCATGCCTCCCTGCCGTGTTCGGCAGTCTCCCCTTCCGGCTCGGATGGGGCGGACCAATCCGCCGCGCGATCCGATACAACCGTTCCCACCGGAATAATCGGCGCCGATTGCCTTCGGTCTTTAGCGGATTCCCGTCAGAGATAACGGTTTCCCGAGTGGATTGCTTTTTCGCTCAAAGGTGGAAGGGCGATAACGCCGGAAACGGCGACGGCAGCAGCCGCCAAGCCGTTACCAGCGTACTAATAAGAAGTTAGCTCGACAGACGGTTATTAAGCTTCGGGCTGGCCGGCGAGAGCAGGTTCGGGCGCCGGCGGCGGTACCTGGGCACGCGGCTTTCGTGGTTTACGCGGCCGCTCCGGCTGAAGCGGCATCGCGCGAACCTTTTCTTCCATTTCCTTGCCAGGTTGGAAGGTGACGACGTTTTTTGGGTCGACATCAACCCGCTCACCGGTCCGCGGATTGCGGGCCTTGCGAGCTTTCCGCTGTTTCACTTCAAATACGCCAAAGTTTCGCAATTCGATCCGCCCCTCACTGATGAGCGTCTCGATAATAGCGTCAAACGTCCACTGGACGATTTCCTTGGTCTTGAGCTGAGTCAGGCCCGCCCGATCCGCGATATGTTTGACGATTTCTTTCTTAGTCACTGTCCCGATCCCCCGTGTGGTCGATTGCCCCCGGTGTGGAACTGACGAACTGATTTCAAGTGTAAGGATGCCATAGACTAAAGTCAAGGAAAAACAAAAGATCGTTTCGGTCACACACGAAACCGGATCGTGTATTGAGCCCGAGTCGCGGGTAACCCATGTCCGGTTTCTTCTTGTGGTGCCGGTCGTTCCCTTGCAGGATCTCTGGCATCGAAGTGATCCGAAATTCACTCAAGCTACCTTCAGAATGATCAACCCAATGAGCTTTCACTAACTACCCACGATTTACAAATCCGCAGCAGCCTCAGCGTGTTCCGTTATCGGTCTAAGCGATAGGCCCATACCGCGACACCGTCGATCACGATCAACACGTTTCGGGCAAGGTCGAAGTAAGCCAGTCGCTTGTTCCCTGCCGGCATCATGTCACCTTCGGGATTCAGCTTCGACCATTGAAAGCGATCGGGATCGTAGGACCACAGCGAATTGGTTTCAAACTGAACCAGCACTCCACGCCCACTCTTTGGATCGAAGGCGATGGTTGCGCGGGCATCGTGCCCGAATGGCGTCTGCCCGTCATCCTTTTTCCCTTCCCGCACCTTTTTCCAATTGACGGTTTTGGGATCGAAGTGAAATGTGTCATAGTGCCGATGCGCGACCACGATCCGTCGCCGTGAATCATAGTAGCCAATTTGCTCAGGTTGCGGCGACTCGATCTGAAACGTCTTCCCACCACCGTTCGCATTGAGGTTTTTCCATTTTTCGGTTCTCCAATCGAACAGCCATGTTCCGTGCATTTGCCAATTGTTCGCGTGCCAAATACTCCCGCCAAGTTCCGGGACGTACTCGAGCATGCCGCCGAAGATCGCCAACGGATAGGGCTTGGCCGTTTTCAACGGCTTCCACGATCGTTCAACTGCCGAAAAGGCCCACAGGGGAGGCCCCGTGTAAAGTTGCAAGGGGTCCCCGCCGAGGGTAACCACTGCCTTCTTCTGATCCGTAACCCACGTATTCATGAACAACAAAGCCCGTTGGTCGGGGTCGTAACAAAGGCCCCACCACGTATGGGCAATTACCGCCGGTCCTCCGCGACGGGTCACGAGAAGTCCATCCTTGAACAGAACATCCGAATGGTCTTTGCCCAGGTCGATGTATCCGCGCGGAAAGTCGGGAGCGTAGAGCATCACCCACGTCAGGCTTGGGAGATCAAATTCCCAGACGTCATTGAGTCGATGAGGCACTGCGTGGTTCGCCCCGCAGAAAAGCGCCCGTTGGCGATCGGCCGCCCAACACATCTTGATCGTGAAGTCGCGCCCGCGTGGACCAGACTTGTGAAGATCGTATTTCCGCGCTGTTTCGTTGAAGTCGCCAACGACATCGGCATTGCCGAGTAGGATTGCCTGATTCGGTCTTAACGAATCGAGCTTTTCGACAACAGCGGGCTTGGGATCAAGCTTCGGCAAAGTCTCAGATGACTTTTGACCTAAGCTCATCATTACAATGACTGTGAGGTTGATCATGGTACCTCGACCTGTTACGGATGAGCGAAACTGGTGTGGAGTTCCGACGCGACCACTTGCCGCGCTTAATGGAAGTCAGTCTAGAAACTCTGGTCGATCGCAATTGGCACTTTCTTGCGCCGCGGGCTTTAATCAACGTGGGCATTTACGGATCAGCGCGATGGGAGGGACGAGCGTTGACAGAGTTAAAGAAACTGAGTGATCGTTGGTTTCAGGCATGGCTCCAAAAGGACGCCGCCGTCATCGAACGATTGGCCGCCGATGATTACATCTACGTTGCCCCGACTGGAGCGACGCTCGATCGTCAGGCTATCCTCGCGATTATTCGATCGCCCAGCTACCGTTTGGATCAAGGGAACCGCACGGAGATCGTTGTCCGTACCTTGGGCGAATCGGCTGCCGTCGTGCGGCACCGCTATCAGGGTGCCGGCTCATTTGAGGGAACTTCATTCACGGATGACCAGCGCTGCGTAATGGTCTGGGAGAATCGTGACGGCGAATGGCAACTCGTGATGGAACAATGTTCTCTCAACACCTTGTAGTCGCGACAACGGCCGCCCCACGAACAAAGGAGCCGGCGCGGAATTCAACTCGCGTACCGCAATCGGGCAAGGGTTCCCCATGAGTGGTAACACACCCCAATGACGTCGTCGTGTGGCCGGCACCAAACAGGCATTGCGGAAGAGCAACCCAAAGCCTTGCCTCAATGCGCGGACAATTGGTATCCTAGGACGTGAGTCGTTCAATAGTCGAATCGCTCAATCAGCCGGTTCATCCGATAAACGCTGAACCGCGACAGGTTCAGCGGGCGGCAGCCTTCGGCACGGAAAGGCGCCGGCTTGAGGAATCGACCCGCAACAGTGCCGCAGCGGAGCCTCGATGAGCCAACCGCCGCAGATGTCGTCACGGAGCGAACCAGAACGCCGCGAGTTTCTACGAACCGGCCTCGCGGCATTCGGCTCGTTGTCGCTGCCTGGGCTTCTCCGGTTACGTGTGGAAGCCGCTACAGCGACTGCTCGAGAACGGACCGCGGTCATCGTCGTTTGGCTTCGTGGCGGTTGTAGCCATTTGGATATGTACGATCCGAAGCCCGATGCAACGGCGGAATACCGCGGCCCCTTCAAGCCATTGACGACTGGGACCCCGGGTCTGCGCGTCACGGAGTTATTGCCTCGACACGCGGCATTATCACATCGGTTTACGATTCTTCGTTCGATGGCCCACACCGGCGGCGGGCATCCGGCGGGTTCATTGCAGCTACTTTCGGGTGATCCCGACGCTCAGGACAAGCTCAAGCCGGTCTACCCGGATTTCATGAGTGTCGCCAATCGGTTTCGATTTGATCCGAATCGACGATTGCCAAACTATATCGGCGTCAACCCGATTGTGCGTTACGACAATTTCACGATTGCCGGCCCCGCCTATGCCGGCGAAGCCTATGGGCCGTTTGCCGTCACGGGCGACCCGAACGCTCCCAACTTCCGCGTGCCGAACATCGGCTTGCCCAACGGTGACGAAGAATCGCGACTCGCCGGCCGTGTCGCTCTCCATCAGAACCTTGATTCGGTCCGCCGACAATTGGACCGTTCAAGAGCCACCGAATCGCTCGACCGATTTCAGTTGCAAGCCTTCAACCTGCTAATGAGCCGAGAAGCTGCCCAAGCCTTCGATCTCAACCTGGAGTGCAGCAAGGTCCGCGACCGGTACGGTCGGAATACGTGGGGTCAACAACTCCTGATGGCCCGACGATTGGTTGAGGCCGGCGTCGAGATCATTACCACGGAGTTGAGTGGCCCTCTCTGCGGCCGTGTTCAGAACTGGGACGATCACGCCGTAAACCACCACATCTTCGACGCACTGAAATTTCGCGCTCCCTACTTCGACCAAGCCGTCACCGCCCTGATCGAAGACATCTACACGCGCGGGCTAGACCGTAAGGTCTTGGTTGTCGTGACCGGCGAGTTCGGGCGAACCCCGAAAATCTCACATGTGGCCAGCAGTGGTGGCGGCGTGGCGAGCGGCGCAGCGGGGACGGTGCAACCCGGACGCGACCATTGGCCGCAGGCGAACTCGATGCTCTGGGCCGGCGGCGGCATCGCGACCGGCCGCGTGATCGGCGCCACCGATCGCCGCGGCGAGTATGTCGTCGATCGCCGCGTTGGACCACATGATTTCCTTGCGACCATCTACCATCATTTGGGCATCGACTACGACAAGGTCACGCTCCCGGACGGTACGGGGCGCCCGGTTCATATCGTTCAAAATGGCCAAGCGATTCCTGAGTTAGTTGGGAGTCGATGATCCTCGACCGCAACAACCACTAATGTTGCCGCTGGTCTTACAGAGACCATTGTCGCGACGGTCGCGACCGCAGGAGATTCGCTTCTGCGTCTCCGACGAACTCTTCTTTGAGCGGATCCAATTTCAGTTTACGGCCCAAGATCCAAGCAATGGCGGCGGCGTGACAGGCGATGTGTGACCGACGCATCACATCGGGATTGGCAGCCGTCGGGCGCCGCGACCGAATGCAATCGAAGAAGTTGCGAGCATGTGCTGTTACGTCGAGGCCGCGGACCCGTTTGGCGGCCGGAGGAACCAGTTTTTGCAGCGCATCGGGCGTTACGACAATCTCGCCTTCATCGCCCGTTTCAACCGCCCCTTCATCGCCCACAAAACGAACCGGACAGGTTCCCAGCCTCGTGATGTAATGGGGCGAGCGATCCCCGAACGGTGTCTTTAAGAAATCGAGGATGAGCTTCACTCCGTTAGCGTAACGACAGATGATATTCGTCTCCGCCGGTTCATATTCGATGGGCATGGTATCGTCGGCTTTGTTCGCCCACTGGCAAAGATCCACGGTATGGGCGCCCCAGTCGAGCAACCGAGCGCCCGAATCGAAATCCCATAATCCTCGCCATCTGCCGTCGCAATACTGCTGGTTGAATGGCCGCCATGCCGCCGGTCCGAGCCATAGGTTCCAGTCGACCGAATCCCGCGATGGCATGGGCTGGGCGGGAAGCCAGTTGTTATCCAGAGTCGGAAAGTACACCGAGGCATGCATCGTGCGAAGTTGGCCAAGCTTGCCGCTGTGAACCAATTCAACGGCTTTCTGGAAATTAGGGACGCTGCGCCGCTGAGTACCGGCCTGGAAAACCCGCTTCTGGCGATGCATCGTCTCGGCCAAGTCTTGGCAAGCCGCGATTGTGATGCCGCAGGGCTTCTCACTGTAGACGTCCTTGCCGGCCTTGGCCGCCAGGATTGATGCGGGCGCGTGCCATCGGTCGCCTGTTGCGATCAACACGGCGTCGATATCTTTGCGATCCAACAGTTCGCGGAAGTCGCGGTAGACGACACAATCCTTGTTCCCGTAGTGTTGGTCCACCAACGTCTTGCCAGCCTCGCGACGTTTGGCCTGGACGTCCGCAATGGCCAAGCACCGGATATCGGCGAAGGGCAACATGGCCTTCAGGTCGTAGGTGCAACGAGGACCGATTCCGATGATTCCAAGAGTGATCGTCTCACTCGGTGGTGTCTTATCATTCCCACCCAGTAGCCGTGCCGGTCCCATCGCGGCAACCGAGGCCGCGGCAACGCTTCCGATGAGAAAGTCTCGCCGAGTCGCATTCGATTGGGTGGTCATGGATCTTCTCCCGAATTTGGTGACAGGCTTTGCCCAACAACACAGTGAGTGAATCGGCTACTGACGGTTCTAGTCCACGGCCCGAGAGTCGTCACGGCTTATCGACGCACCGATTCGACAGTTTTGTTGGATTCACGTCATTCCTGAACGCCGGCAGGAACGACTACAAAACCCGCATGCATGTCGCGGACGGGAGGCGGCGAGAAGGCCAACGGAAACAACAAGACTTCAACAGTGCCTTATGTCGCCATCGTCTTTCTCAGATTTTGGTCTGAAGATTAGCGGCTCTCGGGCATGATTCTGCGTCGAAGTCAGCGCTTATCCAGCATCGCCTTGCCGTCGGGTTTCAGGGTCCCGTTGCCCTTTAAGTAGCCCTGCTTCACCAGCCACTCATCGGCGGCGGCGGTCGTCGATTCGATCCACGGCGAGCGATTGAAGAACCCGTGCGGCTGTTTCGGTGCGGTGTACAGTTCGACTGGCACGCCCCGTTCTTTCGCCTTCTTCGCGTACTCCTCCCCCTGAGCGAGCATGGCGTCGGCGTCGCCGAACACCACCCACGCAGGCGGAGACTTCTTGGTCAAGAATCGCGTCGGCGAAATCTTCGCGGCGATGTCCTCCCCCTTCGCATCTTTTACTTCGCGCGGCAAGTTCAATGCAGGGTTGAACAATAGTAGCGCGGCCGGCACACACGACAGGCCTTTCGGATCTTCGGGCGAGTCGAACCCGTCAACCAGGGCGGTACACGCGGCGATATGCCCCCCGGCCGACCCGCCCGAGGCGATCACTCTGTCTGGGTCGATGCCAAGTTTGCTCGCATTCGCCTTCACCCACCGGATCGCCGACTTCGCGTCCTCGACGCATTTGTCCGGGGTCGTCTTGTGCTTCGACGCGATGCGGTAGTCGGCAGAGAAAGCCACCAACCCGCGGCCGGCAAAATACTCCGCCTGAGGGACAAACTGGGTGTAAGTCCCGTTCTTCCATCCGCCGCCGAAAAAGAACACGATCACCGGCCGCCGGTCGGTCGCCTGCCAGTCGGGCGGGAAGAATCCGTGCAGGGTGAGTTCACCCTCGGGAGTTCTTTTGTACACATGGTCGGCGGTGGTCACTTTGGCGTCGGTCAGCTTGATCGGGGCCTTCCGCTGTTGGGCAAGAGCCGGCACCGTCCACGACGCGATTAGAGCCAGTACGAACAGATAGTGGTTCACTTCAGACTCCATGAGTTTCCGTGGGAATTACTTGGGCCGTTGTGTTAGGGCGGCTTCAAACGCCTGGGTTTGCGGGTCGTTCGTGTTCTTCATGTGGGCGAGTAACCGTTCGCTCAGGTCGGCCAACGTCTTTGCATAGCCTTTCTGCCCGATCACGTTGTTCCTCTCGTCTGGGTCGGTCGTCAGGTCGAACAACGCCAGTTTCTCCCCGACCACGAGTTGCTTCACTCGCCTCTTCACTTTTTCGTCGGTCGAGGCGTTCATGGCCGCAAAGGTCAGCCCGCTCATCGCCTCGACGCGAAACGCGATACCGGCGCCCACCCAGGCATGAAACTGAAGAGAGTGCGTCTTCGTGCGAACGCAGCGTTGGGCGAAGGACTTTCCGCTGCTCACCGTGTTTACGTGCGTGACGACGAAGTCGCGGTCGGGCTGCGCCTCCCCGTTAAGAAGCGCCACCCAAGACCGTCCGTCCATTCCCATCGGAGCCTCGACATGGAGCAACTCCAGCAAGGACGGCATCACGTCCACACTACTCACGAATTCGGCTCGGTCTTGCGGTTTACCCATGCCAGGAGTGCGGACCAGCACCGGCGACCATGTGCCGTTGTGATACACCGTTGCCTTACTGAACGGGAACGACATGCCGTGATCCGACCAAAAGACGACGAGCGTGTCGTCCTGCCGACCAGCTGCACTTAGCTCGTCCATGATCGCGCCAAACGACACGTCCAGCCGCTTGATGCTGGAGTAGTACTGGGCCAATTCTTCCCGCACTCTGGGCAGGTCTTCAAGGAAGCTCGGTACGAAGACCTCGCGTGCCGTAAGAGGAGTAATTCCGCTGGTCGAGCCGTCCCCCTTGGCGTTCTTGCCCCCGGCCCCAAAGAACGGCCGATGCGGATCGGTAATATTGGCATTTAGAAAGAAAGGCTTTTTCGCGTCGGCCGCCTTTCCCAGGATGTCTCGCACCGCCGCCCGCATCTTCGAGGGGTCCTTGCCAATGCCGCCCTGCCGCTTATCGTCCCACGGGAACTTTTCTGCGGGGGCCATGTGCGGGATCTTTTCGATGGCCGCGGTGTGGTATCCCGCCGCCTTCAGAACCTCCACCAAGGTCGGCACGTCTTTGCGAATTGGGTTGAACCCGAGGCCTCCGGAGCGATGCGGCACTCGCCCCGTGAGCAGTGCCTCCCGCCCTGGCTGACAGATGGGGCATATGTTGTGGTTATTCACGAACCGGTGCGCCGACCGGGCGAAGGCATCCACATTCGGCGTCAGGTTCAACTTGTTCCCCATCCACCCGACCGAATCGGCGTTCATGTCATCGACGGTGATGAGCAGCAGGTTCCACTTTCGCGGCGGGTCGGCGAGCAGCGGCATGGCCAAGACGAGAATACACGCGGTGGACAAGAAGATATGCGTCGCGAGTTTTCTAATTTGGCCGAGCCTTCTGATTACCGCGAAGCGGCTGCCGTTCATGGAAATGCCAACTGTTCGCGACGTCGATTCCATTTCTCTCGGCCCCTGTTGTTGAATCGATCTTATCATCGTCCAAGTGTCCCACGTAACGTCGTACAATGCGGTAGTTCTAGTGATTGGGTAGAAAAAGGAAGGCGCTTTTCGTGGGGATTAGACGGTTGGGAGCATCTTGGATTGTTTCACTCGGAGTGTCACAAAACGGTTCACGTTGATTATGCTGGTTGCCCCTCCGTGAATGGGATTGTTCGTTTCCTAAATCTCAGGAGCGTCTGTTCATCGTCCCGGGCATGGTGGCAAGACTGTTTTCCGTCGATAACAGAATTGTGCGTCGTGAAATCGCTTTCAATGCTATCTCCGTCACAACGGATGGGTTAGAATGTCCTCAACTCTCAGAGGGCCAGGCGTGAGCGAATCGTCAACCATCATCGTGCAGAGGTGCCTGGATCGACTCAAGGCGGGCGATACGGCGGCCCGCGACGAGTTGATCCGCCAAGCCTCCGCCCGGCTCGAGATGCTGACGCGCAAAATGATGGGAGACTATCGCTCGCTGCGGCGCTGGGAAGAATCGGGCGACGTCTTGCAGAACGCGGTCGTCCGTCTCTGTCGAGCGATGCAGGAGATCGTCCCGCCGACGCCGAAGGATTTCTTTCGATTCGCGGCCTTGCAGATTCGGCGTGAGTTGATCGACCTCGCGCGGCACCATTATGGACCGCAGGGCGCCGCCGGGCATCATGCGTCGGTCGGCCCAAACGATCAGCGTTCTGCCGCCGGCAGCCCGCTCGACGGCGCCGACCTGTCAAATGATCCCGCTGGCGTCGCCCAGTGGAGCGAGTTTCACCGACTCGTGGACGAGTTACCGGAACCGGAACGCGAGGTCTTCGACCTGCTTTGGTATCAGGGCGTGACCCAGGACGAAGCGGCGGTCATGCTAGGCATCTCCGAACGCACGCTCCGTTATCGATGGCGCGACGCCCGGCTGCGACTCGCCGAGGCCTTGGGTGGCGAACTGCCGGGCGAGTAGACCATCCCTGATGACCAACGACGAGACCATTCGCGAACTGCTCGCCCAGTGGGAAGACCTTCGCGACCAAGGTATTGACATCGCGCCCGAGCAACTTTGCCGCGAGTCGCCTCATCTGATCGAGCCTCTCCGCCGAAAGATTCGGGTCCTGGCCGCGTTTGATCGCATAACGCTCAACAAACGTGATGCCGGTCGGCGCGACGATGACGCGAAACGAAGACTGCCGCTGCTGCCGGGTTACGAGATTAGCGAGGAGCTAGGGCGCGGCGGCATGGGGGTGGTGTATCGCGGCCTGCAAGTCGCGCTGAAGCGGACCGTGGCCATCAAGATGATCCTCGCCGGCCCACTTTCGGATCCATCGATCGCGGCCCGATTCCGCGTCGAGGCCGAGGCATCGGCACGCTTGCAACACCCGAATATCGTGCCGATTTTCGAGATCGGCGACCACGACGGGCAACCATTTCTGGTGCTGGAGTACATGGCCGGTGGGCGACTCGACAGCCGGTTGCGCGATGGCCCGATGTCGCCCCGCGTGGCTGCGGCGATGGTCGAGCCATTGGCGAGGGCGGCGCAGGCCATGCACGATCGCGGGATTCTTCATCGCGATCTGAAACCAGCCAACGTACTCTTGAACGATGAAGGCACACCGAAGATCAGCGACTTCGGGCTAGCGAAACTCCGCGACCGCAGCCCGGACGAGTTGGGGTATCAGACCGCGTCCGAGGCCGTCCTTGGCACTCCAAGCTACATGGCGCCCGAGCAGGCGTCGGGAAAGGCCCGCGACGTCGGGCCTTCTGCCGACGCGTACGCCCTCGGTGGCATCCTCTATGCCTCCCTCACCGGGCGCCCGCCGTTTCAAGGCGATTCGATGGCGCAGATTCTCGCCCAGGTCACCCGCGATCCGCCCGTCGCCCCGCGATCGCTCAACCCCGCCGTGCCCGCCGACCTCGAAACCATTTGCCTGAAGTGCCTGCGCAAGGATCTGGCCAAGCGCTACGGCAGCGCCCGCGAGTTGGCCGACGACCTTGGCCGCTTTCTTCGCGGCGAGCCGATCAAGGCCAGGCCGATGGGCCGGTGGGAAAAGGCGATTCGCTGGGGTCGCCGTTACCCTGCGACGGCGACCGCCTCCGTCGGGCTGATCCTCATGCTTCTGATGGGTGCGATAGTCGGCCTGCTGTTTGGATTATCGCAAGCCCGGCATCGACGCGAAGCCGAGATTCGCGTCGCCGAAGGCTCGCGCGATCGCGCTCTGGCGCTCTGGACCCAGCACGAAGAAGGCGAATCATTGCATTGGTTGGCCCAAGCGTTGAAACAGGCTCCGCCTGATGCCGACGATCTCATCGACGAACTGCGCCGTCAATTCGACGCCGCCACGCGACTGACGCCGAAGCTCGCGGATAGCTTCACCCTAGAAGGTCAGCGCTTCACGTCCGTCCATTTGGCCCGCAACGGCCGCGCCGTTTTTGCAAGCGCCACGGGTCGCCTTTATCATTGGGACCTGACCCAAGACCCGACGTCGCTGACCTCGCGCGAAATTCAGACCGATGGTGTGGCCTTCAGCGACGACGGCCAACGTGTGGTCCTTGCCCTGGGAGGTGAAGTCTCACTGTTGGATGCTGCGACGGGAGTTGTCCGCACAAAAATGGCCGTCCCTCGCAAGGTATCGGTCGTCGCCGTGGCGATGGATCGGCAGGGGCAGACGGTCATGGCTCGCGATGAGGCAGGAGGCGTCCATGTGTGGGATGCCAACGACGGCCGACTGATCGCCAGCCCCGTCACGGCCGGTGCGACGGATGCTGTGCTGGGCAGCGACGACAAACGGATGGCAATCGTCGAAAAGGACATCGTTCATGTCTGGGAGCTTCGCCCGGTGCGCCGGCTCTTCACAACGGAGCCATCGCACGGTGGAAAAACCGTGGCTTTCGGTCCTGACGGTTCGTGTCTGGTCGTCGGATCGGGGGCAACGATCACGGACGGCGAGGCGGTCATTTGGGATGTTCCATCGGGGCGGCGGCGCGCCACGTTGCCGCATCGGTTCCCTGTGCGCACTCTTGCCTTTTCGGTTCATGGTTCGCTAATTCTCACAGGCGGCGACGACGCCGAGGTACGCGTGTGGAATGCGAAGACAGGGCGACTCGCCACCGGCACGCTCCAACATCCCGATTTGGTTCGCGCTGCAGCCATCGCACCGGACGGCGACCTCATTGCCGTCGGTTGTGCCAGTGGCGCGGTCCTTCTCTGGGATCGCGTCAGCGGTCGCCGCGCCGGGCCGACGTTGACCCATTCCGGCAGCATTGAGCGAATCGCCTTTGCGCCCGACGGACAGTTGCTGGTTGCCACGGAGCAGGCCATCTCCCGTTGGCGATTGCCGCAAACGCCGGTGCGACGCCACCCAGCGCCGGTCGATGAGTTGTTCATCCGCGGCGAGGTCGCTTGGACCTTTGCCCGAAACGGCAACGTGTTTCGTTTCGCGCTTGCCGATGACCCGTCGTCGCTGCCGCAGCCATTCCCCGATTGGGCCGTGCGCACCATGACGGTTTCGCGAGACGGGCGATCGATCGCGTCATTGGATCAAGACGGCAAGCTGCGACTCCGCCACGCCGACGGTCGACGGGCGCGGGTCGTACCGGCGGAATCACCGGGTATGCGCCCTCTCGGCTTCGCTCAGGACGGCACCATCTTGGTCACGACAACCGGTACCGAAGCACGCCTATGGGATGTCGAAACGTTGCGCCCTGTGGGCGACATGATGACCGCAACATCGTTTGTGAACTTTGTCCTGTCACCGACCGGCAACTTGCTCGCGGGCGGCACCAGCGATGGCCAATTGCATCGATGGGACACTCGCACGGGGAAACCGTTCGGAGCGATTGGTCAGATTCCCATGGGGCAAGCCATCCGGTGGTTGGCGTGGTCACCCGACTCGGGGACGCTCGCCATCGCTGGTGAAGATGGCTTGCGAGGGGTGCGGGCTATTCATCGCTTCAGCGCCACGGGTGAGTCGATCGGGCAACCGATACCCCTATCCGAAACGGTCCGCGCGTTGGCGTTTTCCCTGGACGGTTTGGGCTTGGCGGTAGTGGTGGGAAGGACGGTTACCTGGATCGATTTGCCATCGGGGCAGCAACGATGGGTCACTGCGGATTTGCCTGGTAATCCCGCGTCGTTGGCGTTCTCGCCTGATGGCCGCTACGTTGCGACCGGTATCTTGAGTAACGCGACAAATCAATCGGTCTGGGTCTGGAGCACCGCGACGGGTCGCCCGATCAGTCCGCCGCTGCGACATCCCGGCGCGGTGCTCGGGTTGGAGTTCGGGCCCGATGGGAAGCACCTGCTGACTCGCTGTATCGACGGCGGGCTGCGTCAATGGGCGATGCCGCGTTGACAGTGAGCGCCGATACGAAGGTGTGTTCGCGGACCAGTCCTTCGAAACAACGCCCACCTTCATCGGGCCGCCAAGGCTGAGGCGAGCAGGTTTTTCGGCGGCGTGTGGTTCTGCCATGGCTTATAGATGGCCATAACTCGGGCGGCGAACGTATCGAGATTTGACGACGGGTCGGACGCGGGCCAGAATCCGGTGCCCGGCGCCCGACGGCCGGTCGGCAGAACCGGCGACTCCCCGAGGCGGGTCACACAGGTGTAAGGCATCGGGCTAGCCCCCGATCGACGTTGTGCGTTCGACCATTGGCCAACGGTCACGGGCCGGTCGAACAGTGACGGGTCGATCACCATCTCATGAACGCCGTTGTCGGTTTTCACCCGCAACGTGGGCGCGACATGGTAGCCCCACTCGACGAATCCTGCCGGGATGTGCGACGTTCTGGCGTAAAGGCTTTCGCCGTGAGCGAACGACCAGACCTTGCGAGGCCTCAGCCCCATCGACTGCATGCGTCGGGCCATCAGGTGGGCACGCGCATAACAGCCGTCGGCGGGGAATTGAAACGCGATGTCGTTTTGAGCCGCCATTTGAGCGAAAGCCTTGCGAGCCACTTGAGGCGTCACCTCGTCCGAGTTCTGGGCGACAGGCACACGCGGCACCACCGGTTGCGGCAACGGGTCGGACGATGCCTCAAACCGCACCCGATATCCCTGATGCTGAAGATGCGTCGCGACCTTTGACGCTTCGATGTCCGAGTTGTAGGTGCCGAACAGGACCAACGCATTGGCCGCCCGGTCGAAGTAATAGACGCGGCAGGTGCAGGCGACACCATGAATTCGCACGCGGATATCGGCACGGGCCGGCGTTAGGGAAAGTCCAGCGAGGCCCAACATGGTTGCGGCAAATAGAGCAAGGAAGCGGCGGCGAGTCATGACGGAGATCCTCGGGTTGGGGTAGAGAGCAGTCGTCTACTCCAACCAGCGGGAGTCGGCATCAAAGACGGCAATAATCGTTGTTGGAATCAGGTCGAACGGCCAACGCGCCGGATGATGGTTGCAACCGCCGCAGGCCGCCACAAGAATTGTCGGTCACCCTTCACAGCAGAGATCATGTTCATATCGACAAGGGCGACTTTGCACCGGCCACGGAATCGCACAATCCAAATAGGTATCCTGCGATCATCTGCTTCTACGGTCTCGTCGATCGTTTGAAAAGTCGAAGCCGTTCAATTGTCATGCAAATTGCAATATGGGTGCCGATTCACGCGTCATGGTTGAGGTGATAATCCATCCAGGGGTCCGATGCCGCCAGCATCCAGTCTTTCGGCCACTGGTCCAATTTCAAAAAAGACGTTGCCGCTTTTCCCGATCGCATCCGCTGGGATTGGCAGAGTCAAACAACCCTGCAACCTCCAAACCCAAAAAGGAGACGATCATGAAGAAGTTTTACCTGACTCTGGCTCTTGGCTGCTCGACGATTCTTGGTTCCGCCGCGGCCCGCGCCGGTGACAAGCCGGTTGCCAATCAACCCAACATGCCGCCGATCAACCAGCCCAATGGCGGGCTTGTCACCAAGCCCAACGGCGGCTTCTACGCCAAGCCCAATGGCGGGCTTGTCACCAAACCGAACGCTCCGGGTTGGTTCAAACCCAACGGCGGATGGTTCGGCAAACCGAACACGCCGGTCCATACGCCTCCGTGCGTCAAGCCGATCACACTGCCCGTCGGCAAGCCGAACGGCAGCCCGAATGCGAAGCCTGCCATCGTCGAGACCAAGCCGGCTAAGACGGGTCAGCGGATCATTCAATCGCAGCCGCCACTGGTGCAACCCGAACTGCAGCGTCAGCGTATCGGTCAGACGCAATTGCAGCGACAAGGCCAACAGCAGTCCCAACCTCAAGGCGGAGCCAGCGTTCAGGTCCGAGTGAACCAGCAATAACGGTCAGCCTTAGCGAGTCGCGGCCAGCCGGCCGCGACTCGGAGACGTGCGGCGAATCGAGGGGTTTTCCCTCGACTCGTTTTTTTTTGCGCGGTCGATTGCCGTCCATCACGGCGGCTCCCGCTGGTTGATTTAGAGCGACCCCCCCAACCCGCACAACAAGGACACAACCATGACGACGACCCTGCAAACTCTGGTAGCGGCAAGCATTTTCCTCGTAACGGGCGCGATGGCTCGGGCCAATCCGATCGCGGTGGCTGCCCCGACCTCGCACCCAAGCGGGCGGCTCATCATCGGCGGCGTACCGATGCATGAGACACCTGCAAATTATCATCGCTATATCAAACATCTCACCGTTCCCGTCGCTCGCCATTCGGCGCCGGCGTTCCACTCATCGGACCTGCGAGCGATCCGCTCGCTTGAAAACCCAGTTCGCCGCCAGATCTTCGACGCCATGAACCAGAACCGGGCGGAGACATTTGCATTCGCAACGCTCAAACAGGCGCAAGAGAATTTCAAGATGAGGATGACTGCCATCGGGTTCATGTTCCTGGTTCAGAAAGGCCGGGGCAATGGGGTCGATTTCAACTATGCCGGTGCGACCGTACCCCAAGCTGCCGACGGCACCCACTGGTGGCACAATGCCCGATTCTCGCATGTGTCGCGGCCCGGCGTGGCCCCAGCGGAAGCCATCGACGGCATCGTTCGCCACAAGTTTCGCGGGGAATGCCTCGGCGCTATGCAAATCAACGTTTTGCATGCGGCACGAGTCGCTCTCGGCGATGCTCGCTTCAATCAGCTTCACTCTAAGGGGCTCGACATCGGACCGAAGGCCACCTCGTGCAATATCCACACGCGTCAGGGGCGATCGAATCGCGTCGCCGACATGGTCCCCGGTGACTGGGTCTATCTCAAGAACAAGGACGATTACGGCACCGACCTTCGACCGGGTGCGCCGATGATGTACTGGCAGGGTGAAAACGCTTTGTATCTAGGCCGCTTCGAGATTGCCACCAACGGGTCGCCAGTCTACAGCAGCCGCGCGGCTCAGCGGTTTTCGGGAATGGGCATCTATGCCAAGTCGGATGCGGAGATTCGAGCCGCAATGAAGAAGGCCTACTTGACCGACATGCGGCCGCCAAACACGATTCACACGCACACCATCTCCGACTCCGACATTCGTTGGATTCGTGTCGATCGTCTTGTCACGGGTCGATAGTCAGAACCGATTCGCGCTCGTCCATCACGGGCGAGCGCCCTTCACTGCCGCCGGTTCATCGCGTTCACCACACGTCATGCATGGCGAATTTGGAATGTCCACAGAGCACCCCGGCTGAATACCCGCTGCAAACGCCGCGATCAATTTGGGCGTGACTGTTGGACGAGGTGAGGCATTGATGGTCTGACTTCGGCAAGTCTTTTGGATCGCATTTCGCGCCCAAGTGAGACGGTTTTCCAAACCCGAGCCTAAAACACGAGATTGAGAACTCCTCCAAACACTGGCTTGGGGCGGAGGCGTTTAAGGACGATGGGGATATTAGCTCAATCCATTGATCGGCTCGATGTGGAATCGGGCCTAAACTGGAATGGAATAATGGAGTCGCCTTTTGGGTCATGATAACCTTACCGGCGGTTACCTTTGAGCCGCGCCATCCAACGTCGATGGGTACGCTTAACTAGCGTTCGAAAATGAACTTACATCAGTAGCGGCGACTGGATTTGAACCAGTGACACGCGGCTTATGAAGCCGCTGCTCTAACCAGGCTGAGCTACGCCGCCTCGAATTACCCTCTGAATGATAGAGATTTCCCTTCGGGGCAGCAAGGTTCGCGCATTTTCGCCTAAGTCGAATCGTGATTGTTGCTTGAATCGTTCGACGAGTGACGATACCCTTACCGTTGTACCGCTGAACCGCCTGCTCCTGCTTTTTCCTGCCTGACTCTTGCCATTCCGAGGGTCTGAATGCTCCTAATCCCCAACGTCGCGGTCGTTGTTCTGATGTGTTCGACATCGGCCGCGAAGCCGCCTACAGTGGCCGGGCCATCGTTTCAACGCGACGTCATTCCATTGCTTACCAAATTGGGATGTAATCAGGGCGCCTGTCACGGGAAACTCGCCGGCCAAAATGGTTTCCGTTTGTCTCTTCGCGGGTTCGCGCCGGATCAAGATTGGGCATCAATCACCCGTGAGTTCGGTGGTCGGCGTGTGGACACGACGGACGCTGGTTCAAGCCTCTTTCTCGAAAAACCACTTGGCCGCGTCTCGCACGAAGGCGGGAAACTTTTCGCGGAAGCCAGTCGCGAGCATTCTCTACTACTTCTTTGGCTCCACCATGGTGCCCGGAAGTCGTCACCGGACGAACCACGGATCCGAAGGCTGCGAATCACTCCCGATTCCAAGACGCTCCAAATCGGCGACCAATTATCGATGTCCGTGACCGCAGAATTCAGCGACGGATCAAATCAAGATGTGACTTGGCTCACGAAGTTCGATAGTAGCGATCCCGGGATCGTTTCTGTCACGGCCGGCGGCACGGCCCGAGCCATTCGCAGTGGACAAACCGTCATCCGCGCTGCCTACATGACAGAGGTCGCCGCCGCCGTCGTAACCGTGCCGTTCGCCGGCAGGCTTTCTCCCGAACGACTCTCCGTCGGGAATAACCGCATCGATGATTTCGTGTTTAGGAAGCTCGAGGCCCTTCGGATTGAGCCTTCCGCGCCGTGCGATGACTCGACGTTTGTGCGGCGCGTGTTTCTCGACGTCATTGGCCTTCTTCCTTCGCCCGAAGAAACTCGGAGCTTTTTGTCCGATACCCGAGCGGACAAGCGGTCGCGGCTGATCGATCGCCTTTTGGAACGGCCCGAGTTTGCTGACTACTGGGCCCAACAGTTGGCCGATCTCTTTCAGAACCGGCGTGAGCGTGACCACGACGTTCGAGGCGTTTCGGGTGTTCGGCGATTTCACGCTTGGATTCGCCATCAAGTCGCCATCAATCGCCCATGGGATGAGTTGGTTCGGGATCTGCTGACCGCCACGGGCAAGACCAGCGACAACCCGGCCGTGGGTTACTTTATCGTCACGGTCGGCGAGCATCGTGAGGCTCATCAGTCTGAAGTCGTTTCGTCGATTGCTCAGACGCTCCTGGGAACACGCATCGGTTGCGCTCAGTGTCATAACCATCCCTTGGAGCGGTATACCCAAGACGATTACTATCACTTTGCCGCGTTCTTCTCTCGAATTCGCCTCGAACGCAAGGAACCGAAGGACGGGCTAACGATGCTCCGCGTCTCGCATGCGGACCCCAGTCAGAATCGGTCACCGGTCGGCGTATCCCAGCCGCGAACCGGGAGATTCTTGGCACCGCAACCGCTCGATCGAACGTCTCCTTTTGTGGCGCCGGGGGATGATCCGCGACGAGTCCTTGCAAACTGGATAACTGATCCGGGCAATGAGTATTTTACCGGCGCCATGGTGAATCGTCTGTGGAAACATTTTTTGAATGTCGGCTTGGTCGAGCCCGTTGACGACCTAAGAGCGACCAATCCGCCCACGAACCCTGAACTTTGGCGGTATCTGTGCGATGAATTCGTTCGCAGTCGATTTGACCGAAAACATCTCATACGACTCATCGTGAACTCGCGCACCTATCAGCTCGAGTCCAATACGGTTGCGGGCAACGAGAACGACTCGCGATTCTACTCGCACTATTACGCGCGTCGGCTCCCCGCGGAAGTGCTGCTCGATGCGATCAGCCAGGCAACTGGGGTACCGGATCGATTCCCCGGCTACCCCGATGGGATTCGCGCGATGCAGGTTGCCGACCCCGGCCTGAAGCTCTATTTTCTCACGCTTTTTGGAAAATCAGACCGAGTGACAGCCTGTGCCTGCGAGCGCAGCGGCGAAGTCACCATGCCCCAATTGCTTCATCTACTCAACAGCGAAACGACAAACAAAATCAGAAGTAATGACGGCCGCCTGGCGCGGCTCCTGCGAGAGAAACTCTCGGAGTCGGAGATACTCGACACGATCTTTCTTGCGACTCTAGCGCGCCCGCCGGCTTCCGACGAACGTGCGGCCTTCAGATTTGAAATGGCCCAAACCGACGATCGAGCCAGCGCTTGGCGCGACCTATTTTGGGCAATCTTGAACTCGAAGAACTTCGTGTTCAACCATTGATCCCGCGTCCGATATCGTCCCGACATTCTTGGAGCCGATAGATGCTCGATGTGTTGTTAGGAAACCTTCGTTACCGACAAAGCGATGGCTCCAGTCGTCGCGATTTTCTCCGGGTCGGGGGACTGACCGCTTTCGGTTTGAGCGTGCCTTCACTGTTGCGGGCCGAGAAGACGAGATCGCGATCGGCCTCCCCTGCCCGCTCGGTCATTCTGGTCTACCTCGGCGGCGGGCTGTCCCATCACGATAGTTTCGATCTCAAACCCGACGCCCCCGTCGAGATTCGCGGCAAGTATCAGTCGATCTCCACCAAGGTGCCGGGTACGCGCATTGGCGAGTTGTTGCCGCGAATGAGCCGTTGTATGGACAAAGTCGCCCTGATTCGTTCGGGCGCCCACAACAACGATCATCATGAAACGGCGACGAATTGGGTGATGAGCGGCCGTTTCGGATCGGCGTTTGGTGACTACCCAGCGATCGGGGCCGTCGTTGCCCACGAACTCGGCTTTCGCGGGACCCTGCCTCCGTACATCGCCGTTCCGCGAAACCCCTCGTTCACCTGGGAACTCGGAAAAAGCGCTTTTCTCGGCGGTCGATATGAATCGTTCAAAGCGGGCGACCCCAACGCTGCCGGGTATCGCGTCCAAGATGTCAGTCCCGCCGAGGACCTCGCGGACAAGCAGATTGCTCGAAGAAGGTCGTTGCTTGAGACAGTCGACAGTCTTGGGCGCAACATCAAGGGCAACGATCAGCTGGCAACCTACGATGAATTCCGCGCACGCGCCCAAGCGATGATCGTGGCCCCGGAAGCTCGTCGAGCCTTCGCGATCGACCGAGAACCGGATCGGTTACGAAACCGTTATGGTCGATCGACGTTCGGGCAAAGCTGTATTCTGGCGCGACGGTTGATCGAAGGAGGCGTTCGCTTCGTGACCATCAACTTCGGCGGCTGGGATCACCATTCGCAGATTTGGAAAGGGCTTGAAGGAAAACTCCCCGATTTCGATAACGGGTTCTCGGCGTTAATCGAAGATCTCGACGCTCGAGGGCTGCTTTCGGAAACTCTGGTGGTGGCCATGGGCGAGTTCGGTCGCACGCCGAAGATCAACAAAGACACCGGGCGCGACCATTGGGGGCCGGCGGCTTCGCTCGTGATAGCCGGTGCCGGGATCCGCGGAGGTCTGGTCTTGGGTTCCACGGACAAGCATGGCGCCTACGTCACTCGCCAGCCGGTTTCGCCCGCAGATGTCGCATGGACCGTCTATGAACGACTTGGGATCGATCCGCGACGCCATTTGCATACACCCGACGGGCGACCCGTTGAAATCCTCGATCAAGGCCGGCCGCTCACGGAATTGTTCGCATGAGATCTAGAATATTCCGGCCGAAACTCGCATGGGTTCTGGCCTGGGCCTGCATCGTTACTGTTATTCGCAGCGGAACGACGCAACCGCCCAAGGACGACTCGAAGGCTCGCCCCAAACTCATCATCGCCGAGCCGCTGGGTGTCGCACCGGGAAAGCCGACACGAGTCAAAGTGCGCGGGCTCAGGCTCGAGAGCGTCGCCGCGGTTCGATGCCATGACCCCAAGGGACAGGTCAAGCTCATCGGTAAGCCGACCAAGGTGTCATTACCCAATGCGATGCTCGTCAATCAAACCGGCGATATGCAGATTGAGATCGAGTTGCTAATGCCGCCTGATCGAATGGGGCAGGAATTCACTCTATCAGCGATTACGGCCTCCGGCGAAAGCGAGCCGCTGCGATTGCAGATCAACGATTCGGTGGCCCCCGTCATCGAGAAAGAACCGAACAACGGTTTTCAAACGGCTCAGGCGCTTTTGGTTTCAGCGGTCGTTGAGGGTTTGATTCACCAACCGCAGGACGTGGACGTGTATCAGGTTCAAGGGATCGCCAATCAGCGAGTCGTCATCGAACTTCAAGCCACTCGCTACGGGTCCGCACTTGATCCACTCTTAACCATATACGACTCAGGCCGGCAAATGCTTGCGGTGAGCCGGGAGTTTGATCGGAGCATCCACACGCGCGTTGAAGTGGTAACGCCCAGTGATGGGACGTTTTTCATCGTAGTGCAAGATGCCAACGATCAGGGCGGCCCTGCCCATCGGTATCGGTTGACAATCACTCCAAGTCGATAATGTTCACGGCAACGGCACATCGCGGAAGGTAAATCCCGCCACCAAGGTCGATTGACGCGAGCCTTTGACAATCAGCTTCGCGGGTTGAGCAATGTCCTTGCGGGTCGGTCGAAAGACGTATGTCCCTTTATGAAGGTAGGACTGCCCGTCAAAGTCGAACGACCATTTTTGGGTCTTGGCGATTGCGAACTTGTCGCCGTTCTCGTCGGCAAGTTCCACGGCGTTCTGCCCGAACATCCACGGATGATCTTGTTCGCCCATAGCGACAACAACGCCCGGCGGCAAACCGGGGATGCTCATGCCAGGACCGACGCTGCCCCCGGGCATGCCAAGTTGAACCTCTGTTGGGTGGCGAATCTCGATTTGCATCGTCACGTCGCCGTTCGAATCAGTCTTGATGTCAACCACTCGCAATTGAGTTCCGCCGCTTCCACTGAAGGTTCGGTCTTTCGACTTGCCGACTTGATCGATGTTCAAAAGCGGCTCGACACCCGTGCGCACAACCGCTCGCACCGTACCACGGACTTCCTTGAGGGAGCGGATGCCGTCCGCAGGTTCTCGAATCCGGCCATTGGACAACAATTTGAATGTCGTGCCGGAAGGATTCGCCGGCATGGTCGCTTGACCGAGAAAGACAACGTCGTCGTTCGCCGGTGAATTGGCCAGTGCGTCGCTGCAAGGAATCGGCTCACCGTCAGATCCAATGGCGCTGAGGACCGACACGGACTGGAGCGTCGCTTGCTTGAGTTTCGGATCGAATGCGATTTCCAGGGGAAGCCAAAGTTCTCCCGCGGCAATGTCGGGCCTGCCAGGATAAGCGGTAGGCAGAATGCGAACACGTACGGCACCGTCGATACTGGTCAACCTCGGCTTTTGCGTTCCATCCACTAGCGTGATCTGAGACACCACGGGTGCATTGCTTTGGTGTCCGGGCATTCCAGGCATCCGAATCGCGCCGCCACGCATGAAGATTTGAACCTGAGGCATGACGACTTGAGGCGGCTGTATTGGTAGCGGCGGTTGAACGGGCGGTATCGCGGGAGGTATCGGCTGAGGTTGAGCCGGAATCGGCTGAGGAATCATTGGTCCTCGTGCGGCCGGCTGGGCGGGATCAGCCTTTCGTTGCGGAGGAATGGGGATCGGCTTTTTTCCAGGCACTGGCGGGCGCGGCGCCGGCAAACGTGGCGGCAACGCCGGAGCGGCTGGGATCGCTTGGATCGGAATCTGAATCTGAACGGGCATGGAACCAATTTGCGATGGCATCGATTGAGGCTCGACAACCTCCATATCCTGTTCCACAAGCCCCGACTTGGCACCGAACTGATCCAGCACCTCCCAAAACGTCACATCGCCCGTGTCGATGGTCACACGGCGATGAATGTACTTGCTTGGGTCGCCACCCAACGCGATTGGAATGCCAGACAGGGATGTAAATTTCTTGACAGCACTCGGTAATGGCTCATCGGTCAGCACCAACCGCATTCGTGTCGGAGCCAAGAGACGCGCATTCTCCAAACGAGCTTGGATTCGCGAGATTGTCTCGATCGCCCGCCGCCGCTTTTCGAGATCGGGCGATTTGCCGGCTTGAGCGAGGAATTCAATCGCAGGTTCGCCAATCTTCTCAAGTTTTTTCGACGCCGCTTCACGATCACGAAACGATAAGGAACCCAGTCGATCGACCGTTTCGCGTATTTGCTGAGGGTCGGGTCTTTCAGTTTGAGCCAAAACGGTCGCGGCACCGCATCCTATCACAACGAAGGCAATCGCGTAAATTTGCCGCATAACCCACCCCTCCGGCGTTTTCAGTCGTGGCCGCAGCACTGGGCATTATATCCGATAGGACGGCGCCAGTCGCCCTTGATCTTTAGACGATTCAGGAAGCTAAAAAGAACCGAGCCTGGGTCGGTGGGCGATCGACCCAGGCTCGTCAGATTCGAGCGAACGAAAAACTTACGCGAGAAGCTTTTCGATAACGTGCCCTTCTCTGAACAGTTGAATTGGACGTCCCGTCGAGGTCTGAAGTTCCATGTGCGGGTCAATTCCCATGCAATGGAAAATGGTGGCAGCGACATCGTCTGGGGTGCAAGGCAACGTCGCGGGGGCCATGCCCTGGGCATCGGTGGTGCCGTGGGCATAACCGCGTTTGATACCGCCACCCGCGAGGACGCAGGCCATTGAGCGTGCCCAGTGGTCGCGCCCGGAATTCTTGTTGATCTTAGGCGTTCGGCCGAATTCGCCCGCGACCATCACGATGGTCGTGTCGAGAAGCCCACGCTGATCGAGGTCGCTAATGAGAGTGGCAATGCTCTGATCGATGCCAGGCAGCAATCGCGTCTTGAGAGCGTTGAAGTTTTGTCCGTGCGTGTCCCAACCGCCCGTGCTGATCGTAACGCAACGAACGCCGGCTTCAATGAGGCGTCGCGACGCCAAGAGGCCTGTGCCGAGTGGGGTCGTTCCATAGGCATTCTTCACCGAATCCGATTCCATGCCTAAATTGAACGCCTTCTTGGTCTTGTCCGAGCGCAAAATCTCGATCGCCTGTTTGTGGAAGGCGTCTAATCCCTCAACCACGTCGGCGGAGTTGTCCAAAGACCGTAACCCTTGATCGAACCCCTTAAGGAGGTCATCGCGACGTTCCAGGTCTTCGAGCGAAAAGCCGTTCGGAAGCGTAATTCCACGAACGCGCAGCGTGGAGTTTTTGCCGCCGCCGCTGCCTTCGACCATGAACGGGTTGTAGGCGGTGCCCAAGTAGCCGGATGTGCCCGCGGTGCCGCCGCGAATGTCGCTGAAGGTCACGTACGGGGGAATCCCGGTCTCGGTCGTGAGCAACTTGGCACACAACGACCCCATCGACGGATATTGAAGGGCCGCCGTGGGCTTGTTGCCAGTCGTCATGAAGACCGTGGCCGGACCGTGAGACGGAATCGTGTGATTGAGCGAACGGACGACAGAAATCTTGTCGCCGATCTTCGCGATCTTCGGCAGATGCTCAGAAATGCTCACGCCCGGGGCGCTGGTTTCGATCGGCTTGAAATCGCCGCGGATGCCCTCGGGAGCGTTGGGTTTCAAATCCCACATGTCGATGGTGGCCGGACCACCGGCAAGCCACACCATGATAATCGAGTTGGCTTTCTTCGACTTCTTGGAATCGGAGCCAGCCCGACTCTCGAGCTTCAACAGTTGAGGAAGCGTCAGACCGAGCAAGCCGGCCGACCCGAGCCGGAGCATGTCGCGACGATGGATACCTTCACAATCTCGCTTGAACGCCATGGTTAATTTCCTCGTGGTGCCCTGATCCCCCCTGGTTACCGGCTTCAGGGCATCAGAACCGGTACCAATTCCCGCATAACGGCAGTTCAAACTCGTCATCAAACAAGAGCTTGCACCGCCGCTTTCGACCGATCGCTAGTGATTCAGGATGAATTCTCGCGTGTTAATCAACGCCCAAAGCGTGTCGGTAAGGAGCTTCTGGCGATTCGGCTCCTTGGCCTTGTGCTTGGCAAAAACCTCTTTTTCAACGGCTGTGGGGTAGCGAGTCAGAGTAGCCAGGAACAAATGCTCCAGAGCTTCTTCATCGGAGGCCTTCGCCTGTAACAGCTTCGCGATTCGGTTGCCGCCGGCCGTCAACTTCGACTGGATCGTTTGATCCGTCATTCGATACAACGTTTGCGGCAAGGCGGGGTCCATCGCACGTTCGCAGTCGCACGCCGTTGTGCGCGGAGGACGACCAAAAATTCGAAGCACGTAATTCAGGCTTGCGTTGTTTAGGCGACTCGTCCCAACTTGTACCATCCGAGCATTGGCCGGGGCGTCTGGCCCGAAGGTCTCCTTGACGGCCAAGGCATCGTTGAGAACATCCACAACGACCTCTGCCATCATGGGGCGGATTTGTGCATGCGAGAAGTTCTTGCGGTCGAGACTGTTCGTCTTGTTCGGAATCGCCGACAACTGATACGTTCGCGACAGGAGTATCGTCCGCTCCAACGCTTGTATGTTGAACCCACTTTCGACGAAGTCGGCCGCCAAAGCGTCGAGCAACGGGCCATTTGACGGGGGGTTCGCCAGCGAGAAATCATCGACCGGATCGACCAACCCGATGCCAAAATAATGCGCCCAAACCCGATTGACAAAACTCCGCGCGAAGAACGGGTTATCGCGGGATTTCATCCATTGGAATAGAGCTTCACGGGCATCGGTGCCCGATTTGACAGCGATTTCGGGACCGCCCAAGGCCTTGGCGGGAAGCGACAAATTCGTTTCGGGATGCGGTAGCGAAGTAACGCGACCGCCGACGAACACTTCCCGAACGATGTTCAGTTGATTCTGGTTCTTTCCGGTCTGGGCTTGGCGACGGGCCGCGTTCTCGGCGTCAATCAGCTTCTTGACTTCCGGGCTGCTTCCGATGTTGGCGTTACCGAAAACGATCTGCCCGAACAGATTCGCGTAGGCACGGTAGTCGGCCTGGGTCCATCGATCGGTGGGATGTTTGTGACACTGAGCGCACTCGAGCCGCACGCCCAAAAAAGCCGCCGCCGTCTTCTCGCCCCATTGTTCGATCGGTACGTTTTGTTGCCGACGCCAAAACAGGTCGAGTGATTTACGATCGGAATAACTCGACGTGAACCCCTTGGCGATCTCTTCGTCAATCTTCTTGGTCTGTGACAGCCATTCGTTGGGCTTCATTCCGTCAAGGCTGGTCGCGCAAAGTACGCCGTGAACGATTTCATCGTATGGCGTGTTTTTCGCGATGCGCGAGGCGAACCAATCGTGCCACATTTGGCTGCGTTTCGGCTTCAACTGTTGCGGGTTTTCCAGAGCGTCGGTGTTGTTGCCGGTAATGTCCGAGAACTTCGTGGCCCACAACGAGGCATGCAATGGGTGCTTGAGAAGAGAGTCGACCAACTTGGCTCGCTTGTCGCCGGACCTGTCGTTGAGAAAATCCTTGACTTCGTCCGGTGTCGGGAGGCTTCCGGTTGTGTCGATGTAGATTCGACGCAAGTATTCCGAGTCGCTCGACAATTCGGAAGGAACCATATTGAGGCGACGGAGTTTAGCGAAAACGTGTTTGTCGATGTAATTGACCTCAGGCGTTGCCGGATACTGAAACCCCGCCGGCAATGTCATGGGGACCAGAGTTCGAACCGCCTGAACCGTGCCGCGATAGATTACAACGACCGCCGTGTCGCCAGCCCGCCGAGCCGTGACCTGGCCCGTGGGCGACACCTCGGCGACGGAATCGTCTTGAACGCGAAAATCACAAAAAGGCGTGACGTTCTCTTCGCTGCCATCGGCGAATCTTGCCGTGACGCGCAACTGACCCCGCTCACCGACGCCTTTGAAAGCATATTCGGTGGGCTCGACTTTCAAGGACGTAACCTGGCCGCTTCCCTTCACTCGCGCCGCGCCGGCGACGATCCACTCGCGGAATAGCTGATACTGCCAGGAATCTTTGGGGAATCGCGACCCGCCGTCGTGGAGAGTCTGTCCGGTAGCCTTGAGCAACAAGAGGCTGTTATCGGGATTAACCGGATCAATACGCCGGCCAAAGGTGTCGCGGGTCAGTGACACAAAATCCTTGTCAGGATCGTAGCCGAACAGCGATAGTCGAAACCCGTTTTTCCCTTGGAACGAGCCGTGGCATGAGCCGGAGTTGCAGCCGAGCTTGCTGAACAGCCCCATCACGTGCCGCTCGAAGTCGACTTTCTCGACAGCCACGGAGCCAGGAACGTTGACGGCTCCCAACGAATCGGCTGCGATACAGAGGAAAGCGGAGAAGGCCAAGACGGTAGGAACGTGAAACGGGAAGGCTCGCATCGTCACCCTCACGGCGGGACCTCGGCATTTTGGCGAGGCGATTGCGCAAACAAGCATAAGACTTTAGGTCGCGAACTGGGCATTTTAGGCAGGCATTCTTCACTTGGCCTCAACCTCTGTCCCATTCGGGGATTAGGGAAGGCCATTGGTGAGAATTGTCGCAGCAGCTTAAACAGACTTCAAGAAGAAAACCGAAAAAACG
>CAZESP010000026.1:0-87853 GCA_964515185.1 uncultured Alcaligenaceae bacterium
TGGTTTTTGTGTGGTTTTTTTTTCTTATTTTTTGGTTGTTTCCGGCGGGGGTCTGGCTCTCCGGGGTCTTGGTGCAGCGTTTTGCCTATGCAGCCGTCGCCCAATTGTCGGCCATCGCGTACATGGCCAGCGAGTGGCGATTCTTCGGAAAGTCAATGGATGAGAGTTTGATTCGCTTGTAGTAGTCGTTCGCTGCTTTCTTCAGGCGAGTGCCACGTTTGACGAGTACCGTGACGGTTTCCTCAAGCTGGGCAGGCGGCACCACGGCCTTGAGCAACTCCCGCATTCCCTCGCCATTATTCTCGCAGAGTTTCTCAATGGACTCGATGACCGGTCGCACATCCTCGAACCGTGTCGTCTTGTCGAAGCGCACGGGCCACGCATAGAGGCGGTGGTTCTTCTGAATGTCCGACAATTGAAACACCCAATTCAGGTAGTCGTCATCAGAGAATCTCGTAGGAGATGTGCCGGGCGGGACGGCCACCTGCCGAATGACGCCGTTGTCTCGCAAGTTGCCCATGCCAAAGTCGTGCGCCCATAACCTGCCGTCGGCACCTAACCGAACGTTGCGTAACTGAGCATCCGAGTCGCCCAACAGAGCCTTGAAAACACGGATGCGCGCGATTTGATCGTTGAGCGCCTGACCGACCGATTCTTTCAGGTCATAGCCCTCGTGCCCCTCAATGAAGGGCATCAGGATTCCGTCGGAGTGAATGGTCTCCGTGACCGTTTCCATCACCGGCTCACGGTTCGAGTCAAACAACGGCTTGCCGTCGGTGCCTTACTTCTGTCGAAGAACCTTGACATCGCGGATTGCGCCGAGCTTAGCGCGCCGCACCGACGGTGCGGGAATACCCAGTTTCTTGGCCAGCGCGGATCCAACCATCTCCACGAGTATTTCGTTCTCGGAATCCTGGCTGAAACCCAGATGCTTGAAGACGAACTTCTTCCCATCAGCGGTTTGGAATTCGAAGACCGGATTGAGGCTTTCTTTGAATTGCTTGGTCGCGGCACCGGATGCGATGATGTCCGTCAGTTCTTTCACGACCGAGTCGCAGATTGGCTCGTTTGCGGATTGCGGGCGAACAGTCCTGACCCATCGCTCCAAGACGGCGGCGGCGGATCTGCTGTTCTCCAGAGACGCAAGGCGGTGATCGACGGCGTTGATCAGTCGCTGCTGGAGTTCGGCCTCGGCATTGTTGCCTTTGGCTATCATTGATTCTTTCTTCAGCACGGCGACGCGGCGAGCCTCACGATAGTCCGTCACGGCCTTGGCAACGTCGAACCGGCAAAGCGCTTCGTCGGCGGCGGCGAGGATTGCACCGCTGGATTCCGCCTTTCGCAGTGTGGCATCCAATAGATGGGGACGAAAATCCGCCATCGCCGGCTCGGTGTTCCGCGGCGCGATGGGCGAAGGCGTTCGAGACATTTTCTGCCGGATCAGATTGGTCGCGCCGGCGGTCTTTTCTCGCATCGTCTTGGCGGCATCCTTCACGGTACCGAGCATTCGCTGGCCGAATTGCAGGGCGCGAAGGGACTCTCGATAGTCGCCGGCTCGCCAAGCCGCAATCGCAGGAGCACGAGCCAGCGACCATGCCTCCAGTGCGTCTTCGGGAAGAATCAACGTCGCTTCACCGCCTGGTAATGTGTCGCGAATCGACTGGGGCACGCGGACAGCCATGGTCGCGATGTTGGCTTGATCGGCCTTTTGCAGGTCGTTGACAACGGCGGCAAAACGGTCCATTTCGTCGAGTAATTCCGAAGCACGGGCTTCCTTCCGAGTTTTGAAGTTGCGCTTTGCTATGCGACCGTGCGGAACTCGGCTGGTGTCGCCTGGTCGAGTTGTTTTTGGAGCCGGCGAATGCCGCCGGGTGTCCGCAAGGCTTCGACCAGGTATTTCAGGTCCGCTCTCTCGCTTTCTCGGCGCATGGCCACGCATAGGCCATGCGTCCGCTGGTAACGCCAGCGGGCTTTTTCCCGGGCGGGTAGCCCCGATTGCCTCAGCTTCTGCACACGGTGCCATTCCAAATAAAGGAAGGTCACCAGCGTCATCTCCAGCCACCCCTGGACCGCCTCGAAGCGGCGGAAGCGGTACTGGTCGAAGCCGAGCGTGCTCTTCAATTCCTTGAAGAACTGTTCGATCTGCCAGCGGAGCTCGTAGAGCTCCACCAGTTCGCTTACGCCCAAGGCGAGGTTGTTGGACATCAGGATTTTCTGCACTTCCGGTCGGCCCCCGGCATGGGGTTTTTCCCATGTCGAAAACACCAGCCGCACCTTCCCGACGGAAAGCACGTCTCGGATCTTCGCATGCGCGTAGTAGACGCGTGGTTTGGTTTTCGGCCCGACCCGATACACCGACCGCCGCCGCAACGCGGTGTACGGCCCTTGATTCGGGTGAAGCCGGATGGCCTGGAACTGACCGGTCCACAACTCCTTCGCCAACGAACGCACCTTCGGACGAGGCTTCTCTCCCGCCAACACCCGCTCCGGGTTCATTGGCACAACCCAGGAATATTTCCGCTCGTCGCACGCTTGGCGGATCACCTTCGCATCGAACGCCGTGTCACCCAGCACGATCACGTCGGCCCCGTCCGGCAATGGCAATTCCCGGATCAGTTCGGCCGCGAGTTCGGGTTGCTTGCGATACTCCATCCCCTTGAGCGCGCAGTATTCCTTGGTGTAGTAGCAGCGGCGAAACGGGATGCGGACCCCACTGGGAGTCAGCAACAATCCCATGACAAAGCAATGACAGCGTTTGCGGGCGTGTTTGTAGGTGTTGTACCGCACGCCCTTGCGCGGCCGCCGTCGCCGATTACCCGTACTGTAGGTGTTCTCGGTTTTGTCGCCTTGTTGGCTGCTGAGCGTCTGGTCGATCAGAAACAGGTAACGACCTTGGGCCGGTTCGAGCGTCAATAGTTGGGCCTGCAAGGGCGAGAGCATCGGACGCTTGCGTAAGGCCTTTCGGCTGAGGAATCGGCCAATTTGGGCGCGATGGCGTGGCTCGGAGCGAACGGCTCCGGCGGCCTGCGAGGCGCTCATGCGTCCCCAATGCAGGCAAAACGCCGCGACGCAGCGGACCACCAAGCCGAGCGACCGGGACGGCAACCCGATCGGTTTGAGAAAGCGATTGATTTTGGGCAGGGCGTGTTGCACAATCATCTCCGAGACTCCTTCCCGGTTGGTGATAACCCGGCCGCTTGCGGCCTCAACACCGATCCGATCGGGGGGAGTCTTGCTTTCTTTGCCCGACATGGCAACACCAACTACCAAAAAAGCGCAACTTCAAAGAGCGCGAGCTTGCCGCTACCATTCCCAACTTAGCGACGGGCAATGAGCACCAGAAACGCATGCCCGCTGACCTGGCCCGTGCGCTTCCTGCCGACGCGGTCTTCATCGACCTTTTGCGCTACGACACGCTCGAAAGTCCGATGTCCCCTCAACGGAACGCCAAACGGCCATCGGTCGGACGCTATGTCGCTTTCATCATGCGAGATCGCCAGCCCGTCGAACGCGTCGAACTGGGGCCGGTTGAACCGATCAACGAGGCCATCAACACTTGGTTGAAAGCGATATCGGGCCACCACGACACGGAGGAGGCGGCCCGACTTGCCGAGCGATTATGGCGACCCATCGCCGCGAAGTTACCTGCCGAAGTGCGCACAGTCTACTTGGCGCCCGATAGCGAGTTATCGCGGGTTCCCTGGATGGCGATCCCTGGGGCAAAGCCGATCACGATTTTGTTGGAACAATTTACTGGCGGAATGAGTATCGTTCCGCACGGTCCATTTCTGTTGGCCGGACTTACGCAACTCCGAAAGGAATCGGGAACGGAGTCGATTCTGGGCGTCGGCGGTGTTACATACAACGACCCCAGGCGTTGGCCCGAATTGCCGGGGACCAAGACCGAAATTGCACAACTCCAACAACGCGCCGGCATGCGACCAACCGTCTTGTTGTCCGGGGCCGCGGCGACGGCCCAAGCGTTGCGGGCGTCGTTGCCCGGTGCTCGCTACGCCCATTTGGCGACGCATGGCCAATTTGCCAGGGAACAACTGAGCGATGAGGCCCGCGCCGCTGTGGAACAATGGCGCCAATGGACCATCGATGACTCGCGAAAATCGACGATCCGCGTCGCCGAGCGCCATCCCCTCGCTTTCGTCAGCCTGGTTCTCGCGAATGGCGAACCAATTACCGGGCTTCAGATCATCGATCTGCCGTTGGAGTCGATGTATCTCGTCACCCTGAGCGCTTGCGAAACCGGGCTCGGCGAGCTGACCGGCGGCGAGGGCGTGCACGGCTTGCAGCGAGCCTTTCATTTAGCCGGCTGTCCGAATGTCGTCGCGAGTCTGTGGAAGGTGAACGACGCGGCGACGGCCGCACTCATGGCTAAGTTTTATCACGAGATGTGGGTGAACAAGAAGCCGCCCATCGAGGCGTTGCGGGAGGCGCAGTTGACGATCTATCGGCATCCCGAGTTGATCCCCGACCTCGCGGGCGAGCGTGGGGCGCCGCGGTTGAAGGAGGCGGTGGCAGTGAAACGAGTTGAGCCGCGCGGCGTAAACCGCCGGGTTTCGGATACCAAACTCTGGGCCGCGTTTGTGTTGTCGGGCCTGGGGAAATAGGTATGACCGATCGGCTCATTCTCCAGGCGAATCGAGTGGCGGCCGAAAGGGAGCGCCGTCTCTGGCAGCATCGCGAGAAACATTCCGGCTATGCGGGGAGGTTCACCCAGCGATTGCGTGCGTTGGGACTGCTGTTGTTGTTCGTCGTCCCGGCCCTTGCCCAAGAACCGACGCTCACGCCGATCGATCGGCAGCAACAAGAGGCCCTGGCGAAGCAACTCTTCGCCGATGGACGAATGCAATATCAGGCGGGTAAGCCGGCGGACGCGCTGAAGCTCCTGATTGAGGAACTGAAAATCCGCCAGCGACTCCACGGCGATGACCCACACCCGGCTTGGGCCAATAGTTTGAATGCCGTCGGATTCTTGTTACAAGCTTCGGTTCAGGCGTTGCCCCACTCTCGCGACGCCCTGGCGATGCAGCAACGACGCTTGCTCCGCGAGTTGGCGACCGCCTCCGAGGAAGCCGCCTTCGACAAGATCGCAGCCCAACCGTTGACGCGCGATGCCTACTTCGGCGTCGCGCTCGCCGCGGGAATGCCTGCCACTGAGGTGTTCGACCGGATCTGGCCGTCGCGGTCGCTGGTCACGAGTCGCACCCATGGCCAGCTTTTTTCACTCCAGCATCGCGACAAGAAGCAGATAGTTTTCGACTTCGCTAATTGGGACGAGCACCTTACGCGCTGACAGCCGGATTGGTCAAATCTCGCCGGCTCGGATCAACCCGAAAATGGCGGTTCGGCTCAAACCGAATCGCTCAGAAACTTGTTTGATTGTTGCCGTGCCGCGTGATAAGTCAAGGGTTTGGCCGTTCATCGCGACCCGCCTTTCCCTGCCGGGTCGGCGTGAAGAGACTCGGCGATGGCTTCTCCGGCGGTGTGCAGCCTTCCGCCAACGCGACGGTCAGCAAGCCAGCCGGTTCTCAGCCATTTTCGAATTCGATGTGCCGACACCTCGCGCGGAAATAGGCGCACAGCCTCAACGAGAGGGAGGAGCCTTGAGCCGGTAGTCGGAGCCAAAGTAAGGAACTCCATGCCGCGAGGAAGTGGGGGTCGCGGCAATGCGGGATGGTTTTTGCAGATTACCAACGTAACGCGGCACGCCAACAAGACAAATCCGAGAATTTCAGACCTACGTCCCGCAGACTATTCCGCTCGCGGCCAAACATGTTCAGACGTTCATCGTCTGCCGTCGTGGGTAGAGATGGTGCCGGGACGGCGTTTCCGGGCTTGCCGTGGAAGCGGAAGCGTCTAATTCGCTTGAAAAACAAGGTTTCCGCTGCTTGCAACGTCCCTTGTAGGTGCCGCCGGCACAGTCGCATCCTGTCCTGTAACGAGTAATGCGGACGCTCTCGCCAGTTGAGCTACGCCGTTTCCTTGCCGCCGTGGCGGATGACTGGCTTGAAGCTCTGTTTGTGTTGGCCGTCGCCTCTGGCATGCGTCAAGGCGAAATCCTCGGCATGCTGTGGGGTGACGTCGATTTTGCGAACGGGGTTATCGACATCAAGCGGTCCCTGAGCGAACGGAAGGGAGTCCTGGAACTGAAGGAACCCAAGAACGCCGCCAGCCGTCGCGGCGTGCCCATCGGGGCCACCGCCCTATCTGCGTTTGCCGACCATCGGGCCCGGATGGTGGCCGAGGGGTTCTACGGGCCGGAACGGGTAGTGTTCTGCGATACCATCGGCGGGCCAATCAGGAAGGCCAATCTACTCCACCGCCATTTTGAGCCGACTTGCCACCGGGCTGGGCTGACATGCCGTTTCCACGATCTTCGGCATGCTCATGTATCCAACCTACTGGAAGCCGGCGTCGCCCTTCCTGCCGTGGCCGCACGGGCTGGCCACGGTTCACCGGCCACTACCGCCGCCATTTACGCTCACGCGATGCCGACAGGACAGGGCAAAGCGGTAAACGTGTCGGAAGCTATCATTACGGGCGAAATTGCGCCTATCGGCAGCGCATCGGCAGCGCCGGACGAAACAATTGTTTGAATATCAGAGTATTCGGCCAACGAAAAAGGCCTGCAAACCCGTGTTTGCAAGCCTTTACGTCATCTTCGATTTGAGTGGACAGAGCCGGGATCGAACCGGCGACCTACAGATTTTCAGTCTGTCGCTCTACCAGCTGAGCTATCTGTCCATCTCTCGGATTTTAGGGTCGCTTACCCATCACGTCAACGGTTATCAGCTCGGGTTTAAGGCTCGAAGGAGTCGAACCAACAAGCCGAATGTGCCGATTCCCAAAGTCAGCAGCGTGAATGGCACTAGCGTCGCCGGATAAAACAAGTAAGTGACGATGCCTTCCGTCCAAGGCGATTTCGGCGGCCGAACTCGTTTCTGTAATCCGCGTCTCATTTCGACTTCGTCCGGCTTCACGTTCATGGCCGCTCGTCGCGCAACGTCGTCGATCGGTGGAGCCATGTTGTTCACCAGTGCCGATTCCAAGTTGGCCGCCGGTGGCTTTTCCACAGGAGAAGCCGGTGGGTCATCATCAAAACGGACACCGTAGCCCGTCCGAGCCTCGGGATCGGGCGTGTTCAGAGGCGCCATCTCACGAGGTTGCCTTGGGCGTTCACCTTCGGGCCGAAGGTCCGTCGGCATTTCCCAAGGGTCGGCTACTTCGACTCCCCGTGTTCGTCGCGACCGGCGCTTCTTTTTGCGGATCGGGACGTGCGTGAATTTTAGCAGCAAGCCAAGGCGACCCGTTAGCCTCCCGTAAAGCAGAATACATGCCGCGATTCCGATGGGGCAGACGATGAGCGTCAGCGTGCCGTCGCGAAGTAATAGCGCGTAGAGGCAAACCGCGCCGATCACCACGACCACGAACGACGCGACGTAGAAAGCCAAGACACTTCGGGGACGCAACGCGACGCGAACGATCAACGACCCATGTAAGACGGCCCACCTTGATTCGGCACTCATCGACGACATGAGGCTAATCGGAAACATGAACCAAAACGTGCCGGCGGCGATCAAGACAAACCAAAGATCCTGCTCTTGCGCCGGGAAAAGGGGAGCGACGATGAGGGCTACCAACAACGCTGGTGCGACCCAGACAGAGGCCAGGAATGTCACATACCAGCCTTGCCAAATCCAGTCTGTGAACGGCTCGACCGGCCATTCGACGACATCGTTTCCGGCGGCCGTTTCCTCCACTACGACGAGAAGACAGCGTGAGATGTAGGTTACCAAGAAAAACAGCCCGATCATCGTCATGGCGAGCAATGGGACGAAAATGAAGGCTGTCATGACGGCTCGCAAGGTTGAATCACAGCGCGGTCGCCCATAGGTCAGCCGCCGGGCGATCGCGTTGTGCCGGGTTTACTTCACCACAGGCAGCGCGTTCGCGTCGGCGAGTTTGCGAATGTCTTGCGTCACCCTCATCGAACAGAACTTTGGCCCGCACATCGAGCAGAATTTCGCCGACTTGAACACGTCTTGAGGAAGCGTTTCGTCGTGCATCGATCGCGCGGTCTCGGGGTCGAGCGACAGCTCGAATTGCCGGTTCCAATCAAACTCGAATCGCGCCTTGCTCAGGGCATCGTCACGATCGCGGGCGCCTTCGCGTCCTCGCGCGATGTCGGCGGCATGTGCGGCAATCTTGTAAGCAATGACCCCTTGCCGAACGTCGTCTTTGTTGGGTAGGCCGAGATGTTCTTTGGGTGTGACGTAGCAGAGCATCGCGGCCCCCGCTTCGCCGGCGAGGGCAGCTCCAATCGCCGAAGTGATGTGGTCGTAACCGGGCGCGATATCGGTCACCAGCGGGCCGAGAACGTAGAAGGGCGCCTCGTGGCACAGCTCTCGCTCCTTCTCGACGTTCATCTTGACCAAGTGCATCGGAATATGGCCGGGCCCCTCGATCATGACTTGACAGCCGTGATCCCAGGCCTTGAGCGTCAGTTCTCCAAGGGTCTTCAATTCCGCGAACTGTGCCTCGTCGTTGGCATCCGCAAGACTTCCCGGGCGCAATCCATCGCCAAGGCTGAAGGTGACGTCGTAGGCTCGCATGATCTCGCAAAGCTCGTCAAAGTGCGTGTACCACGGATTCTGTTCGTGGCGTGCAATCATCCACGCCCCGAGCAGTGAGCCGCCGCGGCTGACAATGCCGGTTACGCGCTTGGTCGTCAGGGGAAGGTATTCCAGCAAAATGCCCGCGTGGATCGTCATGTAATCCACGCCTTGCTTGGCTTGGTGTTCGACCATGTCCAAGAGCATGCGCGGAGTGATGTCGGTTACTTCCTTGACATTCTGAATGACTTGGTAGATAGGAACCGTGCCGATGGGCACCGGCGAGGCGTCGATGATCGCTTGACGAATGAGGTCGATCTCGCCGCCGGTAGAAAGATCCATCACCGTATCGGCGCCGAGGTGAACGGCGGTGTGGAGCTTTTCAAGTTCGTCGTCCGCCTTGCCCGTAACGGCTGAGTTGCCGATATTGGCGTTGATCTTACAAGTCGCGGCAAGGCCAATACACATAGGCTCCAGCCGCTTGGATAGATGGACAATGTTTGCGGGAATGATCATTCGCCCGCGGGCAACTTCAGTGCGAATGAGCTGGGGATCGAGGTTCTCGCGACGGGCGACGAACTGCATTTCGGGAGTAATTGTCCCGTTACGGGCGGCTTCAAGTTGGGTCACGGCTTCCACCTCTCATCTGCGGAATGGGTGCGAGGAGATTGGATCGCCGCTCGCTTTCCCACGCCGGCATTAACCGGATCAGGTCCGAAGGGTTTGCTCTCAGCCCCATCGGTGGGGCACCCCTAGCGATATGTTCGATTCTAGCGGCGATGTTTCAAGGGACAAGGAACGGTTTAGACCCTGGGTTCGGCTCAAATCCGGTTGGCAATCGGAAAACACCGTTGGCAAGTGGAAAGCCCGAGGTCACAATGGCAATAGGTTAGACTATCTCCCAGCCTCTTGGCGGAGGGTTGCGATGTATCGTTTGATGATTGTTGGACTTACCGGAGTTCTCGCGATTGCCGGTTCCGCCTCGGGGCAACGACCGCGGGAATCCTTGGTCGATGACGTGAAACGGGGGATCGAACAGGGTGTCGACTACCTTCGCCAACAAGAGGGCGGCCGCGGCAATTGGGAACGCTCCGCCAGCTATCCGGGAGGCGAGACCTCGCTGGTGGTCCTCGCCCTGTTGAATAGTGGAGTCAGCCCCAATGATGCGGTCATCCAGCGTGGGCTTCGATATCTGAGGACCATCCCGCCGAGCCAAACCTATGTTGTCGGCCTTCAGACAATGGCATTTGCCGAAGCGAATCAAGCGCAGGATAAGCAGCGCATCGCCGCCAACGTTGCCTGGCTGGTCAATGGCCGATCGAGGTCTCCTGCCGGCGGCGTGTCTGGTTGGTGGTATTCCGCAAACGCGGCCGGCTCGGACAACTCCAACTCTCAATACGCTTTGCTTGGGCTTTACGCGGGTCAGCAGGCGGGCATGGCCATTCCCAAGGATTTTTGGCGCGCCATCTCGGACTACTATATTCGGAGCCAATCCGAGGACGGTGGGTGGGGATACACGCCGATCCTTCGCGCGAATTCATCGTTGACGATGACCGTTGCCGGGACGTGCGGACTCTACATTGCCGGCCAAGAGGCGTCCGTCGGCGAGCAGCGGCTCGATCCCAAGACCGGCGTCAGCGCCGCCTGCGGGCAATACCGAGAAAACGATGCCATTGCACGAGGCTTGGCCTGGATCGGCCGACCGGGAAACTTCACCTTTCAATATGGCGGCCACACCTATTACAACGTTTATGGCTTGGAACGGATTGGTCGCTTGTCGGGTCGTAGATTCATTGCTGACCGTGACTGGTATCGCGAAGGGTGTGAGTTTCTGCTCAAGCAGCAACGGCAAGACGGTTCATGGCCGGGCGGCGAGTTTAATGGATCCTCGATGGTGACCACGAGCTTCGCGCTGCTGTTTCTTTCTAAGGGCCGCACGCCGGTTCTCATCAGTAAGCTCGCATGGGGACCGGGTGAAGACTGGAATCGCAAGCATCATGACGTGAAGAATATTGCGGCCTATGCCAGCAAGGAGCTCTTCAAGGGCATCCCCTTGGCTTGGCAGATTCAAGATGCCCGTCGCATGGATGGGACCGATCGCAATCGCATTCTTGCTGAGGTGGGCGACCTTTTGATGTCGCCGGTTGTGTATATGAACGGCCATCGGCGCCCTGAGCTGACCGCCGTTCAGAAGGAGATCTTGAAACAGTACCTCAACGAAGGCGGCTTCGTCTTTGCCGAGGCCTGTTGTGGCAGCACCGATTTCGCCCACGGGTTTCGGGAATTGTGCGAGGAATTGTTTGAACGAAAGCTCACGCCCGTACCGGCGGATCATGCCATTTACAAAGCCCACGCGCTCGTGGACCCCAACGAGTTTCCCCTCGAACGCCTGGATTTAGGCTGCAAGACAGTATTGGTTCTCAGCCCGAAACCAATCAGTGGGTACATCGAGGATAACTTGTATAAGTCCGGCCGTGGTGTACTGGCTTTTCGTTTGATCGGCAACATCATCGCCTATGCGACCGGGATGGAGCCGCCCTTGCCACGCGGCGGCACGAAGAAGGTGACCGACGAAAAGGTCGATAATACCAAACTTCCTCGCGGCTTCCTCAAGGTGGCGCAGCTTCGGCACGACGGCGACTGGCAACCGGCGCCTCGCGCCATGCGCAGTCTCATGAAGAATCTGCGCGAAGAAGCCAAGCTCGATGTGGCGCTCCAGACTGAAGAGGCGGGCCTAAATAGTCAAGCATTGCTTCAATTCTCGTTCCTGTACATGCACGGTCGCAAGAGTTTCGCATTTCAGCCGGGCGACCTAGCCAACCTTCGGGCGACCCTTCGTGGCGGCGGTGTGCTCCTGGCCGATGCCTGTTGCGGCAGCAAGGATTTCGACAAGCGATTCCGCGAATTCGCCGCCGCGTTGTTCCCAGAGAACAAGTTAGAGTCCATCCCATCGTCCGATGAACTATTTGGCCGTGAGATCAATGGGTTCGCGGTGGCCAATGTTCGCTGCCGTAAAGAGATGGGCGATGGTCGCGCCGGCGAGTTCGAGGTTGGGCCACCGCAAATCGAGGGTATTCGCGTCAATGGTCGATGGGTCGTGATTTATAGCAAATACGACATCGGCTGCGCCTTGGAAAAAGGCGGCGCCCCCGACTGCCTCGGGCACGATCACGAAAGCGCGCTGAAAATCGCCGGAGCGGCCGTACTCTATTCTCTAAAACGCTAGTTCAGCACGGTTTGGGATAAAGTGATGACACCTTGGCAGATTCCGGCGGGTTATCGTTTCGCGGGCATCGTATCGGGATTGCGTGCCGAACCGAATCGCCGAGACCTGGGGTTGATCGTCAGCGACCAACCGTGCGCGGCGGCGGGCGTGTTTACGCAGAATCAGGTCTTCGCCGCGCCTGTTCAGGTTTCTCGCGAACGATTGCCCCGCAATGATATTCGCGGGGTCGTCGTCTGTTCCGGTAACGCGAATGCTTGCACCGGTGAACAGGGTCTAATCGACGCCCGCAGGATGACGGATCTGGCCGCAGTTGCAATAGGATGCCGGCCCGACCAGATGCTCGTGGCATCCACCGGGGTAATTGGCCGACACTTGCCGATGCCCGTCCTTGAAACGGGCATCCCTAATTGCGCACGAACGCTGAACGCGAGTTCCGATGCCGTCAACGATTTCGCCCACGCGATCTTGACGACCGATACTCGCATCAAGGTCGAATCGCGGAGAATCACGGCCGGCGATCGTACCGTCAACGTCTGCGGCATCGCCAAAGGGGCAGCGATGATTGGCCCCAACATGGCGACGATGTTGGGATTCGTTCTCACCGATGCCGCTGTTCGCCCCGCGGACCTTCAAACGATACTGCGACGATCGGTCGAACACTCGTTCAATTGCATCAGCGTTGAAGGGCATACGAGTACCAACGACTGTGTGTTCTTGATGGCCAATGGCGACGGGCCGCCCTTGATCGATGCGAGTCTGGCCGCCTTTGAAGCTGGAGTGGGCGACGTATGCATGAGACTGGCCCGATCGATCGCGGCCGATGCCGAAGGTGCGGCCCACGTCATCACGATTGATGTCGAAGGTACGCGCGACAATGCGGAAGCTCGCCGAATCGCCAAGACAATCGCGGAGAGCTCCTTGGTGAAGACGGCGGTTTATGGTGCCGATCCCAACTGGGGTCGGATCGTATCCGCAGCGGGTTACTCAGGCGTTTCCTTTGCGGAACGTGACCTGTCGCTGTGGCTTGGGGACATGCTGCTCTACCGCGACGGGGCTCCCCTGCCCTTCGACACGCCATCGGCTTCCGCCTATCTCAGAAATAATCGCGACGTGACGATGCGACTCCGGTTCAATCTCGGCAGCGGTCGTTGCACGTTTTGGACCTGTGATCTGACGCCGGAATATGTTCACCTGAACGCCGATTACACGACCTGATGCCGAGACCTTAATCGGAACAATGTCAGAATATCTGATCGAACTAACCCACGTCCGGCGTGAATTCGGCACGAATGTCGCGCTTCGCGATATCACGTTGCAGTTGCGGCCCGGTCGAATCGGCCTGCTCGGTCCCAATGGTGCCGGCAAATCGACGCTGCTGAAGATTCTCATGGGCCTTTTGCCCCCGACCTCGGGCAATGGCCGAATCCTGACTCACGAAATAAACGCGGGACGTTCGGGCGGGTGGCAGTTGCGGCGCGACATTGGTTTCATGCCCGAGGCCGACGCCCTGGTGCCAGGTCTTAAAGGCGTCGAGTACGTGAGTCTTGCCGGCGAGCTGTATGGCATGCCGCGACGCCAAGCTCAACGACGCGCTCATGAAGTCCTGACCTATCTCGAGCTCGAAGATGCCCGCTATCGCAAACTGGAAGAATACTCGACGGGCATGAAGCAGCGACTCAAATTGGCCCAGTCACTTGTCCACGATCCCCCGGTTCTGCTTTTGGATGAACCGACCAGCGGCCTCGATCCCGCCGGACGAGGAGCCATGCTGAAACTCTTGTTCTGCCTTGGAAAGGACCACAACAAGAGCATCATCCTGTCCACACATTTGCTAGGCGATGTCGAGGAGGTTTGCGAGCAGGTGGTAATCCTGTTCAACGGCGAAGTTCGGGGACAGGGCGCGGTTCAGACACTTTGTGCCCGCCGTCACGACCGCTACCGTTTGCAGATTCAAGGCGACATGACCGGCTTCCTCGACGAATTGCGCCTTGAAGGGGTTCAACTGCTCCATGACAATGGACGTGGCGAATTGCGTTTGTCGGTCCCTCCCGACTGGGTGCCGAGAGCTTTTTTTGTTTTAGCGGATCATCACGGCGTCGTGATTCGGGGACTGCAGCAAGACGACGAGACCCTAGAAGAGTTATTCCACCGCACGGTGAGGAACGAATAGCCGATGGCGACCTTGATGCCCGCAACCGGATCGGTTCATCGGCCCTCGGCGCCCTCCCTGTTGGCGTACAGGCCTTGGCGTGGCCGGCTTCGCGGGCCATTCCATAGCTCCCTCGCCATCGCACGGACGGCGTTAAGGCTCATGCTTCGCCGGAAAATGTTCTGGGCGCTCTATGGTTTGAGCGCCATGATATTCATGTTCTTCTTTTATGGGCAATACCTGCAAACGTGGATCGCCTCGCAGTTCACGGAACAACCGTTGTTCCTTGGATCTGGGCTGATCAGTGTTCCGGTGAAGCCCGACGAGTTGTTGAAGATCCTCCGCACCGCACTGCGGCTCGATGGATCCGGCTATACGTACCGCAATTTTATCTGGTTCGAGGGCTACATCGTCATGATCGTGCTGGCCCTGACCGGGTCGGTCGTGATGGGAAACGACTTTCGTTTCGGAAGTTTGCCGTTCTATTTGGCGAAGCCATTGACTCGTTGGCACTACACAATCGGCAAGTTCCTGGCGGTCGCGGCCTTCATCAATCTCATGACTACGCTGCCGGCGATCATCCTCTATATCCAGTATGGGCTGTTGGATTGTTGGCAGTATTACATCGATCGATTCGACCTCTTCCTCGGAATCATTGGTTACGGCCTGATCCTTACTTTCACGCTTGGCTTGTTGTTGTTATCGACGGCAAGCATGCTTCAGAGGACGGTCCCGATGATCATGGTATGGGCGTCGGTTTTCGTATTTGGGCGACTTCTGGCACATCTGTTAGTAGACGGGCTTCGTTTCGATTCACGCTGGCGTCTCGTCGATCTTTGGAACAATCTTTATCTCGCGGGCAATTGGTGTCTCGGGATGGCCTCCGACACGATCCGTCCTAGAAACCAGCCGGAATACTGGGAGGCTGGAGCCGTGATTGTCGCGGTTTGTACCTTGTGCATGTTTTATCTGAATCGTCGGATTCAGGCTGTGGAGATCGTCTGATGGCATCGGAAATTGACAGGCCGTTGTCAGCGAGCCGGATCAACACGGCGTCGCCCGTCCGCGAAGCGGCCGATCGCGTCGAGCCACGGAAGCCAATTCGTGAATCGGTTGGTCCGCCGCTGCTGCTTTTCGAGCAGGTCTCGAAATGGTACGGCTCGGTAATTGGTGTCAACCAAGTGACGCTTGAATTGCGCTCGGGCATTACCGGGTTGGTTGGAGCCAATGGCGCCGGCAAGAGTACACTTCTGCGGCTTGCCACGGGGCAGCTTCGGCCCGATATCGGAACCGTGACCGTTGCGGGAATTGACACGTGGAACTCTCAAGCGAAACGGTTGGTGGGTTATTGTCCCGACCTCGATGTCTTCTACGAGGAGATGTCGGGGCGACAGTTCGTTCACGCCATGGCTCAGCTTTGCGGCTACGCATCGCGAGAGGCCAAACAACGCACGGATTTCGCACTCCATCGAGTGGGCATGGCCGATCGTTGCGACCGGCGAATTCGAGGCTATTCCAAGGGGATGCGACAGCGAATCAAGTTGGCCCAGGCCTTGCTCCATGATCCACAGTTGCTGATCCTCGATGAACCAATGTCGGGTATCGATCCGATCGGCCGGCTCGAGTTTGTTGAACTTTGCCAAAAGCTGGTCGAGCAAGGGAAGTGCCTGTTGATTTCGAGTCACGAATTGGACGAACTCGAAAAGCTCACCGATCACGTGGCCATCATGGCGCGTGGTCGAGTCGCGGCCGTGGGTACGCTCATTCAGATACGCGAACTCCTCGACAACTATCCGCTTTCGATCCGCATTGACGTGCCGGAGCCTCGTGCCGTAGCGGGGCAACTGCTCGAGTGCCCCGACGTCGTCAGTATCGATCTGGGTGGTTGCGATGCCTCGGCGCCGGATGCCGTGGGGACGATTGTTATTCGCGCGATGAACCCTCGACGGTTCCTTCAGTCGTTCAACCGATTAGTGATCGAGGAAGGCATCGAGATTCGCCGGCTTGAACCGCTGGATGATTCCGCAAAGGCGATTCTCGGCTACCTTCTTCGCGGCCGATGACATTCGGCTTGGACTCCATGTCATGAACGAGATCGACGCCTCATTGCCGACACCCGAGGTTGCACCATCGCCGGTTCGAGCATGGGTGGCGTTGGTGTTTCTCAGTATCCGACGCCAGGCTCGGATTCGGCAAATGGTCTGGTTGGCGCTGGGACTCTTGGCTTTGACCGCAACCGCCATCGGGCTAATCTCCGCACGCCGCGGATGGAATTTGACCGACCAAACCGTGATGGGCCGATACGGCCCCACTCGGGTGACCTATCGACGGTCGTTGGAGCGGCTTTCCGCGTATCGAACCGTAATGCCCCAGGCGGCTCCGGGAACCGGCGCCTATTCCGCGATCATCGCGTCATCGGTCGTGATCGTTGACAATTCCGGCTTCGTAATCTTCTCCCGCTGGGTGGTGTTCGCGATCTTCCAGAGCTTCCTCTTACCGTTGTGGACGCTCAGCTTCTCCACGGATGCAATCGGCAACGAACGGGAGAGCCGAACCTTGATCTGGCTCACGACGCGGCCTCTGCCGCGTTCGGCCATCTACCTCGCCAAATACGTTTCGTTGTTGCCATGGTGTTTGGGAATCAATATCGCGGGGTTTGGTGTCATTTGTTGGGTTGCAGGTGATCCAGGACACAAGGCATTCTGGCTCTATTTGATGCCAGTCGTGTATGGCACACTTGCCTTCGGCGCTTTGTTTCACTTGTTTGCAGCGATGTTTCGGCGACCAGCCGTCATCGGGCTTGTCTATTCGTTTTTCTTTGAGACCCTTGTTGGCGACATGCCCGGCGACTTGAAGCGACTGAGCGTCAACTTCTATGTGCGGTCGCTGATGTTCGACTCAACCCGGTTCATGGGAATCGAACCGGATCAACTCACCGTCTATTCGCCCGTGAGTGGTTGGACGGCTCGCGGAGTGCTGCTGGGCATTACGATTGTCCTCTTGGGCATCGGCATGTATTACTTTTCTCGCGCAGAGTACCGCGAGGATATCTGATGGAGGGACGGCGATGAGCAATACCGGCCCAAACGATCTGCCGCCGATCGACGTTGAACATGCCGAGGCATCACCGTTGCACGGTTATCAGGGTGACCGGCTTCCGTTTTCGATTCCTCGGACCCCGGCCGGTCCCTCCATCGCCATTAGTCGCGAAGTGGGCGCCCGCGGTGGACCGATCGCCCGTCGCGTTGGACAGAAACTCGGGTGGCAAGTATTCGATCGCGAGTTGATCGAATTCATGCTGCAAGACAACTCTGTTTTCGATTCGTTGCTCGCCGAGGCTCCGCCGGGGGCTGCCGAATGGGTCAACGAGCGGCTTGCGGCGTTGGTGAATGAAGGTCGCGTCATAGCCGGCGAAGCGGAGCGGCTCGCAAAGCTAATACTCGCGATTGGCTCGCAAGGAAACGTCGTACTGGTCGGGCGTGGTGCGGGCTATTTGCTGCCGAGCCGAACGACACTTCACGTCATGATCAACGCGCCGTTCGCCGAGCGTGTGGCCTACATGAGTCAGTGGCTTCGGCTTCCCACGGAGGAAGCCGCCGACCAAGTACGCATTCGCTCTGCACGTCGGGTGGAGTTCCTCGCCGCTTGTTTTCGACTTCCGCCCGGTACGATTACCCACGACATGATCTTGAACTCTAGCCGACTCGGCGTCGAGCTTTGTGCGGACCTAATCATCCAGGCAATGCGCGGCAGAATGGCGATGCCGACCGTGACTCGGCCTACCGACGAACCGCCAAGTTAGTCGAATGAGCTACTCACATCTTGTAACGTTGTGCGGCGAGCGACCGCCTTGCTGCGGTCTAATTCTCGGTTCGGGTCTCGGTGTCATCGCCGAGGGCCGAGCGTGTATCGCCGCGGTCTCCTTTGCCGATCTTCCCGACATGCCCGTAACCAGCGTGGCCGGTCACGCTGGCCAAATTGGCCTTTTTGAGATTGGCCAATCGCGTGTTGTGATATTCCAAGGCAGATTGCATTTCTATGAGGGCCACAGTTGGGACATGGTGGCTCGACCGATTCGTGTCGCCCATGAACTCGGAGTGCGAACGCTGTTGGTAACCAACGCCGCGGGAGGCATCGGCACCCGCCAGGACGCCGGCACGCTGATGGCAATACGCAATCATGTCTCAGCCAATCGCCCCGGTTGGTGGCGCTCGTTCGCGACACCGAACGGTCCGCGATCATGCGTTAGTCCTTATTCCGATCGACTTCTCAGTATCCTGAATCAGGCCGCCGTCGAGACCGGGCAGGACCTCCCAGTGGGGACCTACGCATCGCTGACGGGACCTTGTTACGAGACTGCGGCCGAGATCCGAGCACTTCGAGCGATGGGTGTCGATGCCGTCGGCATGTCCACATCTCACGAAGTGGAAACCGCGTTCGCCCTGGGAATGGAAAGCGCCGCGGTTTCGTGCATTACGAATCGCGCAGCCGGCTTGTCTGACGCCCCGCTCAATCATCAAGAGGTGCTGGCTACCGCACGGGCTGTTCGCGAGCAGTTTATCAACCTGCTGTGGGCATTCATTCGAATCCTCGAACCCAACACGGCGCGCCCTTGACTCTTGTTCGATCGCCCATAATCTTGATGGCAACCCATAATTTACCTCGACTTCGGTCGAGGTTTCTTTTCGACTGACTTTGTGAAAAAAATCACAAAGTCGTCGCAGTCGGCTGTTTCGCGATTGGGGGCGAGATGATTTTGGCATCTACGCCGGCTTATGTTCAGACTGCCGCAGGGATCGAACCTGCTTACGACCTTTCGGCGTACTATCCCGTGTTCATGCTGTTGATTGTGAGCTTGGGAATCGCGTTTGGCGCCCTCATAGCCTCCCACATTCTCGGCCCCCGAAAAAACACAGCCGTAAAGCTGATGCCTTACGAATCCGGCATGGATCCGATTGGGACGGCGCGACTCAAGTTCGACGTGAAGTACTACTTGATCGCGATTTTGTTTCTCGTTTTCGACGTCGAGTTGCTATTCCTCTACCCTTGGGCCGTCATTGCCTATCGCGAAGACGGAAACCTTGTGTGGCGTAGTCAATTTGGCCGATTCGTTTTTTGGGAGATCATCGTCTTCCTCAGCACATTACTGATCGCGTATGTCTACGCCTGGCGCAAGGGGGTGTTCAAATGGCGATGAGCCTTACAGACAACTTCTTCGTCAGTAAACTGGATTGGCTCGCGAACATTTGCCGTGCCAATAGCCTCTGGCCGATGCCATTTGCGACCGCGTGTTGCGGTATCGAGTTGATGGCAACGGCGTCATCGCGATACGACATCGCCCGCTTTGGTTGCGAGGCGATGAGATTCAGCCCCCGTCAATGCGACGTGATGATTGTTGCCGGGCGCGTTGTCATGAAGATGGTACCGGTGATGCAACGTATTTGGCTTCAGATGCCGGAACCCAAATGGTGCATCTCAATGGGAGCCTGCGCGTCTTCCGGTGGAGTCTTTGACACCTATGCCGTTGTGCAAGGCATCGACCGGTTCATCCCTGTCGACATATACGTCCCGGGTTGCCCGCCGCGTCCAGAACAGTTAATTGCCGCCGTTATGGACCTTCAGGCAAAGGTCAAAGCGACGGGAACGCTGTTTGGTACCGAGTTTCGCGCGCAGACTAAGCCTTCGCGTCCGTTGCCGCTGACAAAATCCATCGATCCGGACCAGAACATTGTGGCGCCCGGCGACTATCGTCATGCGACCAAAGTTTCCGGCCAAGAAATCCCAAAGGGCGATACGGGCAATTGCCCCTGACGGAATTGAAACATGGGAATCGCGACGATAATAGAGCGACTTAAAGATTGTATTTCAACCGGAAGCGATTCTGCGCGGCCCTTGATTGTCACGGAGTTTCGTTCAGATACGACAGTGACGATCGACTCGTCCAAACTATTTGGTGCGATGAAATGCCTCAAGGAAGAATGCGGCTTCGACATGTTAACAGATGTCACTGCGGTTGATTATCTCAACTATCCCGACGCCGAAAACCGTTACGGGATCATTTATTGTCTGACAAACATTGGCACCGGTGAACGCGTCGTTGTCCGAACTTTTGTCAATGACCCCGCCCCTCGTGTCCGGTCGGTTTGCGACCTTTGGAAAGGCGCCAATTGGATGGAGCGCGAGGTTTATGATCTCTTTGGAATTGATTTCGAGGGCCATCCCGATCTGCGTCGCATCCTCATGCCCGAGGGCTTCGAATCATACCCACTGAGAAAAGACTATCCGCTTCGAGGACGCTATGAACGTCATAATTTCGACGCGATTCCGCGTTCGGAGAGTTGATTCTGCCGACTGTTGTCGAATTTGAAAGATGGAGCCATTGCAATCATGCCGTTGGAAAAGGCCGCTACGATCGATCTCATTGATGAGAGCGACCAGGAGTACCTGTGGACGCTCAATTTCGGGCCTCAACATCCGGCCACGCATACAACGCTTCGGCTGATTCTAACTCTCGACGGCGAAATAGTGGTCAAGGCCGTTCCCGACATTGGCTACCTTCACTCGGGTTTTGAAAAGCTCGGCGAAGATCTCGACTTCAACCAGTATGTCACCATCGTCGATCGGATGAACTACATCTCGCCGATGGCGAATGAAATCGCTTGGCACCACACCGTCGAGAAACTCCTCGGCCTCGAACTTACGCCTCGATGCAAGTATCTACGCACGATTTTCGCCGAAACGGCTCGTATCAGCGATCATTTGCTGTGCGTGGGTGCGGCAGCGCTTGATCTCGGGGCCTTCACGCCATTCTTGTATGGCTTCTACCAACGCGAAAAATGTTACGACATTTTTGAGACAGCGGCCGGTCAACGATTTCACCCAAGCTTCACTCGTGTCGGAGGGTTGGCCTCGGACGTGACCGACGATTGGATTCAAAAAGTACGCGAATTCGTTCGAGGTTTTCCAAAAGCTCACGGAGACATCTGCCGGTTGCTGAATCGCAATCGAATCTTCGTTGAACGGCTCAAGGGGATTGGCGTGTTGTCGAAAGAGGAGGCCATCAATCGAAGCGCCACCGGTCCGATCGCTCGAGCCAGTGGTGTTGTGCGCGATTTACGCAAGAATGAACCATATTTGGCCTATCCAGACTTCGAATTCAAAGTCATCTGCTCCCAAGAGGGTGACTGTCTCGCTCGCTATCTGGTTCGCATGGAAGAGATGCTTGAGAGCCTGAAGATCATTTCACAAGCCATCGAAAACTTGCCCTCAGGGCCAGTCAACGTTGACTTGGAAGGAAAGTGCGTTATTCCTGACAAGACGGCAACCTATCGGAGCATTGAAGGGCTGATTCAGCACTTTGAATTGTTCATGACAAATCGACAGTGGCAGACGCCAATCAATGAGATATACGGAGCCAACGAAACGGCCAACGGCGAATTGGGATTCTATATTGTATCCGACGGAACGGGACGTGCCTATCGTGCTCGAACGCGTCCACCGTCGTTCATTCATTTTGCAATGTTTCCATCGCTCATTGAGGGTCACACGATAAGCGATGTCGTCGCCGTGCTCGGCAGTCTTAACATCATTGCTGCGGAGCTAGATCGATGAGGCTACTGACTGACGAAATTCATCGACGGATTCTCGACCTTATTCCAAGGTATCCCAGCAAGCAAGCCGTGACGCTTCCGGCTCTCCATCTGGTACAGGATTATTATCGTTGCGTTCCACTGGATGCCATTCGCGATATCGCGGATCTGTTAGACCTGAGTCCAGCCGAAGTTCACGACACGATGTCGTTTTACGGTTTCTTTCGCGATGAACAAAACAAACTGGGCAAGACGCGACTTTGGGTTTGCCGAGGACTCGCCTGCGCACTGCGCGACGGCGAAGAACTACTTGGCGATCTCTGTAAGCGGTTGGGCATTCAACCCGGTGAAACTACTAGAGACGGCAAGATCACGCTGGTGCCGGCGGAGTGTATCGGAGTGTGTGAAGGGGCGCCCGCGATTCTAATCGACGACGTCGGCCGTGGCAACATGACCCACGATAAGATCGATTCATTGATCGATGAACTTCGCGCTCGTTGACGAGTGATTACTAACTGATGATCCATCGTGTATGGAGATTGTAATTCCGTGTTTGAGCCAGTATTACTTCACCGCACACTCAAGAACGCCAGCCCATCACTCGGGGCGTACCGCGAGGACGGCGGATATGGCGCACTTGAGAAAACGGTGCGCGAATTGGCGCCGGAACAAGTAATTGATATTGTCAAAACATCGGGTCTGCGCGGCCGCGGTGGAGCAGGGTTTCCATGCGGTTTGAAATGGACCTTTCTTCCAAAAGGCCACCCCGGTCCCATTTACATGTGCATCAACGCAGATGAGAGCGAGCCATGCACATTCAACAATCGAGTGTTGATGGAGCAAGATCCCCATCAGGTCCTTGAGGGGATCATTCTTTCGTGTTACGCAACCAAGGCAACAACCGCATACCTCTACGTCCGTTACGAGTATGGCCAATCGACACGGGCCATGCAAACGGCTATTGACGAGGCTTATGGCGCGGGACTGTTAGGAAGGAATATCTGCGGCAAGGAAGGATTTAACCTTGACGTGTTCATTCATCGCGGTGCGGGTGCCTATATTTGCGGTGAAGAAACAGGACTCATTGAGAGCCTCGAGGGAAAACGGGCATGGCCTCGAATCAAGCCACCGTTTCCCGCTGTGGAGGGAGCCTTCCGAAAACCAACCGTCGTTAACAACATTGAGACCGTGGCTTGTGTCCGGCATATCATGGAACGCGGAGCCGATTGGTTCAAGTCCATTGGAGTTCCAGCCGATCCCAAGAATCCTCGCGACGCCGGTAGTTATGGCCCTAAACTCTATTGCATTAGCGGCCATGTTAACAAACCAGGAGTCGTTGAACTCCCTCTCGGCGTTACGGTGCGCGAGTTAATCGATAAACATGGCGGCGGAGTATGGAAGGGTCGGCGTGCCAAAGGATGCGTTCCCGGCGGTCTCAGCATGGGGTTCATGACCGAGTCGGAGTTTGATACACCATTGGATTTCAATGGTCCCGGGAAAGTAGGCTGTTTGGGCCTGGGCACTGCGGCTGTTACCGTATTTGACGAACAGACCAGTATTGTCGACGTCTTATACAACACTTGTCGTTTTTTTGAACACGAATCATGTGGCCAATGCACACCATGTCGCGAGGGAACGGGGTGGATGCTCAAAATCATAGATCGCATTCGGCGGGGCGGCGGCCGGCGTGAGGATCTTGACATACTTGTAGAAGTTGGCGATCGGATTGGTATCATGCCCGGAACGACTATCTGCGGCTTGGCCGATGGTGCCGGGTGGCCCGTGAAGACAGCTATCCGCAAGTTCAGGCAGGAATTTGAAGACTATATACGCAAGGGTGAAAAGCGGACATTACCCGTAGTAACCGCAGCGCATTAACAATTGGGTGAGACTCATGTTCCGATCGATTGCGTTGTTTGCCGCATGCTTGGTCTTTTGGACGGGCTGCCTGAAGCCTGCCAAACAAGCACCGACTTCGCAAACATCTTCCGCCGCATCAGCATCCTCGGGATCGCCGACGGGTGGAGCCGTCCAGGCTGTCCGCGGCGCGGTTCAGAGGACGCTCACTGCTAACGATCTCAGTAATCTTCGGATCTTCATCGATAATGCCTCCCTTGCGTCGGGGCAGATGCCATCGCGCGATGAGATCTTGGCTGCTGCAAAACAGGGTGATCCGAAGTTACATGCGCTCCTTCAAGATGGCCTGATAGTATTGACGGGGACCCGGACACGCGAGGGCATCTGGGCGTATGAGAAAGACGCACCATCTAAGGGAGGCATGGTTCTGTCGTCCATGGGCGTTGAGCGACTCACGCCGCAGGAACTGAATCATCGATTGTCACTGCAAAACTAATATAACGCGCGAGTGGCTCTGAGAGGCCGCAAATGCCTACCGTTTATGTGAATGATAAGCCCGTTGAAATCGGTGATAGTCGCCTCAATGCGATTCAGGCGGCCGAACTCGCCGGCATTTTCGTTCCTCATTACTGCTGGCATCCCGCGTTGTCCGTTGTTGCCAGTTGTCGCATGTGCCTCATTGAGATTGGCGAACGGAAAGATGATGGCACGGTGACAATGCAACCTCGCGTTGTCCCAGGGTGCCAGACCCCCGTGAAGCATGGCACTGTTATCGTGACTGGAGAATATGACAAACGCGACACTTCCATTCCGACACTGTCGTACCCAACGGCGTACGGGCTTCCGGGCGAGCGCTCCCGACGCGCTCAAGAGGATACGTTAGAAGGCCTCCTCCTGAATCATCCGCTTGATTGTCCTGTATGCGATAAAGCCGGGGAATGCAAGCTCCAGGATTTCAGCTACGAATTCGGCCGCGCAACAAGTCGGTTAGTCGATCCCAAAAACACACCGCCGAATAAGCCCGGTCTTTCCTCGAAGATAACTCTCTTTACTGACCGCTGTATCATGTGTACGCGGTGCGTTCGCTTTACCCGCGAGGTAAGTGGCCAGGGCGAATTGCAAGTTATCAACCGTGGAAATCACTCGGAAATTGACATCTTTCCGGATATGCCGCTCGAGAACAAGCTTTCGGGCAATGTTGTCGACTTATGCCCCGTGGGCGCACTTGGAAGCAAGGATTTCCTTTATACGCAAAGAGTTTGGTATCTCAAGACGGATAACAGTGTATGTCCCGGATGTAGCACCGGTTGTAGCATTCACGTCGATTCCAACAAGAGCCGAGTGTATCGCATTCGACCCCGCGAGAATAGCCTGGCCCAAGGCTATTTCATTTGCGACGATGGGCGCTTTGGATATCAATACCACAACTCGAACCAACGAATTCGTCAGCCGTTGACTCGCCGAACAGATGAAGCCATTGGCACAACGTGGGATTCACTCATCCCGACTCTTCGTCGTGAGATTGCTGATGCAGTGGCTCGAAACGCCCGCGGCGTCATCGCTGTGCTCTCACCATACATGACATGCGAAGAGGCGTTCTTGGCAGCAAAGTACTTCAAACTACTCTCGTCTGAAACGCGACTCGCGATTTCGCGGACGCCCGTGATAGGACATGACGATACTTATCCAAAGGATAGGCGTGGCCAAGCGACCGACACGATTCGGTTCACGATCCGCGCCGAGAAAACCCCGAACCGCCGTGGTGTGGAGGCAATTATACGCCACTTTGAGGGATCCGTACCGACGTTCGACGATGTCATTGAGAGTGTACGGAGGAGCGAGGTTGACTTTTTGTTCATCTCGAATTGCAATGTAACCCCATGTGAGACGGTTTCGGAACAAGAAATTGACACGTTGAAATCCGTCACGACATCAGTCCTACATGACCTGTTGCTTTCTCGGCTCATGACGATCTCCAAGTACATTATTCCAGCGACCACGTTTGTTGAAAAGGATGGGACCTACGTCAATCATTCCGATCTTGCTCAATTGATATCCAGATGCACGACACCGCCGATCGACGTGCGCCCCGAACTGCAACTATTTCATGAGTTGCTCGGTCAAGCGGGGTTGTGCCGTGTTGTTAATATTCGAAGGGAACTCGCTCAAACGATCCCGTTCTTTTCTGCATTGGATTCAATCGTTGATTCGCGGGGAGTTCGATTGCAGGTGAACACGTAATGCCAGAATTTCGGTTCATTCCGGTGGCGCTGACAATTGGCATAACGCTGTTTGTAGTGCTCCATGTCGTCGCATACATGATCCTTGTCGAACGTAAAGTTTCGGCTTGGATGCAAGATAGGATTGGTCCAAATCGCGTTGGACCGTTCGGCCTGTTACAGCCGATTGTTGACGGGGCCAAGATGATCTTCAAGGAAGACATCCTCCCGAGCCATGTTGATCGCGTCTTCTATGTGCTCGGGCCAGCTATCGCCGCCTGCACTGCATTGCTGGCATTCGCCGTCGTTCCATTTGGTCCAACGACTGCGCCGCCGGCGCCTTCCGACTCGGTCAATGGCTATATCGAATCTCAATCAGCATATCGCGACCATTTTCAATTTGCGATTGCCCCCGGCCTTGATATCGGCATGCTGTGGACATTTGCGATTTCGAGCCTCGCGGTCTATGGAATTATTCTTGGAGGATGGTCTTCTAATAGCAAATACAGCCTATTGGGCGCCCTGCGTTCCAGCGCCCAAATCATCAGTTACGAAATCCCACTTGGATTGTCGGTGATTGGGGTTGTGTTGATGGCTGGTTCGCTGAACCTCGAGGCGATTATTGAATTCCAGGCACAGAATGGCTGGAATGTACTTTTTCAGCCGGTCGCCTTTCTTATTTTTCTTACAAGCGTTTTTGCCGAATGTAACCGGTTGCCGTTCGATCTTCCGGAGGCAGAACAAGAGCTTGTTGGAGGCTATCACACCGAGTATAGCAGCATCAAGTTTGGTCTCTATTTTCTTGGCGAATATACGCACATGATTACGACAAGCTTTCTAGTCGCCATCCTGTTTTTCGGCGGTTGGCATTTGCCATTTGGTTTGACACACGGCGAAGGCGTACTGTCGACGGGACTGAAAATGTTGGCGATACTGGGTAAATCGGGCTTCTTCCTGGTCTTTTATGTCCTCGTTCGGTGGACGATACCGAGGTTTCGATTCGACCAGTTGATGGGCCTGGCATGGAAAGGACTTATCCCGTTATCGCTGGCTCAACTAATTGGCGTCATGATTGTGAAAGAATTCGCAATTTCGCAAATGTATTTGCTCGTGGTAGCCGTTGGCATCGTTGCGGCCATGGGCTCTATGTTGGCCAAACGACAGAAGCCCAGCATGCCGCAATCGCACTTAGCTGCTTGACGGTATCTTGTATAACGGCCCACTTGGGACCCGGTAGTGATAGGAGGGTGCGAATTGCCGATTCCAAACGAACAAGTCCGTTGGATTGAATCGCCGAGGCTCGGCTTCTGGGACCAGTTGTACTTCCCCGCCCTGGCAACGGGTCTCGTTACGACCGTTAAACACATGTTTACGCCCAAAGTGACTGAACAGTATCCCGAGGAAAAACCGGCAATAGCCGCCAATTACCGCGGCGTCCATCGTTTAAACCGCGATGAGCAACAACGAGTCAAATGTGTTGCGTGTTATATGTGCGCGACCGCATGTCCTGCGCATTGTATTGATATCGTTGCGGCTCCTTCGCCGTGGCCCGATCGCGAGAAGTACCCCGAGACATTTGTGATCGATGAGTTGCGATGTATCTACTGCGGAATGTGCGAGGAAGCCTGCCCCGTCGATGCCATTGAACTCACGACTTTGTATGATTTGACCGGTCTCAGCCGCGAAGAAATGATCTTCGACAAAGAGAAACTATTGAGCGTATTTGACCAAACTACGGCGATGCCGGCTGAGAACCCTATTCGAACAAGTTCTGGACTGCTGGGGGTTGCGTCTGAGAGGGCTAAGTAAGCGATTACGGTGCGGGGTGTCGTAGATTTGACTGCAGTCGATGTTTTTTGGGACGGTTGCCGTGCGATTATCCAGTTTTGACATTACGCTCATTGTAACAATGCTCGTTCTCGGTACGGGGATTTGCTTGCTGCTTCCTCGTGCGTCTCGACGATCCCGAGTTGTTGCTTTGCTCATGATTGCAATCGGATGTTGCCTTGTCATCGCCGCGGTGTTCAACCAATTGCTTGCGGCAACCGTTCATGGCATCTTGTTCGGTTTGTTTGCAGCAAGCGCGCTTTGCGGCACGCTTCTCGTGATTCTCCAACGGAAACCCTCTCGCTCAGCATTAGCCTTTGCGATGGTTATCATTAGTGTAGCGGGAATAATGTTTCTGCAAGCTGCGCCGTTTCTAGCAGTCTCTACGATCATTATCTATGCCGGTGCGATAATTGTGACGTTCCTATTTGTCTTGATGTTGGCTCAGCAGATCGGCTTCTCGAGCGCAGATGATCAAGCACGCGAACCGGTGCTTGCGACGATATCGTCCTTCGTCCTGGCAACGACGCTCATCATTGTTGCCCGCCAGTCCTTCCCAGATTTGAATCACTTGGAACAATTGAGGACAACCGCCCAGCGAGCAAGTAAGGCAACGACACTCATTGAAGTGAAACAGCATCTCGGCGCAGTCAATGAGTTCGTTAGTGCTATTGATCGCGAGGCTGAGCGGCTTCGGTTTTCTCCAATAGGCGAGGCGTTGCGCACTGATGCTGATGGTCTTCAGATATTAAACTCGAGTCGCGTGACTCATGCCGACGCGATTCGAGCCTTGGCATCATTCGTACAAACATGTGACAATGCCAAGGCAAGCATGACTGGACGGCACCTTCCTGCCGATAATGTGTCTGCCATTGGTAGAATTATCTACTCTCAGCATTTGCTTGCCGTCGAGCTGGCGGGAACGCTACTGCTAGTTGCAACTATCGGCTCGATCATCATCGGCCGTGCCCGTGAGACGGGGTGATTATGTCCATTGAGATGTTTGACTACCTGGCACTTGGGGGGTTACTTTTTTGCCTCGGCATTATTGGATTTCTCGCGCGCCGTAACTTGATAACGCAGTTTCTTTGTGTGGAGGTAATGCTTCAGGGCGTCGCGATCAACTTTGTGGCCTTTGCCAGATTTCATGGAAATCTTCAAGGGCAGGTGTTTGTTATCTTTATCTTGACCGTTGCTGCATGTGAGGCGGCCCTTGCGTTAGCATTGATACTAGTGCTTTATCGGCGTCGAGGATCGCTGGACGCCAGTCTGTGGCAGGCCTTGCGCGAGCCTGGCATCGAGCCGCCGGAGGATCTCGACACGCCCGATGCAAGCCAACTCCAAGTTGATGAAGCTGATTTGCCACGCCTTCCGACAGCGGGCGTAGCACCCAATCGGCCCCGGGAGATCGTCGATGTTTGATCCATTTGATACGACGACACTAATCTGGGCCATTCCGTGCCTCTCGTTGATTGCGTTTGCAGCAACCGTGGTGTTATCTACACTTGGCTTTCGGTCAAAATCACATCTCCCCATCATCACCACCACGGCCATCGCCTTTCTCGTATCCCTCGTTGTTTTGTATACGCTCCTTCAGGTGGCTTCGTCGAGCGTTGCGAGGCCTGAGACGTTTTCGAGACTCTACACTTGGTTTGAGACCGAAGGACTGGTCGTTCGATTCGGTTTTTCCGTCGACATGCTCTCGGCAGTGATGTTGCTGACCATCACCTTCGTTGGCTTTTTCATTGCCGTGTTTTCGGCGGGTTACATGCACGGTGATCCCGCATATCCACGTTTTTTCGTCGTCATGAGTCTCTTCTTGTTCGCGATGACCGGTTTGGTACTCGCGGACAACTTGCTGCTTTTGTTTGGCTTTTGGGAAGGCGTCGGTTTATGCAGCTATCTGCTCATTGGGTTCTGGTTTGAACGACCTTCGGCGGCAGCGGCTGCGCGAAAGGCTTTTCTTGTAACGCGAATGGGCGATGCGGCCCTTCTCCTCGGGATTCTCCTCCTTTGGCATGAGACCGGTTCGCTTCAACTCAGTGAGGTATTCAGGCGGATCAATGAAGGATCGCCGAACCTCCCGCTTATTTGCCTGTTGCTCACCTGTGGAGCCGTTGGCAAATCGGCTCAGTTCCCGCTTCATGTGTGGCTACCGGATGCAATGGAGGGTCCGACGCCCGCCAGCGCGCTCATTCATGCCGCCACGATGGTAACAGCCGGCGTGTACTTGGTTGCAAGATGTTCGAAGCTATTTGTTATGTCGCCCTCGAGTCAATTGGTCGTGGCGATCATTGGCGCAACTACCGCCTTGCTCGGAGCATTGATTGCTTTGACCCAGTCGGACCTGAAACGAGTACTCGCCTATTCTACCGTCAGCCAATTGGGCTACATGTTTCTAGGATTAGGCGCCGGCTTGAAAGACTCGGACTTGATCGTTGTTGCAGTGGTCGCTTCGATCTTTCACCTTGTCACTCACGCCTTTTTCAAGGCCTTGCTATTCCTTGCCGCAGGTAGCGTGATGCACAGCATGGGAGGCGTGGTCGATATGAGCCGCTTCAGCGGCCTACGAAAGATTATGCCCTTGACTCACTGGACATATTTGGCTGGCTCGCTGGCGTTGGCTGGTCTTATTCCCTTTTCCGGGTTTTGGAGTAAGGACAAGATCCTCGAGGTCGTCAAGGAATCGACCCACGAATCAGCAGAATACAGCACGGTCTATTTTGTCTTGTTTGGCAGCTCGCTTCTCACGGCAGGCCTAACGGCCTATTATAGTTTTCGTGCGTATTTCATGACATTCCATGGAACTGTAAAGATTCCCGTGGAAGCCGGAGAACATGCTCATGAATCACCCCGAATAATGACTATTCCGTTGATAGTCCTTGCCGGCGGCGCCTTGTTTCTCGGCCTAATCTTTGAAGGTCTCACTGGAATAATCAGCAACTTTCTCATTAGATCCACGGCGGTGCTCGGAACGGCTCCCGAGACGCATACTGATTGGAGTCTGTTGATTCAAAGTACGTTTGTTGCCGTGATCGGCATTGGGTGTGCCTATTACCTGAATGTTGCGAATCCTCAATTGCGAGACAGCCTATCACGCATCGTTCGCCCATTACAACATCTCTCCCGCCAGCGGTTTTATTTCGATGAAGTCTATTCAGTCACCATCATTTCGGCAGCGAAAGCCCTGAGTGTCATCTCAATTGCAGTTGACTATGTCATAGACGGAATCGTCGATTTCACGGCAGTTATTCCGAGGATTTGTGCTCGGGTTATCCAACCTATTCAGAACGGTCTAATTCAGTTCTACGCATTGGTGATGGTCGTGTTTGTGACGGCGTTTGTTTGCGTCTTTGTACTCTGGATGTTCCGATAGTCGATAGAAAGCGATTGAGGCGATGGCTTCTGAACACTATTCTATGCTGACTGTGTGTCTGCTTGTCATTCCATTGCTGGCAGCCGCTTGCATTGCGATCTTGGGTCGGGGCAGTATTTCATTTTGCCGATGGGTTGCATTAGGATCGACCCTGTTGACTCTGTGCTTGACGGTAGCGGTTATAGTGCCTGCGTGCCGTCTTCTTTCACCTTCGACGTTGGCTCGGTCGCCCGCTCCAACCTTTGCGCCGGTATTTGTTCCAGGTCAATTCCCAGATCGTGTCGGGACTCGTTATTCACTCTTGTCAATTAACATGGGCGGCGACGAGTCTCCTGCCGCCATTGAATTCTTCGTTGGTTTGGACGGATTGAACCTGTGGCTTCTTCTTTTAACCAGTTTTCTGATGGTCCCTTCTGTCTTGATTTCATGGAATAGCATCAGCGACCGAGCCAATGAGTATTATGCTTGGCTTCTCACGCTTCAAGTGGGAATGACCGGTGTTTTTCTGGCGTTCGACATCATACTGTTCTATGTGTTTTTCGAGGTGACCCTCATCCCGCTGTATTTCATTGTTGCCATTTGGGGCGGTGCGGCACGAAGACATGCTGCCCGCAAATTCTTTCTCTTTACATTGGCGGGCAGCCTCATCACGCTAACAGGTTTGCTCGGATTGGTCGTTGCTTGCTTTCATCAGACCGGCCAGTTAACGTTTTCGCTACCACGCCTCATCTCAATCGTCGCACGCGAGACTGCCGATCCGGATCGTCTCGAATACTGGCGAAATGTACAGTATTATGTCTTCATTGCTGTTTCCATCGGATTTGCGGTGAAGGTGCCGGTATTCCCGCTCCACACTTGGTTGCCGCTGGCTCACGTTGAGGCTCCGACCGCCGGCAGCGTTCTTTTGGCAGGTATTTTGCTGAAACTTGGCACATACGGATTCCTCCGAATTGTTCTGCCGCTCACCCCCGACGCTGTCTGTACACTTGGCGCCCCACTGATGTTGACCTTGGGATGTATCGGGATCATATATGGCGCTCTGTGCGCATTCGCTCAGACCGACATTAAGAAACTCGTGGCTTACAGCAGCATTTCACACCTGGGCTTTTGTGTCGTTGGGTTGTTCTCCCTGACTCATGTTGGGTTGACCGGAAGTCTCTTACAAATGGTCAACCATGGTGTGTCAACCGGCGGCTTGTTTCTCGTCGTCGGTATGCTCTATGAACGGTATCATACCCGGCAGATGAGCGACTTTGGCGGGATGGCTGCCAAATTGAAGAAGCTGTCCGTTTGTATGCTCATTATTTGTTTATCCAGTGTCGGCATGCCGTTCTTGAACGGATTTGTAGGCGAGGTCATGATTGTTGCCGGTCTCATCCATATGGATCGAGGAATATCAAATGGGATGGTTGTCGCTGTAGTTTGTGCCTTTGGTATTCTACTTGGCGCATGGTATATCATGACTTTGCTACAGAGAGTGTTTTTCGGCCCTGTCATTGAGCCGGCGGGCCACTCAGGAACGGACTTGAATCTACGTGAGATTGCTACCCTGTTTCCCATTGTTGGTGCCTGCTTTGCAATCGGGCTATTTCCGCAGTACATCATTAGGCCTTGTGAGCGCGACATTGGAGTCGTAGCGAAGATCTGTACAGATGCGGCAGCAAGAAAGAGCTCGCCGGGCGAATCTACAGCCGGACATGCTGCAAGGTCACCGTGAGAATTGTTCGATTCTTACGCTCACCGCTCTTCCGTCGATTTGGTAGAGCCGTCGAGTCGGTTTATCGCAGGCGGGACCACAGCGGGAACACTGCCTTTATTATTGGCCTAGTCGGCTAATCGGATGGTGAAGCCATGAGCATTTTTTCTGCCGTCGAATTCGAACTTGGAGTAGGGTACACACAGTTCTTGTCAATTGTGGCTTCCGACATCGTTTTGTTGGCTGTAGCTGTCGCGACTTTTTGTGGTGGCCTTTACTCGAAGAGTCGAAGTCTATGGGCAAGTGTGGCGATCGTCGGCATGGTGCTTTCTCTTCTTCCACTGATGACGGAGCGAGTTGGACACAATAGTTTGGAATGGTATTTGGCAGTCGTCGCCGATCCACTTGGATCCGCCGTCAAGATTACAAGCACATTCTTTGGACTCGCATTCGTCCTCCTAACGTGGCATGAGACCTATCGCGATGTGGCCAGTGAATTCTATGGATGCCTTCTTATCTTGATTGCAGGCGTACGATTGGTCGCATCCTCAAATGAGCTCGTGACCTTATTTCTGTCTCTTGAGTTAATCAGCATTCCGACATACATCATGCTTTTCCGACCCCGCCAAAGTATGATTGGTCATGAAGCAGCTATCAAGTATTTCATGTTAAGTGTTTTCTCATCCGCGATTCTGTTGTTCGGTTTGAGCTATGTGTATGGAGCGACGGGAACAACAAATGTCGTTTCCATCGCATCTTCGCCGATTGAGCTACGCGGAGTTGTTGTTGTTGGTGTTATCATGGTTGTTGCCGGGTTGAGTTTCCGACTCACCGCAGTCCCGTTTCACTTCTACGCTCCGGATGTGTTTCAGGGAACTTCAACGGGATTGGCAGCCTTGTTGGCGATCATGCCGAAAATAGCTGGCTTTGTCGGGATTATTCGTGTCTTTGGTTATCTGGCTGTCACCAATCACGGTCACTGGCTCTCCAATACGAACGTCCAATTTCTCATTTGGATTCTCGCGGTTATCACCATGACGGTCGGCAACATTTTCGCCCTGTTGCAGACCAATCTTCGGCGAATGCTCGCCTATTCGAGCGTCGCGCATGGCGGGTACATGATCATGGCATTGGCCAGCACTCAAGTTGGAACAAGCGATGACGTCGTTTTTCCAATTTCATCGGTTCTTTTCTATTTGGCAGTGTACGGAACCCTTACGGTTGGCGCTTTTGCCGTAATCTCTCTCCTCGAATGTCCTGAGCGGAAGTGCGATGCCATTGACGACCTCTCGGGACTCTATCAGAAAAATCCTTTTCTGGCCATGGCGATGGCACTTTTCATGTTAGGCCTGATTGGAATTCCATTGACTGCCGGGTTCAGTGGCAAGCTTCAGTTGTTTCTTTCGGCACTCATGGTCCGTGAGCCGATTGAAGCGAGGCACTTGTACATTACGCTTGCCGTGATAGCTGCCGTCAATGCGGCTATTGGATCCTTCTACTATCTGAACGTCATTTCCGTAATGTTTCTGCGGCCTGCGATCAACGCCTTTCGCTCGACACCAAACTGGGCTTGCCGGCTACTGATTGTCGCTTGTTGTTTTGTTACAATCGGATTGGGTGTCTATCCACGTCCGATTGTTTCATATTTTCACGAGTCGGTTCGGGGCTCTCTTTTGGACTCGGTTGCGCGAGGCCACTAGGTTTCGAAACGTCGACGACGGATTCTCATTGCTACGATAGAATCGATCGCGTCGTGAAAGTGTCATTTTCTGGGGCAGGTGCCAAATGCTGTCCAGACAGATCGTATTCATGATTGGAGCATGCGCTGCGTGTTCGGCGATTACCTCTTTCATAGCTCTCAGATTCGGACAGATGCCCGTTGTGGTCAATGACCACGGACCGCTGCCGACTGTCCTAGTAGATGGTAAACAACAAGGAGGATCCAAGTCTGTCGCCGAAAATGATGAGGCTGTTCACGACCGCGGCGAGGTGAGTATCGTTGTCTTCGACGAGGCCCGTCGTCTACTGGCGTCGCAGGAGGAGGCATGGAACCGAGGCGATTTGGACGCATTCATGGCCGGTTATTGGAAGTCCGAACGTCTCAGTTTTCGAACAGGCCGAGATGAGCAATTCGGCTGGGAGGCAACGTATAGGCGTTATAAACAGCGTTATCAGAGTGATGGCAAGGAGATGGGAAAACTGAAGTTCAGCGAACTACAATTTGAATCTATTTCGCCGAATTGCGTTCTGTGTCGGGGGCGTTGGGCTTTGATTCGGATGACGGGACAGTCTGACGGGCTTTTTTCATTGATCTTGCAGAAAACTCCAGAGGGATTGCGAATAACACATGATCACACATCAGTGGGAGAGACAGTCAACAAGGATCCAAAGCCACAATGACAATCGAACGGTTTGACGTCGTTGTCATTGGCCTCGGATCAATGGGATCTGCGGCGATTTATGAGATTGCGAATCGCGGGCTCCGCGTCTTGGGCCTTGAGCAGTTTCATGTCAACCATAGTTATGGTAGTTCGCACGGCATTACCCGGGTGATTCGGCGTGCGTATTTCGAGCATCCATCGTACGTACCATTAGCTAACCGATCGTTTGAGAAATGGCATGCCCTGGAGCAAGAATCTGGGTGCCACTTGCTCACCAATTGCGGTTGCATGGCATTAGGCGCACCTTCATCTGAAGTCGTCGTAGGAGTCGAAAAGGCGGCGGCGGAACATCGAATTCCAATTCTTCGGTTTTCGACAGATGAGCTTCGGCGGGCATATCCAGTGTTTCAGTGTCCCGACCAATTCGTGGGGATTCTCGAACCTGGCGCCGGCTTCGTTTTGGTCGAGGACTCGATTCATGCACTTACTCTCCTTGCAAAGTCGAAAGGGGCCGTTGTCCATGAAGGCGAGCGAGTTGTCGATTGGAGTTTCAATGCTGGATTACGAGTCGAGACTGATCGTCGAGTCTACGAGTGCGATTCCATCGTAATTACAAGCGGGCCATGGGCGAATCGGCTTCTTAGGCACCACGGGTTGAAGTTGCGAGTCATGCGGCAGGTTGCCTTCTGGATTGGAACGTCAAACGATGAGAGCTTTCGACGAGATAGGTTTCCAGTTTATTTGGCTGATACGCCGCGGGGTTTTTTCTATGGTTTCCCAGTCATAAGCCCGTTGGGTCACAAAGTAGCACGTCATTATGGGGAGGACGAGTTGGACGACATTGACGAAGTTGATCGTAAGGTATTGCCGCGCGATGAGCATGAAGTCCGCGAGTTTCTCGGTCGCTTCTTGCCGTCTGTCAACGGTCCAGTTGGACAAGCCAATACCTGCATCTACACGCTGTCTCCAGATCGCCATTTCATAATTGACAAGTTGCCAGATTGCGATCGAGTCATTGTTGCAACCGGGTTTTCTGGGCACGGTTTTAAGTTTGCCCCAGTCGTTGGCGAGATTGTTGCCGATCTCGCGACAATTGGTACGACAACTCTTCCGATTGAAATGTTTCGGTTGTCGCGATTCGATCGGTCGGCCACTAATTCGCTCCGCGACGTTTGACTCTTGGCCGGCAGAGCATTCTAGGAGCCGGAGTTCCGTGTGCCGAATGCCTGTGGAAGCCCGTGCGAGGTTCGCCGGTCACACGTAGAAATGGCACCGTACCGGGTGATTGAGGCTCCTGAATTGAACAGTCATTCCGTGCGAAGGATTGACTCGCTTTGGCCTTGAAGTAATTAACAAGATCGGCAAGTTGCTGCAAGCGGGGGTTCTTCGCGTGTCGAAACCGGCACAGAGCGATTTCGCGAAGTGCAACATCGAAATACTCGTCGTCGCAGAGCGACTGTACAAATGACTCGACAATGGAAAAGTCGCCGGAGTGCCGGTCCATCGTCTCGCGAAACAGTTGGTGAGCCTTGTCGGTATGGCCAAGTTCGGCCAGTAGTCTTGCAAATGCACAAGCAATGGCGGTGTTCTCTGGGTCCAATTGTCGAGCGGCCCGATAGAACTTTATGGCACCTGACGCGTCAACCATGGGATCCGATTCAATCGCTGTTGCCATCAACTGGTGACAGTCTGCGGACCTAGGATCCAGTGAGAGCGCGATTCTCAGGTATCGGCGCGCCAATTTGAATTGCCGCAGTTTGAGATAACATTGCGCAACCATGGCGTTGAGGCGTACACGAGTACTGCTGGGCTGTCCGGGCAACCTTGTGAATCTGCGGAGAATTGCCAACGCCGCCTGGCATTGGCCGTGTTCCATATACCGGCTAGCGCGCAGAATTGACAATTCTACAAAACTGAGCGTCCTGCTCATTTTGTCGCTCCTTGCGACTCCGGGCGATAACCCCATCATGGGTTACGTATCTTATACCTAACCTCCTAATCGAAGCAAGGTGTATGGATGTATCCCAGAGAGTCGAATGATCGATGGGCGCAAGCGTCATCACCCTTAGTCTTTCACTCGTGGAAGCAAGAATGCCGCCCGAACGGGTGGCGGCATCCTCGAGTCGTTACCTCGCACCGACCGCCAGATGATCTCGTTGAACATCAGGTCGTCCGCCTGGTCTTCGCGTGCCAGATTGAACTCCTCCGACAGCCTGGCCCCAAACGCACCAGGTTTGTTTTTTTCGTTGAGGTCAACCCCTGCGGGAAGATGCACGTACGGACGGAGGTCTGGGGCGGCTTGGAATGACGCGTACATGGGACGTGCTGCGGCATCAAATTGGCTCATCGGCTTCAGTCCCAGAATTAACTCCATCGTTCGGAGCATGCTTGTCGTCGAGTAAAGCGTCGAGTCCACGAATCTTCGTTTGGTATACGGCGAGACGACAAGTGCGACCGCGCGGTGGGCATCAACATGATCGGGGCCGTTCTGAGCGTCGTCCTCGATAACAAAAATCGCCGACTCTTTCCAGAATCTACTCTTGCTGATTGCTTCAACGACCATCCCAAGTGCGAGGTCATTATCGGCTACCATGGCGGTAGGTGTTGGCTTTCCAATTCGAGTGCCGGATGTATGATCGTTGGGAAGTCGAAGGACGATGAAACTGGGCATCGAACCCTTTTGCTCGAATTCACCGAGTTTCTGAATGAACCTCTCGGCCCGTTTCACATCAGTAAAATCAAGATCGTATCCGCGGAACAGTGGATCGAAGTGCCCCTCTAGTGCCTTTACAGTGGCCCGTGCGGGATCATTGGGCGTTTTCCCGTTTTCGATCCACTCTCCAAAACTGAAGTAGCTTACGCCCGCTTCCGCGCATCGATCCCAAATATATCCACCAGAAGGACGCGCAATCTCATCATGATTGCCTTCCGAGGGATAACCGAATTTCCGGAAAGGACTGCCTCGATATGAGACCGGCCAGTATTTCTCGACATAATCCGTAGCATAGGCGCCCATCGTCCATTCATGCCCATCGGCGGAAACTTCTCCATCCACATAAAAATTATCCAACAAGACGAATTCGCGAGCCAATTTATGATGATTCGGCGTGACTCGGTCGGGGAAAAGGCATAACGATGGATCGCCTTTTCCTTGCGGCAAGTCGCCGAACACTTGGTCGTAGGTTCGATTCTCTTTGACGATGTAAATGCAATGTTTGATGGGGCTTTTTTCGCCGACACGGGCAGGAATCGGGTTATCGGCCGGACGATCACCGGTCACGCTTGAGTCAGCTTGTAGCGGACTACAGTTAAAGGCTTGTTTCGTTAGCTGTGAAAGTCGCTCCGGTGTCGGCATATCAATTACGCTTAACGTCCCTCGATACAATCCCCCGATGTATTCGGTAATCGACGTGCCAAATGAGAGCGTTGGGATTGGGCCGTGCCGATTGGATTTGGGCGATGAGCCCTTGCCGTTGGCAACGAGAATCTTCTTGGCACCGGCACTATAACGAACGGAAGTCGGGTAATGCCCCACGGGAATAAACCCGAGCGGTTTTGCCTCAGTGCGATTCTCTACATTGAATAGAGCAATGTTATTGGAATCGGCGTTAGCCACAAACAGAACCTTACCATCGGGTGACAACGCCAGACTGTTTGGAGTGTTCCCCGACGGGGCGTGAGGATACAAAGAACTTGTAATCGTTTGGATGCCGTTGCCGGTGGCTGTATCCAGGACGGACACTTTGGTAGAATTCGCGCAAGCGACGAATATCGTCTTGCCGTCAGGCGACAAGACCATTTCCGTGGGATGCGATTCCGTCGGCCATTCCGCAACGAATACATCCTTTTTCGTGTCGAGAATCGCAATCGATGCTCGGTTCCAAAGACTCACGAAGAGTCGGTCGCCCGTTTGGTCAAGGATACATGTGTAGGGGAAACTCTCTCGCGCTTTCCCGGCGGAATTCCTCACCTTCGGCAACGGAATTCGCTTTCGATCTTCGTTACGGATGAGTGACAAGCGGACGAGGGAGTCGCCGAATGTTCCACATACAAACGCCGTCGAGCCAGTCGAGTCAATAGCGATGCCGCCGGGAACAAACTTGTCGGTCTGTTCAGCCACGGGGAAAGTCCGAGGATTGTCGAAGTACCCCTGATTGAAATCAAACTGGTGAATGACCTCATATTCTCCTCCACTGGCAAGGATCTTGCGGCCGTCTGGCGAAAATGTGACGCCGTAGAACGCTTGATCGAGTCGAACGCGGGATACGATTCGCGGACGGGCCCCCTGGAGTGAAACGGAGACGAGTTCGTGTTCTCCATAACCGGCGTGAAGAACAACGGCCCACTTGCTGCTTGGATGGAGTACAAGCTGAACCGGGAAATCGCCAATTTCAAGTTGTGATCCCGCGGGTCGCAAACGCCATTGATTGGGTAATTGAATGTAGCCGTCGGCCCTCATCCCTGGCAGGTCGCGATGAGTTGCTGAGTCTCGCCCCTGACTGATTGCGGTGACCAAGCCGAGCAACACAACAAGCATGCCAAACAGTGCGAACATCGATCGGCGAGCCATGGCAATTCCTCAACTTTTGAACTACAGAGGATTCCGGCGGAGCGAATTATGCGAGCAATCGAATCCAAAGAATGATTTTAGGAGACCGCAGAGAATTGCAAACCATAAAAAAGCGTCACCCGTTAGGATACGCCTAACGTCGCAGACTATCGCGATGGAAGAACTGATCGGGCAACTTAGGGTTCATCACGATCTTGGTGAAGTGGTACTTGCCTAGGGTCTCGCTGTTGGAATCAAGTAGCAGCGACCCGGTCGGCATACCGAATTGACAATCAAATGCCAGTTGGACCGTGGCCTCGCCATCTTCGGGCGGTTGGATGAATCGATGAATCACGAAACAGCGGCGACCATCGAGTTCAGGTATCTCTTGAATTCCGAGGTATTGAGTCCGTAGCGTTCCGGAGTCGCGAGCGCGACTCCAGATTCGGAGAGTTCGCTCCGTCGAAGCTCGAAGGCTTGTTTCACGAATTGGGTATCGACTGTACCTGCGTGCGTCGGCTCCTTCCGGATCGCGTTCAACAAGGAACTGCAGGCCAATTCTCTTCCCAACAGTTGGAAGAACCACGAGTTTGTTGTTGTTTGAGCCATCGACAAACAGCACACGCCGAGCAAGGCCGCCGCCGCGTCGCCATTCCATTCGGACGCAATACGGTTGCTCTCGGAACCAAAAGTCGATCTCTTCGGGCTGTTGAAGAGTGTTTTCCACGCGTTCTTGCTTGAACAGAGTGCCGGAGTAGGTGTTGCCAAGACGCCGCTGATGGCGCAAACACATTTCGACGAAACGCACGACATCGTCGCGGGCCAACCTCTCCAGGGTCGCTTCATCGAACAGGAGTTGGTCATTGTCATCAACACGACGCGGAATGTCTTCGAGTCGTTCGTTCGTGGTTTCCGGGCGATCGGAGGCAATGAGAAAACAGAGCGGGAATAAGGCGAATGCCAGTAACCACGGACGCAAATGAATCGTCTTCATAGCAGGCTCACGTCCGCGGACACCCACAACCCACGAGTTCTTTCATCTTTCGGACGGCAACTGCGGCGCCGTCCGGCGAGCCAAAAATCGCGGTCCCTGCCACGAGAACGTTGGCGCCGGCGGCCGCGGCGCGTGAGGCGGTGACATGATTGATGCCGCCGTCCACTTCCAATTCACATCGGGGATTCTCCGCTTCAATCAACTCGCGCAGCCGTTGAATACGATCAACGCTTTCCTCGATGAATGATTGGCCACCGAATCCCGGATGCACAGTCATGCACAAGGACAGGTCGATATTGGCGACATAGGGCAATAGAACTCGTATCGGCGTGTTGGGGTTGATCGCGATACCCACGCGAATCCCTTCGAGGCGAAACGGTTCAAGGATGGGCAGCGGATCGTGAAGTACTTCTTGGTGAACGATGAGAGTTGTTGCGCCAGCTTCATGAAAAGGCTTCATGAATCGAATCGGGTCCATGACCATCAAATGGACCTCCAACGGAAGCCTCGTGATGGTCCTCAGCGAACGAACAACGGCCGGCCCCATACTGAGATTCGGAACAAAGTGACCATCCATGACATCGACGTGGATGCGATCCGCCCCTGCCCGTTCGACTTCGCGAACCAGGTCGCCCAATCGTGAGAAGTCCGCTGCCAAGATGGACGGAGCGATTGCGGCCATGATTACCCTTCCAAAACAAATCGGGGGAGGGCCTGAGATCAAGCCCGCCCCCGTACTGAAGACGTTCGATTCGCGATGGGCAAGGCTATGCGTTAGCGCCTCCCGGTACCAAATCCGGCGCTGGCGCTGGGGCCTTGGTCGAATCAAAGTTGAGCTTCTTCTCGCCATCGACCTCGACGACGCGGACCGTAATCGTGTCGGCCCCCACAAAACTGCCTCGCAGCAACTCCTCGGCGAGTGGATCTTCGAGTAAGTGCTCAATCGCTCGGCGAAGCGGCCGCGCTCCATATTCGGTGTTGGTGCCCTTCTCAATGAGGAAGCTCTTGGCTTCCTCGGTCAAGACGAGCGTAAACCCGCGCTCCTTCAAACGCTTGATGACCTTGGCCAACTCGATATCGACGATCGCCTTCAAGTCATCGGGAGTCAACGGCCGGAATACGATCGTGTCATCGACGCGGTTGAGAAACTCGGGTCGGAAATTCTGTTCCATGACCAGTTTCAGCGTCTCTTTCATCTTTTCGTAGTTGGCCTGTTCGTCCTTTTTACCAAACCCGAAATGGGTCTTGCCGGTGATTTCGGCCGCGCCGATGTTGGTCGTCATGATCAAGATCGTGTTCTTGAAATCAATCGTCCGACCCACATTGTCGGTTAGGCGACCTTCTTCCATGATCTGGAGCAAGGCATTCCAAACATCGGGATGAGCCTTTTCAATCTCATCCAGTAGGACAACGCTATACGGTCGGCGTCGAATCTTCTCGGTGAGTTGGCCGCCTTCTTCGTACCCAACATACCCCGGAGGCGCGCCCCACAGTCGCGAGACGTTGTGCTTTTCTTGATATTCGGACATGTCGATCTGCACGAGAGCGTTCTCGTCGCCGAACATGTACTTGGCGAGTTGCTTGGCAAGCAACGTTTTTCCGACACCCGTCGGGCCGGCGAAAATGAAGCTGCCAATCGGCCGTTTCGGATCCTTCAGACCGGACCGGCTCTTGCGAACCGCCCGCGCAATCGAGTTAATTGCCTCGTGTTGGCTGACCACTGTCTTGTGCAGCTCTTCTTCCATCCGAAGAAGCCGCTTGGTTTCGTCCTCGCCGATCTTCTTCAGCGGAACGCCGGTCATCTTGCTGACCACTTCCGCGATGATCTCGGCGTCAACGATACCCTCATTTTCTTTCTGCTTCTCTCGCCATTCTCGATTAAGCTGTTCCTTTTTCTTCTTGAGCTTGTCCGCCTGGTCCCGAAGATGGGCAGCCTTTTCAAAGTCCTGTTCGGTAACCGCGTCCTCTTTCTCGCGATTGAGTTTCTCGATCTGCTCGTCAATCTCCTTCAAGTCAGGGGGTCGCGTCATGCCCTTCAGTCGAACGCGCGCACCGGCCTCGTCAATGACGTCGATGGCTTTGTCCGGCAAGCATCGGCCGGTGATATATCGATCGGACATTTCGACAGCGGCGATGAGAGCCTCGTCGGTGATCTGAACTTTGTGGTGCTGCTCGTAGCGATCCCGAAGACCCTTAAGGATCTCGATTGCCTCGTTGGTAGTTGGCGGATTGACGATAATCTCTTGGAAACGGCGAGCCAGAGCCGCGTCCTTCTCGATGTACTTGCGGTATTCATCGAGGGTCGTCGCCCCGATGCACTGAATCTCGCCGCGAGCCAGAGCGGGCTTGAGAACGTTAGATGCATCAATGGCACCCTCAGCGCCGCCGGCACCGACCAAGGTGTGCAGTTCGTCGATGAACAGAATCGTGTTCTTGGCACGACGAACCTCGTTCATCACCGCCTTGATTCGTTCTTCGAATTGTCCTCGATACTTGGTACCGGCTACCATCATCGCAAGATCAAGCACGACGATTCGACGATCGCGAAGCAACTCGGGTACCGACTGATCGACGATGCTCTGTGCCAATCCTTCGACGATGGCGGTCTTCCCGACGCCGGCTTCGCCTAGGAGAACCGGGTTGTTCTTTTGCCGCCGGCTCAGAATCTGAATGACGCGTTCGATTTCGTTGGCGCGTCCGATGACGGGATCGAGCTTGCCTTGCTTGGCCAATTCCGTCAGATCGCGTCCGAAGCTGTCGAGGGCCGGTGTCTTTGACTTGCCCTTGCCCGCAGTCCGTTCGCCCGTCCCGCCTCCGCCGCCGCCTTCGTTTTCGGTCATGTTATGCCCCAGTAGGTTGAGGACTTCTTCTCGTACGTCTTCCAGCTTCAGACCCAGATTCATCAGCACCTGGGCCGCGACACCTTCTTGCTCGCGCAACAGACCCAGCAGCAAATGCTCCGTCCCGACATAGTTGTGATTGAGGTTTCGGGCCTCCTCAATCGAGTACTCGATCACTTTTTTGGCACGCGGGGTTTGAGGTAACTTGCCCATCGTGACCATTTCCGAACTTGGGCCGCCCGTCTGAACAATCTTCTCGACTTCGAGTCGAATCTTCCGAAGGTCGATATCGAGATTCTTCAAGACGTTGGCCGCGACACCCGAGCCTTCCTTGACGAGTCCCAAAAGGATGTGTTCGGTGCCGATGTATTCATGGTTGAAGCGTTGCGCTTCCTGATTCGCAAGCTGCATTACCTTGCGGGCGCGATCGGTAAAGCGTTCGTACATGCCTGCAACTCCTCTTCGCCGTCTCCCCTGACCTCGGTGAGCAACTCGTTGAATCTATGGTTTCACAATAATCGCCGTCGGCCACAGCAGGGTAGTGGGACAGGCGGCGGGTGGATTTCGATTCCCCTCATTCCCATATTATGCGTCCGGTCCCGTCGAATCCACCGCTCGCCCTCCACCGAGCCAAATTAGTTTGGCACAGAGAACTCAATGCAATCGGCAACGACGAAGGGTCAGAGAACTCGACGCTCGATCTTCTCGGACAAAACTGCCAGAGGGCTCCGCCGATGTCGGCGGACACGAGAATTTTGCAAGAATTCTAATACGGTGATGTGAAAAATCAAGATTGCCGAAGGCAATGGCACCGTCTGGGGAGCCAAACAACGTCTGCCGTGTCACCCTTTGAGGCTCACAGCATCGGGCCGCGCTGCAAGTCTATTTTCGACGTGGAATGGTCGTCGATTGCGTGGCGGTCTTCCATCGCTCGGCATCGGGCGGAATATCGGTGCGTTTCGTAATCAACTGCAGTGCCTCGTGGGCTCGGTCACGAATGGCCACGTCCTTTTCGCCGAGCAAGCCGATCAACATCGGTATTGCCATGGGGTCGCGGAACTGACCGATCGAGGTTATCGCGGCGATACGCATTTCTCGCAGGGCACTCGGATCCAAGTCCAGTGGGCCGGCGTTTCGTGTTGGCAAAGAACTCTCGAATCGGGCTTGTGTCATATCGAAGCTCTTGGCCGGCTCGACAGCGGGAGAGCGAGCCGCGTCCATCAACAGCGCAAGTGTTTGGGGATTGCGATTCTCGCCCATCGCCCGGAGGGCCTGTCCGCGGACCGTCGCCGCTTGATCACCGGGCAACGACGACGATTGGTGGTAGGCCGACATAAGGATTGAGCCGGCGCGCGGATCGCTGAACCTGCCAAGGGTCTCGATCGCAGCGAGCTTGACCAGCGGCCGGTTGTCAGTCGTAGCGGCATAGCTCAGGTGCTGCAATGCTTCGTCTTGCTCCTTGTCACTGCCGCCGCTGCGGTTTGGCTCACGAAGCCTGCGAAAGGCCTTGGCGCGTGCATCGCCATCGTTGCTTTCGCGTAGTACGGCCATTGGCTCTGGCGGGACGACCACGTTCTTGATTCGAAAATCCCGACTCGTGACGCTGTCCCAAAATCCGGCGCAACCTGCGGCAAGAGGGCAAGCCAAGGCAAGTGCAAATACGTAATGGCATCCGTTCCGAATCACGGTTCGCCCCCCAATCGTGCCGTCCATGGTAAAGCAAGCGGCGGGCAAATACCATAGACTCGGCAATAGCGTCAAGGGCGGCCTGAGACGAATTGATTCGCGGAGGCAGTTTTCATGGATAACGTAACAAGATTCTTGTTGCGGCGGACGTTGACTCGCTCGTTAGCTGTTCTCGTCGGCATGACGCTCGCGGGAACGGTCGGACTTTGGTATGCCTTCAGCGGCTCGCTTTCGTGGCAACCTATCCTCGTCAATTACCTTATTTCCGTGAACGTCGTAACCTTTGGCGCCTACGGCTACGACAAGATGCAGGCACGACGAAAGGGTTGGCGTGTCCCCGAACTTTCGCTATTGGCGATGGGCCTCATCGGTGGAACGATCGGGGCTGTCGTCGCGATGAGGCTGTTTCGACACAAGACGGTCAAGGGGCCGTTTCGAGTTGTGTTCTGGCTTCTCGTGGCTGTACAGGTGGTTCTGGTCGCGGTCGTCTTGAAACAGTTGTTGCTTCCGAGTTAGTCAATCACCAAGCCGACATCAGGGCATTGGGCTTGTCGGAATAAATCGGAATCGAGTCGTCCACATGCATCGTGAACGCCATTTCCTTGAGTTCGCCGCGGAGCCGGCAGATGGCGACTCGGCTTCCATGCTGGCGCACCCAGCGGGCAAAATCCGCGATCATCTGGGCGCCATTCGTGGACATGCGACGCACGTTTTTGAAATCCAACAACACACGAAGATTGGGCATCGCGAGGTTGTCTTGCAATTCTTTGCGGATGATGGCGATTTCAGAATCTTCCACCAAATAGATATCGTTGATGCGAACGATGGTGATGGGGCCTTCTCGGGAGATTCGCAATCGGCCACGAACAATCCCTCGCTGGGCATTGAGCCGATCGAGAATCGCTGCGGCGGCCGACGAGGCATCGAGTGCGTGTGTCCTTGCGTTGGCGGCCACCTCGAGCTCGTCAATCACATGTTTCGGCTTCGCCTTGGTGCTTTCGTCGAGGCACTTCAAGGCCCATTCTTCCAGGTCGCGTTGCGAAAGTGCCTTCTCGCGGAACTGAATAAGAAATTCCAAGGGGCCAACCGTGATCCGGTCACTGGCATGTAATGGCCATTCTTCGTTTTCGGGGACGGGTTCGCCGTTTACGAAGGTCGGTTCGCCACTGCCCATGTCTCGAATGAAGACTTTGCGGGCTCTCGTCACGAATGCACAGTGATGCGGGCCGATACCTTCCATTTGCGACCGCAACTGGCACATCTTGTCCGACCCAATCATGAAAAGGTCGACCTCGATGGGGATCGGCAGTCCTTGGTGTTTGCCTTTGGATACGATGAGATAGAACTTCACGGTTATTCACCTCTCGCACCGGCAAGAAAAAGGCGACGAAGGCAGGTGGGCTGGAAAACTACTGGATCTTAGCTAAGTTTCTAAGGTCTGACAAGAACGGCTTCTCATTTTTTTGTCTCGGGTATGACAACCTAATACCGTCCGCGACGCCTTTCCTTGCTTGGCAACACCTCCAGGCAAGTCGTCCACCACCCGGAGAGGATTGTCTCCACGAACTGCTCAGGAAGCCCCTCTCCCCTCATTTCATCAGCCAACCCGTTTGCATCATAGTCGACCGGGATGAAAGTCAGATGAAAGCCGGTTCCGATCTCGATCAAGGCGTACCAAACTCGGCGAGTTCCATCGTTTTCAGGTCGCCCAAGAACGCCGACGTTGACAAAGTGGCGATCACCGGGAAGCCGACGATGCCACTTGATCCCGGTATGGGTCGCTAGCACAACGTCGGCATTGTGACCGTCCAAAAGACAATTCAGAAAATGGTCAGAACACGTTGATTCCCAGAGAAACTCGTTCGTCTGACGCGGGCTCCCGTGACACATCAGCAACCGAATCTCGCCGACTTTCACGCGGCGCATCGGCGGCAACTCCCGAAGCCAATTCCGGTTTTCGTCGGACGTATGCTCCAGCGTGTACTCGTAACTCACGCGAGCAAAATGATTGTCTCGAGGGTCGGTATAGCCACATTGACAATCGTCCAAGCCGTTGCCGATGGAATGATCGTAGTTGCCTTGGATGCAGTACACGCCAGCGTCCCGCAGCAGCGGAAAGACACGATCCGGCGACGGCCCAAATGCTCCAAGGTCGCCGAGGCAATAAATAGCATCAACGCCTCGACCGCGGATGTCGGCAAGTGCGGCCGCCAGCGCGCGATGGTTACTGTAGACCCCGCCGAATACAGCCAATCGCGTCAACTCACCCATCGTGGCCACTGCCGGATAAGTTCGAGCAAATACTACCGTAAACAAAGCAGGTGTGGCAGGCTTGATACTTCAACGGAAACGCCTGCCTCGATTCTGCCAACGATTGCCCCAAGCGTGCGTCGGGCGCCTCCACCAAAATCGGGCAGACGTGGACACCTCGGGCACTTACGAGGCGAGCCGAATGGCAAAGTAGTTGACCCAAATCAAAACCCGAGAGCAACTCCTTTGAAACTCTCTCGTCGTTGCGATACCCGCGGGACCGCGACATTTCCGCGCCTAGTCGGATCGACGGTAATATCTTGATGCGCGGCCTTTCGTAGCCGACTCGCTTCAGCGCGGTCACCATGCGTTCGAAAAGATGCGGCGTGCCTTCACCATCGCTCATGTCGGCAACAGTAACGATTGGCAGGAAACCCAATTCGACAAGCTGCCGGACGCCCTCAATCGCGCGAGCGAAAGTGCCCTGCCCCCGAATCGGGTCATTCGTTTCCGGGCCATCGCCGTCAATTGACACGCGAAACTCCAACGAGAATCGCGAGGCATCATCGGCGCGGCGGAGCCGGTCGAGCCAGGATCGTTTCAGTACGGTCCCGTTGGTCAACACCGTTGATGGCCCATATTGCAGCGCCAATTCAAGGATATCGACCATCTCCGGATTCAGGAACGGCTCGCCGCCCGTGAAATAATATTCCTTGACACCGACCCCAACGGATTCAACGAGTCGGTCTCGAACTTGTTCGAGAGTCAAAAAATCGAATTGGCGATTGTGCGGATTGCTACTGACGAAGCAATGGTGGCACGACAGGTTACACAGCAGGCCGGCGACTTGGAACCAGAGTTGATCCAGGTGGCGTAGTGGCACCATTGGGGCGTCATGGTCGGCGATGGGTAATGGAATCGCCATCACTTCACAGCCTTGTACAAGTCGAGGTCGGGCTTGCCCGTGACAAGGGCAAACACTTCCCGAACCTGATCGAATCCTGTCTTGAGCAGGAAGTGCGGGTTCCGGCCGTAGCTCTTGGCTCCCAAAATATAGAAACTCGGCTCGGGATTTCGCAAGGTTGACGCCCCCATGCTGCCGATGGCCAAGCAATCGTCGCGATCGGACTTTGACAATGCCGCGGCGAGAGCCATTGGTCCGAGCGACGCGTAACACTCATGGACCTGCAGCTCGCGATATAGGTCGGTGTCCGGGGTGAAGCCGACATTGGCGATGACGCGTTCGACCTCCCAGGTCTTCGGCTTTCCGGCGCTCCGTCCTGTGACGTGAAAGCCTTTTTCCTGCCCGCGCCAGACGATGGTGTCAATCACGGTTGCCGCATGAAACTCGAGATTGCCCTCTCCCCTTGTGGCCAAACTATTGGCTCGAATTGCCAATCGGTCGCGTTCCTTCAGAGGATCATTGGGGTGACGATGCATAGGTTGCGATCGCGGGTCGCGGCTGAGCCAGATTGTCCAAGTTTCCGGGTGTTGTTCTGCCAGAGCCGCTAGATTGCAGGCCGACGTGGCGGCCGAGTAGCCGGTGCCGATAAGCAATATGCTCTTTCCCGCGTAGTTCTGGCGGCGAGAGCCGAGCACGTCGTCGAGCCAATACATGATGTGAGGCTCTGAACCCATCTCACCGGCGGCGGGAATGCCGCCATCCCCCAACCACCGATGGCGGCCATATGTGCCGGTGCAATCGAAAACGATGTCGGCTTCCTCAATGCGTTCCGTGTTGCCGCCGCGGACGAGAAGCCGGAATGGCGAATTGTTCCTTCGGTTATCGCCGGCGCTCTCCGTTTTCAGGATGCCTGACCTGCCGACCTGCACGACTTGGGTTTCGAACTTGAAACATTCCGCGAGGAGATCGCTCTTGGCAAGTGGTTCAACATACGCCTCGACGTGTTCGAGTCCGGTGAGGCAGTCAGAATCTGCGGGAAGTTTCTTGCTGTCGAGTACCATTCGGCCCAATGGTGTCGTGTTCATTCCAAAAGGTGTGAACATGCGAACGAACCCCCAGCGACGCATGTAGTCGCCGGCACGCCCCTTTTCGTAAATCGTCACCCGGTAGTTCAGTTTTCTCGCATAGAGGGCAGCCTCGATGCCGACGGGTCCGGCACCGAGAATCGCGATGCGTCGATTCGCCTCTGACTTGGCCATGTGCGATCCCTTGCTTTGATATTATCCGCCCATGATTCGATGCAGCCGTAGGTGGTGGGGTCCGAGTTTTCCCCCGTAGTTTCCGGCGCTAATTCGCAAGACGCCGGGCACACACGCGGCGCTGATCCCGACTCGCATCGCCTCCTCGACCGCTGACTGGTCGAGACCATCAATCACAATCTCATAGACCGCATTGGCGCCGTCGGGGAGTTGGCTTGCAACGACGGACCGGAGCGTCGGACAATAGGCGTCGTTGGTGCTGGCCTTCAGTTTTTTGTACCGACTGCCGACTTTGCTGCCGGACCGAACGATGCCGCCCGGGAACGGGAGAATCACTCCTGCCACCTTACGGATAGCCGTGACGGCCGATTCGGCGGCGGCGAGAGCGGCCGGGCCGGATTCGCCGGTGATGAGCAGATTCCCGCCCCCGATGCCTTTGACGGTTCCAAATCGATCCTCGCACAAAAACTCGCCGTCCATCACCGGTATTCGCCAAAATCGGCGACCGTCGAGCAACTTGCTGATTTGCCAACCGTCGCCAAAATACCGAATCGCTCCCCCGATCGGAAAAGATCGAGTCGGCTCAATGGCCAGCCCATTGAAACAGGCTGTCGTCGGACAAGTCAAGACGCATTGTGCGACTCGATTCACGAGGGCCTTTTGCAGTCCATCTCGGCTGAAGGCGAAGAACAGCAAGCTCACACCCGGCCGGCCATCTGGGGAAAGATCGGTCGAAATCTCGCGCTCAATCCCGGCCTCGGCATCACAACCAATCACGGAGGCAGCGTACCCCGTCGCGACTTGTCCCGCAGTCATGGCCCATCGCGACGACTCGGCCGTGACAATGAGCCGCGCCGCCGTCATCGGAAACGCTTCCGCGAATGTATCGTCGATCGGAACATCATTGATCTTCACTTGGTCCCCTTCCCCTCTGCTCTAGGAACTTGCCGCTCCGATGACGGTCACCTGCTGCCCCATGCCGCCTAGGGCATCTCGCCGTAGGTGACGACCAGCCAGACTCATTTTGCTCTTTTTGAGTATGATCGTCATCACCGGGCGATGTAACGACGATCTGTCTGAATCGCTACGGTGGGTAATCACCGCGGTTGAGTGGGTCGAAGGAGTCGGCGAAAGTGAGATACTACAAGTTGGTCAGTACACGCGTGACCTATGGCGAGTACTGGCGTTTATCGGGAAACGTTTTCGAGTTCCTAATCGCTGCGCTGCTCAAAACGGTTCGCATCAAGCTGCCGAACAACACGGGGCTTGGCCGTTCCGAAAAAATATTCAAACTAGAGCCAGCCGATTTTCCGCGGCGGGCGCGGCGCAAGATCGAGAAGTACCAACGAAAGGCGGAAGAACTGGGGTTTGAGTTCTGCTTCTACTACACGATCGCCATGTGTGGCCGCCAAGAGGCCTATGCGGCTTCGCTGCGGAGTTCCGATTGACTCACTCTCTTGTCGATCGTCTACGGGCGACAACCGAGTGCGACGCGTGACATCGAAAAACTCTCGTAGGGCTTTCTCACGAAGCCTAAAAACGGAAGCTACATCACCACCAGTGGTCAAAAGAAGGAACTGAATAAGCCCCCGGAATGGGAATGCGAATACCTAGCCGAAGCGACATTTAACGTCGTCGTCGATCGGCACGAAGAACGCATAGCCGCCATTGCGAAGCGCGACATCATTCCTGTCGAAACCTGTGCCAAAGTTGAACGCCTGACCGCCGATTTCAACCTGCGAGAGTTGGACTATTACATCGAACGCGGGATGTACGTCCCCGTGTCGGGAGAAATGGCCGAGGATCTCTTGGACGAACACGAGCGATTCCTCAGTGACGGCTACTAGCCGCGTCGCAAGGGCGATACACATCCACACACTGGAAACAGGATACGTGTGCCGACTGACGATTTTTATCAATAGATCATTAGTTCATCGCTGCCATCGACAGTGCTTGCGTTCCACGAACCGGGAGACCTCAATGCGACGAATCGTGGCCATGGTGGCAATACTCATCCCTGCGTCTGCTCTCATGGCCGACGATTGGCCGCAGTGGATGGGGCCGAATCGCGACGGTGTCTGGCGAGAAAGCGGGATCATGACGAAGTTTCCCGCCGGCGGCCCAAGGGTCGTGTGGCGTCAACCAATTGGAGGCGGATTCTCCAGCCCAGCGATTGTCGGCGAACGACTCTATGTCATGGACCGCCAATTGGCCAAAGGCGCGGTGTTGCCCAAAGGCGAGTTTTCCAAGGGCGAGATCCCTGGAACCGAGCGTGTCATGTGTCTCGATACAGCCCAGGGGAAAATCAAGTGGATTCATGAATACGACTGTTCATACACCAAGATCAGCTATGTCAGTGGCCCGCGAACGACACCCATTGTCTCGGGAGACCGGGTCTTTACACTCGGAACGATGGGTGATCTTCTCGCCCTCGAGGCCGCCACGGGCAAAGTCGTCTGGAAGAAGAGCCTGTCCAAGGAGTACAAGACCGATGTGCCTCTGTGGGGCTACGCGGCGCATCCATTGATCGTTGGTAGCCAGATCATTTGCCTTGTCGGCGGCGAGGGAACCAGCGTCGTTTCCTTCGACATTAAGAGCGGCAAAGAACTTTGGCGTTCGCTGGCCACGGCGGAAATCGCGTATTCGCCACCGACGCTCATTGAAGACGGGGGAAAGAAACAACTCATCGCTTGGCTGAGCGAAACCCTGAATGGACTTGATCCCGACAACGGCAAACCGCTCTGGATGGTACCGTATCCTGAAGACGGCAAGCCGACGCGGCCGTCTGTGAATATCACCGCTCCACGCCTGATCGGTGATGTCCTTTATGTGACCTCGTTTTATCACGGGCACATGGCCGTTCGACTATCCGGTGACAAGCCAAAGGTGCTCTATCGAGGCAAGGACAAGAACGCCGCGAAGTCAAAGGAACTTCACACAATCATGAGCACACCCGCCGTGATTGATGGCCATATCTATTGCATCGGGCCGATGGGAGCGGTTGCGTGTTTCAAGCCGGAAACCGGCCAGCAACTCTGGGAGTCCCTCGAAGCCTTGGGCGGGAATGAGGCCCAATTCGGCCACGCGTTCTTCGTGCCACACGCGGAGAATTGCTTTCTATTTACCGATCTGGGCGACCTCATCCTCGCCAAGCTGACACCAAAGGGCTACCAGGAACTCACCCGGGCAAACCTGATCGCCCCGACGCAATTCGCGCGAGGACGGACCGTCGTGTGGTGCCATCCCGCATTCGCCGGCAAACGCGTCTATGTGCGCAACGACAAAGAGATTGTCTGCTTTTCCCTTGAAGCAACGCCGGGAATCTGAAGCCCGTGGGGATTGCCCGCAGAGCCATCGTGTTGGTCAGCGCTGCGGTTACATCCCCAAATCCTTGAACGCCTGATCGTAGACGCCCATGACCGACATCATGATTCGGAAAATCGCCACGATGATGAGGATCGCAATTCCGAGCCAAACGAGAAGACTCGCGAGCAAGGTCAAGACTTTCATTCGCTCCGCGGCAACCTCGCGGTAATGCTCCGATTGCCGGCCCATCACTTCGGGGAGTTGCCCGCTTTCCTCGCCGGTATGTACGACCTCCAGGAAGTCTTGGGGGAAGACATGACATTGTGCCAAGGCATCGTCGATCCCGTCACCCCTCTTCACTGCGGCAGCCGCGCCTTCGGCCCGTTCCATGTACGCCGGATTGGCCGTCGCATCGAAACTCCGTTTCAGCGCTTTGTGAGTCGAAAGCCCCGATTCTAACGTCAATTTCAACGCCATGCAAAACCGCATTAGTGCCAGGGCATGTAAGGAAGGGCCGACACCCGGCAATGCCAACAATTTGCGATGGATGCTGGCGCCCTTGCCCAGGATTCGCGTCGCGAACATGTATACTGCAAAGACGCCGCCAATCAGGAATGCGATGATGAGTAGGAATCGAATCGCTCCGACAGGTCCAACTCCAATTCCAAGCACATCAAACGGAGCCGTTCCATTCGAGGACGAGATCCAACCGAGGATGAGCAACAGCAAGGTGATCACGCCGACCGCCATGACGAATTGGATGATCGGCCAGACGCAGGCCGTCATGAATTGCCGACGCAGCGTCAGTTGTTGGCGATAGAATTGCTCCAACTCTGCGCAGACTTCCGCTAGGTTCCCGGTCTGCTCACCCACGCCGACAACGCTGTGGAACAAAGGGGGAAAACAGGCGCCCTCTCGCTTCAGGACATCTTCAAGGCTGCCGCCCGATTCTAACCCCTGTCGAATTCGGGTTGCCACCGGCCTCACTGCGATTGATCCTCGCTTCGACTGCTGGCGAAACACATCCACCACCGTAAGCCCCGCGTGCAGATTCACACGCAAAGCTTGACACAATGTGATGAGTTGCGGCAGCGGCAGATAACGCGAGAAGAGCATCTTCTCCTCCAGCCCTTAGTTGAATAGTTGCTCGAATGTCTTATTCAGGATCGAGTATCGCTTCCAATCCTTGTAATCGAAGTGCCACCACTCAGCCTCGTAGACAGAGAACCCTTCGCTCTCCATGGCTCGCCGGAGCTTGTCACGATGCCAGCGTTGGAGCGACGTTCCGCCGGGATAGTCTGGGGACGATCGATCAGAAAACTCGTCATAGACGCCCGGCATCACCACGGGTTTCCCCGTCGCGCGATCGAACAAGGTCAAATCCACGGCACATCCTCGGTTGTGCCGCGACCCTTTCATCGGGTCGGCCACGAAATTTCGCCACTTTTCCGGCGTCGCTTCCCAGAACATCTTCGTGACATACCACGGCCGGTAGGCGTCGTGAATCAACAGACCATAGCCATCCTTTTCTAACACGCGATGCACGCGCACCAATGCCTCGGCGGCAGGCCGTTGCAGAAACGCTCGGGATGATGAGTAAAAAGGCGTACTGAGGAAGTTGTTCGTTGTCGCATAACGTATATCGAGCTTGAGCGTGCCGTCGAGTTTCTCCAAGTCCACCAGATCGGGTTTGAGAAAATCGCCTGACTCTTGCGGTGGGGAGGAAGCTCGGGCTTCTTTGAGAAGTCCTTGCAATTGGCGAATCGGCTTGATGGCAAACGTCTCACCTTCGCCCAGGATCTTTCGACGCTGAAACTCGATACCCGCCGCGGTCACCTTCGACGCACGCCCTTGTTTCGTTCGTTCAAAAACGAGCCTTTCGTCGTGATACAATCCGAAATCAGGAAAACGAAAGACGTTGGGTGATTCTTCCGTCAACGGGTAGAGGAATACCCATTCGATCAACGCCCATAATCGACCGTCGCGTTCGTGAATGTACAAGATGTTGTGATCTTCGCCGTACTCACCGATCAGCCCGGCCCATTTATCGGATACGGCATTGGGTCGTTCCAATGGCCGCGGGCTATAGCGGTCGGTGCCGATGACAAGGCGACCGGTTTTTTCGATCTTGATGCGTGTGCCGACACCCAAGCGATCATCGCTGACGAGGTCGTCGCCCAACTGCCGCAACTCGACACGAAATCCTCCGCGACCCGGCCAGAGCCAGAGGCGCCCATCTCGCTCGGTCAACACAATCGACTTCCCGTCGGCGGTGACCCATTTGCCCGCTAAATGAGTCGCGATCTTGCGATTCACGGCAGCGGTTTCAACGATAGGTGCCGGCAACGGCTTCTTGTTCTTGGCGGCAAGCATCAGTTCGATCGCATGATCAGCGATTCGCGTGGCCACGGGATTCGCGACATCACACGAAATGGCAACAATGACTCCAATCTTGTCTTCGGGCAGATAGGCCAACTCTGTCGCGAAACCGTACATGGCGCCATTATGCCCCACCGCACGACGGCCATGACGCTGGCTCACGAAGAATCCCAGACCGATACCTCCCTTGTCACCTGGTTTTGCAAACTGCGGCTTCCACATTTCCTCGAGAGTCATAGGGGAGACGATCGTGCCGTGGAGTCCTTTGCCACGAGCCGAGAGGACCGAAACAAACTTCGCTAGGTCATTGACCGTCGAGTACATGCTTCCGGCTGGGATCATTCCGAGTTCAAACGTCGGAGCGGGAAACTCCGTTCCCGAATAGGTCCACATGATGGCTTTCGCGAGGTCGTTCTGAATCTCGGTCGATGGTTCAAAGCTACTCTTGGCCATACCCATCGGGTCCAGGAGCATCTTGTACAAGGCGCGGGCAAACGGCTCTTGGCGCGATTGCTCCAAGGCGAACCCGGCGACCGCGATGCCCGCGTTCGAGTATTTGACCTTCGTTCCAGGTTCGTAGAGCAATTCCGTCTGATTCAGGCTTCGAACCGTCTTTTCCAACGACAGCGTATTTGCATCGAAGTAGCTCCCCACCGGAGGCTCTCGCACCAACCCCGACCGATGGGCCATCAGATGCCGCAGTGTAATCGCTTTCTCCCAGCGATTGACGGGCTTGAAATCCGAGACGTATTTGGTGACGGGCGCGTCGATATCGATTTGGCCGCGTTCGACGAGTTGCATAATCGCCAAATCGGTGAACAGTTTCGAGACAGAGCCAACGCGGTAAACCGTATCGGCAGTGGCTGGCTTCTTTTTCTCGGCGTCGGCGAATCCGAAACCCCTGGCCCAAACGATTCGTTGATCGTCGACAAGCGCAATGGAGATGGCCGGCAGTTTCTTCTGATGAATCTCCCGTTCAATGATCTGGCCAAGTCGTTCCGCGGTTTGGATGTACGGGGCGGCGGGCTTCGTTTCCGGTTGAGATCGAGCCGCGGATAAGGGAGAAGCGCTCAGGACCAGAACAACAACGAATCGGGTCAATGTTGGGTGCATAAGGGAACCATCCAACCGGCAACAGCGAGCGGAGACGTTTCCTACATGCTATCCGAAGTTTGCGAAAAAACGCCAGCAGTTTTAGTCGCCTTTGGGTTGTAGTGCCGAGCGAATGGCGTCGAGAATGAGGTTGTCCTGACCCGGCAACACAGTCCTCACATCGAACAGGAGTTTGCCTCGGTGGATGCGCCCGACAACAGCGGGGTCCCCAGTTCGAAGTCGAGCCGCGAGATCCGAAACGGGAATCGTCGCCGGGTCCATCGCTACCACGACCGCGGGAATTGGATGTTCCGGCAGCGACCCTCCACCGACGAATGACTCCATTTTTCGCACGCGAACCTCACCCAACTCCGGAAACTCCCGAAGGCGATTGGCCAAAGACTCGGCTCGTTGTCGCAAGGAGTCTATCGTCTCGCCAAGCATTCGCAGGAACGGGATTTCCTGATTCGCCCGGCCTTCATCGAGATACGAACGCAGTGTCACCTCAAGGGCGGCCAGCGTCATCTTGTCGACTCGGAATGCTCTCATGAGCGGATCACGCTCGATCAGTTGAATAAGCGGTTTGCGGCCGAGAATGATCCCGGCCTGCGGACCGCCAAGCAGCTTATCGCCGCTAAATAACACCAAATCGGCCCCGATTTGAATGCTCTCGCGGACGCCGGGTTGGTGCGGGAAACCGAAACGGGAAAAACCAACCATGGCCCCGCTTCCGGTGTCGTCAATGACTGTCAGATTGCGCTTTCGGCCGAGGGCAACGAGGTCGGCAACGGACGGCGTGAACGTATGGCCTGTGATTCGATAGTTGCTGGTGTGAACATGCATCAGCACGGCTGTGTTGGAACCGATCGCCGCTTCATAGTCGGAAATCCGCGTGATATTCGTCGTTCCAACCTCTTTGAGAACGGCACCGCTGACGGCCATGACTTCGGGTACGCGAAAGCTGCCGCCAATTTCGACCAGTTGGCCGCGAGAAACGATGACTTCTCGTCCGGCAGCCAATGCTCGAAGCGCGATGACCGTGGCCGCCGCGCAGTTGTTAACCACAGTCGCCGACTCGCATCCGGTTAGGCGTGTGAGCCAGTTCCGGATCGGCCGCTGACGCGAAGATCGCTTTCCGGTTTCCAGGTCGATTTCGAGATTCAGATAGCCGCGCCCGGCGTTGGCTGCGGCACGCGCGGCCGCCTCCGACATGGGCGCTCGGCCAAGATTGGTGTGCAATAGGATTCCCGTGGCATTGACGACCGGCCGAAACAACGGCTCGTCGAGGTGCCGAAGTTTACTCGTGACCCGCGCCACGATTGAGTCGGTCGTCGTTGGCCCGTTCGATTGCGGGTTCCGCGCCAACTGCCGGCGAATCTCGTCCAGGACTTCCCGGACCGCATTCACGACGACTTCGCGCGGATAGTTCGCGACACAATCAGCCAGTGTCGGCGCGTCGAGTACCTGGTTCACTGACGGAAGCCCGCGAAATGGATTCATTGGAAGCGTCATCTCAGAGGGTGAAAAACAATCAAGAATCCTCGGCGGCAATCGGCACGGCTGCTGGAAACCGTAAGTCCCCTTCGCGCCGAGTGACGCCGACGCGATCGAGATACTCGCAAAGCGGCACCGCGAATTTTCGGGTTGTTCCCAAAAGGTCGCGAATGTCGGCTACGGTCATTCCCGCGGCTGTGGCCTGAAGTTGTCCCATGACGATTTGCCTCATCTCGGCCTCAACGTCCGCATGCAGGTAGATGTTCGGGGCAACCTTGATCAAGTACCCTTCCGCGACACAGACATCGAACAGATCATTGAGATTAGCCGCGTTGCCGCCGGCTTGCGGCGCAAAGCCCGACGGTTCCGGCGGCTGAAAGCGGGCCTGAAGATAAGCGTCCACCACTTTGTCTTTGAGCTTTCGCAGATTGGCGCTGAGTTTGGGCTTAAAATCCGAACGAGCGATTCGTCGTTGGTCGCCCAGGACCTTTTTCTGTTGGATGAGTCGATCAACCGCTGCATGAATCAGGGCATCGTCGCCGACATAGTTCAGTTGCGACTGCACTTTTTGTCGGTCGTGCGTGGTCACCAGCGGGTTCTGTTGATGCATTGCCCCAAGGACTTCGAGGAGTTTTTGATCGAGTTCGTCGAGCAAATCGGCATGGATGAGCCGGCGTCGCGACTGTCCCAGGGAGATTTCAACAATGCTCCCGGCAACCTTCAGTTTGGCGATGAGTTCGTCTGCTTGATCCGGTGCAATCCCCGCGTTTCGGACGAGGTCCGTCGCGGAGAACCCGGAGTATCCGCCGAACCAAGCCGAGGTGACGGCGCGTTCTTCGGAAGTTCCACCCCAGAGTTTTTCGACCCGTTCAAGCGTTTCCAGGTGCCGACGACGAATCTTGCGAGCGACCGGTTGAAGGACCTGCCCCCCACCGAGAGTGTGAACCGCGGATGACTCACGCAGGACGAATGGCTGGCCCCAAACGGCGGTGACCGATTCGTCCAAGAACAACTGCGCCAAGCCCCATTTTCCTGGAGCCAAGGAGTCACAATCGAGCAGAGACACCGTGCCCAGAACTTCGGCAGTTCCAATGTGGAGTCGAACCGGGAGCCGATGCTTGATGGGGCGACGAAAGTCGGCAATCGTGTGGAGTCGAACGGTGAGCGTGCGTGACTCAACGAGATAGCCGGGAGTTGCCAATTCCTGTCCGCGAATGACGTCCTCGTGGGCGACACCGGCGAGGTTTAATGCTGCCCGTTGACCGCGATAGACCTCGGTGACCGGCTGGTCATGGTTGTGAATTGAGCGAACACGAACGATGGTCGATCCCGGTCCATGCCGAAGCCATTCGAGTTCATCGCCGACGCGAATGCTGCCGGACGTCACCGAACCGGTAACAACCGTGCCGTGCCCCTGAACGACAAAGGAACGATCGATGGCCAAGCGAAACCACTCGGCATGCGTGTGTTCCTCGACGCGACGGCAGGCATTCTCGATGGCGGCTTTTAGCTCCGGCAGCCCGGCGCCGGAATGAGCCGACGTGGGGATGATGGGTGCCTCTTCGAGGAAGCTGCCCGCAACAAGTTCGCGGATCTCGAGCATGGCAATTTCACGAGTCGTCTCATCGACCAAGTCGCATTTCGTCAGCGCGATCACGCCATGCTTAAGCCCGAGCAACCGCAAGATTTCGAGGTGTTCGCGCGTTTGCGGCATGATCCCGTCATCGGCAGCGATGACCAGTACGGCCAAGTCGATGCCCGTGGCGCCGGCGAGCATGTTTTTCACAAACCGCTCATGGCCGGGAACGTCGACGATACCCAACCGAAACTCACCCAGGTCGAGTGAGGCAAACCCAATGTCGATGGTAATGCCGCGTGCTTTTTCCTCGGGAAGCCGATCGCAGTCGACTCCGGTCAGCGCTTTGACAAGCGAGGTCTTGCCGTGGTCAATATGACCGGCGGTTCCAAGGATCAGATTTCGCGGCATCGGTTTGGCTCCTTGCGGTCATTGTACATCCGGCGCCGTCACCTCAAACTGGCGTCCCGCGCTGTTTTGTCGAGGCGCTTCGGCGGCGCCGAAGACCGGCGTTGTTGCGTCAATAGCGGCCGTGTATCGTAATTGATCGGTCGATCTGATAGACTCTGATTGAAAACTGTTCGCCCAGGGGAGGATCCCAATGCTTGGCACTAAACTCGACGTCCGCCCTTTTCTCGAGCGGATGGGCCAAGAGTTGCTTCGTATCGATGCCGCCGAGGTGAAATCGTTGGCCGATGCGATCTTCGATTGCTATCAGCGAGGTCGTTTTGTCTTCATCGCGGGCAATGGCGGTAGCGGCTCAAACGCATCGCATTTCTGTGAAGATCTCGGAAAGGGGAGTCTGCGCCGCGAAGACTTCGACATTGACTCCAAGAAGCGACTTCGTGTCATAAGCCTGACCGATAACACGCCGTACATTCTGGCGTGGGGCAACGATGAGGGATTCGATCGCGTGTTTGTCGAGCAACTGAAAAACCTCGCCAGCGCGGGTGATCTTCTGATCGCCATCAGCGGGTCGGGCAACAGTCCGAACATCTTGCGAGCTGTCGATTGGGCGAATCGCAACGGTCTTCGGACCTTTGGTTGCACGGGCTTTTCGGGTGGCAAACTTCGCGACCTGGCCCAAATGGGCTTCCACGTTCCGCTTGACGACATGGGGCTTGTCGAATCGATTCACTTGACAGCCTTTCATTGGATTGTTGACGACATGCATCGCCGAATCTCGCTACGGACTCCCGCGCCGAGTTGAACCGTTACCATCACGCCAACACGGGCTTCGCGGAGTCGTTTTGACCGATTACAAGGGGACACGCCATATGCTTAACAACAAAGGGCGACTGATCGGATGCGTGTTGCTGGCTGCCTGTTTCGCAGTGGCGGCTTGCTCTCGCGCAAAGAAAGTCGAAGTCGTGGACGGGACGCCCAATGGCGAACAGCCAGCCAATACCGCGAAAGGAACCCGGCGGATAGGCGGAGGTCTGGGAGCGTCCGCCGGCAACGTATTGGGAAGCGTTGGGGCAACGGTTTCGCCAGCCGGTTCGAGCCTCGCCGGAACAGCCACGAATGAGCCGGACAAGATTGAAAAATACGAAACGGCTCTCCGAAATGGTTTGCAATTATTGGCTGACGAGAATCTCACCGATGCGTTAGCCGCCCTCGAAGCCGCCCGGAGTTGGAACGACACCGAGGAGATTCGCATCACCATCGGGCAGCTCCGTCAACGTCTGGATCAGGAATCGGCTGCCGAGCGACTCGTGTCGGATATTCAAACCGTTCTCGACGAAGGCCGTCCCGAAGAGGCCTCTCGATTGGCAACCGACGCACTCCAGCTATTTGGGCATACCTCCTTTGCTGCAAGGTTAACCTCACTCAAGCGACAATCCGACGCCATTACGAATGTTCAGCTAGATGCCAAAACTCGCCGAGAGCGTTTTGTCTCCGAGGCTGAGAGCGCTCTGAAAGAAGGCAATCTGCGGGCGGCGATCATCGCTTATGAACAAGCAAACTCCGTCGGTGACGATGCCGAAGTTGCCAAACGACTCGACGAACTTCGAGCTCGCGTGACTCGTTATGATGAGCTTTGCGAACGCGCGGCAACTCTGCGGCGCGAGCCGAGCGAGTTGGAAAACGCGGTGGCCCTTCTTCAAGAAGCGAAGAAACTCTGGGACAACCCAACGGTTGCCCAGAGTATTGACGAGTATTCGCTCGCTCTACAGAGCCGTCGCGACCGTCTCTCGGTAGCCGCGTTCGAGACTCGTGGCGACGTCGGCTTACCCGAAGCGGGAGTCTATGTCGCTGATGAGCTGCTATCGTTCTTCAAACGTCGATTTGACCTTGTCGAACGATCGCAGATGGAAAAGGTCGCATCCGAATTGAAACTTCAAGAATCTAGCTTCGACGATTTGGCTGCGACTCGCGAATTGGGTCGCGTTGCGAAGGTGCGCTACCTTGTCGTCGGCAGCATAACTCCGATAAGTGGAATCACAGTTCATGCTCGGCTGATCGACGTTACGACCGGCCTTGTCGTGCAAACCGCAAAAATAAGCGTTGACACCACGAATGACCTCGCCGCGAGACTGCCCCAACTGGCCGACATTCTGCAAATGACGGACGAGGAAAAACTGGCTTTTGAGCAGAAACAACTTGCCGACGCCACGCCGGTAGTTGTGGTGGCGCCGCCCGCCGACGCGACGGTGCCGGCTCCACCGCCGCCGCCTTCGCCTGACGTGACGCCGCCGGCGCCGTTGGTGCCTGCTGTCCCCCAGGTACCGCCGCTTAGTGGCCTTCAACCTGGGGATTTTGATCGCCTGCCTCCGCCCCCGACCGATCCGCAGGCCATCGTCATGCCGGCGATTCCTCCCGATCGAGATGCCGTGGTACGTCAACGAGCGTTGTTCGTTGCCATCGAATTGGGTGACAATCTCTTCCGTCGCGGACGTTTCATTGAGGCCCACAATCAGTATCAGTTTTGTTTGAGTTTGGCACCCCACATTCGAGATATTCGCCTACGAATCGCTCAATGCGAGCCGCTCTTGCCGCCGCCGCCCGCTCCCATCGTGTATCGCCCCCAATTGGCCGTCATTGACTTCGTGGTCGCCGGCAACCCGCTTATGGTGCCCCCGCATCTGGGATCGTGGACGGCACAGGGAATTGCTGCGTATTTCAGCCCCGGATACGAGCTTGTCGATCGCGCCCGACTCTATTGGTACATGGGGCGTCTGGGGATCACGACCCGCGACCTGCTTTACGATCCGGCTGCCCGCTACTACCTCGGGCGAGCGTTGAACATTCGCTTCTTCTTGTTCGGGACGATTCGCGAAACTGCGAGCTTCGACGTGGCGACCTACATGGTTCACGCCGAACATGGTTATCTCACGAACGGTGCGAGAATCCACTGCCGCAATATTGCTGAACTGAAAATAAGACTGCCTGAATTGGCATGGCGAACCAGTCTCGATCAAGCCGAACGAATTCGACTGCAACGAGACGAGGCATCATGGACGTTGTTGGTAAACGACATCCGCCAACGCCACAACCGAAATGACTATGCGGCCACGATTCGACTGTGCCAAGACGCGCTGCGACGCCGTCCCGGCAACGTCGAGATCGCCATCATCCAGCGCGACTGTGAGGATCAGTTGCAACGGCTGGCCATGCTGGAAGCCCGAAACAACAGCTATCGCCAACAACAACAACTGTTCATTCAGATTCAGGACCGCCGTGGCGAGGTTGCTCGTGCGGCCGAATTGGCACGAATCCAGGCTGAGCAGCACGCGCTCGCTCTGCCCATGAACGAACGGCTAGCCGTTCAACGGAATCGTGAGACTGCTTACCAGAATTTGGTCACGCAGGCCCAGATTGCGATCCAGGGTAAGAGGTTTGGCGTCGCGCTTCAGCTTTTTCACAGCGCCGCCGCAATCCGGCCGAACGATGCGATTTATCGGGAAATCGCGGTCGTCAAGGCGCAAGCGGATCAGGCCGAGCGTGAGCGAGACTTGGCGGTAAGAGCACTTCACGAAGCCAATTTGCGCAAGCAACGCGAAGCCGAATTGGCTCAAGCTCGCACCTTGCTGGAAGCCGAGCGCCAGCGCCGCGATGCTGACGAACTCGCACGTCGCAAGGCCCAGGACGCTCGCGATCAACAAGAATATGCACGCCTCTTGGATCTCGCTCAACGACTTTCCGCCAAGGGGCAATTTGACCAAGCCGTTGGCGCTGCTCAACGAGCCAAACAGATTCGGCCGACGAATGAGGCGGAACGGTTGGTCAACCAGTTACTAGTCGAACAAGCAAAGGCCGCCGCAGAGCGTCAAGGCGCGGCGGCACGGGCAAAGCTCGAAGCCGACCTGGCCGCGGAACGCCAGCGTCGTGCCGATGCCGAAGCCGAATTAGCCAAGGCACGTCAACAATTCGACCTTCTGCTTCGCGAAGCGAACGCCGCGTTGGCCGCGGAACAGTTTGAGCGTGCCCTCGAACGATATGGCGCTGCGGCGAAGCTCCATCGAACCGATGCTGTCCTCAGTGGTATCCGTTCCGCAGAGACGGGAATCGCTCGCAGAAAGGCAATCGCCGAAGCCGAGAAGACCCGTCTGGCACAACAGGAGCAAAAGGCGGCCAAGCTCAAATCGGTTTTGGCCGACGCGAACGCAGCGATGATCGCCAAAGACTATGGTCGTGCAGTTTCACTATTCCGAGAGGCCAAACGGCTTGCTCCGACCAATGTCGATGCCTTGGCCGGATTGACGCAAGCGGAGCAGAAATTGGAGCGAGTCGCCGCTGAAGTTCGGCGCAAAGACGAAGACAAGTCACGAAAGGAATCATTCCAAAAGTTGCTGGCTAGCGGGAAAGCGAGCCTCGCTGCGAATCGCTTCGAAGCCGCCGCCATCGCTTTGGCCGAGGCTGTTCGCTTAATGCCGGATAATGCCGAGGCCAAGTCGGCACTCGACGAGGCCAACCGTCAGCTCGGCGCGGACGCCAAACGGCAGACCGAACTTAAGAAGAAGATGGATGAGTATCAGCGGCACATCGCCGATGGCCGGCGCGCTATGTCGACCAAACAATTTGATCAAGCGATCAAAGCCTTTAACTCGGCTATTCTTTTGTTGCCCGACGACAAGGCATCCAAGGACTACTTGGCCGAAGCGGTCGCGGCCAAGAACAAAGCCGACGCTGATATTGTCATCGAGGCCCAAAAACGTCAGGAGGCCGCACGAAGGAACGTCGCGTTGAACTCGGCTCTCGCCAAAGTCCGAGGAGCGTTGGCGGCACGCGATGTCGCCGCAGCGACGGCTGCCTACCGCGATGCTGCAAAAATCGACGCCAATCACGAGGAGGTCAAGCAGGCTCTTCTCGACGTGCGACGATTGCAGGATCATATGCAGGCTGCCGCTGATAACGAGAAACGTCTCGGTCAGAAGATTGACGATCTGATCACCAAAGCACGGTCTGCTTTGGCCGCTAAACGATTTGACGAAGCGATCGAAGCCTTGTCCGAGGCCAATCGATTGCGTCCGAATCAGAAGGTCATTGCCGACCTCATGGCGCAGGCCACGAAAGGCCGGGCCGACACGACCAAGACAACTCCCGTCGCCGACGATCGACAGAAAAAGGTCGCCGCACTCATCGTTGAGGCCAAGACGGCGATAGCGGCCAAACAATGGGACGCGGCGGAAAAGTTCCTCAATGATGCAAACCGTCTGATTCCTCGCAGCGCGGACGTACAGAAGTTGCTCGTTGAAATTGACACAGGCCGCAAGCAGATGATGGTCGACGACCAATTGCGAAAGCGGCAGGCTGCATTTCAGGTTGCCATCAAAGCCGCACAAGAGGCCCTAACTGCCAAACGGCTCGATGATGCCGCCAATGCCGTTGCGGACGCGCTCAAGCTTCAACCTAACGATGCCGCCGCCCTTGCCCTGCAACGACAAATTCAATCCGCGAAGGACAACACAGCGGCACAAATGAAGATCGAGCAACTCAAACGAGACGTTGCGAAGTTTGTCGACCAAGCCAACAAGGCGCTCACGGCGAAGCAGTTCGATGTCGCCGAAAAAGCGCTCGCTGACGCACTCAAGATCGCGCCCAACGATCGGGACTTGCTCACGTTGCGAGGCCGAATTCAATCGGCGAAAGCAGACGCCCAAGCCGCCATGAAAGCGGATCAAACTCGGGCGGAAGTCGCCAAGCTGCTCGGGGACGCCCGAAAAGCCTTGACTTCACGGCAGCTTGACGAGGCCGACAAAGCTATTGATAATGCGCTGCGTCTGATGCCGGGCAATCAAGATGCCATGGCGCTTCGAACACAAGTCAAGCAGGCACGCTCGAGTGCCGACGCTGCGATGAAATCCGAGCAGCGCAAGCAGGAATTCAACAAACTCATCGCTCAAACGAAGGCGTCGCTCTTTGCGAAAAAGCTGGATGAGGCGACCAAGAATGTCCGCGACGCCTTGCAGCTTTTCCCGAATGACCCCACGGCGATTGATCTGGTACGCCAGATTGATGCTGCTCGGCAAGCTCAAAATGCGGCCATGAAGAAGGAGCAGGATCGCAAGTCGGAATATGATCGACAAATGAAACTCGGACGCGCCGCCATGGCGGGTCGTCGATTTGAAGAGGCGGCTCGAGCATTTACCGCGGCTCTCGCCCAAATGCCCAATGATGCGGCCGCGACCCAATTGCTGGCCGAAGTCAAAAAGGCCCTGGAAGTCCCCAAGAAGCCAGCCGGACCGCCGCCGGGCTACAAAGTGCAGATGGACGCCGGCGATGGACACTTGAAAGCGCAAAAATGGGCGGACGCAGCCAAGGCCTTCCAATACGCAACCCGTATCGCGCCGGGTGACGCCGAGGCCAGCAAACGAATGCGTTTTGCCTCCTCCATGGATGACGGCGACAAAGCGATGAAGGCGAAACGCTTTGCCGAAGCCGTTCGCCATTTCGAACAGGCTTTGAGACTGATCCCGGATAACAAGGATGCTCAAGACTTGCTGAATCGGGCCAAGAAATCGAAATAGTAATCGCGGGCCGCGGACAACATGTGCCGCGGCCCGTTTCGTGCGCAGATCGGGAGATCATGCTACTCGGAATTGAAATCGGTGGAACCAAACTCCAACTCGGGTTAGGACTCGGCAAAGGCCGGGTTGTTGAACTTTGGCGCGGGCCAGTCGATGTGACGGCTGGTGCCGAAGGGATTCGAGCCCAAATACGCTTGGCGATTCCGCAGTTGCTCAATCAAGCGAGAATACGCCCCGAGGAATTGAAGGCCATCGGCGTGGGCTTCGGCGGCCCCGTCGACGATTCCACTCGCCGTGTCATCACGTCCCATCAGATTCATGGTTGGGACGACTTTCCGCTTGCAGACTGGCTCGAAGGATTATGCAGCGTTCCCGCGTTCATCGGAAACGACGCCGACGTTGCGGGGCTTGCGGAAGCGATCTTTGGTGCCGGCGCAGGCCTGTCGCCGATGTTCTACATCACGGTCGGCACAGGAATCGGCGGCGGCTACATACTCGACCAGAAGATCATTCGCGGCTGTGGCCGAGGGGCTGCCGAGATCGGGCACCTTCGGATCGCCCGAAGCGACGGATCGGTCGTGCCTCTCGAACTAATCGCGTCGGGTTGGGGAATTGAAGCTTTGGCACGTGCGGAAGGCCAAACGTGGACGGCTCCCGAGGTGGCTCGCCGCGCCGCCATCGGCGAGCCTGCGGCTTCGCAGATTCTGACAACGGCTTTAGCCGCGCTGGCCGAAGGCATCTGTCACGTCATTGCTCTCACCTGCCCGCGACGAATCGTCATCGGCGGCGGGGTTTCTCTCATGGGAGAAGAGCTTTTCTTTCGGCCGTTGCGTCAGATGATCGCCGAACGTCAATTTCGTCCATTCCTGGGCCTAACAACCCTAGCGCCCGCGGCGCTCGGCGAAGAAGTCGTCGTTCAGGGCGCGTTAGCTCTGGCACGGCAACAACTCGCCGAGTGAATTACCGCTTTTTGGGAGCGACATGGGTTGCGGACCCAAGAACCATCTCCGCCCCTTCCATGATCGTTTCGGATAGCGTCGGATGGGGATGAATACTATCGGCAACGTCCCTCGCGACGGCAGCCATTTCGACGGCGAGGACCCCCTCGGAAATCAGCTCACCGGCGCCCGCCCCGACGATTCCCATTCCAAGGACTCGCAAGGTGCCCGGTTCACAGATTAGCTTCGTCATGCCTTCGGGACGGCCGATACTAATGGCTCGGCCGGATGCCCCCCAGGGGAACTTTCTCACTTCAATTGGAATGTTCTGCTCGGCGGCCTCTCGTTCCGTCAAGCCGCACCAAGCGACCTCCGGATCGGTGAAAATGACCGCAGGAATAGCCCGCGGAGCAAACTCGGCAGGTTCACCCAAAATCGCTTCCACGGCCACTTTGGCTTCCGCCGTTGCTTTGTGAGCCAACCCCGGCTCGCCGGCCACATCGCCGATGGCATAGATAGCCTCATCGCGGGTCCGGCGTTGCGCGTTCACCTTGATAAATCCTTTTTCGTCTACTTCCACGCGCGTGTTTTCCAGACCGAACCCGCTGCTGTTGGGCCGGCGGCCGACCGATACCAGAACTCGATCAAAGGTCTCTTGCCGGCTTCCGTCTTTGCCTTCGAGAGTGGCGACGATTCCTTCGGCAGTCGCGGAGAGAGCCGCGACCTTGGTCCCCACATGGATGGCCTCAAATTCCTTCTTGAGCCGGCGCTCGAGTGGGTCGACCAAGTCGCGATCCGCTAACGCCAGAATTCGATCAAGAAACTCAACGACCACGACTTTGCTTCCCATAACCGAATAGACCATGCCGATTTCCAGCCCAATATACCCTCCACCAATCACAAGCAACCGTTTGGGAATATCCGGTAGGAGAAGCGCTTCGGTCGAAGTCATGACCCTCGGATCACCGATGTCGAATATCCGTGGCATCGCCGGTGTCGAACCACTCGCCACAATGCAATGATCGAATCGGACCATTCCACCCGGGCCTCCTTCGAGTCGGACCGAGTGCGAATCTTCGAAGATCGCTTTCGCCTTAATGTAATCAACCCCTCGGGCGCGAATGAGCTGCGAGATGCCGCCGTTGAGTTTTCCAATCACCGATTTTTGAACGAAATTCCTGGTCTTTTCGAGGTCGATTTGTGGCGGCCCGAAGCGAAGGCCCATTGCCTCGGCCTCCTTGGCCTCATGGATCAATTTGGCAAGATGAAGCAATGCCTTGGAAGGGATGCAACCGCGATTAAGGCAAACCCCTCCCGGTTGAGGATCGGAGTCAACGAGAGTCACCTTCAGGCCGTGGTCAGCCGCGGCAAACGCCGCCGGGTAGCCACCCGGTCCGGCACCGACTACAAGTAGTTGCGTCTGTCGAGCCACTCCACTATCTGACATGTCTTTGTCCCCAGTTGTCAGCTTGAATCACTTAGCCTATCCGATGCCGATTTGACCGCGCGATGCCACAACGGCTTACTTCGGGCGCGAAGTGAGCCATCGTTCAGTCGTCCTCCATTCCCATCAGTCCGCGAAAGAACGCGATCAAACCGAACACGAATAGAATTGGCGGATAGAAGAAAATCCAACCGGCATAAATCCCAACGACAAACCAAACAGCGGCCAGCACCATCATCAGGCAGCCGCCCGCGGTACCTGCGTTGATCGATCCGAAACCACCGCCGGATGATCGTCGTGGCGAACGATCGTCGTAGTCCGGGTCATAACGACGACGCTTTCTCTTGCGTTTGAGCGGAGGCGGATCATCGTCAACGGCCGAGCGATTCCTTGGCTTCGCCGTCACCGATTGCTGAACAGGGACAAGATCCTCGACGATGTCGGCGTCTTCTAACTCTGCCGGCGGCTCGGGGGTCGTCGTATCGGGCACCGAAACAGGCAACCGGCAATCCGGGCAGCGAACGCGTTTGCCGGCGAATTCCGGTTTGACTCGAAGCGTTCGACCGCACGAACAATGGCACTCGATGCTCGTTGGCGGCTCTGGCTCGGACTCGCGAGCCTCATTTGGAACTTCGACGACCGCTCGACAACTGGGGCATCGAACGCGCCGGCCGGCGAACTCATCCTTCACCTGCATCGTTCGACCACACGAACATTTCGTGACAATCGGCATGAATGGCCTCGAATGTCGGCTTAACTTTCAAACAGCAATCGGGCCGGATCGGAGAGTATTGCGGCGACCCATGCCGTAAACCTCGCTCCGTCGGCGCCATCGATAACCCGGTGATCGTAGGTCAAACTCAGCGGCAACATGAGGCGTGTGACAATCTGTCCGTCGCGGACAACCGGTTGCCATGCCGATCGTGAAAGTCCCAAAATGGCCACTTCGGGATAGTTGAGGATTGGCGAAAACGCCGTCCCGCCGATGCCGCCCAAATTGGTGATGGTAAAGGTGCCGCCTCGCATTTCATCCGGCGTCAGCTTCGCGGTGCGCGCCTTCTCGGCTAAGTCGTTCAACTCTTTCGCCAACTCCCGAACGCCTTTCTTGTCAGCATCGCGAATGACCGGGACAACTAACCCACGCTCCGTATCGACAGCGATGCCAATGTGAAAATACTTTTTGAGAATCAGCTCTCCGGTTTCACCACTCCCGGCGTCATAGCTCGAATTGAAATGGGGAAACTGTTTCAGCGCCGCAACGCAGGCCTTAATTGCGAGCACCGTCATCGTGACCTTGGGCGCGCCCTTCGGAGCCGCATCGACAAACCGCTTGCGGCTCGACTCAAGGTCCGTGATGTCGGCAACATCGTGTTGGGTGACTTGCGGCGCGACGTTCCAAGAAATGGTCAGATTCCTAGCGATCGCCTTGCGTAATTGGCTGAAAGGCTTTTTCTCGATGGGACCATACTTAGAAAAATCCGGCATCGGTGGAATGGAAACCGCGCTCCCGGCTGCGGCGGTATGCCCGCCTGTCTTGGAGAGCGTGCGAACAAACGCCTTGATATCCTCGACGGTCACGCGGCCGCCTCGAGCCGTGCCGGTCACGTGATGCAGGTCGATGCCGAGTTCGCGAGCCAATCGGCGAGTTGCCGGGCCCGCAGGGACCGGAGGACGCGATTCGCCATTGCGCGATGGAGCGGCAATGGGCGACATCGGCGGGGCGGGCGTCGGCGGGACGGGTTTCGGTGACACGGCCGGGGCAGCCGCAACCGCGGGGACAGGAGCTTCAACCTTGACAGCGGCCGTGGGCACCGGCGCGGCAGCTCCCGTCAGACGAGCATAGACCTGACCGACGCGAATCGTGTCCCCCGCCTTAACGAGCAACTCGCTTACTGTTCCACCAGCCGATGCCTGTATCGGCATGCTGGCTTTTTCGGTCTCGACTTCGATTAGGTCTTGTCCGTCGGCAACCGCCGCACCGGCGGCCACCAGGATGCGGACGACCGTCGCCGATTCGATGCCTTCGCCAAGATTCGGAACTTGAAGGTCCATGAAGCCCCCACCAGATAGCCGTCACAAGCTCGGATTGTGTTTGTTCAAACCGTCCAAGGCATCGGGGAATTCGAGTCGATTGCGAATTCCTTGATGGCGTTGGCCACGACCGCTCGTTCAATTTCGCCGCGCTCGGCCAGGGCATAGAGGGATGCGACGACGACATTCTCCGCGTCAACCTCGAAAAATCGCCGTAAGGCAGCACGCGTCTCACTTCGCCCGAAACCATCGGTGCCGAGAGCGAGGAGGCGACCATCGAGGTATGGAGCGATCAGTTCGGGCAACGCTCGCATGTAGTCCGAACTCGCAATCACGGGGCCTTGCGTTGTGCCCAAGATCTGGCCAACGTAGCTGAGCCGGCCAGCCTCATCGGGATTGAGCCGATTGAAACGCTCACACGCCATCGCGTCGCGTCGCAATTCGGTAAAACTCGTCGCACTATACACGGTGCTGGCGACTCCATACTTCTCAGCAAGGATTTGCTGTGCCCGAAGGACCTCGTTGAGAATCACGCCGCTTCCCAGCAACTGAACCGTCTGCTTGGCACCCGCCGGATTGACCGATTTGAGAGCGTAAAGCCCCTTCAAGATGCCCTCCCGTATTCCGTCGGGCATCTGCGGCATGTCGTAGTTTTCGTTGTAGACCGTGACATAGTAGAAGGCGTCTTCGGCTTGAACATACATGCGATTGATGCCGTCCTCAATAATGACGGCTAATTCGTAAGCGAAAGCTGGATCATACGCACGGCAACTCGGGACGGTCATCGCTGCTAGGTGACTGTGACCATCTTCATGCTGCAGCCCTTCGCCATTGAGCGTCGTTCTTCCAGCCGTGGCACCAATCAGAAAACCCTTACATCGGCTGTCCGCTGCAGCCCAAATCAGGTCGCCAACTCGCTGAAACCCAAACATCGAGTAGTAGATGTAGAACGGAATCGTGTTAACGCCGTAAGTGCTGTAGGCCGTACCCGCCGCGATGAAACTGCAAAGGGCGCCCGCCTCATTGATTCCTTCTTGGAGAATCTGACCGTTTGTCGATTCTCGATACTCCGTGAGCGACCCTTTATCGACGGGTTCATAGAGTTGGCCGATTTGGCTGTAGATGCCGAATTGTTTGTAAAGCGGAGGCATGCCGAACGTCTGACCTTCATCGGGAACGATCGGCACGACGAACTTGCCGACATTCGGATCCTTCATCAATGCGGCCATGAGGTTGACCCAGGCCAAGGTCGTAGATTGACCTTTGCCGGCAATCGTACCTTCGTGCAATCGTTTGAATGACTCCGGCAGCGGCGGCTTGCTCGGATTCATCGTCGCGGTTCGAGCCGGAAGGTAACCGCCAAGGGCTTTGCGTCGTTCGTGAATGTACTTCAACTCGGGGCTGTCATCCGAAGGCCGGAAGAACGGCATGTGTTCCAATTCGGAATCGGGGATCGGCAGCCCAAATCGGTCGCGGAAATTACGCAAGGCAATGTACTGCTTGATCTTCTCCTTCTCGATCGGCGACGCGGCCTGATATGCCGCATCCTTGGGAAGATCTTCTTCCATCTTCTTGACTTGGTGAGTTGTGTTCTTGCCCTCGCTGGGAGTGCCGTAACCCTTAATCGTCTTGGCGAGGATGACCGTCGGGGCGCCGCGATGATTGACGGCGGCCTTGTATGCGGCGTAGACCTTGTTTGGATCATGACCTCCACGGCGCAGATTCTCGAGCTGCTCGTCGGACAGATGATCGACAAGGTCTCTCAGTTCGGGGGAATTGAAGAAGTGTTGGCGAATATAGGCACCGTCGGCGACGACGTATCGTTGATACTCTCCGTCAAGGACTTCGCCCATCCGCTTGGCAAGTGCGCCGGTTCGATCGCGAGCGAGTAGGGCATCCCAATCTGTGCCCCAAATGACCTTGATGACGTTCCAGCCGGCCCCGCGGAAGACCCCTTCGAGTTCCTGGATCACCTTACCGTTGCCGCGAACTGGACCATCGAGTCGCTGCAAATTGCAGTTGATGATAAACGTCAGATTGTCAAGTTTCTCCGCGCCGGCAAATCGAATGGCGCCGAGAGTCTCGGGTTCATCGCACTCACCGTCACCCAGAAAAGCCCAGACCCGAGTGTCGTCAGTGTTGGCAAGTCCGCGATCGCGGAGGTATCGATTGAAGCGGGCCTGATAGATCGCCATAATCGGCGACAAGCCCATGCTCACGGTTGGAAACTGCCAGAAATCCGGCATCAACCACGGATGCGGGTAGCTGGACAGACCACCGCCAGGCTTGAGCTCCTGTCGGAAATTATTCAACTGAGCTTCAGACAATCGCCCTTCGAGATACGCCCGAGCGTACATGCCAGGGCTGGCATGCCCCTGGAAATAGACAATGTCACCAAACTGAGACTCGGTCTTGCCGCGAAAGAAATGATGGAATCCCACCTCATAGAGCGTTGCGGCCGACGCGAACGTAGCGATGTGTCCACCGACGTTTGTCGTCTTGTTGGCTCGGACCACCATCGCCATCGCATTCCACCGCACGAGGCTCTTGATGCGTCGCTCTAGGTCCCGGTTCCCGGGATAGGGAGGCTGATCGTCGGCGGGAATCGTGTTGACGTACGGGGTGGTCGTTCGCCCAGGGACGCGGACGCCGTCGCGATGGGCCTTTTCAATGAGCGACTCGATCAAGAATCGGGCACGTTCCGGGCCTTGATGACGAATGACTGCCTCAAGCGATTCGAGCCATTCGGCAGTCTCTTGCGGGTCATGGTCGCTACTAAAGGCCGCAGGTGCCGCTCCAACCAGACTCACACTGCTCTCGATGTTCACGCCGATTCCCCTTGGTGGGTGCCGTCAGCCGGCACAGAATTTCCCCACTTCGCCTAGTTTAGCGAATTCGTTGCCCAACTTCCGGTCTTGTCGCTGGCGCCGGCGAGACACAAGCTCGAAGACGTTACGAAGGTACGGGTTATGCCGCCGTTACGAGTGCGCCATCTTTCCGCGCTGGAAAGAATACAGTCACCGGTCAAACCCGTCTACCGATGTTCCGGGCAAACGAGTCTTCCTTTTTTCGCGCCAATTGACCCGGGGGCGCCCCGTTGGCGTGTCCGAAACCGTCACCAGTCGGCATCGACAGGGAATAATGTGGTTTCCGGAGTTACTCGGAGCGAGGCAATCGAAGCTCTGAGGCGGCCCGTTTCGTCGCCATCACGACTTCGGACTCCCAATTCGGATCATCGGGCTTGAACGGAAAGGTAATTCCGCGGGAGCTGTTCACGACAATTCCCAAGCCATCAGCCCGCAGCGCAGGGAGGATGTCGCTTACCGTGCCCCCCTGTGCGCCATAGCCGGGCACAAGGAACCACGTATCGGGCAAAATCTTACGAATCGCCAGAAGCTCCGCGGGGTGGGTCGCGCCAACGACGGCTCCCACGTCACTCAACCCGCACTGCCCCTGGTTTTCGCGACCCCATTCACCCACCGCTTCGCCGACATGTTGATAGAGCGGGCGGCCATCACAGAGCAGGTTCTGAAATTGCCCCGATCCAGCATTGCTTGTTCGCACCAAAACAAAGACGCCTCGGTACGCCAGCCTGGCACTCTGAAGAAAAGGCTCAACAGCATCGCGTCCCAAATATGGATTTACTGTAAGCGCGTCGGCGTCCCAAACCGGATGAACCACCCCATCGATCGTCACGCCGGCAAACGACGCATCGGCATACGCGGTCGCCGTCGAAGCGATGTCTCCTCGCTTCGCGTCGAGAATGGTAATCACGTCGAGTTCACGCGCGCGGCGGAGAATCGACTTGAGGGCCTCTAACCCAGGAGGGCCGCACATTTCAAAGAAGGCCATCTGAGGTTTGACAACCGGAGCCCAAGGCGAAACGAGATCGAGGATCCGATGACCGAATTCAACAAATGCCTCGGCGACGCCAGCAAGCGTTGAGCCTGTGTACTTCCGTCGAATCGCGACGGGCAACTGGTCCCACCGCGGGTCGATTCCGACACAAAGGAAGTTTCCTTTTGCCCTGATCGCTTCGGTGAGCCGATCCGCAAAATGGGCCATGGATGCCTACTTCCCAATACTGAGCGGAATAACTGGGCTGGAGTAGCTAATCTTCACGACGAAATTGATGGAGACGTGGGCCAGCACACTAACAGGGACACCCTCGATTGGGGCCGCGTCCGGCGCGGCTTTCAGGACGATGTGACCGGTGTTTCCGGTGCCGATCAGTGTCTTGCTCTTGCCCTCCACGACTGTCACGCCGGGGGGCAATGGGTTGCCGAAAACGGTTCCGAGATGGCGCAACAGCACGTCGAGTGTTACGGACTTGTCGTAGTCGGCACGTCGTTTGATAGTCACGTCGAGCCGGACTTCCTGCCCCGGTCTGAGGCTGATTCTAGCCGGCGAGACGCTGACGGCGAGGATGTCCGATGGCTCGGTAACGGCTACCGCCGGCATTTCCGCTTCGAAGCGCCCGCGACCTCCGCCGGGCAAGTAAATCTCTTCGCTGACAGTCGCGATGCGTTCGACCGGTTTGTCGCCAACAACGGCTCGCCCGATGACTCGGACCGGGGCGGCTCCAAGTTTGGCATCAGTCCCCGCGTTAAGCACGAGAAGTCCTTGCGTCATCGTCGAAGGGATCGTGAGTCGATTGACGCTGACGGCGTCGGGAAGTCCCTCAACCGCGACATCAACCGGCCCCGAGAATCCGTTGGCTCTCGTCACCGTGACGTACCAAGGCGTCGAGGAGCCTGGCCCGATCATGGCTTTGCCGGGGTCAACACGAATCGCAAACGACTGCTGCGCCGGAGCTATTTCGAGGCAGTAAACAAAAGTGTCGCCACCCTTACTATTCAGGTCGCGAACACGAACGACGTAATCCCCATCGGCAGGCGGATTGAAAACCAATCCCGAATCTTTGCCTATGTCGTCGTCGTTTGACGCAACGACCTGCCCTTTCATCGAGAGAATCTCGACGAACGAGTCCAGGCCGGATTGCAGCAATGTTCCGAACCGGCGGGACCTGACCTCCAGCCGCAACGGCTGTGCCTTGCGGCCGGGAAATACGAAGTGATCGAGGTCACGTCGAGCGCCAATCCGGCCGTTCACGACACAGGGCACCGAGATTCGAGTTGCCTGATCGATCGTGTCATTCGGTTCCTGCTCGCTGACAATTGGTAGCGAGGTTACATGGAACGCGAAAGGGTTGGTCGTTCGGCCGGCGACATCGGCCTGCAAGGCGTGAGTCCCGGCCAGAGACGGAGCCGTCATGGTCAGCCGTGGAAGAGACTCTTTCGCGGAACCGACAGGCGTGACATTGACGGTCGACCTTGGGTTCGCCGCCATCGGGAATACATGTGAAACGTAGGGGCGGTCCGTCGCTCGGAGTGCATAGACCCATCGGGCATCGCCATCGTATTTTGCATCGCGAATCTGAATCGTGTAGTAGCCATCCTTGGGTATCTTGTAGGTCAGCAGCGGGTCGGCGAAGTAAGAATCGTCACTCGCAGCGACTTCTCTGCCTTCTGGATCGAACAACGCCACCAACGGATCAAGGTGTTTCTGTAGGTCGTGAATCTTGTCTTCGAGACGAGCGCCGAAAACCTCAAAGGTGAGGTGCTGACCTGCTTTGGCCGAGAAGCGGAAATAGTCAACGTCTTCGGCCGCTTCGATGCGACCGCAGACGACGGCAGGTATCGAGATCGGCGCGGCTTGGGCCAGCGTGTTGTTTACCCCTTGCTCCAAGATGACAGGCTCGTCCACGACGAGAATCTGACCAAGACTGGAAAGGCCCAATGTCGATGCGATGCGGAATTCGCGAACACCCAATGCCGCGTCGGGATCGACCTCAAATCGAAGTTTGACCGATCGCGTCACGGGCCTCTGTTTCGGATCGTTTTTTCCGACGGGAACCAAAATGACCGTTGCCTTGATGCCTTGCCCCGCGACCAGAACCTGGCGCGATCCGTGGAAATTCATTTGACCTTCGACCAAGACTTCGGTCGCCTTGCCGCGCTCGATTGCCACCGGTGTGCAGTGGGTGATCATGGGGAACGAGGTTTGACCGCTCATTGAGCCGGCGAACCCAAGGCTTGCCAGGACCGCGACCGTGACTCGCATTGCTTTCCCCTTCGGCTTTCGTCAGTGATCCGACGCTTCTATGGCTTGGCCGCTTCGTATTTTTCCAGTTCCAGCACAACCTCACTCTCGGCCGTCTTGATCAATAGCTTCACGACCCCCACGTTCTTCGCAAACCAATAGGCGATCGTCGTCGCCTGGCCATTGACCTCGATGGCACCCACGGACTTGATCGTGTCGTACTCACCTTGGGAAACCTTGATCTTCTCTTCCTCGATGGTGAACTCTCCCTTGACGTTCTCACTGCCTATCATCGAATCGACTTTCCACTTTTCGCCCTTTTTCGGTGGGAATTTGAGGAACATCAACGGCACCGATGCAGCTTGTCCGTTAAAAGATACGCGAATGGCCCCGGCTTGGGAAACAGAGACGCACTCGGTGCCTTCGACCTTTCCGTCCCTCAGGGTTTCGATAACGGCGCAGAGTTTGTCGCCGACCTTTTCGTGTTTGGTTACCTTGAGAGTTACTTTGGTATCGTTCGACTTGTAGTGCCATGCCGATCCGATGGCCAATGGGTAATACTCGTTGTCGAGAATTTGCGCGTTCAAGGGGCTCAACGCCACAATCCCCATGAACAGCAGGGCCAGCAACATTCGGGTCTTCAAGGGTCTCTCCAGGATTCTCAGCCAATTGGAACAGAGGATTACCCACCATCCTAATCAATTCCTGGACAGCGGTAATGTGGCGTCAGGGACTTTCTCGCAACGGAATGACTTCAGCACCATCGCGGGATTATTCAGTGATGACCAAGAATCCCTGGCCAATGTGCGACCGCTCGACTTCCAATTGAATCGGGCAATCGCCGAATCGCTCGCGGTGAAGTATCCCTCGGGGGTAACGGTGAGCCATCCGTCGGTTTCATTCAGGAGTGTTACGAGCGGGCGCCCGGAGGTGGTTTCCCAAATCCGAACCAGTCCGTCGGCACCGCCACCAGCAATCGTTTTTCCGTCTGGATGAATCGCCACGGCATACATGATCGTGCCGGTGGGAATCACGCGACGCGAGGATCCGTTGGCCGCGTCCCAGACACGCACCGTCTTGTCCGCACCGGCCGAAGCCAAGAGCTTGCCTCCGCGATCAAAGGTCAACTCGTGGACAGCAATGTCGTGCCCCCCCTGAAGCCGGGCACGTTCCGCAGTCTTTGCATTCCACCACGCGATACCAGGCTGCAGACCGGAAGTCACTACCTGCGAACCGTCCGGGCTGACGGCGACGGCCAGAATATCTTGATCCGCCCCACTGAACGTTAGGCGGCTGTTGCCGGTCTTGATGTCGCTCATTCGAGCGGTTCGGTCCTTGCTGGCTGAGACGATCCAGTCACCGCCGGGACCGAACGCAACGGCATAAACGAAATCGGAATGGCCTGTAATTGAACGCTTCAACGTGGCCGAATTCCATTCCCAAATCCGTACGGTCTTGTCGAAGCTCGCTGACGCCAACGTGCTTCCATCGGGGCTGAACGCAATCGAGGAGACAACATCCGTGTGGCCTCCAAGGTCCGCGACGATTTTCCAATCGGCCACGGAAACGATTCGAATCATCCCTTTCGCCGACGGCTGACCACCCGCGATGGCCAGCAACTTTCCATCCGGGCTAAACCGGAGATCGTTGACGGAGCCGAGGACATTGGTCAGCACCTTGGCCAATTGCATTTTGGTTAGATCCCAAATCGCGACTCGCCCGTAACTACCGGCGGCAAGGAGCCGACCGTCGGGGCTGAAGGCCAACGCCGCGATGGGAGCGAGTGGGCCAGCCGGAAGCGACACCGAAACATTGGCCGGCTTAGCGATCCGAGTTGCAACCACCACATCCAAACGCCGAGTACGAGGTGCCGTCACGACCGTTCCGGGCGATTCTGACTCGGCTGGCTTTTCGCCGGCTTTTGCTCCCGCGTCGATCCAATGGCGAATGACGGCGACCGTCTCATCGGAAAGGGGGTCCGCGTCCCGCGGCATGCGACGCGAAACCTTGGGATGGCGCAAGATGCTCACAAGCAAGCTCTCGGATGATTTCCCGGGAACGACAACGGGCTTCTTGCCGCCTCTCAACACAGCCTCGAGCGTATCTAGGGCAAGCGACCCTGAAATGTCGGGCTCGGCTAGGTTCTTTGCCGAGTGACAAATGGTGCAGTTCTTGCGGAGAATCGGCCGAACGTCCTGCCAATACGTAGGCTCCGCGCCATGTCCGGCTGCGTCCAATCCGATTCCAATGACGATCGCAAGCAAACTCATGGCGAATCGGCCCATCGGTTTGCCTCCTCTTGATTATGTGGCTTCCGACGGATGTTAGTGATTGAACAAGAACTCCCGCGAATTCAGTAGGACCCAAAGAAGGTCGTGAACACCTTCCCGCGGATTCGGGGCAGCCGATATCCATCGCTTGGCACGCTCAATCTCTTCGTCCGTGGGAAATCGCGAAACCGTGACGGTATAGAGTTCCTCGATGAGTTTTTCCTGGGGCATCTTGGCTGCGAGGAGTTTCTGAACGCGGCCCTGAGGATCGGCAATCTTGCGATTCAGGAATTCACCGTTCAACAGGTGCAAGGCTTGGGCGACATTGGGCCGGGTCGTCCGTTCGCACTCGCACGTGATTTGCCGTGAGGGGCGACCGAAAACGTCCATCAAGTAAGATCGCACGCGCGGGTCCGGTAACTGAATGGCTCGCGTCCCTAAGGGCAATCCGAGATATTTTTCGCGAGTTCCCGTGGCATTGTCGATGGCGTCGGCAACTTGTTCAGACGTCAGACGCTTGACCGTATAACGAGTGAAGAACGTGTTCGCAGCATCAGCGGCGTTACCATCGGTTGGCATCGACGATAGTTGATAGGCCCGGGACTGCATGATGGTCCGCAACAAGTGTTTCAAGTCGAACTTGTGAATGGCGAAATCCTTGGCCAATGAGTCGAGGAGTTCGGGATTCGATGGCGGGTTCGTGGCACGCATGTCGTCTAACGGATCTACCAGTCCCCGACCCATGAGGTATCCCCAGAATCGATTGACAATGTTCTTCGAGAACATCGTGTTGCTCGGTGAGGTGAGCCATTCGGCCAGCTTCCGCCGGCGGTCGATAGGATCATCGACGGCGTCCCCATCGAGTGGATGAGGCTTGACAACGGCCCGTTTGCGAGGGTGTGTTTGCTCGCCGACCGAACGAATGTACACGACCGTTTCCCGGCCGAAGATGCCGAACTCTTGGCTATTCTTCTTGCCGAGTCGAACGAAGAACGCGGACATCCCGTAATAGTCGTCCTGACTCCATTTCTCGAACGGATGATGGTGGCACTTGGCACATTGCACACGGATTCCCAGGAAGACTTGGGTCACAGTTTCAGACCAATCCTCCGCCGTCGCGCCGATCCGATAGAAATTCGCGGGCCCATCGGTGTACGTGCTGCCCTCGGCGGTGACAATGTCGCGAACGAATTCATCGACGGGCTTATTGTCACGAAGCGAAGCACGCACCCAATTGTGGAAGCTCCACATTCCCTTTTCTTCAAGCGCGTCACGATTGATTCGGAGCAGATCGCCCCATTTGTAAGCCCAGTAATCCACAAACTCTGGTCGACTGAGAACCTGATCGATCGCCTTCATTCGCTTATCGGGAGACTTGTCAACCAAGAACCGGCGAAGTTCTCCGAGGTCGGGCAATGTTCCAACGGCATCGAGGTGAATTCTCCGAAAGAACTCAGCGTCGTTGGCGAGCGGCGAGGGCGTCAGACCCAACTCTCGCCATTTGGCGACCAACTTCTCATCGACAAAATTGTGACGCGGCACGTCAGGGTAGCTCGGCAGAGTTGCAAACGGAAGGGTCACTTGCACGACACTTGCTTGCCCGCCGAAACGGATCATGACAAATGTCTCCCCCTTCGCTTTCGCGGTGACGACTCCGGTCGGCGCGACAGCCGCAACGGCATCGTTGAGCGTATCGAAGAGAGATTTCTCCGTGACATCCTCGCGCCGGCCATCGGACCAAGTCGCCGTGACGAGCAACTGCCTCTTCTCACCGGGAGCCATCACTTGACGTGCGGGCCATGCCTCGATCTGGGTTACCTTCAATTCCTCCCCGGCTGGCTCCGGCGCGCCATCTTCCAACCATCGCTTGATCGTCTCGTATCCGCGAGAACCGACCTTGAGCCGTTCGCCGCCGCCATGCTCCATCACAAGCGCCGGCTTCTGCAACAAGATGCTCCTTTCCGGATCGGAAACAACGACCCGTCGTCCCTCATTGCTTTGCACGATTTGAGCGTAGTCGAACAACGGGTCGAACCCGAATAGGCTCAGTTTGAATCCACCGCGACCATACTGGGCCCCGTGACAAGCGCCCTGATTACAGCCTGCCTTGGTCAGAACCGGCTGTACCTCGCGAGAGAAATTCACGGGGCTATCGACATGCATGCCTCGCACTATGACCGGGATCGATATTGCTGATCCATTAAGCCCGATTTCGATCGTCGCTTGACCATCCGCAACAGGGCGGACAAGACCGGCGGAACTCACAACGGCGATATTGGGGTTCCGACTCCGATAAGTGGCTTCTATCGTAGAGTCCCGAAGGCGGGAACCAACCAAAACCGACACGCCCAATCGCTGTTCGTCGCGACTGCCGTGAAGTTCGACTTTGGGAGGATAAACCTCGAAGGTCCCAGCCGGGGCGAGAGCGGGACTTAGTAGGAAAACGAACGCGACCAGTTTGGCGGAATGGGAGTTCATGATCGTTCCACGATGCGGGAATTCAATCACCGGGATAAGGCAGGAGGTTCGGGTCCCGGTAACGTCGGTTGGCGGATTCCGTACGAAGCGAGTCGAGTCAACGGGCATCGCGCGATGACTACTTCGCCACAGTCTCCACACCATTATCCTGCGTAATCCCGGCGAACACGTCAAGTTCGAAGGGGATCAATTCATCCACAATCTGCGAAGTGCCCTCTTTCGGTAACGGCGTCGGTTCGCTACACTCTACTGCACATACCAAACGGGATGGGGCACTCCTCATCGATTCAGAGATCCTGCCGGGAAGTTTGAGACGATCAATTGTGGAGGTGACAACGTGACTCGCAATACCAAATGGGCGGCCTTGTTTATTTTGGCTGGGACCTTTGCGTCTCCGGCTCGGGGCGAGGTCGATTTTTCCAAAGAGATTCGTCCGATTCTGGAAAAGACATGCGTCACCTGCCACGGTGCCACACGTCAAAAAGGCGGCCTACGACTCGACAGCAAAGAAGCGATGATGAAAGGCGCCAAAAGCGGCAAAGTCGTGGTTGCCGGCAAGGCTGCTGAAAGCAAGCTCTACCAAGTTCTCGTCCTGCCCAACGACGACGAGAATCGAATGCCAGCCGAAGGCGACGCTCTGCCGAAAGCACAGATCGAGAAAATGAAAGCCTGGATTGACGAAGGAGCGAAGTGGCCCGATGGTGTCGTTCTCGGAAAACCCGCGGCCGCAACCACGTCCCAAGAAGATGCCGGCCTACCTATCTCCGAAGCGGAAAAAGCCGCCGTCACCAAGTTACAGCAAGCCGGCATCTTAGTGATGCGATTGGCCCAAAACTCAAATTGGCTTCGGATTGATTTCAGCTTGCGGGGCAAAGAGGTCAAAGCAGACGAACTCGGGTTGCTCAAGGACATGCCCAACGTCATCGAATTGAACCTCGGCGGGACTACCGTTAACGACTCCATGCTCGTCAGCCTGAAGCCGCTGCAACACTTGTCAATCTTGAAGCTGCACAACACCGCCATTACCGATGCCGGTCTCAACAACTTGCTCGGCTTCTCGAAACTGGTTTCGCTGAACATCTACGGCACAGGAATCACCGACAAAGGAATCGAGCAACTGCGATCGATCAAGAGCCTCAAACGGCTTTATGTCTGGCAGACGAAAGTTACCGAAGGCGGCGCCAAGACTTTGGCGAGTGCAATTCCGGGCCTGAATGTCGAACGGGGCTATGACATGCCTCCGCCGGCTCCGAAAAAGGAAGAGCCAAAGAAGGAAGAGCCTAAGAAGAAAGACGCTCCTAAGAAAGACACTCCCAAGAAAGACGCTCCCAAGAAAGACGCTCCTAAGAAAGACACTCCCAAGAAAGACGCTCCTAAGAAAGACGCTCCTAAGAAAGACCCTGAAAAGGCACCTGCGCCAAAGCCCGCGGGCGATTGATCGGAGCGAATCCGTTGCCCCGTCGCGATCGGCGGAACGATTGGGGTTAGACCGATGCGGTTCAACAGTGCTGTTATTTCGCTTGTGGTTCTGACGCCGATCGTGACTGCGGCTGATTCATCGGCATGGTGGTCGTTCCGGCCGCTCGCCGCGCCCACAATTCCAACGATCCCGGTCGTGGACGATGTCCGCGTCCGGACACCGATTGACCGGTTCGTAATCGCCGAGCTACGGAAGCGGGGCTTGTCGCCATCGCCGGAAGCCGATCGTCGGACACTAATCCGACGGTTGTATTTTGACCTGATCGGCTTGCCTCCCGATCCCGAGGAAATTGCCCGATTCGTCGCGGACACTGACCCGCGGGCCTACGAGAAACTGGTCGATCGACTGCTCGATTCGCCCCACTATGGTGAGCGATGGGCGAGACATTGGCTCGACGTAGTCCACTTCGGCGAGACTCACGGCTACGACAAGGACAAGCCGCGGCCCAACGCGTGGCCATATCGGGACTACGTGATCCGCGCCTTCAATGACGATCGCCCCTACTCACGATTCGTCCAGGAGCAGATTGCGGGGGACGTTCTGTTTCCGGGGACCCGCGACGGGATCGAAGGATTGGGATTCCTCGCGGCCGGCCCGTGGGATTTCATTGGCCATGCCGAATTGCCCGAATCGAAGATTGATGGCAAATACGCTCGGCACTTCGACCGCGACGACATGGTCTCGAACACGATTAGCTCATTCATGAGCCTTACGGTTCACTGCGCTCAGTGTCACGACCACAAGTTCGATCCCATCTCGCAAGCCGATTACTATGCCCTTCAGGCAATTTTCGCGGCCATTGATAGGACCGATCGAAGCTATGACGTTGATCCAAGTGTCACGAAGCGCCGACAAGAATTGCAATCACGTGCGCGGCAGTTGTCGGAGCGTCGCCGTCAATTGGATACGGAGATACGCCGCCGAGCAGGCCCCGCGATAAGCGAATTGGACCGGCAAATCACTCGCGACACGGGCAATTCTCAACCCCGCGTCGAGTTCGGGTATCACAGCAAGATCGAATCTTCGGCCCATCACGTTAAATGGGTTCAAGTCGATCTTGGAAAGTCCGTCGCAATTCGAAGCGTGGGATTGGTGGGCTGTTACGATGACTTCAACCGAATCGGCGCGGGGTTCGGTTTTCCGATTCGATTTCGGATCGAAGCGAGTGATGACCCGAAATTCATGAGCGGCATCACGTTAATCGCGGACGAAACACAATCGGATTATCCCAATCCAGGAACCGAGCCCCGCGAATTCATCGCGAAAGACGTTTCCGCTCGATATGTGCGAGTAACGGCCACCAAGTTGGCGTTGAGGGCCAATGACTACATCTTCGCATTGGCTGAGATCATTATCCGCGACCGGCTGGGAGCCAACGTCGCCCGTCATTGCCATGTGACTTCGTTCGATTCGATTGAGGCGCCACCGCGTTGGCAACGGGTCAATCTCGCGGATGGCTATTTCAACACTGCAAAGCAATCCATGTCTGTGGAGACAGATCGCCTCTATCGAATGAGGCAGGAATTGTTGGAGGCCGCGACCGACGGCAAGACCCGTGACCAATTGCGGATAATCGAATCACAACAGCGGGAGGTCGAGGAGGAGATTCGGCGACTGCCCAAACCATCGATGGCCTATGTTGGGGCCATTCATACGGGAACCGGTAATTTCACAGGAACAGGCGCGAATATGGGCCGACCGCGGCCGATTTTCATCCTTCCTCGCGGCGACGTTACCAAACCGGGTCCGCGAGTCGAACCTGGCGTCATCGCGGCGATATCGGCACCTTATCAAAGACCCGTTGAAGACTCGGATGGGGCCCGAAGAGCGTCACTTGCAAAATGGCTAACGAGTGATTCCAACCCCTTGGTTTGGCGATCAATCGTGAACCGTGTGTGGCAGTATCACTTCGGTCGCGGACTGGTGGACACCCCAGGTGACTTTGGCCGCATGGGGCAACCGCCAAGCCACCCGGAATTGCTCGACTGGCTGGCGATTGAGTTTCGCGACCGGGGCCAGTTCCTCAAGAATCTGCATCGACTCATCGTGAACAGCGCAACGTACCGACAAGTTTCCTCTGGAGACCGTCATTCAGACGTTGATGCGGATAATCGCCTCTTGTGGCGAATGAACCGGCGACGACTCGACGCGGAGTCCGTTCGGGATTCGATCTTACGCGTTAGCGGCAAACTCGACGCCACCATGTATGGTCCGAGCTTTCAGGATTTCGTGATTGAGCACCCGGAACATTCGCCTCACTACCAATATCACTTGCACGACCCGGAAGACCGACGTTGCCATCGGCGCTCGATTTATCGATTTACGGTGAGGTCCCAACAGCAGCCGTTCATGACCGCCTTCGATTGCGCCGACCCGTCCATGCGGATAGACCGCCGCAACGAGACCATAACTCCGCAACAGGCGTTGTCGCTGCTCAACAACAAGCTGACAATCGCCATGAGCCGGCATTTCGCCTCACGCGTTCAACGTGAAGCCGCCGACGGGCCGCCGCAGGTCGAGCGCGCGTTTCGGCTGGCAATCGGCCGCAATCCAACGCCTTCGGAACGAGTTGACTTAGATGCCTACGGCCGAGAGCACGGGCTTCCAAGTCTTTGCCGCGTGATCCTGAATCTGAATGAGTTTCTGTTTGTCGATTAGCCCGAACCTCGGGGTGAGGTCATGCTCCCGACTCGTCGCGATTTTCTGGGTCACCTCGGAACGGGCCTGGGCGGTATCGCGCTGGCATCGCTGTTGAACGCGGAAGGCCGGGCCGCCGGGTCCCCTTCACCGTTTCCAGGGCGAGTGAAAAGGGTCGTTCAGTTTTTCATGGCCGGCGGCGCCAGCCACCTCGATCTTTTCGACTACAAGCCGGAATTAGTGAAATGTCATGGGCAACCCTCGGATTTCGGCGAACACGTTGAGGCATTTCAAAACGGCCTCGGCCCATGGTTGAAGCCGGTTTGGAATTTCAAGCCCTATGGCCAATGTGGAAAACTCCTCAGCGACGCCGTGTCGCCGCTCGGCGATGTGGTCGATGAAATGGCCTTCATTCACAATCTCGTGGGAAAGACAGGGATTCACAGTCAGGGGACATTGCTACAAACCACAGGATTCAACATCCCGGGATTTCCAGGCGCCGGGTGCTGGGTGAGCTATGGGCTGGGAAGCCTGAATGAGAATCTGCCCGCGTTTGTCGTGTTGCCCGACCATCGGGGGCTAGCATCGAATGGTAGCAAGAATTGGGACGCCGCGTTCCTGCCCGCTCATCATCAGGGAACCGTTCTCCGCCCGGAAAACAAGGTTCCCATCGACGATCTTTTCCCGCCCGATGGTTCATTTGTCGATCGTCGTGGTGAGCCAGCCGCCCAAGCGTTGATGGGGAAGTTGAACCGATTGCATTTGCAGTCACGGGAGGAAGATGGCCGGCTCGAAGCTCGGATTCGAAGTTATGAGTTGGCGGCCCGAATGCAACTCGCGGCTCCCGAGGCACTCGATATTAGTGCGGAACCAAGGTATATCCTCGATTTCTACGGGATTCTCTCAGGGCAGCCGAGTTTCGGTAGCGAGATCAACATCCGAGAGGAAACGCATTACTTCGGGCGCAAGTGCCTTGTAGCCCGGCGACTCCTTGAGCGTGGAGTGCGGTTCGTGCAGATTTGGTCCGGAAACGACAACGGGTTCCCACGTCGCAACTGGGACTCTCACGAAGATGTGCAACGCGATCATGGCCCATTGGCGATGGGAATGGCTCACGGGGCGGCGGCACTGATAAAGGACCTCAAACAGCGTGGCCTGCTCGACGACACCTTGGTTATCTGGTCCACCGAATTTGGCCGGATGCCGTCATCACAAGGCGGTAAGGGCCGCGATCATAATCCGTATTGTTTCACCACTTGGCTGGCAGGCGGCGGCATTCGCGGCGGCATTTGCCATGGACCGAGTGACGAATGGGGCTACAAGCCTGCCGACCGCAGAAATGCAACGCAAGTCCATGACATTCACGCCACGATGCTTTATTTACTTGGTTTCGATCATGAGAAACTGACTGTTCGACATAACGGCATTGACCGGCGACTCACCGACGTTCACGGACATGTCATTCACGACATCATCCGATGAGCCGTTTGTTCCGAACACAATACACTCCTGGGAAACGATCGTCGGTCAATGAAATCCGCGATGAAGTCTAGAGATGTAGCGTGGAGCCGTACGGAAGTACAACCGTTGCCCCTCGACGTGGCGGACGCCTTGCGTGATTATCTTCCGGACAAAGCGAACAACGCACCGATCTGGGGCGGAACCTGGGCGAGGGACCATCGGGGGGCCGAGATGCTCCGAATCGACCTCGACGCGGCCGGAATTGCCTATTCGATCGAAGGGCCGGATGGCCCGGAATATGCCGATTTTCACGCCTTGCGTCATTCGTACCTAACGCTCGGGGGCCGATCGGGAATCGACCTGAGAACGCTTCAGGAACTCGCCGGACATTCCAAGCCGGAATTGACCGCCCGTTATTCGCACCGTCGCTTGTACGATCTGGCCGGCGCCGTGGACAAACTGCCGAACCTCGTGCCGGCATCGCCGGAAGTCGTTGCCGTTCCGTTGGCTCGAACCGGAACGGACGACGAAACGGGCGTAGTGCCGGGCGTAGGAACGGCCGACATTGGCTTGCATCGCGATGCACTGAAGTACACTATGGGCACTGTTGAACGATTGTCAGACGATTCGCCGCAACCTGTTGAAATGAAAGGGGCCGGCGCTTGTTTGCACCGGCCCGCATCGGTTTGCATGAGCGAGGGCGACGGGACTCGAACCCGCAACCACCGGATCGACAGTCCGGTACTCTAACCAATTGAGCTACGC